>DASUHF010000045.1:0-6354 GCA_036273655.1 Solirubrobacteraceae bacterium | reverse complement strand
GGCTCGAGTCGGCGTTGTCGGCGACGATCAGCGCGCCCGACGGCAGCCGCTCCTCGAGCATCGTCAGCACCGTCGGGTAGAGGCTCTTGGCGCCGTCGAGCAGCACGAGGTCGATCCGCTCGGGCAGGTCGCGCGCGAGCGTCTCCACGGCGTCGCCCTCGCGCAGCTCGATCAGATCCGCGAGGCCGGCGGCGGCGAAGTTCTCGCGGGCGCGCGCGGCCTTCGAGGGCTCGAACTCGGTCGTGATCAACCGGCCGCCGCCGTTGTCGCGCAGACCGGCGGCGAGGTGCAGGGTCGAGATCCCGAACGAGGTGCCGAACTCGACGACCGAGCGCGCCCCGGTGGCGCGCACGAGCATGTAGAGCAGCCGGGCGGTCTCCCGCGAGACGGCCAGGTAGACGTCCTTTGCGCGGGCATAGAACTCCAGGTAGTCGGCCGTGCTCGTCGAGGCGCGGCGATCGGCCGACAGGCGCAGCGCGGACGTCGTCTCCGGCGAAGCGGGCGCCTCGGCCTCGCTGAACAGGCGCTCGAGCAGCGGCCCGAGCGGGGGCGTGGTAAGCGACATCTCGTTCCCTTCTCGTGCGGACGTCATAGGAGATTCTAGACGCAACGTTGCGTCTTGTCAAGATCATGACGCGACGCCGCGTTGCGCTACCATCGGCGCCCCCCATGCCCGCGGCCGAGCCACCTCGTCGAAGGCGCACCCCGGCAACCGACCCTGCCCGGAGCCGCACGCCGAAGGGCCGCGCCCCCCACCGACGTGACGAGAACGCGCGCCTCGCGGTCCTGCACGCCGCCGACGATCTGCTCGTCGAGCGCGGCTTCGCCGGCGTCACGATCGAAGGGATCGCGGCGCGGGCGGGGGTCGCCAAGCAGACGATCTACCGGTGGTGGCCGTCGAAGGTCGACATCCTGCTCGACACGCTGATCGAGGACGCCGGACGACAGCTGACGGTCGCCGACAAGGGACCTGTCATCGATGTCGTGCGCCGCTATCTGCGCAGCCTCGCGCGGTTCCTCAGGGAACCCGCCGGCAAGGTGCTGCTGGCGCTGATCGGCGAGGCCCAACACGATCCGGAGATGGCCAGGCTGTTTCAGGCGCGCTACCTCGACCCCCGCCGCCGGCAGGAACGCGCGATGCTGACGCGCGGCGTCGAGTCCGGCGAGCTGCGGGACGAGCTCGACGTCGACGCGATGCTCGACGCCCTGTGCGGGCCGATCGTGTACCGCGCGCTCACCGGCGCGCGGATCTCCCGGGCGTTCATCGATGGGCTCGTCGCCGACAACCTCGAGCGCCACCTCGCATAAAAGCGCCCGGGTCAGCTGAGCCGGCGGTACAGCTCCTCGCGCGTGACGACCTCCGCCTGACGGGGGAAGATCCGCTCGATCAGGAACGCGTGCACGTCGGGCTCCGGGTCGGCGCACAGGTCCGAGGCGACGACCAGCCGGTAGTCGCGGTCGTGGCCGTCGCGGACGGCCGACAGCACGACGCCGCTGGTCGAGATCCCGGCGAGGATCAGCGTGTCGATCCCGCGCGATCGCAGCTGCCCGTGCAGATCGGTGGTCCCGAACGGGCCGACGCGCGTCTTGCGCACGACGATGTCGCCGTCCTGCGGCGCGATCTTGTCGTGGACCTGGGTCGCTGGCGCGTCAGCGTGGAACATCGTCTGTGCCGTCTCGCGGTCGATCCGCCGACCCATCGCGCCCGCGGGAGCCTCGCCGTCGGCGAAGCCGACGCGGACGTAACCGATCGTGCCGCCGCCTGAGCGCACACGCGCGATCGCGCCGCTGACGCGGTCAAGCAGCGCCGGCGCGTCCTCGATGCGCTCGAGGATCCCGTTCTGGTAGTCCATCACGAGCAGCGCCGTCGTCGCGGCGTCGAGCGGTTCCGGGGTTTCGGTGGTCATGCGAGAACTCCTTTCGATGGGGTGTGACCGCCGCGCAGCGCGGACGCGACCGCGGCGACTGCCGACAGCGCCGCGGAGGTCGCGAACGCGACGACGAGGCCGTCGTGGAACGGCGCCGAGATCAGGCGCGGAAAAAAGCTCTGGCCGGTCACCGACCGGTACCCGGCTGCGGTCAGGTAGTGCAGCGCGCCGTGGCTGCGCAGCAGGTGCTCGAGCGGATTGACCCCGAGCAGCGAGCCGAACACGCTCGACACCGGCGGCAGGCTCGCAAGCTGATGCGCGGTGGCCCCCGGAACGCCGTGCTCGATCAGTCCGGCGCTGAGCGTCGCCGGCAGGCTCGCGGCGACGCCCGCGATCACGAGCGTGAAGAACACGCCGATCGAGATCGCGGTCCCCGAGTTCTGGAAGGTCGAGCGCATCCCGGACGCCACTCCCCGCTCTGACCGGGGGACGCTGCCCATGATCGACGAGGAGTTCGGCGAGGCGAACATCCCGGTGGCGACCCCGACCAGCGCCAGCAGCAGCGCGAACACGACGTAGGAGAAGTCGACCGGCAGCAGCATCAGAGCGACGAAGGCCACCGCGCTGGTGGTTGCGCCCGCGGTCGCGAGCCCGCGCGAGCCGAACCGATCGGAGAGCGTGCCGGACACCGGGCCGGCGATCAGGAAGCCGACGGTCAGCGGCAGCATGTAGATGCCGGCCCACAGCGGCGTCTCCGAGAAGTTGTAGCCGTGCAGCGGCAGCCAGATGCCCTGCAACCAGATCACGATCATGAACTGCAGCCCGCCACGCGCGAGCGCCATCGTGAAGCCGGCCGTGTTCCCGGCGGTGAAGGCGCGCAGCTTGAACAGGTCGAGGTTGATCATCGGCGCCGCCACGCGGCGCTCGATCGCGACGAACGCGACCAGCAGCGCGAGGCCGCCGGCAAGCCCGGCGATCACCCACGGGTTGGTCCAGCCCATCGCGTGACCGCCGTATGGCTGGATCCCGTACGTCGACGCGACCAGGATCGCCGACAGGCCGACGGCGAACGTGACGTTCCCCCACCAGTCGATCGAGGCGGCGCGGCGCTCGCCGGTCTCGCGCAGCTTCAGATACGCCCACACGGTCCCGTACACCCCGACCGGGACGTTGACCCAGAACACCGCTCGCCAGTCCAGAGTCGCCAAAAGACCGCCGGCGACGAGGCCGATGAACATCCCGGCAAGCCCGGCCACCTGGTTGGTGCCGAGCGCGAAGCCGCGCTGCTGCGCGGGGAAGGCGTCGGTCAGGATCGCCGCCGAGCTGGCGGTCAGCATCGAGCCGCCGACCGCCTGCGGGAATCGCCACGCGATCAGCCACAGCGCCCCGTGCGCGGCGGTGAACGGGTCGAACGAGAGCATCACCGACGCTGCCGTGAACACCGCGAAGCCGGCGTTGTAGATCCTCACGCGACCGAAGATGTCGCCGAGACGGCCGACGGTGACGACGAGCACCGCCTGCACGAGTCGATAGCCCATGATCATCCACAGCAGGTAGCCGATGTTGCCCGGCGACAGCGGATCGAGATGGATCCCGACGAAGATCGCGGGCAGCGCGATCAGCACGATCGAGCCGTCGAGCTGGCTCATGAACACGGCCGCGGTCGTGTTCGCCAGCGCCACCCACTTGTAGCGATCGCCGGCGGCGTGCGGGTCGCGGGCCGCGGTCGACGCGCTCACAGCTGTTCGCTCAGCCGCTCGAGCAGCGGCACCGCCGCCAGTAGCCGCGCACGCTCCTCGTCGCTCAGCGTCGCAAGCGCGCGGGTCAGCTGCACCGTGCGCGCGGCGCGCTTGCTCTGCACCGTCTCACGCCCGGCGCCGGTCAGCGACAGGCTCACTCGCCGGCCGTCGTTGGGATCGGGCGCGCGCGAGATCAGACCCTTGGACTGAAGCGCCTGCAGGGTCGCGCCGATCGACTGGGGGCTGACCTGCTCGAGCTTGGCGAGCTCGGCGCCCGTCGCTGGGCCGTGCCGCTCGAGCCGGCTGAGCGCCGAGCTTTCGGACAGCGTCAGCTCGCCGCTGGCCTTGGTCTGGCGCAGCCGCCGATACAGCTGGCCGAGCACGGGCCGCAGTGCGGCCGCGACCTCCTGTGGCGTCGGCTCCATATTCGTAAGCCTAGCCTGATCAGTTATGCCTGATCAACCGCCGCAAGGCTGAACTTTGCAAGGTACGTACCGCGGGGGGTGACGCACCTTGCAAAGTTCGTGCCGCGGTACCGCGCACGGCGTCCCGTGGCGACTACTCCCGGTCGCGGGAGTGAATCGGGCCGCTGCTCTCGCGCAGCGGCCGCGCGACCCGGTCGGCCCGCGAGGCGATGATCTCGGCCAGCACCGACACGGCGGTCTCCTCGGCCGTGCGGCTGCCGATGTCCAGCCCGCAGGGCGCGTGGATCCGGGCGAGGTCTGCGTCGGTCGCGCCCGCCGCGCGCAGCCGCCGCTCGCGGTCGGCGGTCGTCTGCCGCGAGCCGAGCGCACCGATATAGCCGGCGTCCGTCCGTAGCGCCGCCATCAGGGCGGGCTCGTCGAACTTCGCATCGTGGGTGAACACGAGCACGGCGTCACGCGGGCCGAGCGGGACGTCGCGCAGCAGCTCCTGGGGCCAGCCGACCTGCACCTCGGCGACCGACGAGAACCGCGACGAGCGCGCGAACCGGTCGCGGGCGTCGCAGATCCGCACCCGGTAGCCGATCTGGGTCGCAAACGGCGCCATCGCGGCGGAGAAGTCGATCGCGCCGAAGATCCACATCTGCGGCGGTGGCGCGTACGAGCGGATGTGGACGCGCAGCTCGTCGCCGAGCGTCGCGCCCTCGGCGCCGAAGCGCCGGATCGTCGTCTTGCCCTCCTGCAGCAGCCCCGCCGCCTCGCGCGCGACGTTTCGGTCCAACAGCTGCTGGCGGCCGAGCCCGCCGACGACCGCGTCATCGACGATCGCCAGCCGGGCGCCCGCCTCGGCGCCGTCAAGCAGCGTCGCGACCGCGGCCGTGCGACCGTCGCCATGCGCCTCCAGCACCGCCAGCTCGGCCGCACCCCGTTCACCCGACAGCTCGCACACGAAGATGTGCACGGTGCCGCCGCACATCAGCCCGACCGTGCCGGCCAGCTCGTCGGAGATCCCATACGTGAGCACGCCGGGGCCGCGCGCGCCGGCCATCAGCGCCTCGGCCTCGCTCACGACCGCTCCCTCGACGCAACCGCCCGTCAGCGAGCCCTCGATCGCGCCATCGACGTCGATCACCATCATCGCCCCGACCGGCAGCGGTGCCGAGCCCTCGACCTCGACCAGCAGCGCCTGCACGAACCTCCGTCCCTCACGCAGCCAGCCGACCGCGATCTCCTCGGTCGTCCTGACGACACCCGACTCGATCATCGCGACCATGGATGCTAGTCATCGACGACTGAAGTCCGCGTTCTTCAGGCGTGCCGGGGTTAGCGAGCCTCTCGAGATCGTCTCGCACTCGTTGGGCTGACACGCCATGCGCCACCCTTGAACTCATCGGGTGCGAAGAGATCCTGTTCACAGTGACGACCGTCGCTCGACCGTCAGTGGTCATAAACAGCAAGGCGTAGGCATGGCAAGCAAGCCCTCGAAACGGTTCGTTTGGGCGGTGGACACCTTGGCGCTCGATCCCGCCGATCGCGTGCTGGAGGTCGGCTGCGGACACGGCGTGGCCGTATCGCTGGTCTGCGAGCGGCTGACGACGGGGACGATCACCGCGATCGACCGCTCTCCCAAGATGATCGCAATGGCCACGCGGAGAAACTGCGAGCACATCGCGCGAGGCAGGGCGGTGCTCAAGACGGCAGCGCTCGAGAAGACGGACTTCGGAGACGAGCGATTCGACAAGGCCTTCGCTTTCAACGTCGCGCCCTTCTGGCTTGCGCCGAAGGAGGCGCTGGGGATCGTCCGGCAGCATCTCGCCCCCGACGGAGCCGTCTACATCTTCTGGGACGCTCGCCACACCCGGACCGGCCAAGCACGCGAGCTGGCCGACCGGCTGAGCGAGAGGATCCGGCTGGGGGAGTTCTCCGTAAACCAGGTGCTGGTCAAAGACCTGCACCCGGTCCCCGCGGTTTGCGTGATCGGGCAGCCCTAGCCGCCGACAGTAGGCGACCCTGAGGGCAGCCGGCGGGGTGGCGCGCCTCGATCACACCACCTGCTCAGCCTCCGACGGTTGCCGGTGTGTTCCCTCATCCATGTAGGCGGCGCTTGTGCGCCGCCGGTCGTGAGTCGGCGGGCCGGCGCTAGTGCGTCGAGCCCTCGAGGATCTGGAGCGTCTTCAGGTCCGAGTAGAAATCCAGCGCGTAGTCGCCGCCCTCGCGGCCAATGCCCGAGTCGCCGACGCCGCCGAACGGCGCCGTAAGGTCGCGAACGAGGAACGTGTTGACCCAGACGACCCCGGCGCGGATCGCGCGGCCGATCCGGTCCGC
>DASUHF010000044.1:0-9761 GCA_036273655.1 Solirubrobacteraceae bacterium | reverse complement strand
GGCAGCATCGTCCGCGGGCCGCGGATGCAGTTGAGCCCGACGACGTCGGCGCCCGCCTGCTCCAGGCGCGCGCACGTGTCCTCGGGGCTCCAGCCCTCGCGGACCTCGCCCTCGCGGTGGATCGACAGCGTCACGACCGCGGTCAGCCCCGCCTCCTTGATCACCTCGAGCGCCAGCAGCGCCTCCTCGCCCCACGACAGCGTCTCCGCGATCACGAAGTCCATGCCGGCATCGACGATCCACTGAACCTGCTCGGTGAACATCGCCCGGACGTCACGACGGGAGGTGTCGTCGGGGTAGAACGCGTTCGTGTTCGACAGATCCCCGGCCGCCAGGCAGCCGCTCTCGTCGGCGACCTCACGGGCGATCGCGAGCGCATCGCGGTTCAGCGGCTCGATCAGGTGCTCCTTGCCGATGATCCGCATCTTCTCCCGATGGGCGTAGTACGTGAACGCCTCGACCACGTCCGAGCCGGCGTGGACGAACTCCCGATGCAGCCCTCTGACCATCTCGGGGTGCTCGAGCACGATCTCGGGCACGTACGCGCCGGCCTGCAGATATCCGCGCCGCTCGAACTCGAACAGGTAGCCCTCGGCACAGATGACCGGGCCCTGTTCGAGGCGCTCGAGCAGCGCTGCGCCCGGGCGTTCGGTTGTCATGGGACCATCTCCTTGCGTGGTGTGGCGTATGGAAACGGGATCCGCGGACCGGGCTGGGGATAGAGCTCGGGCCGCCTGTCGGTGAACACGTCGTTGCGGACGCCGAGCGTCTTGTCGCGCGCGCGGCGCAGATCGCAGCGGGCGTGCAGCACGCCGGTGCCGTCGATCGGGCCGGCCAGCAGCAGGCCGTCGGGATCGCAGATCGCCGAGGCCTGCGCCCACACGATCCCGCGCTCGGGGCCGCTGCGGTCCGCCTGGGCGACGTACACGCGGTTGACGGTCGCGGCCGCGAGCGCCAGCACGATCTCCGAGGACGGGACCGCCTGCGGCGGCAGCGGCGGGTCGGGCACCGGGGAGTTCATCGGCACCGCGATCACGTCCGCACCCGCACCCGCGAGGCCGCGCATGACCTCCGGGAAGAACGCGTCGTAGCAGATCGCGACGCCGACCCGGCCGGCGGCGGTGTCCACGACGGGCGCCGGTTCGGTGCCGGCTTCGAACAGCAGCGGTTCGCGGTCCCACAGGTGCGTCTTGCGGTAGACCGTGAGCGAGCCGTCGGCGTTGACGACGGCCGCGCTGTTGCGGGGGATCCCGTCAGGGCCGTGCTCGCAGAAGCCGGCGACGACCGTGACCTCGAGCTCGCGGCAAAGCTCCCGCCACCCGCTGACCGTCGGCCCGTCGGCGGGCTCGCTGCAGTGAAGCGCCTCGGCGCGGTCGGCGAACGCGTATCCCGTCGTGCACAGCTCGGGGAGCACGATCAGCGCCGCGCCGTCGCCGGCGGCCGCGCGCACCGCGGCGAGCGCACGTGCGCGGTTGCCGTCCAGATCGCCGATCGTCGGCGCGAGCTGCGCGCATGCGACGTCGACCAGCTCGGAAGATGGATCATCTATTGCCAACAGCTGGTGGTTTTACGGCAACCCACTCCACTAGTCAAGGCGCCGGGCGGGTGGTAGCTTGCGCAACGCGCGTTGGTCATGTGGCGCGCTCAGACGATGATCGCGATCTCCTCCGACCAGGCCCTGTGCGACTTCGTCGCCGGCTTCGAGCTTCGCGATCTACCCGATGACGCTCGCGCGCGGCTGTCGCTGCTGACGGCGGACATGGCCGCGGTCTGCGTCAGCGGGCGTGCGGCGCCCGCCTCGCGGATCGCGGCCGACCACGCGGTCGAGCTATATGGACCCGCCCACCCCGACGCGACGCTGCTGCTGGACGGCCGCCGCGCCGGCGTGATCGGAGCCGCGTTCGCCAACGGCGTGCTCGCCAACGCGCTCGACTTCGACGACGGCCACCGGCTGACCAAGGGCCACCCCGGCGCCATCGTGATCCCGGCCGCGCTGGCGGTCGCACAGCGTGTCGACGCGACCGCGCGGGAGCTGCTGGAGGCGATCGTCGTCGGTTACGAGATCGC
Source organism: Solirubrobacteraceae bacterium (assembly GCA_036273655.1). Taxonomy (GTDB): domain Bacteria; phylum Actinomycetota; class Thermoleophilia; order Solirubrobacterales; family Solirubrobacteraceae; genus Palsa-465. Next base: position 7,694 of record DASUHF010000044.1, on the reverse strand, counting down.
GATCCGGGCCGGGATCGCGCTGCACGAGCGCGACGACTCCTACCACGCGTCCGGCGCCTGGGGAGCGGTCGGAGCCGCGGCCGCGGCCTCGCGGCTGCTGGGGCTGGATCCCGCCGCGACGGTCGCGGCACTCGGGCTCGCCGAGTACCACGGCCCGATCGCCCACATCATGCGGTCCTGCGCCGCGCCGCGGATGACCAAGGACGCGTGCTCGTGGGGCGCCGCGGTCGGCGTCGAGTCGGCGCTGCTGGCGGCGCGCGGCTTCACCAGCGTCCGCGGCGAGTTCATGGACGCCGTCGAGGTGCTCGACGACCTCCGCGCTCGCTGGCGCCTGCAGGAGCTCTACATCAAGCCGTATCCGTGCTGCCGCTGGTCGCAGTGCGGGATCGCGGCGGCGCTGGCGGCGACCGGCGGCCGCACGCTGGATCCCGGCGAGGTCCGGCGGGTGACCGCGAGGACGTTCGCGGCCGCCGACGGTCTTGCGAAGGCGATCCCGGAGAGCACCGAGGAGGCCCAGTACAGCCTCGTGTGGCCGCTGGCGAGCGCGCTGACGCACGGTCGGTTCGGCGTCGATGAGGTGCTCGGCCCGTTCACCGATGGTTCGGTCCGCGCGATGTTCGAGCTGATCGACGTCGAGATCGACCCGGAGCTGACCGCGGCGTTCCCGGCCCGGCGGCTGACCGCGGTCGAGATCGAGCTGTTGTCGGGTGAGCTGCTCGCCGCCGGGCCGCTCGAATCGTTCGGAGAGCCCGACGACCCGGGGCTGTCCGCGCTCGTGGCCGCCAAGGTGCGCGACGCGTTCGGGGACGCGCCCGTTGCCGCCGGCTTCGACGGGGGCGTGCGTGACGCATCGCCCGACGAGCTGTTGGCGCTGCTGCGCGGCGCAGTGGTCGCCGATGGCTGAGGCGCCGTCGAAGCTGGAGCTCGAGGGGGCGACGATCGCCTATCGGCAGAGCGGCGCCGGCCCCGACATCGTCTGGCTCGCGGCCGGCGACAACCCGGGCGACAACTGGCGTTACCACCAGACACCCGCGTTCGACGACGCCTACCGCAGCACCACGTACGACGCCCGCGGCGTCGGCGCGACGACGTCCGCGACCGACCCGCCGTGGCCGATCGAGGAGCACGCGGCCGATCTCGCGGCGCTGATCGAGGCCGTCTGCGACCCGCCCGTGTTCCTCGTCGGGCTGTCGATGGGGAGCCTGATCGCGGTCCAGATCGCCCACGACCGTCCCGAGCTGGTGCGCGCCGCGCTGGTGATGGGGACGTGCGTGCGCAAGACCGGCTTCATCCGCGACTGGGAGCAGGCCGAGATCGACTTCCGCCGCGAGGGCGGAACGCTGCCGCCGATGTTCGCGACCGCGCACTACGCGATGCAGTACTTCCCGGCCGATGCGCTCGGCGACGACGAGACCTGGGAGAGGATCAAGCCGCTGGTCTCGGCCGGCTTCGCCGACCGTGACGGCGCGATGCTCGCGGCCCAGTGGCAGGCGTGCCTGGACTACGACTCGGGTCCGCTGCTGCCGCACATCGACGTGCCGATCCACGCGATCGCGTTCTCCGAGGACGTGCAGACGCCGCCACAGCGGGTGCGCGAGGTCGCCGCGCTCGCCGCCAACGGTCACTTCCACCTGCTGCAGGGCCTCGGTCACGGCTCGGCGTTCGGCCACCGTCCCGATGTCGTCAACGACCGGCTGCGGGCGATCATCGGCTCGTCGCCGGCCGGTGCCGGCGGATCTGCGCATTAGGCTCTCACTATGGGGGAACGCGCGCAGACAAGCCATCCGGCGGCGTCGGCGGCGGCGGAGGAGCCAGGGGCAGGCGCGGCGGTCAGGCCCGGGCGGGCAAGCGGCGAGCGCGAGACGAGCATCCGCCGCGGCATCGAGGTGCTGCTGTCGCTGGCCAGCGACGAGTCACTTGGAGAGGGCGGGCTTGGCGTCACCCGCATCGCGGAACTGCTGGGCCGCGAGAAGAGCCAGGTCTCACGCGCGCTCAAAGCGCTGAACGAGTACGGCCTCGTGGAGCGCGGCAAGGACAACGGCTACCGGCTCGGCTGGCGTCTGTACGCGCTCGCGCAACTGGCCGGTGAGCGCCGGCTGCTGGAGACGGCCAGACCGGTCATGCGCAGGCTGGCGCACTCACTCGGCGAGCGAGTACACCTATCCGTGCTGCAGGGTCTGGAGACGATCACGCTCCTGTCCGAGTCGCCCGGCCGCACCGTCCAGGCGACCGGCTGGGCGGGCCGGATGACGCCGGCCTACTGCACGGCGTCGGGACGCGTGCTGATGCTCGACTGGGGCGACGACGAGATCAGGTCGGCGTACGCCGACGTCGAGTTCGTCGCGGTCGCGCCGCGTACCCTGCGCTCGGCCGAGGCGCTGGTGTCCGCGGTCGCACGCGCCCGCGAGGCAGGCTGGGCGATGGTCGACGAGGAGTTCGAGCCTGACCTGATCAGCGTCGCGGTGCCGGTCCGGGATCCGAGCGGCACGATCATCGCGGCGCTCAACGCGTCGGCGCCGCGCCACCGGTTCGTGGAACGGGTCGACGCCGCCGCGCGCGAGCTGCTCGACGTGGCGGCCGAGATCACGCGCGCGCTGGGCGATCCGGCCGCCACAGCGGGGGACTAGCGTCTCGTTCGTTTGACGCGCTCGACGCATCGGCGAGCACGAGTGCGAACTCAGTCCGGAATAGCCGGACAAATCTCTCACCGCGCGGGCCGCGGTACTAACGGCGGTCGGCCGGGCCCAGCAACGTCAGCAGTCGCTCGATCGCCGCGTCGTCGCCGACCGTGACCCGCAGCAGCTCGGGTGCGCCGAGCGGCGCCACCGACCGCACCGCGACCCCGCCGGCCTGCAGGCGCGCCGCGACCGCATCGGCGTCGCCGACGTCGACCGCGACGAAGTTCGCCTGCGACGGGAGATGCCGGTAGCCGAGCTCGTCGAGCCCGCGTTCCAGGGCCCCGCGAGCGACGATGTTGAGCCGGCGCCGGCGCGCGACCTCGTCGGGCTGGTCGAGGCTGGCGAGTGCGGCCAGCGCCGACAGCCCGGTGATGTCGTAGTAGTGGCGCGATTTGCCGACCGCCTCGACGATCGGCGCCGGCGCGGCCATCCACCCGACGCGCATTCCCGCGAGCCCGTACATCTTCGAGAACGTGCGCAGCGCCGCGACGTTCGGGCGGCTGCGGACGTGCTCGGCAACCGCGTCGACGGGTCCGGGGCCGCCACCGTTCTCGGCGAGGGCGTCGACGGGCCCGGGGGCGCCGCCGTTCTCGGCGGGGGGCGGGCAGAACTCGTGGTAGGCCTCGTCGATCACGACCAGGACCTGCTCGGGCACGCGATCGAGGAACGCGCGTAGCCGCGCGGCGTCGACCGCGGCGCCGGTCGGGTTGTTCGGCGTGCAGATCCAGACCAGCCGCGTGCGCGGCCCGATCCGCTCGGCGATCGCGTCGAGGTCGAAGGCGCCGTCGCGCAGGGGCACGGTGATCGCGGTCGCGCCCTGCTTGGCGGCATCGATCAGGTACGTGGGGAACGACGGCCAGCCGGTGACCAGCTCATCGCCCGGGCGCAGGTAGGCGGCGCTGATGTAGCCGATCAGCGCATCCGCCCCGTTGCCGAGCGCGATCATCTCCGGCGCCAGCCGGTGCAGCTGCGCGAGGCGCTCGATCAGACGCCCGTCGCGCTCGGGGTAGCGACCGGCCTGGGCAGCGGCGTTCGCGACGATCGCCTCGAGCGCGGCGGGGAACGGCCCGAGCGGCGACTCGTTGAACGCGAGCCTGATCGTGTCGGGCTCGAGCTCGGGGCTGGGGGCGAATGGTGCCAGCTCGGGCGACCATCGATCATGGGGCACCACGACGTTCTCCATACCCGTATGATGCCCTGAGAATGGCAATACGACAACGTCTGATGTCCTGATGCCATCGTGTGGAGAGGTTGTCGTGGACCTGGTGGAGCGCACCGGAGCCACGACGGTGTTCGGAATTCCCGGGGTCCACACCCTGGAGCTGTACCGCGGGCTGGCCGGATCCAGCCTTCGCCACGTCACCCCCCGTCACGAGCAGGGAGCGGCGTTCATGGCTGACGGCTGGGCCCGGGTCACGGGCCGGCCGGGCATCTGCATGCTGATCGGCGGCCCCGGCCTGACGAACGCGCTCACGCCGATCGCGCAGGCATATCACGACTCGATCCCGATGCTCGTGCTGTCCGGTGCCGTTCCGGCATGCGAGCGTGATCTCGGCGAGATCCACGACCTCCCCGACCAGCAGGCGCTGCTGTCGCAGGTCACCGCGTTCAGCCACACCGTCACCGATCCGGACGAGCTGCCCGAGGTGTTCACGCGGGCGGAGGAGGTGTTCAGCTCGCAGCGGCCGAGGCCGGTGCACATCGGTCTACCGGTCGATGTGCTGAAGCGATCGGCCGCCGTGCCCGCGTGGTCGGCGCCCGCGCCGAGCCCGCCGGTGGCCGATCCGCAGGCGGTGCGCCGCGCGGCCGAACTGCTCGCCGGCGCGCAGCGACCGCTCGTGCTGCTCGGCGGCGGCGCCCGTGACGCGGGCCCCGCCGCGTTGGCGCTCGCCAGGGCGCTGGCGGCGCCGATCGGCCTGACGATCAACGCGCGCGGAGCGATCGCCGACGACGATCCGCTGTGCCTCGGCTCGGCGCTCAGCTTCGAGCCCGTCTCCGACCTGCTCCGCCGCGCCGACGCGACCGTGCTCGCCGGCGCGCAGTTCTCCGAGCTCGAGCTGTGGGGCCTGGGCGAGCCGCTCGAGCTCCCGAACATGGTGCGAATCGACATCGATGCCGACCAGCTCGGCCGTCGCTGGCATCCCGAGGTGGCACTGCACGGCGACGCGGCAGCGACGCTCGGATCACTCGCCGATGCGCTCGCCACGGTGGCGCCGGCGGCCGATTCCGCGCGCCTCGATGCCGTCGCCGCCGAGATCGCCGGCGCGCGGGCGGCGCTGCGCGCGCCGGCCGAGATCGCGCGATTCGCACCGATGCTCGAGGTCCTGCGGCGCGTGCTCGGTGGCGAGGCGATCATCGCCGGCGACTCGACCCAGCCGGTCTATGCGGCCAACCACCTGCTGCCGGCGACGCGCCCGCGGTCGTGGCTGATGCCGATCGGCTACGGCTGCCTGGGCTGCGCGCTTCCGATGGCGATCGGCGCCAAGCTCGCGGCTCCCGACCGGCCGGTGCTGGCGCTCGCGGGCGACGGCGGCTTCCAGTTCACCGTGCAGGAGCTCGCGACGATGCGTGATCTCGAAGCGCCCGTGATCGCGCTCGTATACGACAACCGCGGGTATGGCGAGATCCGCGACGCGATGGACGGCGCCGGCGTCGAGCACCTCGGTACCGACGGCACGACCCACGATCTGGTCGGGATCGCGGCCGGCTACGGCGTCGCGGGCAGCCGCGCGACGACGCTCGACGCGCTCGAGCAGCAACTGGGCGACGCCGTGCACGCACGACGCCCGACGGTGATCGAGTACGCGGAGACGAGCGCGTGAGCGGCCGCGCCGAGAGCGATCGTGCGCTTGTACACGCGGACAGTGCGAGGGGCGCACGGCGTTGATACACGTGTTGGGTATATGGCAAGGAGCCTTGGATGACCGGGATTGACGACATCGCAACGGATCGGATCACGCGGCGCACGGCGCTGACGCGGGCGGCGGGGGCGCTCGCAGCCGGTGGCTCGGCAGCTGCTCTGCTGGCCGCGTGTGGCGGCTCCTCGTCCGGCGGCGGCTCGGGCGGCGGCTCCAATGGCGGTTCCAGCGGCGGCTCGAGCGGCGGCAGCATGACCGGCACGATGACGCTGCTCAGCTACCCCGGCTGGTACGGCCCCCACGAGTTCGCGGACTTCAGCAAGGAGCATCCCGGGCTGAAGGTGAACACGCAGGTGACGGGCACCACCGGCGTCGCCGCCCAGATCGCGCAGATCGCCAACAACAAGGGCGCCTACGACCTCAGCCTCGCGGGCGTGCCGGTGTCCTCGCAGATGAAGCTCGCCGGGGTCCTGGAGCCGCTCGACATCGCCAAGATCCCGAATTTGAAGCTCGTCGAGCCGGTGTTCCGCACAGCGCTGCCGCTTGGGATCCCGACCGACTACGGCAAGACGGGGTACGGCTACCGCAAGGATTTGATCTCCGAGCGGCCGACCTCCTGGAAGGACCTGATCGACCTCGCCCCCAAGTACTCGGGAAAGATCACGATGATCAAGTACGACTCCGATATCCAGGGGTCGTTCCTGAAGGCCAACGGCTTCTCGATCAACACCAAGTCACAGAGCCAGCTGGAGCAGATGCAGAAGACGCTGCTCGCGCTCAAGCCGCACCTGCAGGCGATCCTCGAGACCGACTATTCGAAGGCGCTGATCCAGGGCACGGCCGTGTTCGCGATCGACTACGACTACGACATCGCCGTCGCGCGCCAGCACAACAAGAACATCGTCTGGGTGCCGCCGACCGAAGGCATGGCGGCGTATCTGGAGGGATGGGTGGCGCTGAAGGGCACCAAGCACCTGGATGCGGTCTGGGAGCTGATGAACTTCCACCTGGCGCCGAAGAACTACGCCTCGTTCGTCAACGCGACCGGCACCGCCTTCGTCGAGAGCCACAACCCGTACATCAAGAAGTCGATCGCCGACGACCCGAGCCTCAAGTACACGCCCGGCGCACACGTCGAGTTCGAGAAGTACCTGGGGCCGCAGCAGGTCGCCTATCGCGGCAAGCTCTGGGAGGAGTTCCTCGCCGCCTGAGCGGCGCTGCCCGTGGCCGTCGAAGCATCACCACGCCCGTCCTCCTCCGAGCCCGAGCCCGCGGACGCCTCGCCGAGCCGCGCGCGCCGGCTCGCGGGCCGCAGCCGCGACTTGCTGGCGCTGCCAAACGTCGGCTGGACCGTCGTCTTCTTTTTGGCGCCGCTGGGCCTGCTGCTCGTCTACTCGTTCGGCTCGGTCAACCTGCTGACGTTCCAGGTGCAGTTCGGCTGGACCCTGTCCAACTACTCGGACATCTTCCAGAGCCTGTACCTGGATCCGATCGTGCGCTCGTTCGTGCTGTCCGCGGCGTCGACGGTCGCGTGCCTGCTGATCGGGTTTCCGGTGGCGTTGACGATCGCGCGAGCGAGCGGTCGGCGCCAGGCGGCGCTGCTGTTGGCGATCATGATCCCGTTCTGGACGAGCTTCGTCGTGCGGACCTACGGGATCTATGACGTGATCTCCGACAACGGCCCGCTGTACCACCTGCTGCACACGCTCGGGATCGTGCACGGTTACATCCACCTGTTGTTCACGCCCCTGGGGATCGGGATCGGGATCACGTACACGTATCTGCCACTGATGGTGCTGCCGCTGTTCGTCGCGCTGGAGCGGATCGACCCGTCGCTCGGCGAGGCCGCCGGCGACCTCGGCGCGACGCCGCTGCGGACGCTGCGCCGGGTGACGCTCCCGATGGCGCTCCCGGGGATCATCGCGGGCTGCATCCTCGTCGCGATCCCGGCGACCGGCGAGTACGTGATCCCGCAGATCCTCGGCGGCGGCACCACGCTGATGTTCGGCAACGTCGTGTCCGATCAGTTCCTGAACCTCGGCAACTACCCGTTCGGCGCGGCGCTCGCGATTGCGCTCACGGTCGTGCTGTTGGCGGTCCTGATGTTTTTGCGCTCGCGCAGCTACAAGGCCGAGGCGGCGGTCTCGTGAAGCTGCGC
>DASUHF010000043.1:0-19577 GCA_036273655.1 Solirubrobacteraceae bacterium | reverse complement strand
CCCTCGGACGCGGCTGGACCCGCGTCCTGTGGCGCTGCTGGCAAGACCACGTCGCCTACGACCCGAAACGCCACACCGCCCTCCAACAACACCTCCAGATCATCAATCCCAACGCCAGGGGTTGACACAGGACGTCTCATCCGGCCGCCTCGGTGACCTCGTCGGCGCACAGCGGGGCCGCCGCGCTCATCCGACCGCCTCGGTGACCTCGTCGGTGGCGAGCGGCAGCACCAGCCGGACCCGCCAGCAGCCCGGCTCGGCCGGCCCGAACTCGACCACGCCGCCGTGCTGCAGCGCCTCGAACGCGGCCAGCCGCAGCCCCATGCCGGCGCCGCGCACCCCTTCCTGCACGCCGTCGTTGTGGACCTCCAGCGTGAACGTGTCGGCCTCGCAGGAGATCGTGACGTGGACGTTGGTCGCGCTCGCGTGCTTGTCGACGTTGCGCAGCGCCTCGGCCAGCACCGACTGCGCGAGCGGCTCGACGTCGGCCGGCACCGCCACCCCGTCGGGCCAGTCGACCGTCACGTTCGCCGCGGGCAGCTCGGGCGCCGACAAGCGCGCGACCTCGTCGGCGAGGGTCGTCTGCGACTCCGGCGCCGGCGGTGCCAGCGGCCGTTCCAGCGCCGATCGCAGCTCCGCGGTCGCCTCCTGCAGCTCGCTCAGACAGCGCTCGCGCTGCTCGCCCTCCACCGCGGCGTCTGCGCTGAGCGTCAGCGACACGCCGAACAGCCGCTGCACGACCCGTTCGTGGATCTCGCGCGCGAGCTCGAGCTGCTCGGTGAGACGGCGGCTTCGCTCCTGCGAGCGCGTCATGTTGCGCGCCGTCGCGACCAGCGCCGTGGTCTTGCCGAGCGTCCACAGCAGGTGGCGCTCGCCGTCCGACAGCTCGAAGTGCCCGCCGCCGCGGTCGGCGCAGATCACCCCGTAGGCCTGACCTCCGGCCGAGATCGGCGCGCACACGAGCGTCGTGATCCCGAACAGCTCCGCGTACACGCGCGGCACCTGCTGCTCGATCCCGTCCTCGACGATCACCACCTGGTCCTCGACCAGCGCCCGCTGCGCGATCGGGCTCGCAAGCAGCTCCGGCGACGGCGACAGCGTGATCAGCGGCCGAAACGAGGTGCCGTGCGCGCCGACCACGACCGCCCGCCGGCGCGGCAGGTCCGCGAGGAAGATCGCCGCGCGGCTCATCGTCGTCAACCGGCAGATCGCCTCGCAGATGCGGTCGTAGAAGTCCGTCGACGACGTCTCCGTCGGCAGGTCGGCGAGCAGCTCGACGAACACCTCCAGCGGCTCGACGCCCGCGAACAGCGCAGCGGGTCGCTCCGTGCTCACGGGCTCGCTCGCTCGGCGAGGCTCGGTGGTTCACCTGGCGTGACCGCTGCGCGCATGCGACGGGACGATTCTACGAGCCCCTAAGCTCGGCCGCCGTGTCCGCTCGCGTGCCGAAAGCCGCCGTCCGTACGGCCGTGCTGCTCGCCGCCGCCGTGCTCGTCGCCGCGGCGCTCGCGGCATGCGGCGGCGGTCAGCGCTCGGGCAGCGGCGGCTCGGGCGCCACGACGAGGCCCGTGTCGCTCGTGCTCGACTTCACGCCGAACGCCGCCCACGCGGGGATCTACACGGCGATCGAGCGCGGCTATGACCGGCAGACCGGCATCGATCTGCACGTGATCGCGCCGTCGCAGTCGACCGACGCGATCAAGCTGCTCGAAACCGGACGCGCCGACTTCGCGATCCTCGACATCCACGACCTCGCGATCGCGCGCGAGCGCGGCCAGCGGATCGCCGGAGTCCTGCCGATCGTCGAGCAGCCGCTCGCCGCGGTGATCGCGGCGCCGCCGTTCCACGATCCGGCGCAGCTGCAGGGCCACACGGTCGGCGTCACCGGGGACCCGTCCGACACCGCCGTGCTGGACTCGGTCGTGCGCGGCTCACACGCCGACCCCGGCAAGGTCAAGACGATCACGATCGGCTACGACGCGGTCGCCGACCTACTCGCCGGCCGTGTCGACGCGGCCACCGCGTTCTGGAACGACGAGGGCGTGACGCTGGAGCGCCGCAGGCCCGGCTTCCACGTGTTCCGCGTCGACCGCTACGGTGCCCCCTCCTACCCCGAGCTCGTCGTGTGCGCGTCCGATGCCTTCCTGCATGCGCACCCGGGCCTCGCGCGCGCGCTCGTGAGCACGTTGTCGCGCGGGTACGACGCGGTGATCGGCCACCCCGCTGTCGGCGCACACGCGCTCGAATCCCAGGTCCCGGGGCTCGACGCCCAACTCGTTTCCGCCGAGCTGGCCAAGCTCGAGCCCGCGTTCACCGGCCCCGAGCACCGCTTCGGCGTCCTCGACGTCCCGTTGCTGCGCCGCTGGGCTCGGTGGGAGCAGCACTTCGGGATCGTGCGCCGCGTCCCGGACGTGGCGACCACGTTCGACACGCGGTTCGCGCCGCGGTAGCTCGTCATCGCCCGACGGTGAGGCGCGCTGATCGGGATCGAGATCACCCCTCGATACAAATCCCGAGCAGAGCAGGCTTGTATCAGCGCGGCGCGAGCTGGTCGACCAGCTCGCCGGCCGCGCGCGCCATCCGCGAGCGCGGGACGACGAGGTCGAAGCCTGCCGCGCGGGCGGCCTCGCGGACGTCGGCCTCGACATGCGAGAAGAACGCGAGCGTGCGCAGCCGCCCCTCGGCCCGTGCCAGCAGCCCCTGCGCGGCGGCGATCCGATCCGGAGCGTCGGCCGTCAGGTCGATCACGAGCACGTTGGCGTCGCCGAGGCTCACATCCTCGAGCGCGCTCACGAGCCGCACTTCGTGACCGGATGCCCGCAGCGCGCCGACGACGTTCGAGCCGAACAGCAGATCCGGGACGAACGCGAGGACTCGCGCCATTAGTGGACCCGTCCGCAAGTCCTGCGGCATTCGGTCCACGCACGACTTACGAACGCGCCCACTGCGCAGGCTCACAGGGCGTTGAGCTTGCGGAACTCCCGCCGCACCGACTCGGTCCGACCCCACATCTGGACGGTCTCCGCACGTCCGGTGCGGACCTCTCGCTGGGCGATCTCGCCGTCGATGCCGGCGTCGTCGAGCAGCTTGCACGCCAGGTGCACGGCCGGGACCGAGGCGGCGTGGCCGAAGCGGCTTGCGATCAGGATCCGCCAGTGCCAGTCGTGCTTGGAGTACGGCTGCGCGTTGCAGGTGACGAGCAGGATCGCCGCGTCCACGTAGCGGGTCTCGTCGAAGATCCGCAGGTCGATCTCGAGGTCGGTCCAGTCGTCGGGCAGGCGGTCGACCAGCGCGGTGAACTCGTCGGCGAGGCTCATCGCGCACAAGCGTATCTCGTGCCCGCTACGTCAGCTGCGAGACGATCAGGAACACGTTCATCGCGCTGATCGCGCCGGCAACCGCAAACGCGACCGTTCGCAACACGGGGCCGTTGACGTGCGCCCCCATCACGTCGCGGCGGCTGGTCAGCACCACCAGCGGGACCAGCGCGAACGGGATCCCGAACGACAGCACGACCTGGCTGAAGACGAGCGCGGCGGTGGTCGACGTGCCGATCGCGAGGATCACGAGCGCCGGCAGCATCGTCACCACCCGTCGGACGAACAGCGCGATCCGGAAGCCGACGAACCCCTGCATCACGATCTGCCCGGCGAACGTGCCGACGCTCGACGAGGACGCGCCCGACGCCAGCAGCGCAACCGCGAACGCGAGCGCCGCGCCGCCGCCCACCTCGCGGCCGAACTGGTGGTGGGCCTCCTGGATCGTCGCCGAGCCGGCCACGCCCGGCGTGTGCAGCAGCTTGGCGGCGACCGCGAGCATCGCCAGGTTGACGAGCCCCGCGATCGCCAGGGCGACGATCACGTCGAGTCGCTCGTAGCGCAGCACGCGGCGCCGCTCGCCCTCGTCGCGTGTAGGCACGCGGCTCTTGGTCAGCGCCGAATGCAAATAGATCACGTGCGGCATCACGGTCGCGCCGACGATCCCAACGGCCAGATACGCCTCGTCGCCGCCGTGCAGGCTGGGGACAAGGCCACCCAGTGCGTCCGGGGCCGAGGGACCGATCCGCAGCGTCTCGTACAGAAAGCCCAGGAACACGATCCCGAGCAGACCGGCGATCGCGAGCTCGAAGCTCCTGAACCCGCGCCGTTGCAGCCCGAGGATCGCGAACGCGATCACGCCGGTGATCAGGCCGGCGACGAACAGCGGCACCCCGAACAGCAGGTTGAGCCCGATCGCCGCTCCGAGGAACTCGGCGACGTCGGTCGCCATCGCCATCACCTCGGCCTGGCCCCACAGCCCGAAGCTGCACCAGCGCGGGAACCGGTCGCGGCACATCTCGGGCAGCGACCTCCCGGTCGCGACGCCGAGCTTCGCCGACAGGTACTGGATCAGCATCGCCATCAGGTTCGCGAGCAGCACGACCCACAGCAGCGCGTAGCCGAACTCGGCGCCCCCCTGGATGTTGGTCGCGAAGTTGCCCGGGTCGACGTACGCGACCGCCGCCACGAAAGCCGGCCCGAGCATCGCCAAAAGCCCGCGCGCACGGCCGCGGGACAGGATCCGCTCAAGCGCGCTCGGCGGCGACGGCAGCGCGGTCGCGTCCGCCACCGGCCCGTCGACCGTCTCCAACGCAGGCTCGGGCTGCGGCGTCATCGCGCGACCTCGCCGACGCACTGCACCCGCATCGCGCGCGCGAGCTCGCCGCCGAGCGCGTGGGTCTCGGCGGCGCCGCCGAAGCGCACGAACAGCGGCCCCCCGAACGGCTGGCGATCGACGACCTCAAAACGGTCCCCCGGCGCGATCCCCCGCTGCGCCAGGTAGCGCAGCATGTCCGGATCGGAATCCGAGATCCGCACGAACGTCCCGTGGGCGCCGCGCCGCATCCGCTCCAGCGGCTCGGTCTCGCCCTCGGTGATCTGCAGGTCACGGGTCGGAATCGGGTCGCCGTGGGGATCGTGGGTGGGGTCGCCGAGCTTTGCGGAGATCAGCTCCTCGAGCTCGTCGGAGAGCACGTGCTCGAGCACCTCGGCCTCGGCATGGACGCGATCCCACGGCACCCCCAGGCTCTCGACCAGATACAGCTCCAGCAGCCGGTGATGACGCATCACCTCGAGCGCCACCCGCCGGCCGGCATCCGTCAGCGACACGCCGCGGTACGGCACGTGGCTGACCAGCCCGAGCTCGTGCAGGCGCTTGACCATCGCCGACGCCGATCCCGCTGTCACCCCAAGCCGCTCGGCGAGCGCGTTGTTGGTGACGGGCTCCGACGAGCGCACCTGCAGCGCGTAGATCGCCTTCGCGTAGTCCTCGACGGCGGAGGTGCGGAGCGGATCGGTGCTCGGTGCGGTAGCCATACAGCTCAGATTATGGCATGCCAAAAAGTTAGATGTAGCGCGGCCAGAATTTGATTATGTAATGACCGAGTCCGCACCGCCGGCGCGTCACTACAGTCTGTGAAGTGAGCAGCACGGCGACCCTGACCGACGAGTACACGGCCGCGACCACCGCGACCGCGTGGCTGGACCGCTCCGAGCGCGGCAAGCTGGCGCTGACCGGCGCCGATGCCAAGGACTTCCTCCAGGGCCAGGTCTCCAACGACGTCGTCGGATTGACCCCGGGCACCGGCTGCTACGCCGCGTTCCTGACGCCGAAGGGCAAGATGCTCGGCGATCTGCGGGTGCTCGACACCGGCCAGGAACTGCTGCTCGACACCGAGCGGGTCGCGCTTCAGGAGCTGTTCAACATGATCCGCCGCTACAGCCTCGGCCACGACGTGCAGCTGCACAAGCGCACGCTCGAGCGGGGCCTGATCTCGCTGCTCGGCCCGGGCGCGCTACGGCTCGCCGGCGCCGACGCGCTACCCGAGCCCGAGCATTCGCACGCTGCGCTGACGATCGACGGAGTCGACGCACGCGCGGTGCGCACCGACGTCGGCATCGACCTGATCTGCAAGGCCGAACGCACCGCCGAGCTGACGGCGACGCTGACCGCTCGCGGCGCGGCGGCGATCTCGGAGCCGACGGCCGAGTGCGTGCGGATCGAGCGTGGCCGCCCCCGCTACGGGATCGACCTCGACGACACCGTGATCCCCCAGGAAGCCGGACTCAACGAGCGCGCGGTGTCGTTCCAGAAGGGCTGCTATGTCGGCCAGGAAACGGTCGCGCGGCTGTTCTATCGCGGCAAGCCCAACCGGCAGCTGCGGGGGGTGCGGCTCCGCGCCCCGGTGCCGGCCGGCTCCGAGGTGACCGCCGGCGAGCGCGTCGTCGGTCGGATCACGAGCGTCGCCGCATCGCCGCGACTCGGCCAGATCGGCCTGGCACTGATCCGGCGCGAGGCGCCACCCGGATCAACGGTGGTCGTCGGCGACGAGCGCGTCGCCGCCGACGTCGTCGAGCTCCCGTTCGCCTGAGCCTGCGCCGGCCCGGGTCGCGGCCTCGAGCTCGGCCAGCGCCCGCGCGTCCGGCATCGGGTCAAGCCACACGCGCGCGGTGTCCGGATGCGACTGCAGCCATGTCTGCAGGATCCGGATCGGCGCGATCTCGGCCGGCGGCACGTGCGCGCCCAGCTCGCCGGCGCGGCCGCCGCGGCGCACGGCGGCCTCGCAGCGGCCGACCAGATTCTCCCCGGGGACGATCTCGCCGCAGTCGACGAGCCGCCCGCCGACCAGCCAGAACCCCTCCAGCCGCGGTCGCGACGGATGTCTGGCGAGCACCATCAACGGCCGCGCGTGCGTGGACTCGAGCACGCCGTCGAGCCGGTCGAGGATCGCCCGAAGCCGTCCGGCGCGACGGTGCAGCGCCTGCGCCCGCTCGTAGCGTCGCTCAGCGGCGGCGCGGCGCATCTCCGCGGCGACGTGGTCGAGCAGCGCCTGACCCGGCGCCGCCCCCGGCCGTCGCGCGCGGGCGCCCGAGAACAGGCGCAGCACCTCATCGAGCCGGCGCCGGTAGAGGTTCGGATCCAGGTCCCCCAGGCACGGCGACAGGCACCGGCCCATCTGCCCGTACGCGGACGGGTACTCGCGCCGCGGCAGTCGCCTGCCGCAGTGGCGCAGCCCGAACAGCGAGTCCAGCTGCTCGACGAGCTCCAGTGCCAGACGCCGTCCGTGCACCGGGCCGATCGAGACCGCGTGGCCGGCGGCGGGATCCGGCGCGACGTCGAGGATCGGATACTCGATGTCCAGCCGGCAGCGGATGTAGACGAGGCGGTCGTCGCGACGAACCAGGCGCTTGTTGCCGGGCGGCTTGTGCTCTGCGATCAGACGGCTCTCGAGGATCAGCGCGCCGAGCTCGGACGCCGTCGTGCGGTAGTCGACGACCTGGGCGTGGCCCGTCCATGCGGCAGGCGGCGAGGACGGCGCGAAGTGGGCGCGGGCGCGGCTCCGGATCGAGACCGATTTCCCGACATAGAGGATCCGGCCGGCGCCGTCGCGGAACAGATAGACGCCGGGGTCGGTCGGCAGCTCGCCGAACTCGGGCGCCGGCGGCCCCGCCTGGTGCCGGGCTCGGCGGGAGCGGCGCGAGCGTGCGCTTTCGCCTCCGCCGAGCCGCGCGTTGTCTCCGGGACCGAGCCGCCCGAGCGGCCCGATTTCACCACCGGCGCGCGTGCGCCGGCGCCGCGGCGGCGCCAGCAGCGCCAGCGCGTCGGCGATCGTGACGGCGTTCGCGCACAGGCGCGGGTGCAGCGCGCACAGCACGCGCGCGCACGTCTCGGCGTCGGCCAGCGCGCGATGCGCGAGCTCGACCTCGATTCCGAGTGCGTCCGCGAGCGCGCCGAGCCCGCGCTTGCGCTGCAACGGCAGCAGCCGGCGCGCGACCGCGGCCGTGCAGAGCACGGGCGGGTTGGGCCATTCGAGTCCGATCCGATCAAACGCCTGGCGCAGCACCCGGCGGTCAAACGGCGCGTTGTGGGCGACGAGCACGCGGCCGCAGAGCCGCTCGGCGAGCTGCGGCAGCACGTCCTCCAGCGACGGCGCCGCGTCGACCATCGCCTGCGAGATCCCGGTGAACCGCTGGATCCCCCGCTGCAACGGAGCGCTGCAACGGCACAACGAGCTCCACCGGTCGTGGAGCTCGCCGCCGCCGACGAGCACCGCGCCGACCTCGGTCATCTCGCAGGCGTCGCCGGCGAGGCCGTTGGTCTCGGTGTCGACGACGAGGAACTCGGCGCTCAACAGCGGCGCATGCAGCAGATCTGCGGCGGTGGACGCGGTCGTCACCTGCACCGTGATACGCCCCCGGTCGGACGGCATGAACGCCGCGTTGCAGGAGGTCGGCGCCGTTGCCTGAAATCCAGTGCGAGATGGGTGCCGACCACCGCGCCGGGTAA
The DNA here is from genome assembly GCA_036273655.1 of Solirubrobacteraceae bacterium. Lineage (GTDB taxonomy): Bacteria > Actinomycetota > Thermoleophilia > Solirubrobacterales > Solirubrobacteraceae > Palsa-465. The sequence goes on along the minus strand of DASUHF010000043.1, from coordinate 11,252 downwards.
TCTCTCGACTGTCCCCCCATGGGAAGGAGCTGCACATGACCTCCACGATCCCCGAAGCCGAGATCCTCCGTGAGCTCGAGGAGGACACGCGCCAGGCCTGGGAGCACTACCAGGATGGGCTACGCGAGCTCACGGGCGACGAGTACGAGCGCGCCGAGGCCGAGTCCTGGGACGAGCTGCAATCGGAGCTGCAGCGGCTGGCGCGCCGCCACGAGGACCACAAGCCAGCTCCCGCCTGACGGACGATCGCCGCCGCCTCGCGCGCGCGCGCTGTCGATGCGGCACCGGGTCGGCTAGGGTTTGTGCTCGATTGACTCTGACCCGTCCGCGGGACGGCCGGGGCACCAGAGAGGAGTACCTGACGCGTGCGAAGCTGGCTGGCCGTGATCCTCGTCGCGGGAGCGCTCGCGCTTACCGGCTGTGGCAGCTCGGGCGGCACCGCGGCGTCACGACCGGCCCCTCCAAACCCGCTCGGCGTCTCGGTCGTGATCACCAACGCCCGCGTCGTCGCGTCGCCGCGCTCGTTCGGGGCCGGCCCGGTGCTGTTCACGGTCACCAACCAGGCGCGCGGCTCGCAGTCGCTGCGGATCAGACGGCGACACGGCCCGCGCGTCGCCGACACCGCGCCGCTGAACCCGCAGGGCTCAACGCAGCTGTCGGTGAACTTCCGGAGGGGCCGCTACACGCTCGACGCGGGCTTCCATGGGCGCAACCACGCGCAGTTCCGGCGGGGGCGGATCCGCCCGCAGACGATCGTCGTCGGACGCAGCCGCCCCAGCTCGGGCTCGACGCTGCTGTCGCCGTAGCACGTGTCGGTTGTCCAATTTGTTGATTCATGTGCGAGTTTCTGGACATCGACCACGCAGAACGCGGACTCGACCGTGCCCTCGGCGCGTCTTGACTGACGAGTCAGTCGGCCGATCCGCGGCCGCGAGCCGTCGGCGCCCGCATCGGTAGGATCCCGGTCCCTCGCCGCTCCGCGCGGATCGTGCCGAGGACCCGTCGAACCCCAACGAGGAAGGTGACCACACCCGTGGCCGTCGATGTCAGCCAAGTCGCAACCGTCAGCACCGAGCCGGGCACGCTCCCGGAGACGATGGCGGCCTGGGTAATCCGCAAGGAGCGCGAGGGCGAGCCCGTCGACGCGTTCCAGTTGGAGGAGATCGAGGTCCCCGAGCCCGGCGCGTTCGAGGTGATCGTGCGGGTGATGGCCGCCGGCGTCAACTTCAACAACGTGTGGGCCGCGCTCGGCGAGCCGGTCGGGGTCTGGCGCTACGGCGACCACCCCGAGTGGGGCCACCACATCGGCGGCTCGGACGCGTCCGGGATCGTCTGGAAGGTCGGCGCCGGCGTCACCCGCTGGCAACCCGGCGACGAGGTCGTGATCCACTGCAACCAGGCCTCCTACGAGGATCCCGAGGTGCACGGCATGGATCCGCTCGCCGCGCCGAGCCAGCAGATCTGGGGCTATGAGACGACCTGGGGCTCGTTCGCGCAGTTCTGCAAGGTCCAGGCCCAACAGCTGTTGCCCAAGCCCAAGCACCTGGCCTGGGAGGAGGCGGCCTCCTACGGCCTGACGTACTTCACCGCCTACCGGATGCTGATCGACCGCTGCGAGCTGCAGGCCGGTCACCGGGTCCTGATCTGGGGCGCGGCCGGCGGCCTCGGCGTGTTCGCCACGCAGCTGTGCGCGCTGACCGGCGCCGACTGCCTCGGCGTCGTCTCCTCGGAGGAGAAGGGCGAGCTCGTCAAGGCGCTCGGCGCCAACGCCTACATCAACCGCACCGAGTTCGCCGGGATGATGCGCTCAGGCGACGAGGACGAGGAGGCCGAGCTGGCGCGCTTCCGCGAGTCGCGGCGGTTCTGCAAGGCGGTCGAGTCAGAGCTCGGCGGCCCTCCGGACATCGTCTTCGAGCACGTCGGACGGGCGACGTTCCCGACCTCGGTGCTGTGCGTCAAGCCGTTCGGCAAGGTCGTGATCTGCGGCGCGACGTCCGGCTACCAGCTGGACTTCGACGTCCGCTATCTGTGGATGCGCCAGAAGGAGATCGTCGGCTCGCACTTCGCCAACGCGTGGGAGGCCAACAAGGCCAACGAGCTGATCGAGGAGTCCAAGATCCGGCCGGTGCTGTGGCGCACGATGGGCTTCGAGGGCGTCGCCGAGGCCCATCAGCTGCTACGCGACAACCGCCACCTTGGCAAGATCGCGGTACTGGTCGGAGCGACCGCCGAAGGCCAGGGTGTGACAGCGGACGGCCCCGGCGCGATCCGGGCCGAGGTCGGGGCGTAGTCGCCGTACGTACCTACGAAACGGAGCACGAGCAATGGCAGATCTGATCAGGGTGGACTGGTACGCGACGGTGTTTCGGCAGCACGCGTTCGCCAAGGCGCTCGCCGACGTCGCGCCGATCGCGCTGCGCTACGGCGCGACCCGGTATGAGGTCCACGTCTCCAACGACGACCGCTACAAGATCTACCAGGCGACCTGGATGCCCAGCCATGACGCGTGGTACAGCTACTGGGAGGGCCCGGAGATGATCGAGTTCCGTGCGCGCAACTCGGGCCGGTACCAGGTCCCGGTCGTGTACGCGTGGATGGACGAGATCGCCGTCGGCTCGCTCGGCCCCGAGGCGGAGGAGCGTGCCCGCCCGGCCGAGGAGAGATGGATGTCCTCACCCGGCCCCGCCTGAGCCGTCGACCCGCAGCGCCAGCTCGAGCCAGAATCGCGCGTCGGGGTCGTCGAGCTCTGACCCGAACAGGTCGCGCAGTCGCCCGAGCCGGTAGCGGGCAGTCTGCGGGTGCACGCCGAGGCGCTCGGCGACCCGGCCCAGCCGGCCCTGCTCGGCCAGCCACGCCGCGAGCGTCTCCTGCAGGCGCCGGCGTGAGCCCGGCGACAGCTCCCGCAGTGGCGCGAGGCGGTTGGCGGCGAGATCGGCGGCCAGCCCGCGATCGGCTCCGAGCAACAGCCGCCCGGCATTGTCGCGCGCGGACACGAGCTCCGGCGAGGCGCCTGCCAGCCCCAGCGCGGCTCGCGCACGCGCGAAGCTGAGCCCGGCCTGCTGCCAGCGAACGGTCGTGCCGAGGCCCGCCTGCGCGCGCCCGGCGCGGACCGCGCGTTCGAGCTGTGATCTGCGGCCGGGGCCGTCCGGGTCGGGAACGAGCGCGCAGACGACGTCGCCGATCGTGTCCGCGATCACGTCGGTCGGCAGGCGTGCGCGCACGAGTTCGCGGTAGTCGCCCCCGATCGCGACCGCCGCCAGCGAGCGCGGCAGCTGCCAACGGGCCTCCGCCGCCGCCGCAGCGGCCGTCTCGGGATCCGGCGGCGGGTCGCGGACGAGGACCCGCACGAGCCGGCGCCGGCGTAGCTCCTGCTCGCCCGCGGCGGCCGACTGGGCGGCTGCATGGCCCTGCGCGGACTCCGCCGACAGCAGGTCGATGTAGGCGAAGATCGACTCCGCCAGCTCGAACAGCGTCTCGGGATCCAGTCCCGCCTCGGCGCCGATCTCCGAGAACCGCCGCCAGGCGACGCGGGCGCCGATCCGGTACGCGCTCAGCAGCGAGTCGAGGCTGCGCCCGGCCTGCTGCTCGCCCTCGCCGAGCGCTCGGTAGACGTCGGGACGCGGCACCTCGCCACTGGCTGCGATCTCGGCGAGGAAGTGATCGAGCGCCTGGCGCACGCCGGCGCGAATGCTCTCGCCGAACTCGCCCTCGAGGGGCCGCGAGTAGGCCGCCACGGTCGTGATCACCGCCTGCAGCATCTCCTCGGCCACATCCGGCGCCGAGGGCCGCAGCGCCGGCGCGATCTCCGGTGGCAGCCCCCGCCACGGATGCTCATCGATTTTTTGTTGGATCTCAACAAAATCGGCCACGACGCTCGTGCCAAGAATAGGAGAAAATTGCGCACCCGGGACGTAAGCTCGAGTCCATGCCGATGACCACCACGCACAAGGTTGTGAACCTCCTCGGTGTCGCGCTGCCGTTCGCGGGCCTGCTGGCCGCGGTCGTGCTGCTGTGGAACACCGCGATCGGACCGCTGCAGCTGGCGGTGATGCTGGCCATGTACGTCATCACCGCACTCGGCGTCACGCTCGGCTACCACCGGATGTTCACGCATCGTTCGCTCGATTCGTCCAAGCCACTGCGCGCCGTGTTGGCGGTGATGGGGTCGATGGCCGTGCAGGGCTCGGTCATCACCTGGGTCGCCGACCACCGCAAGCACCACGCGTTCACCGACCAGGACGGCGACCCCCACTCGCCGCACGGGCACGGCACCGGCTTCGCCAACGCCGCCAAGGGGCTGTGGCACGCGCACGTCGGCTGGCTGTTCGAGACGGTCGGCACCGCGGAGCGCGAGCGCTTCGTCCCCGACATGCTCAAGGACCGCTCGCTGCGCGTGATCGACCGTCTGTTCCCGCTGTGGGTCGCGCTCGGCCTCGCGATCCCATTCGCGCTCGGCTGGATCGTCGGCGGCGGCATCGGCGCCGCGCTGACGACGCTGCTGTGGGCGGGCCTCGTGCGCGTGTTCCTGCTGCACCACGTCACCTGGTCGATCAACTCGGTCTGCCACTTCTTCGGCCGTCGCCGGTTCGAGGTCGACGACGAGTCGCGCAACGTGTTCTGGCTGGCGCCGTTCTCGCTCGGCGAGGCGTGGCACCACAACCATCACGCGTTCCCCACGTCGGCGTTCCATGGGCTGCGCTTCTGGGAGCGGCTGACCGACCCGACGGGCATGGTGATCCTGCTGCTGGAGAAGACCGGCCTGGTCTGGAACGTCGTTCGCATCAGCCCCGAGCGCCAGCGCGCGAAGACCGCCGAGCGGGTCGACCCCGCCCCGCCGGGCGCGCGCAGCGTCAGCGCCTGAGCGGGCCGGCCGGACACCGCGTTCGCGCGCGAGCGGACCATCGGTCGCGTGATGATCGACGCGCCGCTCGGCCGATCCGGCCTCAGGGTCTCACGGGTGGGGCTCGGGATGATGAGCTACGGCGACCCCGACGATCAGCCCTGGGCGCTGACCGAGCAGCGGGCCGAGCCGATCGTCCGGCGTGCCGTCGAGCGCGGCATCACGTTCTTCGACACCGCCGACGCGTACTCGGCCGGCGCCAGCGAGCAGATCACCGGTCGGCTGCTGCGCAAGCTGTTCGCCCGCCGCGACGACTACGTGCTCGCGACGAAGGTCTATTACCCGGTCGGTGAGGGCCCGAACGACCGGGGGCTGTCGCGCAAGCACATCCTCGACGCCATCGACGCGTCGCTGCGGCGTCTCGGCGTCGACCACGTCGATCTCTACCAGATCCACCGTTGGGATCCGGCCACGCCGATCGAGGAGACGCTCGGCGCCCTGCACGACCTCGTCCGCGCCGGCAAGGTCCGCTATCTCGGCGCCTCGACGATGGCCGCCTGGCAGTTCGCGAAGGCCCAGCACACCGCGCGCCTCACCGGCGCGACCAAATTCAGCTCGATGCAGAACCGCTACAACCTCGTCAACCGCGAGGACGAGCGCGAGATGATCCCGCTGTGCCTCGACGAGGGCGTCGGGCTACTCCCGTACAGCCCCCTGGCCCGCGGCGTGCTCGTCGGCAAGCGATCGGCGCAGGACCGGCGGACGGCCCGCTCCAAGGAGGACGCTCGTGAGTACCGGCCCTCAGATCTCGAGGTCGCCGACGTCGTGGCGGCGATCGCCGCCGAGCGCGGGATCGCGCCGGCCCAGGTCGCGCTCGCCTGGCTGCTGGGCCGGCCCGGGGTGGTCGCCCCGATCGTCGGCGCGACTCGTAGCGGCCACGTCGACGACGCGGTCTCCGCAGTCGGGATCGAGCTCGGTGACGAGGAGGTGCGGCGGCTGCAGGCGCCGTACGCGCCGCACCAGCCGGGCGAGTTCACCTAGACCTGTGAGGATCACGGGTCAGGCGTGGCAACCCACAGGGTCGAGCAGACATTCGAGGCGAACTTGGCAGATCTCGTCGGGACGTCCCGAACGAAAGCTGCGAAGTGCGTGCGAAGCGCCGGCCGGGCAGGGCGGTTGGGCTACCCCTCCTCGAGGGGCGCCATCGTCAGACCCGCCTGCTTGAGCTGCTCCCAGTAGAGCTCGGCGACCTCCAGAGGACCGGACCACACGACCGCGAGGCCGCTGTTGTGGATCCGGTCGGCGATCTTGTAGCCCTGCTGGACGGTGATCGTGGGGATCACGCGCGCCAGCGTCCGCGCGACGTGGTCGAACGTGTTGTGATCGTCGTTGAGCACCACCACCCGCCATGGCGCACCCAAGCCGCTGCCCGGGCCGCCGACGCGTGGCAGCTCGATCGTCTGCGACATCTCAGGCGAGGGTAGCGACGGCGGCCGCTGGTGCGGCGCCGGCAACTGCGCCTCAGATCAGCTCGGGCGGGGCCGGTTCGCCGCGTCGGACATCGGCGGGATCACGCGATCGGAGCCGCGGCCGGCATCGCGATCGTCCTCGGACGCGCGCTCGCCCTCCGACGGCGGCTCGTGCGAGAGCCGGGCCGAGCGCGGCTCGACCTCCGGAGGCTCCGATACGTCGCACTGGCCCGGCGTCGCGAGCGGCAACGTCTCGGAGCGGTCGGTGAGGGCGCTGCCGGAGCCGGTCCGCTCACCCGTCTCGCCGGCGGGCGGCTCATGATCGGCCCAGCGCTCCCAGGCGGCGGGCATCTCGTGTGGCCCGGGCCGCTCGCGCACGATCGACTCGTCACGCGCGGCGGACTCGACCGGCGTCCACGTCTCCGAACCGGCCTCATCACCCGCTTCGCGCTCCGGCTGCTCCTCGGCCTCGTCCTGGACCTGAACGTCCCCGGAGACCGAGCGCTCGGCCGACTCGTCGTCGTAGGGCACCTGGTCATCGTCGGGGAATCGCTCGCCGGCCTGCTTGGCGAGCCCCAGCAGCTGGTTGGACAAATCCTCGACGTCGGCCATGATCCGCTGGCGATCGAGCCAGATCCGGTCGGTGTCGGCGTCGAGGTCGCGGACCCGGCGCTCGGCCGCGTCCATCAGCTCCTCGGCCTCGGCGCGAGCCCGCTCGAGGCGGTCCTCGGCCTCCGAGCGCGACTGCGCGGTGATCTCCGCGGCGGTCTCGTGGGCGCGACGCAGGACGCCCGAGATCTGTCCGCCGGCGCGCACCAGCGCGCGCCGCACGGCCGACTCCGGCGAGCGCACCGCCTGCAGCTCGGCGACAAGCTGGCTGGTCTCGCGGACGTACTCGTCGACGGCGGCCTTGTCGTAGCCGCGCATCGCGGTCGGAAAGTCCGTCTGGACGAGCTCCAGCGGATCGTCCGGTAGCCGGTCCAGCGGCCGGGCGATCTCCTCCAGGAGCGCGTGCTCGGTGGCTGCGTAACTCTGATCGGGCATGATTGCTATTGGGTTTTCGGAGCCGCGGGCCCGGTTCCTCCCTGGGCACGTGGATGCCATAGGGCGATTGCCGATCGGACGCTCCCGGCCGCCCGGGCGGACGGCCGCTCCATACAATGGGGCGATGCCAGACCCGTCGAGTGCGCGCCTGCCCGAACGCGACCGGCCATGGCTGATGCGCACCTACGCCGGGCACTCGGACGCGCGGCGCTCCAACGAGCTGTATCGCCGCAACCTGGATAAAGGACAGACCGGTCTGTCGGTGGCCTTCGACCTGCCGACGCAGACCGGTTATGACCCCGACGACGAGCTCGCCGTCGGCGAGGTCGGCAAGGTCGGGGTCTCGATCGCGCACATCGGCGACATGCGGACGCTGCTGGACGGGATCCCGCTGGACCAGATGAACACGTCGATGACGATCAACGCGACCGCGGCGTGGCTGCTGGCGCTGTACATCGTCGCCGCCGAAAACCAGGGGGTCGCCGAGTCAGACCTGCAAGGCACGACTCAGAACGACATCCTCAAGGAGTACCTGAGCCGCGGCACCTACTCGTTCCCGCCCGGCCCGAGCATGCGGCTGATCGCCGACACGATCGTCTACACGGTCACGCACGTCCCGCGTTGGAACCCGATCAACATCTGCTCGTACCACCTCCAGGAGGCAGGAGCGACGCCGGTCCAGGAGATCGCGTACGCGATGTGCAACGCGATCGCGGTGCTCGACGCCGTCCGCGAGCGCCTCGACGACGAGTCCCTGATGGGCGATGTGTTCGGGCGGATCTCGTTCTTCGTCAACGCCGGCGTCCGCTTCATCGAGGAGCACGCGAAGCTGCGGGCGATGGCGCAGCTGTGGGACGAGCTCGGCGCTGAGCGCTACGGCGTCGCCGACGAGCGCAAGCGCCGCTTCCGCTACGGCGTCCAGGTCAACTCGCTGGGGCTGACCGAGGCCCAGCCGGAGAACAACGTCTACCGGATCGCGCTCGAAGCGCTCGCGGTGACGCTCGGGCGCAACGCCCGCGCCCGCGCACTGCAGCTGCCCGCCTGGAACGAGGCGCTCGGGCTGCCGCGCCCGTGGGACCAGCAGTGGTCGCTGCGGCTGCAGCAGATCCTCGCGTTCGAGACCGACATGCTCGAGTACCCCGACATCTTCGAGGGCTCGCACGTGATGGAGGCGCTGGTCGCAGAGCTCGTCGACGGAGCCCGCGCGGAGATCGCCCACGTGACCGAGCTCGGCGGCGCCGTCGAGGCCGTGGGCTACATGAAGGGCGCGCTGGTCCAGTCCCACCGCGAGCGCTGGAGCCGGATCGAGTCCGGCGCACAGACGGTCGTCGGCATGAACCGCTTCGACACGACCGAGCCGTCGCCGCTGACCGCCGACGGCGACGGCGGCATCCTCGTCGTCGACCCCGAGGTCGAGTCCCAGCAGCGCGACGCAGTCCGGCGCTGGCGCGCCGAGCGCGACGACGACGCAGTCCAGAACGCGCTGCGCACGCTGGCGGAGGTCGCCAACGACCCATCGCAGAACATCATGCCCGCGACGATCGCCGCCGCCCGCGCCGGCGTCACCACCGGGGAGTGGGCGCGGACGCTGCGCGAGGTGTTCGGCTCCTACCGGGCGCCGACCGGCGTCGGCGACGCCGCCGGCGCAGCGAGCGGCGAAATAGCAAAGGTCCACGACGACGTCGAACGGATCTCGGAGGCGCTCGGCCGCCGGATCAAGTTCCTGGTCGGCAAGCCCGGACTCGACGGCCACTCCAACGGCGCCGAGCAGCTCGCGGTCCGCGCGCGCGACGCCGGCATGGACGTCGTCTACGAGGGGATCCGGCTGACGCCGAGCCAGATCGCCGCCTCCGCGGTGCAAGAGGGCGTGCACGTGATCGGGCTCTCGATCCTGTCGGGATCGCACGCCGAGCTGATTCCGGCGGTGCTGGCGGCGCTGCACGACGCCGGCGCCGGGGATCTCCCGGTCGTCGTCGGCGGGATCATCCCCGAGCTCGACGCGCAGGCGCTGCGGGCGGCGGGCGTCGCCGCCGTCTACACGCCGAAGGACTGGGACCTCAACCGCACGATCGCCGACATCGTCGCGCTCGTCGCCGAGCGCCACGGCGTGGCGGCGGCGACGCCGGCTTGACCCTCGCGCGGGACTCGAGCGCGCCGATGTCGGCTGGCCGCGAGCTCGGCGAACGGCTCGCATCCGGCGATCTGAGCGCCGCCGCGGCGGTCCTCAACCTCGTCGAGAACCGCTCGCCGGACGCCAGGGACGAGATCGCGGCGCTGCTTGCCGCGGTCGCTCCGGCGGCGCTGGGCGACGAGGCACCCGGGCAGGTCGTGGGCGTCACCGGCCCTCCAGGGGTCGGCAAGTCGTCGCTGCTGTCGCATCTGGTCGCGGGCTGGCGCGGGGCCGATCGCTCGGTCGCGGTGCTGACGGTCGACCCGAGCTCGCGGCGCTCGGGGGGATCGCTGCTCGGCGACCGCGCGCGGATCGAGCGCGAGCCCGGCGACGAGCGCGTGTTCATCCGCTCGACCGCCGCCGGCGACCGGCTCGGAGGGCTGGCTCCCGCGACCCGCGCGGCCGCGGCGGCGCTGGCCGCCGCGTTCGATGTGGTCGTGATCGAGACCGTCGGCGTCGGCCAGTCCGAGACCGAGATCGCCGATGTGGCGGACGAGGTCGCGGTCGTCGTGCAGCCGGGGTCGGGCGACGTGCTGCAGTTCTTGAAGTCCGGGATCATGGAGATCCCCGACGTGCTTGTCGTGACCAAGTCCGATCTCGGCACCGTCGCCGACCGCGCGCTGGCGGACCTGAGGGCGGCGCTGCGCTCGCTGGACGCTGGCTCGACCCCGGTCGTGGCGGTCTCGTCGCTGTCGCCGCCGACCGGGATCGAGGAGCTGATCGCCGCGCTCGACGAGCGCCATCGGACGCGCGATCTGGTCGCGCACCGGCTGCAGGGTCGCCGCGCGGCGGCGCTGTCGGAGTTCGCCGCCGAGCACGGCGAACGCGGGCTGCAAGCGCTCGGCGGCCGTCGCTCGGCGCGAACGTGGCTGGCGAGCCAGCCCGGAGAGCTTGATGTCTCGGCGCTCGTGCGCGCGCTCGAGGGGCGTCTGAAGGAGGTGCGATGACGGTCGCAGGCGCTCGCCGCATCGTCCTCTCCGCCGAGCCCCTCCTAGACGGTCCGACAACGCTACGACCGTGGCGCGATGACGATCTGCCGGCGCTGGCGCAGATCGGCCGCGACCCGGACGTCACCCACTGGATGGGCCTGCCTCGCGAGTACCGCTCAAGCGACGCGCGCGCGTACCTGATGTCTCGCTACGACGGGCTGCATGTCGGGGTCCGGGCGCCGTACGCGATCGTCGCAAGCGCCGACGGCCAGCTGCTGGGGTCGATCGCGCTGGCGCACTTCGCCTGGGAGGCCGGCCGCGCCGAGGTCGGCTATTGGCTGTCGAGCGCGGCCCGCGGCGCCGGCCACGCGACCCGCGCGGTGCGGCTCATCTGCTCCTGGGGCTTTCAGGCGCTCGGGCTGGAGCGGATCGAGCTGCAGGCGGCGGTCGACAATCCCGGCTCGCAGCGCGTCGCCGAGCGCGCCGGCTTCACCCGCGAGGCGGTGCTGCGGTCGCGCTGGACGACGTACGACGGCGAGCGCCACGACATGGTCTGCTTCGGGCTCCTGGCCGGCGAGCTGTAAGGACCTCGAATCGAAAGCCCGCCACGGATCCATCTCGGCGCTGCCTACGCAGCGCGTAGGCGTGGGCGCCAGACTGGGTTCGGGCGGTCCGCCGGGGTAGCCTTATTGCCATGGGTGCGGAGCCATTGCGCGACGGACACGGCCGGGTAATCGGCGACCTGCGGGTCTCGGTCACCGATCGCTGCAACTTCCGCTGCCAGTACTGCATGCCCGCCG
>DASUHF010000042.1:0-26541 GCA_036273655.1 Solirubrobacteraceae bacterium | reverse complement strand
TGAGCGGCGATCCGGCCGACCTGCGGCGCAGCGAGGACACGGTGCTCGACGTGATCGGCACCGCGTCGCTTCGCAAGTGGTTCGAGCTCGCCCGCGCCCGCGTCCCCGATCAGGGGCTGCCGGCGCGGGTCTGCTGGCTCGGCCTCGGCGAGCGCGAGGCCGTCAGCGCCCGGCTCAACGAGCTCGTCGCGCGCGGCGCGATCGGGCCGCTGGCGCTCGGCCGCGATCACATGGATCCGCACTCGGTCGCCTCCCCCTCGCGTGAGACCGAGGGAATGCGCGACGGCTCGGACGCGATCGCCGACTGGCCGGTGTTGTCGGCGATGCTCAACGCCGCCCAGGGCGCGACCTGGGTGGCGATCGGCAACGGCGGCGGCGTCGGCATCGGCCGCAGCATCCACTCGGCGATGACGGTCGTCGCCGACGGCTCAGAGCGCGCCGCGCGCAAGATCGCGCGCGTGTTCCATTCCGACCCGGCGCTCGGCGTCGCCCGCTACGCCGACGCCGGCTACTCGGACGCGCTCGAGCAGGCGCGCGCGGCCGGGCTCGACCTCTGCTGACCGCCCGCCGTCCCGCCGCGCGCTGCGGCACAGTTACGCAGATGGCAACACGGCTGACCGAGCTCGCGGCGCGGCGGATTGCGCTCGCCTCCCAGGGGTTCGGCCGGCGTCGCCCGTCCGTTGCCTCAGGCCCGAGCGCACGGCAGATCATGGCGCTGATCGAACGGATCGGGATGCTGCAGCTCGACTCGGTCAACGTCTTCATGCGCGCCCATTACATGCCGGTGTTCTCACGCCTGGGCCCGTACGACATCGCCGTGCTCGACCGCCTCGCCGGCCACACGAGCGGCCGCGTCAACCGCCGGCTGCTGGAGTACTGGGCGCATGAGGCGTCGCTGCTGCCGGCGCGCACGCACGTCCTGCTGCGCTGGCGCATGGAGGAGGACGGGCACTGGGGGTCGATGGAGCGGATCGCGCGCGAGCAGCCGCAGCTCGTCGCCGACACGCTGGAGCTCGTCCGCGAGCGGGGCCCGGTCCGGGCCGGCGACACCGACTTCGTGCGGGCGGACCCGCGTCCCGGTCACATGTGGAACTGGCACGACGGCAAGATCGCGCTCGAGCACCTGTTCTCGCGCGGGGAGATCACCGCGGCGCGCCGGATCAACTTCGAGCGTCTCTACGACCTCACCGAGCGGGTGCTGCCGCCCGAGGTGCGCCAGACGCCGACCCCGCCTCGCGAGGACGCCCAGCGCGAGCTGATGCGGATCTCCGCGCGGGCGCTCGGGATCGCGACCGAGCCCGACCTCGGCGACTACTTCCGGCTGCCGCGGGCGGAGTCAAAGCAGCGCGTCGCCGAGCTCGTCGCCGCCGGCGAGCTGATCGAGACCGAGGTTCGCGGCTGGGCCGCGCCCGCGTACCTCTGGCACGAGGCGCCGCGTCCGCGGCCGCTCCGCGCCCGCGCGCTGCTGTCTCCGTTCGATCCGCTGATCTGGTTTCGCCAGCGGGCGCTGCGCGTGTTCGGGTTCCACTACCGGATCGAGATCTACGTGCCGGCGCCCAAGCGCGTGTACGGCTACTACGTGCTGCCGTTCCTGCTCGACGAGGCGCTGGTCGCGCGCGTCGATCTGAAGTCCGACCGTCAATCCGGCGTGCTGCTCGTGCAGGGCGCGTTCGCCGAGCCCGACGTCGACGCCGAGCGGGTCGCGACCGAGCTCGCCGCCGAACTGGCGGTGACGGCTCGCTGGCTCGGGCTGGGGGGCGGGGTGCGGGTCCGGCGCAACGGCGACCTGGCGCCGGCGCTCGACGCCGCGGTCCGCGCGGCGCCTTCCGGGACATCCGCGCGGCATCTGCCGCAAGCAAATTGATCGATTAAGTGCTGGATATCAAAGCGGCGTATATCGTCGCTTTGATATCCACCTCACCGTCTCGGACAGGTGGTTCCCGGCACCGGCTACCGTCCCCGCGGTGCGCGCGCTGTTGTTCGACCTCGACGACACGCTCGTCCCCGAGGAGCCGGCGATCGTCGCCGGCTACGAGGCCGTGGCCGAGCGGGTGTGGGGCGCGGCGACGATCGAGCGCGTGCGCCAGCTGCGCGACGCGGCGCACGCGGTGTGGTGCGCCGGCGCCCCACGGGAGTACGCGCAGCGCGTCCACTTCAGCCTCGCCGAGGGGCTGCACGGGGACCTGACCGCGGTCGGGCCCGAGCCAGACCGGATGCGCGCGTTCATCCCGCGGCTGCACGCGCAGGCGTTCGAGGCGGTGCTGCCCGAGGCGCAGCGCGGCACCTCGACCGAGCTCGTGGGGGTGTGGCGCGAGGCGCGGATGGCAGCGCTGGCGCCGTATCCGGAGACCCACGAGGTGCTGTCGGCGCTGCGCGGTCGGTTCGCGCTCGGGATCGTGACCAACGGCGCCGAGCGTCTGCAGCGCGCAAAGCTCGAGCGGACCGGCCTCGACGGTTGCTTCGACGTCGTCGTCGTGTCGGAGATGGTCGGGGTCGGCAAGCCGTCGCCGGAGCCGTTTGCGGTGGCGCTGCGCGAGCTCGACGTGCACCGCGACGAGACGGCGATGGTCGGCAACGACACGTCGCGTGACATCGCCGGGGCGCGCGCCGCCGGCATCCGACCGGTCTGGGTCCACCGGCCCGCCGACGGCTGGGGCGATGGGATCGATCCCGGCGACGTCGAGCGCATCGGCGACCTGACCGAGCTGCTGTGCCTGCCGGAGATCGCGCGCCACCGGGCAGCCGGGCGCTGAGCGCTGAATCAGGCGCGCGCCGTCTCCTCGTCACATTCTGCGCCGGGGATCCGTCATCGGAGTGTCAGTCCGATCACGGAGGCCCTTGCAGATGGAAACCACAACTCCTCAACCCTCGTTTCTGCGCACTCGCGCGGGCAAGCTCACGCTCGCGTTGCTGTGCGCGATCGCGTTCCTGGACTTCGTCGATGCGTCCATCGTCAACATCGCGCTGCCGTCGATCCGCCACGCGCTGCACTTCTCGGTGGCCAGCCTGGTTTGGGTCCCGAGCGGCTACCTGCTCACCTACGGGGGCTTCATGCTGCTGGGTGGCCGCGCCGCGGACCTGCTCGGCCGCCGTCGGGTGCTGGTTGCAGGCACGGTGCTGCTGGGCGGCTCGTCGTTGGCCGGCGGGCTTGCCGCCAGCGCGGGGGTGCTGGTCGGCGCGCGGCTGGCGCAAGGGATCGGTGCGGCGATGATGCTGCCGGCGGCGTTGTCGATCCTGACTACGACATTCAAGGAGGGAAAGGAGCGGCACACCGCACTGGGCGTGTGGGGTGCGGTCGGCGGGCTGGCGTCGGCCGCGGGGGTGCTGTTCGGCGGCTTGCTGACGGAGGGCCCGGGGTGGCGGTGGGTGATGTTCGTCAACCCGATCGCGGCCGTGCTCGTGCTCGCCGGGATCTTCGCCCTGATCGACGGCGAACGCCCCCGCGCCCGCCATGCCACGTTCGACCTTCGCGGGGCAGTGCTCGCCACCGGCGGGATGCTGCTGCTCGTCTACGCGCTGATCAAGGCCCCGACCGTCGGCTGGGGCAACGTGCGCACGCTCGGCGAGCTCGCCGCCGCATTGGCGCTCCTGACCGCGTTCGTCGGCAACGAGCTGCGGCACCGAAACCCGATCGCGCCGCTTGACATCTTCCGCATCAACGGGCTGGGCTTCTCGAACGTCACCCAGCTGATCGCCTTCGCGGGGTTTCTGGCGATGTTCTTCTTCCTCACCCTGTACATGCAGAACGTCCTTCACTATTCACCGATCCAGACGGGCGCCGCCTACTTGCCGCTGTGCTTCGCAATCGGCATCTCCGCAGGCGTCTCCTCGCAGCTGCTGTCGCGGGTTGGGACCAGGCCAGTGATCGTCGTTGGCGCGTTGGTTGCGGCCGGCGGCATGTACTGGTTGTCACGGATCCCCGTCCATGGCAACTTTCTCGGCGATCTGCTGCCGGGGATGCTGATCCTCTCGCTCGGGTTCGGGCCGGTGTTCGTGGGCGTCACGACCGCCGCCAACGCCGGCGTGCCGACCGACAAGGCGGGGTTGGCCGCGTCGCTGCTGAACGCCTCCCAGCAGCTCGGCGGCGCGCTGGGGCTGGCGATCTTCACCGCGCTGGCCACCGGCCGGACACACCACCTGCTCGCAAGCGGCGCACCCGCCGCCCACGCGCTGACCGCCGGGGTCTCCCGCGCTCTCCTGGTCGGCAGCATCTTCATCCTCGGCGCCGCGCTCATCGCGCTACGCGCGACCAATACCCGCGGCGAGCCCGATCAGCCCGCCACCGAGACAGACACGAACGCCCGCCGCGAGACCGGCGCTGAGATCGCGACACCAACCGAGATCGGGTCCGAGGCATGAGCGAGCGCGACCTGCTGACCGACGCCTTCGAGCGCAACCGAACCCATCTTCGGGCCGTGGCCTACAGGATGCTCGGCTCGCTCAGTGAGGCCGACGACGCCGTCCAGGAGTCCTGGCTGCGGCTCAGCCGCACCGATGCCAGCCGCGTCGAGAACCTCGGCGGCTGGCTGACCACCGTGACCGCCCGCGTGTGCCTGGACATGCTGCGCACCCGCAAAGCCCGCCGCGAAGACCCCCACAGCGTGCACGTGCCCGAGCCGATCGTGAGCTCCGCGGATGAGAGCGACCCCGAGCAGCAAGCGCTGCTGGCCGACTCGGTCGGTCTCGCGCTGCTGGTCGTGCTCGAGTCGCTGACGCCCCCCGAGCGACTGGCGTTCGTGCTGCACGACACCTTCGCCGTCCCGTTTGAGGAAATCGCCCCGATCGTCGGGCGATCCCCGGAGGCGACCAGGCAGCTTGCCAGCCGCGCTCGGCGCCGGGTGCGCGGCGCAACCCCCACACCTGACGCCGACCTCTCGCGTCAGCGCGAGGTGGTCGATGCGTTCCTCGCCGCCGCGCGCGAGGGCGACTTCGACGCACTCCTCGAGGTGCTCGACCCCGACGTCGTGCTCCGTGTCGACCGCGGCACGGTACAGCCGGCGATCGATGTGCGGGGCGCACACGCGGTGCTCCAGCAAGCCCGGGTCTTCATACCGCTCGCCGCCTCCGCCCGACCCGCGCTCGTCAACGGCGCCGCCGGCGTCATCGTCGCCCCCCGCGGACGAACCTTCGCCGTCGCCGGATTCACGGTCGCCCACGGCCGAATCACCGACATCGACGTGCTCGCCGACCCGGTGCGCCT
The DNA here is from genome assembly GCA_036273655.1 of Solirubrobacteraceae bacterium. Lineage (GTDB taxonomy): Bacteria > Actinomycetota > Thermoleophilia > Solirubrobacterales > Solirubrobacteraceae > Palsa-465. Next base: position 21,341 of record DASUHF010000042.1, on the reverse strand, counting down.
GCGCGAACTCGAACTGCCGGGCCGCAAGTGACCCGGACGAGGCTGCCCCAACCGGGCGCAACCGGCTGAGGGCGAGAACGCCGGGCGAGGCGAGCGGGCGGTGCCAGGGCGGCTCATCGGTCGGCAGTGCATCGTTTAATGGGTCTGAGGCCGGCTCCCATGCGCCTCGAAGCGGCAAGCGGCCGGGCGATGAAGGATCGCAGCGACGCGGACCGACGCAGCTACAGGTCGTCGTCGCGCAGCGGCGCGGTCCCCGACAGCAGCGCCGCAAGCGTCGCGGGCCAGGTCACGCGAGGCGGCGACGGGTCGGCGGCGGCGCGCGCGGCGACGAGCGCGAGGTCGAGCTGCGCGGCTGCGCCCGCGACCACGGTGTTGCCCGACCGCCCACCGATCGTCCAAACGGACCCAAACGCGGTCCGCGCCGCCGCCGCGATCAGCCGCACGTCGCGCGCCGTGCGGTCGTCGACGACGTTGACGAGCACGAGCGGCGAGGCCCGCGCGACCGCCGCCAGCGCCTCCGCGGTGATCAGCCGGCGCGGCACGCGGGCGCCCTCGAACGCGTCGATCACGACCGCGTCCCATCGTGCGTCGGGATGAGCGGCGATGAACGCCCGACCCTCGGCGTGACGGACGCGCAGCCCGCGCGCGCGGCGCAGGCCGAGGTGGGCGCGCGCGATCTCGAGCACACGCGCGTCTGACTCGCACACCTCCTGGCGGCCGTCCGGATCCTCGGCGGCAAGCGCTCGCGCCAGCGCGCAGGCGCCGCCGCCGACGTGCAGCACCCGCCGCGCGCCGGCGACGCGCAGCACGATCCGGATCCAGCGCAGGTAGTCGAACTCCAGGTGAGTCGGGTCGGCCAGGTCGACGTACGAGGCCTCCATCTGGCCCTGGCGCAGCAACCGGCCGGACGGATGCTCCGGGTCGCGCTCGACGACCAGGTCAGGACCGGCGCCGATCGGTGGCGATGCGGACCGACGGCGGCGCTTGCCCATCTGATCGTGATATCGGATCCGGTCGTGGCGCGCCGGGTCAGCGTTCGAGCGTGGCGCACCACGAGCCGACCAACCGCCCGCCGGTTCGAACCCGGGCGGGCGCGCGCGACCCGAGCGTCCTACGCTGTACATCCGATTATGCAATCTGCACATCTGGCGAACTGATGGCGCTGCTCGAGGAATCAGGAGACTCCGCCGGCTGGAAGACGATCGCGTCGTCGGTCGCCGCGGCGCTCCGCGTCGACATCGCGAGCGGGCGACTGCCGGCAGGCACGCGCCTGCGCCAGAACGACCTGGCTCGCCGTTTCAACGTCAGCACCACCCCGGTCCGAGAGGCTCTCGGGATCCTCGAACGGCAGGGCCTGGCGCGGATCGATCCTCAGCGTGGTGCCACGGTGTTCGTGCCCAGCGAGGACGACCTTCGACAGCACTATGAGATCCGGATCGCGCTCGAGACGCTGGCGATCGCCAAAGCCGCCGAGCGGTTCACCGCGGCCGACGCCGAACGAGCCGCCGAGGTGCTCGAGGAGATGCATACATGCCGCGAGTCAATGCGGTACGTCCGCCTCAACACCGAATTCCACACACGGATCTACGCGGTTTCGGGCCGGGCTCGGCTGGTCGACATGATCGCCGGGCTGCGAGCGGCGTCTGACGCGTACCTGCAGATCTATGCGACCACCGCACTGCCCTCGGCGCGGATCGAGGCAGAGCATCGTGAGATCCTGGCCGCCTGCGAGGCGCGTGATCCCGAACGCGCGGCGGCGGCCGTCGCCCACCACTTGACGCAGACGGTGACGCACGTCTCCAACGAGCTTGCCGCGCGCAAGAGCGAGCTGCCGCCGGCGCCGTCCACCGATCGCGCGATGTAGGTCGTCGTCGCGCCGATCGGCGCGCGACACGAGGATGGCTGGTGGGTGCGGATGGCGAGACGGGCTGGTGGGTGCGGATGGCGAGACGGGCTGGCGGGTGCGGACGGGGAGATTCTGCACGTCCCCGGACGTCCCGTTTTCCCAATCCTCGCGCACCTGTCGGCTTCGCCGAGGCGTCATCGGTTGACAACAAAATCGAATATGCATATTATGACGCAGGAGAGTCACTACTGAGCCGACTGGTCGTGGCCGAGCAAGGAGCCTTGTGTCTCCCGAGAGGCGACGAAGAAGTCTCCATCCCGGGCGACGGAGGAGTGTCGATCTGGGCGACGGAGGAATGTCCATCCCGGGCGACGGAGGAATGTCCATCCCTGCCTGCCGTCCGGCGGACGTCGCCGCCCGGCGGCGAGCCACGTCCCTTTCGGCTCACCCGAACCAAGGAGAGGACGACGAATGCCCGACTTCCGCGCTCCAGGCGCGCGCTCATGGCGGATCGCGCTGATTCAAGGCCCGAACATGTCCGCGCTGGGCAAGCGTGATCCGGGCCTGTTCGGCTCGATCAGCTCATTGGACGACCTGAACGCGGCGGTGGACGAGTTCGCGGCCAAGCTCGGCGTCCAGGTGCAGCACTACACGTCGAACATCGAGGGCGAGATCCTGAACTACATCCACGGGGTCGCCGACGACGTCGACGCGTTCATGATCAACCCGGCCGGGCTGACGATGTTCGGTATGGCCACGCGGGACGCGTTGATGGAATCCGGCCGGCCGTACCTCGAGGTCCACTTCGCGAACCTCGCGCAGTGGTTTCACAACAACGCCAACTACGACGCCAAGTCCATGTTCAGCTTCGGGGCGGCCGGCGTGATGGAGGGGCTGCGCCACCATGGCTACTTCGGTGGGCTGCTGGCGCTCGTGCTCGCGCTCGACGACGCGACGTTCCTTGGGGCCAACGCCACCCCCGCGCTTGAAGCTGACCACGCGTGATGCCGAGGAGCGGAACAGACGCGACCGCCGCGGCGCCCGAGTCACAGCGGCCGAAGCTGCCGATCGCGATGCCATCCAAGGTGATCTGCGTCGGGCTCAACTACCGCGATCATGCGACCGAGGCCGGCCTGGAGGCGCCCGCGACGCCGCTGCTGTTCGCGAAGTGGCCGAACACGCTCATCGGCCCGGACGACGAGATCCTGGTCCCGGACGGGGTCGAGACCGACTACGAGGCCGAGCTGGCGGTCGTGATCGGCCGTCGCGGCCGCGCGATCGCCGAGCAGCGGGCGCTTGAGCACGTCGCGGGGTACTTGTGCGCCAACGACATCACCGCGCGCGACCTGCAGTTCGCAGACGGACAGTGGGTGCGGGGCAAGAGCCTTGACACGTTCTGTCCGATCGGACCCGCGCTCGTGCCGCGCGAACAGGTGCCCGACCCGCAGGACCTTCGGATCCGGCTGTCGTTGAACGGGACCGTGATGCAGGACTCCACGACCGCGCACATGATCTTCGGCGTCGCGGAGATCATCAGCTTCGTGTCGCGGACCGCCACGCTCGAGGTTGGCGACGTCATCCTGACCGGCACGCCCGCCGGCGTCGGCGTGTTTCGCAATCCGCCCGTCGGCCTGCGCGAGGGCGACGAGGTCAGCGTCGAGATCGACGGCGTCGGCAAGCTCACCAACCGGGTTCGCGCGATCGCATGATCCTCGAGACCGCAGTGCACCCCGAGTGGGCCTCAAACGGCTACCTGATGGCCGGCGGCGCGAGCTCGGCGGCGGTCGTGATCGACCCGGGGCCGCCGGTCGACGAGTTCCTGCGCCTCGCAGCACGTCGCGAGCTCGACATCACGCATGTCGTGATCACCCATCGCCACGACGATCACCACGAGCACGCCGCGGATATCCGCGAGGCGTTCCCCGCGGTCGAGATTTTGTGTCACCCGTTCGAGCGCCCGCACATCCCGATCGCCACCGCTGACGCGCGCGCGGGCACGGTCGTCGAGATCGGCGCGCTGACACTCAGGATCCTCGAGACGCCGGGGCACACCGCCGGCTCGATCTCGCCGCTGATCGATGGTCACGTGTTCAGTGGCGACACGCTGTTTCGCGGCTCGATCGGCGGGCTCATTTCGCCGGGACACACCGACTTCGTCGACCTCAAGCGCTCGATCATGGAGGTTTTGCTCGCGCTGCCTGCCGACACCGTCCTGTTGCCCGGACACGACGGGCGCACGACCGTTGCCCGGGAGCTTGAAGCCAACCCGTTCGTGCGGGTGTGGAGGGGACTCGACGAGGAGGGCGACCGGGCGTGCGAGGCGGACGGCGACAGCGCCCGTCTGATCGTCTGGGCGCGCGACTACGACGACGGGTACAAGGCCTGGATCCGCCGCGGTGACGGGACCGACCTGGTGCTCGCTGGATCACGAGTGCACCCGCGGCAATGACCCGCGACCGAGATCAGAGGGAGGATGGATGAGACGGTTCGCTGACCGAGTCGCGATCGTCAGCGGCGCCAGCAGCGGCATGGGCCGTGCCACCGCCGAGCGACTCGCCGTCGAAGGCGCGCGGTTGGTGCTGCTCGCAGCCCCACGCGATGCGGCGGCGCTCGATGACGTCTGCGCCGCGGTCGGACACGACACGCAGGGGCTCGCCGGCGACATCGCGGACCCGCAGACGTCACGGCGGGCCGTCCGTCTCGCGCTCGACACGTTCGGGAAGGTCGATCACCTCGTCTCAAACGCCGGCATCTACCCGGAGCGGCCATTGTTCGACGAGACGCCGGAGTTCGTCGACCAGATGCTCTCAGTCAACGTCCGGGGCATGTATCTGCTCGCGCAGGAGTCGGCGCGCGCGATGGCGAGCGCGGGCCGCGGGTCGATCGTGTGCACCGCCTCCACGTGCGGCTTTCGCGCGATCGAGCGGTTCGCGGCCTACAACGTCTCGAAGGGTGCCGTGCTCGAGCTGGCTCGGTCGCTCGCGGTAGCGCTCGCGCCGTACGGGATCCGGGCAAACGCCGTTGCGCCCGGGGTGATCAGCGCGCCGGCGACCGACGCATGGGTCGCGGACCCGGCCGTCTGGAGCAAGCAGCGCAGCCGGATCGCGGCCGACCGCGTCGGACGCCCCGAGGAGGTCGCCAACGTCACCACCTTCCTGCTCTCAGACGAGGCCTCGTATGTGACCGGCGCGGTGTTCACCGTCGATGGCGGCGAGACCGCCGGTTGGCGCGACAGTGACTGGGAGGCGGTCGAGAACCCGGACGTGTCATCACGACGACGATTCGCCGCGTCCGCGAACGGGGGAGGCATCCGTGAGACGGTTTGAGAATCGCGTCGCCCTCGTGACCGGCGCGAGCAGCGGAATCGGCGAGGCGATCGCGCGAACGCTCGCCCAGGACGGCGCCGCGATCGCACTGCTGGCGGCGCCCACCGACAGCGACGATCTCGAACGCGTGCGCGACGACCTGACCGCGCTCGGGGCCGAGACGATCGCGCTCGCCATCGACATCGGCGACACCGCGGCAGCCGAAACCGCCGTGCGGGACACGATCGAGGCGTTCGGGCGGCTGGACTTCGTCGTGTCAAACGCCGGCATCGTCAACTACGTCGACTTCTTGCAGGAGACGGTCGACGACCTCGACCGCATGCTCGCGGTCAACGTCCGCGGCGCGTACTGGCTGGCGGTCGCGGCTTCGCGCGCGATGACCGACGGCGGCGCGATCGTGTTCACGGCATCGGTTTCCGGCTGGCTCGGCGAGGAGCTGCAGGTCGCCTACAACACGTCAAAAGGGGCGGTGCTGATGGCCGTGCGCACGCTCGCGCTCGAGCTCGCGCCCTACGGGATCCGCGTCAACGGGATCGCGCCCGGCTACATCCGCACCCGCATCTCCGAAGGCAGGCTTCCGGATGCCGCGTACTGGGCCAAGGCGCGCAGCCGGATCCCGCTCGACCGGCCCGGTGAGCCATCAGAAGTGGCGTCGGTCGTGACGTTCCTGCTCTCAGACGAAGCCTCGTTCGTATACGGCACGATCGTGCCCGTCGACGGGGGACAGTCGGCGGGCCTGCGGTCTTCGGACTGGGAGGCGGTCGCGCAGCCGCTCGAGCCGCGAGCGATCAGAACGGTGACCTATGACACATGACGTTCAACCCACGCGGCAGCAGCCGCGGTATGTGGTCGCGACCGACGAGGTGCCGGTGATCGACCAGTCCGACTCGACTGCGGAGACGTGGATCGCCGCCGGAGGGGATCCGCGTGACCAGGGCCGGATGGCCGAGCTGATCTCACGCGAGCTGACCGGCGCGGACTTCATGGTCGGCGTCGCGTGGCTTTCACCCGGCGACGTGCACCTCCTACACCATCACCCGCACGCCGACGAGTGGTACTACGTGATCGCCGGCAGTGGCATCTTCACGGTTGGCGACCGGCAGGTTCGCGGCGAACGCGGAACGAGCCTGTTCATCCCGGCCGGGACGAGTCACCGGATTCACAACGACCGCGCCGACGAGTTGCACATCGCCTGGGGCTTCAATCGTGAGTCACTGGCCGACGTGGGGTTCGTGTGGGATGAGTGACGAGCGTGTCGTGATCATCGGGGCCGGCGTGCTCGGCGCGCTGACTGCCTACCGCCTTCTGCGGCGCGGTGCGCGCGTGACGCTGGTCGATGCCCAAGCGCCGGGATCGGGCACGACCGCGACCGGGTACGCGCACGTCAACGCCAGCTATGCCGGCTACTGGGACTACTTCGGGCTGCGCGCGGCCGGGATCGCCGGCTACCGGCAGCTCCGGGCCGAGCTGGGGCAGGCGCCTTGGCTGCACGACGTCGGCTGCCTGCAGTTCGAGAGCGACCCCGGCGGATGGGACGCGCTGCTGCACCACGCCCAGCGCCTCAGGGACGCCGGCTACCCGGTCGCGCGCCTGACCCGCGACGGGCTGTTAGAGATCGAACCGGACCTGCGGGTTCCGGAGGCGGTCGACGAGATCCTGTTCTACACCGACGAGGGCTACGTCGACGGCGCCGCGCTCGTCGCCGACCTCGTCGACCGCTCGGTCGCGCACGGGCTCGAGCTGCACACCGACGATGCCGTCACCGGCGTCGAGGCGCGAGGAGGCCGGGTTCGTTCGGTGACGCTCGCCTCCGGGCGGCGGATCGACACCGAGCTGGCGGTGTGCTGCTGCGGGCGCTGGAGCGACGCGCTACTGCGCCAGGCCGGCGTCGAGCTGTCGGTCATGACCGTCGACGAGCCCGGCGCCGCAACCCCCGGACTGATCGTGACGACGAAGCCGGTGACGCATCGGCTGCGGCGGATGGTGATCGCCGACGGCGTCAACATCCGCACGGGTGCGGACGGGCGGCTGATCGTCTGGTCGGGAGACGTCGACGCGCAACTGCAGCAAGACCGGTCTCGCGCGGCGGCGCAGAGCGCGCACGCTCGCTCGCTCGCTCAAGCCGCGCTCGACGCGGCACGACCGTACGTCGCCTCGCTCGCCGGCGCGCAGATCGAGTCGGCGACGATCTGCATCAGAGCGCTGCCGCGCGACGGGCTTCCCACCATCGGCTGGCTGCCCAACGTCTCGGGCCTGTACCTGATCGCCGCACACGCGGCCACGACGCTTGCCCCGGCCGCCGCCGAGATGGCGACCAGCGAGCTTCTCGACGGTGCCGACGTGGCCGCTCTGCAGGCGTTCCGGCCCGCCCGCTTTGCACAAGCGCGTGATCGCGGCGCAACCGCGGCCCCGCCTGCGGGGGCACCGGGGGCCAACACGAGGGAGGAACAACCGTGAGCGGACGACGACATCAATCACGTCAACCACGGGCGAGCGAAGGCGCCGACCGATGCTCGGGCTGAAGCGACGCCCGGCGCCGAGCGAGGGAACGCCCCGCCGGGAGCCGGCGCAGGCCGACCGGGCCGCCGACGCTCCGGTCATCGATATCGACGCGCTGTGGAAGGTGTATGGCCCTCAGGAACCCAAGGCGCGCAGCGAGATCGCGCGGGGCGCCGGCTGGACCGAATCCGCCGCGGCGCTGCGCGACGTGTCGCTGCAGATTCATCCAGGGGAGATCTTCGTCGTGGTCGGCCTGTCGGGATCGGGGAAGACGACGCTGTTGCGCTCGCTCAATGGCTTGGTGCGGCCAACCGCGGGAACGGTACGCGTGCTCGGCACCGATGTCGCGGCCGGCGGAACGTCATTGCGAGAGCTGCGCTCGCGGCTCGGGATGATCTTCCAGCTGTTCGGGATCCTCCCGCACCGAAGCGTGATCTCAAACGCCGCTTTCGGGCTAGAGCTTCGCGGCGTAAGCCGCGCCGAACGCGAGCGGCGCGCCGGCGAAACCCTCAGTCTGGTCGGTCTGGAAGGGCGGGAGCATGCCTACCCCGACGAGCTGTCCGGCGGCCAGTTGCAGCGCGTCGGCCTTGCCCGCGCTCTGGCGCTGGACCCCGATGTCCTGCTGATGGACGAGCCGTTCTCCGCATTGGACGTGCTGATCCGCGAAGAGCTGCGCAAGCAGCTCCTTGAAATCCAGAAGCGGCTGCAGAAGACGATCGTGTTGATCACCCACGACCTGACGGACGCCGTCGTCCTCGCGGACCGCATCGCTCTCCTTCACGCCGGTGTGCTGCGGCAGGTCGGCACCGTCCCGGAGGTCTGCTTTGCACCCAAGGATGAGGTGGTCGAGCGCTACGTCACCCACGTGCCTCAGCTCGAGGTACTGCGAGTCGAACACGCCCTGATCGATGACGTGCCGCCGGCAGACGCTCCCGTCACACGCGCCGGAGCCCCACTCGCGGAGGCGATCGGCCTGCTCGGCGCCCCTGGGGTCTCGTCCCTGCGAGTCGCAGCCGACGACGGGCGGACGATCGGGAGCGTGACCGCCGAAACGGTGGTACGGGTCCTCGGTCGAGGACCACTCGTGTCCGAAACGGAGGTCAGATCATGACCGTCCGGGCGATATTTGGGCTGCCGCAACTACCACTTGCAAAGTGGGTTGACTCAGCGACCCAGTGGCTGCTCACCCACGCCACGGGCCTGTTCCACGTGATCTCGAGCGTGCTCGGCAGCATCGACGATGCGATCAGCAACGCGCTCCACGGGATTCCCGAAGCTGCCCTGTTCGCAATCGTGATGGTGCTGGCGTGGGAGTTCATCGGCCTCACCGGCGTCGTGGGAACGTTCGTCGCGCTTGGCCTGATCAGCAACCTGGGACTGTGGTCGCCGACGCTCGACACGCTGGCGTTGACGCTGACGGCAACCGTGTTCTCCCTGGCGATCGCGCTGCCGGTGGGCATCTGGGCCGGATTGCGCGAGCGGCGCGAAAGCTTCGTGAAGCCGATCGTCGACTTCATGCAGACGATGCCGCCGTACGTCTACCTGATCCCATCGGTGATGTTCTTCAGCGTCGGCGCGGTGCCGGCGATCATCTCCACGATCATCTTCGCCTCGGCGCCACCGATCCGGATGACCACGCTTGGCATTCGTCAGGTGCCGACGGACAAGATCGAGGTCAGCACGGCGTTCGGTGCCACCAGGTCACAGATCCTACGCAAGGTCCAGTTACCGCTGGCCCTGCCATCGATTCTCGTGGGTGTCAACCAGTGCATCATGATGTCGCTGTCGATGGTGATCATCGCGTCGATGATCGGCGCCAACGGACTGGGGCAGAACATCATCAACGCCATCACTCAAGTTGACGTGGGCGACGGGTTTGTCGCCGGCCTCGCGGTCGTGTTGCTGGCAATCGTTCTCGATCGCATTACCCACGGCGCGGGGCGACGCTTCAGCAGGCAGCAAGGCGCAATGAGAACCTGGCAGCTGCCATTGAGCATCCTGCTGGTCCGGGGATGGCAGTCGATGCACGGTCGGAGAGCCAAGCAGGATGGGGCGCCGGAGTCGCACAGCACAGTCACGTTGGACCACTTGAAGCACTAACAACAACATCAAGGAGGAGATCGGATGCGTTACCTCGGCTTGCCCGCGCGGCAAGCGATGATCGCTGGCGCTCTGGTAGTGGCAATCGGGCTGGCGGCGTGCGGGTCGTCAAGCAGCTCGTCAACCGGTAAGACCCCGAGCGGCAGCAATGCTGCCTCCGCGAGCTCAAAGTCGATCACGATCGCAACGAACGGATTTGACGATGACAACGCGTCAACCGCGCTGGCAACGGCCGTGCTCGAAAAGGCAGGATACAAAGTCAGTCTCGACAAGCTCGGCAGCGTTGGCTTGATGTACCAAGCGACCGCAAACGGAGACGCGGACATCAACTTGGATGCGTGGCTTCCGCATACGCACGCGCAGTACTGGAGCACGTACGGGTCGAAGCTGACGAAGTTCGGGAAGTTGTACCCCCAGCACGTCACCACCGGCTTGCTGGTGCCGAAGTACTGTCCGGGCACGTCGATCGCAGACCTCAACAAGTACGCGTCGACATATGGTGGCAAGATCATCGTCACCTCGCCGGGCGCCGGGGAGACGATCGAGGCGCAACACGCCAAGACCACCTACGGTCTGACGATGCCGCTCGTGCCAAGTTCGGAAGCGGCCGAGGATGCCGCTCTGAAGGCGGCGACGGCGACCCACAAATGCGCGGTCGTCGCGCTGTGGGCGCCGGAGCCCTCATTCGCCGAGTTCCCACTGCGCTGGCTCAGCGATCCGAAAGGGAGCTTCCCACAGGACTACGCATACAGCGTGGGAAAGAAGGACCTCGCGACGACACATCCGGCAGTGGCGAAGTTCCTGACGCAGTTCACGATCCCGATCACCGATCAGGACGCGATCATGAAGCGCGAGACGCAGGGACAAAGCCCGGCCCAGGCGGTTCAACCCTGGATCCAGCAGAACCAGGCGACGTTCAACAAGTGGGTCACGCTCGCCAAGTCGTAACGGTTCGCGGAGGGCGGCACCCGACTCCCGGGTGCCGCCTCCGTGGCCGGCAGGCTACGCGCGCGGGCCGCTGAACATCGATACGGTCTTGGTGCCGTCCCCGTCCGGAACGCGAGGCGACCCGATCATGTGGTCGATGACGATGTTCTGGAACCGGTACAACGACTCCTCGAACCGGTAGCACAGCCGACCGCCCGGAAACGGGGTCGAATCGAGACCCTGCTGAACACGTTCGACGATGCCGATGTCCTCCCGGTTGACCCCGTCCCAGAACGAGGCGAGCTGATCGATTCCGCGCTGCACCTCGTCTCCCGAGCCCGCGTCCGGATGGGTCAACAGATAAGTCGTCTCATACGTCAGCCGCGGGCTGATCGGCTTGGCAAGGATGATGAACAGGTGATTGGGCAGGATGTTGATCGCGACGTTCGGGAACAGCCACACAAACCGTGCGCTGACGGCGTCGTCCTCGTCGAGGCCGCCGATCGCTGCGACGCCGTTGCTCCAGCCTCCGTCGTCGGTGTCGGGCGCGATCGGGGTGGTGCAGAACCCCGAGTACATGCCGCGCCCCTGCCAGCGGTAGTGCGCATCGATCGGGGAGACCTTCACCAATCCGGGGTGAACCCACGGCAGGTGGTAGTACTCCATGAAGTTCTCGGCGACCAGCTTGTAGTTGGCCCCGATCTCGTACGTGCCGACGCGCGCGACCGACCACTCCGACAGCCGATAGCCGGCGCTGCGGTCGGGCAGGTCGCCGAGATGCTCGGCCAGCGGCGCGGGATCCTCTGACAGGTTGACGAACACGAGCGGCCCCCAGGTGTCGACGGCGACCGGCAACAACCCGTAGTCGCGTCGATCGAACTCGCGCACGTCGGCCATGTCGAACGCGGCCCGTTGATCCTCTGGGATCTCCGATCCGGTGAACATCGGCGTGCCGATGCAGGCGCCGTCATGGTCATAAGCCCAGCTGTGATACGGGCAGCGGATGAAGCGGCCGACCTTGTCGTCGGCGGACTCGAGCAGGCGTGTCCCGCGGTGGCGGCAGACGTTGTAGAAGGCACGCAGCTCGCCGGCCCGCGTCCGGATCGCGAACACCGACCGTCCGCCGACGTCGGCTACCAGCACGTCCCCGGGATCGCGCACCTGCTCGGCGCAGCCGATCGTCACCCAGGTGCGCCCGAACACGCGCTCGCGCTCGAGCGCGAAGAACTCCTCGGACGTGTACGCCTCCGGCAGCAGCGTCTCGGCGACCGATAGATGCCGACGGGTCGCGGCGTAGGTCGACTCCTGCGCGAAGCGCTCCCGCGCAGGCGGCAGCGAACGCGACCCATTTCGTTGGACTTGCCGCTCGGTCAATGCACGCTCCTCCCGCTCCGCGTCAGCTAGTGGTGGCCCCTCTTCAGTCAGTGATTGCACGCTAGCCTCTCGGATGTGCGGTGTCAATACGGCCCGCCGATAACATGCCGCCGCGTCCGACGTACCCGAGGCTTCCGCTGAACCAGTCGATCCAGAAGGCAATCGCCCTTCTTCGCCAGACGTCCGCCAACCCGGGTGGCGCAAGCGTGTCGGCGCTCGCGCGGGAGACGGGGTTGCCGCGCGCGACCGCGCTGCGGCTGATCCGGACGATGGAGTCCGAGGGCATGCTGATCCGGCTGCCGGAGCACGATCGAGTCCTGCTCGGCCCCGAGCTCGTTCGCCTCGCCCGCCAGGTCGACGTGGGCACGGTCCTGCGCGAGGTCGCCGGCTCCAAGCTCGGCGCGCTCAGCGAATCGGTGGGCGAGACGATCACGCTGAGCGTGGTGGCGCAGGACGGCGATCTCGAGCTCGTCCAGCAGATCTCGGGCCCGCAACATCTCGTGCCGCGGTCGTGGGTGGGGCAGCGGTTCCCGTTGCACGCCAGCTCGAGCGGCAAGATCCTTTTGTCGACCTGCGACGAGGCCCGGCTCAACCAACTGCTGCCGCGGACGCTGCGGGCGGTCACGCCGCACACGATCACGACCCGGCGCGAGCTTCGGCGCGAGCTCGAGCGTGTCAGGGCCGAAGGGTTCTCGGAGACCGTCGACGAGCTCGAGGAAGGGCTGTCCGGGGTCTCCCTTCCGATCTTCGGCGACCAGGACGTGCTGCTCGGGAGCATCAACATCAGCGGCCTCAGCCAGCGTCTCGATCGACCGGCCCGCGAACGCGCGGTGCGGCACGCGCGGCCGGTCGTCCGCGACATCGAGTACGCCCTGCGCGGCGACCGCCACGCAGCGAGCTGAACGCAGCTCGCCGGTCGCCGCAGCGCCGAAATCGCGTCGGACGGTAGGCGCTTGACAGGTCCGTTCGGTGTCAAGTAGCCTCCACCCTCTAGAGGGACCCCACCACTGAGTGGTTACCAGTCCAGGAGGAGAGCACTCATTACTTGCCTTACGCCGCGGCGTTCAGAGCTACGGCTACCCCGTCCGGTCGAGACCCGCACGCGATGACTGGCAGCGGGCACTCGTCAACCTGTGCCGAGATCGCGTTCGCGGACGCCACCAAGCAGTACGAGGGCCGCTCGCAGCTCGCCGTCGATCACCTGCGCTTTGCGATCCCGCCCGGCGAGATCTGCGTGCTGATCGGCCCCTCGGGGTGCGGCAAGACGACGGCGCTGAAGATGGTCAACCGGCTGATCGCGATCACCTCCGGCGACATCACGATCGACGGCCAGAGCATCCAGGGCCTCGAGGTCACACAGCTGCGGCGCCGGATCGGCTACGTCTTTCAGCAGATCGGGCTGTTCCCGCACATGACGGTCCAGGACAACATCGGGACCGTCCCGCGGCTGCTCGGCTGGCCCAAACAGCGCATCCGCGAGCGCGCCGGCGAGCTGCTGGAGCTCGTCGGCCTTGACCCGGCCACCGACCTGCGCCGCTACCCGGGTGAATTTTCCGGCGGCCAGCAACAGCGAATCGGGGTTGCGCGGGCGATGGCCGTCGACCCGCCGATCATGCTGATGGACGAGCCGTTCGGCGCGATCGACCCGATCACCCGCGACCGGCTCCAGGACGACTTCCTGCGCCTTCACCGCGAGGTCCGCAAGACGATCATCTTCGTCACCCACGACATCGACGAGGCGATCAAGATGGGCGACCGGATCGCGATCATGCGCGACGGCCGCCTGCTGCAGCTGGGGACCGCCGACGAGATCCTCGCGCGGCCCGTCGACGAGTTCGTCGCGGACTTCGTCGGCGCCGACCGCGGATTGAAGCGACTCCGAGTCCGCACACTCAAGGACATCGAGCTCGAGCCGGCCGGCCCCGGCGACGCCGACGACCGCCTGTCGGTGCCGATCACGAGCACGCTGCGCGACGTGCTGTCGCTGATGCTCTCAGAGGGCCGCGGATCGCTGCCGGTCTACGAGCAGGACCCCGCCCATCCGGTCGGGATCGTGCGCCTGGAGACGATCACCGCGACGCTCAGTCCCGGAAGCAAGGTGCTGTCGGCGTGAGCATCGGACTGCCGATCGCAGCGGCTGCGCCGGTGATCCCGAAGTTCGGGCACGCGTCCGAATGCGTGGTCGCCAACCACCAGTTCTGCGGCAGCTGGTTCGTCGACAACTTCAGCTCACGGTTTCTGCCGCCGCTGCTCGTGCACATCGAGCTGACCGCGATCGCGGTCGGCGTCGGGTTGCCGATCTCGTTCGCCGCGGCGTTGCTCGCTCGCCACTACCACTGGTTCGAGACGGGCTTCTCGCTGTTCGCCGCTTTCCTGTACACGTGGCCGGCGCTCGCGTTCTTCGTGATCATGGTGCAGATCACCGGGATCAACAGGTTCACGGCCGAGATCGCGCTGGTCTCCTACACGCTGCTGATCCTGTTTCGCAACATCCTCACCGGCCTGCAGGGCGTTCCGCCCGATGCCGTCGAGGCGGCGCGCGCGATGGGCTACACGCAACGACAGACGCTGCTGCGCGTCGAGTTGCCGCTGGCGCTGCCGCCGATCGTGGCCGGGATCCGGATCGCGACGGTGACGATCATCAGCGTCGCGACGGTCGCCGCCTACATCGGTGCGGGCGGGCTCGGGTCGCTGATCTTCGACGCGATCGGCACGGGCTTCAAGACCGAGTTCATCGGCGCCGGCGGGCTCGCGGTGCTGCTGGCGCTCGCCGCCGACGGCCTGCTGGTGGGGCTGCAGCGAGCGATGACCCCGTGGGCGAGACGGAGCATCGCGAGGTAGCGGATGCACGCCCTGATCCAGTTCTTCGGCGACAACGCGCACCTCCTGTTGTCAAAGACGGGAGAGCACATGGAACTGTCGCTGGCGTCGATCGGCGTCGCGATGGCGCTTTCGATCCCGCTCGGCGTGTGGCTCGGCCACCTGCACCGCGGCTCGTTTGTGGCGATCAACGTCAGCAACATCGGGCGGGCGCTGCCGAGCCTCGCGGTGATCTCGCTCGGCATCGCGTTCCTCGGCATCGGCTTCACGAACACGATGGTCGCGCTGGTGATCCTGGCCGGCCCGGTGATGCTCACCAACGCCTACGTGGCCGTCAGCGAGGTCGACGCGGACGCGGTGCAGGCGGCGCGGGCGATGGGCATGCACCCATGGCAGGTGCTGCTCCGCGTCGAGTTGCCGCTCGCGACCCCGCTGCTGTTCGCCGGCATCCGCACCGGCACCGTGTACGTGATCGCGACCGCGACGCTGGCGACGTTCGCCGGCGGCGGCGGGCTCGGCGACATCATCGCCAACGAGGCGAGCTACGGAGTCGCCGGCGTCGTCGCCGCCTCGATCACGATCGCCGCGCTCGCGTTCGCCGTCGACGGGCTGCTCGCGCTCCTGCAGCGACTGATCACCCCGTCGCCGCTGCGCCACCGAGCCGACTCCACACGAACCGCCGCAAGCGTGACCGACCTCAGCCTCGGCGCGTCATAACCCATATCCAAGGAGAAGACTGTGCTGGATCGCACGAACCGTCGTCGCCCGACCCGGGCCGCAACCCGATATCTCTGGTCGATCCTGCTGGTCGCCGCGGCGGTCGTCGTCCTGGCGGCCTGCGGGGGCTCGAGCTCGAGCTCCTCGGCTGCCTCGGGCGGCTCGTCGTCTGGCGGAACGTCGTCGTCCGGCGGCTCGTCGTCCTCGCTGCCGGGCAAGGGCAAGCCGGCCTTGACGCTCGGCACCAAGAACTTCACCGAGGAGCTGATCATCGGCGAGCTCTACAAGCAGTACCTCCAGCACGAGGGCTACACGATCAATTACAAGCCGAACATCGGCTCCACCGAGATCGTCGACAAGGCGCTCACCAGCGGGCAGATCGACGCCTACCCCGAGTATCTCGGGGAGTCATTCTCGACCGTCTTCACCAACCACAAGGTCGTCAAAAGCGCGCAGGACGAGTACAACACGGTGAAGAAGGAGTACGCCAAGCGCGGGCAGTCGATGAGCGACTTCACCCCGTTTGAGGACACCGACACCGTGGCCGTGCTCAAGAGCTACGCGCAGGCGCACGATCTGCATTCGATCGGCGACCTCAAGAAGGTGGGGACGTTCACCTACGGCGCCCAGCCCCCGACGCTCACTCGCTTCGAAGGCGTCGTCGGGCTCAAGAAGCTCTACGGGCTGACGAAGCTCCAGTTCAAGCCGCTGGCCGTCGGCTTGCAGTATCAGGCGCTCGACGCCCACAACGTCGACACCGCGGACGCGTTCAGCACCGACCCGCAGCTCTTGAGCGGGAAGTACGTGGTGCTGAGCGACCCCAAGCACCTGTTCGGCTTCCAGAACGTGGCGCTGGTGATCAACACCAAGAAGCTCAAGCAACTGGGCGGGGCGACGTTCCTGAAGCTGATCGACAAGGTCAACGCGCTGCTCACGCAGCACTCGATGATCGCGCTGAACAAGGCGGTGGCGATCGACAAGCAGACGCCGAGCGCGGTCGCGTCGGCGTTCCTGAAGGCAAACGGGCTGACCTAGCCGGCATCGCTGTGCCCGAGACGATGCGCGCGTTCGTGCTCACCGGGCACGGCGGCCCCGAGCGGCTGGCGTTGGAGGAGGCCTGGCCGGTGCCCGCAGTGGGCGCCGGCGAGGTGCTCGTGCGCGTCAGCGCCTGCGGCATCAACAACACCGACATCAACACGCGCGTGGGTTGGTACGCGCAAAAAGGGTGGCGAGGGTCGATCACGTTTCCGCGGATTCAGGGAGGCGATGTCTGCGGACACGTGGTCGACCTCGGAGACGGCGTCGACGGCGACCTGCGCGACCGGCGCGTGATCGTCGACCCGTGGCTGCGCGACTGGAGCGCACCCGACGCGCTTGAGCGCTGCGGCGTGCTCGGCTCGGAGCGGGACGGCGGGTTCGCCGAGTACATGTCCGTGCCGTGGCAGAACGTGCATCCGGTCTCATCCAGCCTCTCGGACGTCGAGCTCGCGTCGTTTCCGATGTCATCGATCACGGCGGCGAACATGCTCGACCGCGCGTCGGTCGCCGAACGGGAATCGGTGATCGTCACCGGGGCCTCCGGGGGCGTCGGCTCAGCGCTCGTGCAGCTGGCACGCAGCAGGCGCGCCACGGTGATCGCCGTGTGCGGCGACGACAAAGCCGATCAGGTCCGGAGGCTCGGGGCAGCTGCGCTCGTCTCGCGCGACCTGCACAACCTCGTTTCCTGCGTGCGCGCCGCGACCGACGGCGACACCGTCGATGCCGTCATGGATCTCGTCGGTGGTCCGCAATGGACGCGGCTGATCGGCACGCTGCGCGCCGGCGGGCGCTACTGCTGCGCCGGCGCGGTCGCCGGACCGAGCGTCGAGCTCGACCTGCGAACGCTGTACCTCAACGACCTCGCGCTGCTTGGCGCGACCGTGCCGCCGCCGCACCTGTTCGGCGAGCTCGTGTCATCGATCGAGAACGGGCAGATCGCGCCAGTCGTGGCGGCGACGTTCCCGCTGCACCAGCTGCCCGCCGCGCAGGAGATGTTCTCGGCGAAGCGATACGTCGGCAACATCGTGATCGACGTGGGTGGCGCGGCTTCCAGATGAAGATCACCCAGATCGACGTGTTCGCGGTCGAGCTGCCGTACTCCGGAGGCGTGTACCTGTTATCCGGCGGGCGCGAATATCGCTCGTTTGACGCGACGATCGTCCGCCTACGCAGCGACGACGGGCTCGAGGGATGGGGAGAGAGCACGCCGTTCGGGTCGACCTACATCGCGTCGCATCCGCTCGGCGTGCGGGCAGCGATCGAGCAGCTCGCGCCGTCGGTGCTCGGTCAGGACCCGCGTCAGGTCGATCGTGTCAACGACGCGATGGACGACGCGCTCGTCGGCCACGCCGACGGCAAGGCGCCGATCGACATCGCGTGCTGGGACCTGTTCGGCAAGGCGGTCGAGATGCCCGCGTGCGAGCTGCTCGGCGGCAGCACCCGCGCGCCGCTGGCCGCGATCTCGTCGATCTACGCCGCCGACCCCGAGGAGATGCGCGCCAGGGTCGCGCACTATCGCGAGCGGGGGTACGGCGGGCACTCGATCAAGATCGGCGACGACCCCTCGCTCGATGCGGCACGGATCGAGGCGGCGCTCGCCGACCGACGAGCGGGCGAGTTCTTCCTCGTCGACGCGAACGGTGCGATGACCGCCGAGGCCGCGCTGAGGATGCTCCGGATGCTCCCGTCGGGCCTGGACTTCGTGCTCGAGGCACCGTGTCGCACCTGGCGCGAGACGCTGTCGCTGCGGCGGCGCACCGACGTCCCGATCCTGCTTGACGAGCTCGTCAACGACACTGCCTCGGCGATCCAGGCGATCGCCGATGACGCGGCCGACGCGATCGGGCTGAAGGTCTCGAGCGTCGGCGGGCTGACCCCCGGGCGGCGCGTGCGCGAGATATGCATCGCCGGTGGCCTGACGGTCTCGGTCCAGGACACGACCGGCTCCGACATCGCGTTCGCCGCCGTCGTCCATCTCGCCCAGACGGTCCCACCGCGGTACCTGCGATGCATCCTCGAAGCGCGTGAGATGGTGACGAAGACGACGGTTTCAGACCCCATCCCGCTGGTCGACGGCCACGCGACTGCACCGGCGACGCCCGGGCTGGGGGTCACACCGCGGCTAGACGTGCTCGGCGAACCGATCGCGACATACACATAACGGCAGGAGGCGGTCGTGAACACATCAATGGTCTCCCTCGGCGCTCTCGACACGCGGCAGGACACGCGGATCGCCGAGGTGCGCGTGTACCGGCACGAGTTGTCTGTCGCCGGCGGACCGTACGCGATGGGGCACTCCGCGCTTGACGCGCTGGACTCGACGCTCGTCGAGATCCACACCGAGGACGGGCTCGTCGGCTACGGCGAGACGTGTCCCGTCGGGCCCGTCTATCAACCTCACCACGCGTCCGGTGCGCGAGCGGCGCTGGCGGAGATGATCCCGCACCTGATCGGTCACGATGCGCGCCGGATTCTGCCGGCGCGCGTGCTGATGGACGGGGCGCTGACAGGACACGAGTACGCCAAGGCGGCGATCGACATCGCGCTGTGGGACCTGCTCGGCAAGTCCTGTGGGATGCGCGTCTGCGACCTGCTCGGCGGCGCGCTGGCAGAACGCGTCCCGTCGTATTACTCGATCACGGTCGCCGAGCCCGACGAGGCAGCCGAACGGGCCGTCGCCAAGCAGGCCGAAGGGTTTCGCCGCCTGCAGCTGAAGGTCGGCGGACGTCCGATCGAGACTGACCTCGAAGCGATCAGAAAGGTGGCCCCCGTCCTGAAGCCAGGGGTACGGCTGGCCGTCGACGCCAACCGCACCTGGACCGCATCCGAGGCGATCTCGATCAGCCGGCAATGCGCCGACCTGATGCTCGTGCTCGAGCAGCCGTGCAACAGCTTCGAGGAGAACGCCACCGTCAGCGCTCGCGTTGCTCACCCGGTCTTCCTCGACGAGGCCATCGTCGACCTCCGCGCCCTGGTCCGCGCGATCACCGAAGGAGTCGCTCAGGGCTTCGGCCTGAAGCTGACCCGAGCTGGCGGTGTGAGCGGGATGCGAGCGCTACGCGACGTCTGCGACGCCTACCACGTGCCCCATACCTGCGACGACGCCTGGGGAGGGGACGTGATCGCGGCCGCCTGCGTCCACATCGCCGCCACCGTCCGGCCCCGTCTCCTCCAAGGAGCCTGGATCGCCGCCCCACACCTCGCCGAGCACTACGACGCCGAGCATCCGATCGCGGTTCGCGATGGCTCGATCGCGGTGCCGACAGGCGCGGGCCTCGGCGTCGATCCGAACACCGAGGACTGGGGGCCACCGGTCGCGAGCTACTCCTGAAGCCCGGTACGGCGGCGGTCCAGCGCGGACCGCCGCCGTACGCGGTTGCTAGGCCTGCGCGGGGGCGTGCTCGGACGTGGCGACCGGCTCGTCTGCGCCCGCTTGCGGGGTGTCGCCGCCGGGCGCGGCGGCCGTGCGGCGCGCGTAGCGCTCGATGAACTGCTCGGTCAGCTCGTGCGCCTCGGCGTCGGGCCGCTGGTGCATCGGCGACTTCATCAGGTAGGAGCTGGGGCCATCGAGCTGACCGGCGAGGCCGTTGTTGAGCGCCAGCTTGCAGCAGCGCACCGCGTCGGTGACGATCCCCGCGGAATTGGGGGAGTCCCACACCTCGAGCTTGAGCTCGGCGGTCAGCGGCACGTCGCCGAACGCCTGCCCCTCGAGCCGGATGTGGGCCCACTTGCGATCGGTCAGCCACGGCACGTAGTCCGAGGGCCCGACGTGGACGTCGTCGGCGGGCAGCTCGTGGCCCATGATCGAGGTGACCGCGTTGGTCTTGGAGATCTTCTTGGACTCCAGCCGCTCGCGCTCGAGCATGTTGTAGAAGTCCATGTTGCCGCCGACGTTGAGCTGCGAGGTGCGCTGCAGCTTCACGCCGCGGTCGTGGAACAGCCGCGCGAGCGCGCGGTGGACGATCGTCGCGCCTACCTGGGACTTGATGTCGTCGCCGATGATCGGCAGGCCCGCCTTGATGAAGCGGTTGTTCCAGTAGTCCTCGCGCGCGATGAACA
Source organism: Solirubrobacteraceae bacterium (assembly GCA_036273655.1). Classification (GTDB taxonomy): domain Bacteria; phylum Actinomycetota; class Thermoleophilia; order Solirubrobacterales; family Solirubrobacteraceae; genus Palsa-465. The sequence continues at coordinate 635 of DASUHF010000042.1, read as the reverse complement.
CCGGGATGCAGTTGACGAACCCGCAGCCGGCCTCGAGGATCTGCTCGACGTACCACTTCGTCGCCTGCTCGGAGCCGACCGGGAGGTAGGAGACGACGACGTCGGTGCGCGTCTCCTTGAGCACCTCGACGATGTCGGCGGTCGAGCCGGGCGCTTTGGTGATCTTCTGCTGGAGGTATTTGCCGAGCCCGTCGTGGGTCATCCCGCGCATCACCTCGACGCCGAGGTCGGGGACCTCGCAGTCGAACTTCAGCGTGTTGTTCTGGCCGGCGAAGATCGCCTCGTGCAGCGGCTTGCCGACCTTCTCGGAGTCGATGTCGAACGCGGCCGAGAACTCGATGTCACGGACGTGATAGCCGCCGAGATCGACGTGCATCAGGCCGGGTACCTGCGCTGCGGGGTCGGCGTCGTTGTAGTACTGGACGCCCTGCACGAACGAGCTGGCGCAGTTGCCGACGCCGATGATCGCGACCCGCACTTTGTCGTGCTGATGGCGCGAGGAGCCGTTCGTGGAAACGGTGGTGGTGCTCACGGAAAGTGTGTCTCCTTCTAGAGGGTTCTGGACGGCGCGGGGACGCCGTGCTGGCGACAGATACGCCGCGGCAAGCAATGGGTTACAGCTCAAAGTACACCGA
>DASUHF010000041.1:0-21494 GCA_036273655.1 Solirubrobacteraceae bacterium | reverse complement strand
ACGGGACGGGTTCGAGCGTCCTCAGCAGGGGCGTGGATCAAGCGGTGGCGATGACGGGTGGATCGAGCGTTGGCGATCGTGTGCGGTTGCGCGGTGTCGATCCGTCACGCTGACATCTGGACTCGGCGTGCCGTCGTGACTTTTTCGACAATCCAGGCCTCGTCTCCGTGGATTGGCTGCTGATGACAGCTGGCCGGTGATCTGTCACCAAGTCGGCTCGGGGAGTCTCAAGATGGCGATCTGTTCACGTTCGTGGCCCGGGCCGACAGCCCGAGTCGCGCCCCCGTCTGCTCCGGGGCCGGCGTTGTCCCGGCGCGCCGCACCAACCGTGCCCTCCCCCTCGGTGCCGTCGTTTCCCCGCCCCGCCGCCCCAACCCTGCCCTCCCCCTCGGGGCCGTCGTTTCCCCGCCCGCCGCACCGACCGTGCCCCCCGTCGGTGCCGCCGTTTCCCCGGGGCCGTTGCACGCCGGAATGTGTGGCCGCCATGTACCGGGCCCGGCCGCGGGAGGAAACCGTCGACCTCGGCAATGGTGCGAGCGGGAGCCCATGTCGTGCGCGACCCGCAAGCACTCGCGGCCGACGGGCGCGCCGGCGTCGCTCCCGCGTGCGAGGATCCGCGCATGGCCGGTGAGGTCCAGATCACCCTGTTCACCGATCCCGCGTGCCCGTTCGCATTCTCGGCCGAGCCGGTGCGACTGGCGCTGCGCTGGCGCTACGGCGACGCGCTCAGCTGGCATCTGCGGATGATCGTGCTGACGCTCGAGCCCGGCGAGTCCGACAAGCTCGCGGAGGGGGCGCCGGGGCTGCAGCGCCGCTACGGGATGCCGATCGCACCGCACCCGTACCCGCGTTCGTTCAGCTCCGAGCCGGCGTGTCGCGCGGTCGTCGCGGTTCGTGAGCACGCGGGCGAGCACCCCGCGGCGCTGCTGCTGCGCGGCCTGCGCGTGCGCGCGCTGGCCGGCGGCCTGCTTGACGACGAGAGCCTGATCCGTTCGGCGGCGACCGAGGCCGGCGTCTATCCCACCGACCTGCGCGACTGGACCGCCGCGCCGCGCACCGAGGAGGCGCTGCGCGCCGACATCGGCGCCGCCCGCGACCCCTCGCCGGAGGCCCGGGCGCTCGACCACAAGCTCGGCGGCCCGCGCGAGCAGCGGCGCTACACGGCGCCGAGCTACGAGCTGCGCGCGCCCGACGGTCGCCACCTCGCGGTGCCGGGCTTCAACCCGGCCGAGGTCTACGAGACCGCGATCGCCAACCTCGCTCCGAACGCCGTGCGGCGTGACCCGCCCGCCGCCGTCGTCGAGCTGCTGCGGTGGGCCGAGGTGCCGCTCGCGACCGCGGAGGTCGTGCAGATCATGCAGCGGCCCGAGCAGGAGGTGCGCGACGCGCTCGCCCGGGTGGCGACGCCGCGGCCGGCGGGCGCCGACCAGTACTGGTCGCTGAGCGGCCTGCCGAGCCTCGATCGGCTCAGCCGCATCGCCGCCTGAGCGACCCGGCGCGTGACCGGTCCGACACGTGGCGCCCGCGTGCGCCGCACCGCCTCGACCCGTCCGACGCGTGGCGCCCGCGTCCGCCGCACGGCCGTGACCGGTCCGACGCGCGCCGACGGCGTCCGCCGCACCGCCGTGACCGGTGCGCCGAGCCCAACGCGCGGCCGCATGCGACATTTGTACGTCTATACCGGACTGAGTTCTCACTCACGCTCCAAACCGCCCTGGGCGTGCGATCTGGAAACACGTCCAGATCTTGAACCATTCCAGAATCGCCGCTACAGTGCGCGGCTTCATGACCACCTCGACGGCCGGCACGACGAGCTCCAGCGACCGGGCGGCGCTGCTGCGCCGGCACGGCGTGCAGGTGACCGCGCAGCGACTGGCGGTGCTGCGAGCCGTGTCCGCACGGCCCCACAGCACCGCGGCCGAGATCGGGGCGACCGTTCGCACCGAGATCGGCGCGGTCTCGCTGCAGGCGGTGTACGACGCGCTCTCGACGCTGGCCGATAAGCGGATCATCCGGCGCATCCAGCCGGCGGGCTCACCCGCTCGCTACGAGGACCGCGTCGGCGACAACCATCACCACCTGATCTGCCGCACCTGCGGCGCGACGGTCGACGTCGACTGCGCCGTGGGCGAGGCACCGTGCCTGACGGCCTCGCACGACGCCGGCTATGAGATCGACGAGGCCGAGGTCATCTACTGGGGCCGGTGTCCGAGCTGCGTCGCGGCGACGACAGCGTGAGCTCGCGCCGCCCACAGGCGGCGTGGCCCACTAGCTAGCACCCGGAGGCCCGGGGCGAGCGAACCAAAACAAACCCAAAAACCCAGAGGCAAAGGAGACGTACGTGGCTGTCACCGAACCCACGGGCAGGTGCCCGGTCGTGCACACGAGCGACGGTTGGCGCAGCGCCGACTGGTGGCCCAACCAGCTCGACCTGACCGTGCTGCACGGCAACGACCCGACGGACCCGAACTTCGACTACGCCGAGGCGTTCAAGACGCTCGACCTCGACGCGCTGAAGGCGGACGTGCTCGAGGTGATGACCACCTCGCAGGACTGGTGGCCGGCCGACTGGGGCCACTACGGGCCGCTGTTCATCCGCATGGCATGGCACAGCGCCGGCACCTACCGGATCTCCGACGGCCGCGGTGGCGGCGGTGCCGGCGCGCAACGGTTCGCGCCGCTCAACAGCTGGCCGGACAACGCGTCGCTCGACAAGGCCCGCCGGCTGCTGTGGCCGGTCAAGCAGAAGTACGGCTCGAAGATCTCGTGGGCCGACCTGATGATCTTCACCGGCAACTGCGCGCTGGAGTCGATGGGCTTTGAGACGTTCGGATTCGGGGGCGGCCGCGAGGACGTGTGGGCGCCCGACGACGTCTACTGGGGGCCCGAGCACGTGTGGCTCGACGATGAGCGCTACAGCGGCGAGCGTGACCTGCAGGATCCGCTGGCGGCCGTGCAGATGGGCCTGATCTACGTCAATCCCGAGGGTCCCAACGGCAACCCGGATCCGCTCAAGGCGGCCGTCGACATCCGCGAGACGTTCGCGCGGATGGCGATGAACGACGAGGAGACGGTCGCGCTGATCGCCGGCGGCCACACGTTCGGCAAGACCCACGGCGCGGTTACCGACGACCACATCGGCCCCGCCCCCGAGGCCGCTCCGCTCGAGGCGCAGGGCCTCGGCTGGGCCAACGACCACGGCACCGGCCACGGTGGCGACGCCTGGACCAGCGGGCTGGAGGGCGTCTGGACCCAGACCCCGACCCAGTGGGACTCGAGCTTCTTCCGCAACCTGTTCGAGTACGAGTGGGAGCTGACCAAGAGCGCCGGCGGCGGCCACCAGTGGACGACGACCGATACCGGGGCTGACGGCGCGGTTCCGGACCCGCACGACCGCGGCAAGACGCGCATGCCGGTGATGCTGACGACTGACCTGGCGCTGAAGGCCGACCCCGCATACGAGAAGATCTCGCGGCGCTTCTATGAGCACCCGGACGAGTTCGCCGACGCGTTCGCGCGCGCGTGGTACAAGCTCACGCACCGTGACATGGGTCCGCGCTCGCGCTATCTCGGACCGCTCGTCCCCGACGAGGAGATGATCTGGCAGGACCCGGTCCCGGCCGTCGAGCATCCACTGATCGGCGCCGCCGAGATTGCCGAGCTCAAGGACAAGATCCTCGCAAGCGGTCTGTCGGTCTCACAGCTGGTCTACACCGCGTGGGGCTCGGCCGCGACGTTCCGCGGCACCGACAAGCGCGGCGGCGCCAACGGCGCACGGATCCGCCTGGCGCCCCAGAAGGACTGGGAAGTCAACCAGGGCACCGGCGAGGTGATCGCGACGCTCGAGCAGATCCAGCGGGAGTCCGCTGCGAAGGTGTCGCTCGCGGATCTGATCGTGCTCGGCGGCTGCGCGGCGGTCGAGCGGGCGGCGAAGGCGGCCGGCCATGAGGTCACGGTGCCGTTTTCGCCAGGGCGCACCGATGCGACCGACGAGCAGACCGACGTCGACTCGTTCGCGGTGCTCGAGCCTCGTGCCGACGGCTTTCGCAACTTCTTCGGCGAGGGGATGGAGAAGCCGGCCGACTGGCTCGTCGAACGCGCCAACATGCTGACGCTCTCGGTGCCGGAGATGACCGTGCTGGTCGGCGGCATGCGCGCGCTCGGCGCCAACCACGGCGGCTCGTCGCACGGCGTGTTCACCGACAGGGTCGGGACCTTGAGCAACGACTTCTTCGTCAACCTGCTCGACATGGGCACGGAGTGGAAGCAGTCGGGCGACCAGGTCTACGAGGGCCGCGATCGCGCCACCGGCGAGCTGAAGTGGACGGGCACCGCCGTCGACCTGCTGTTCGGATCCAACTCGCAGCTGCGAGCGATCGCCGAGCTGTATGCGTGCGACGACGCCGGTGACAAATTTGTCGCCGACTTCGTCGCGGCGTTCGCGAAGGTCATGAACCTCGACCGCTTCGATCTCGCCTGACCTGACCCGCAGCTGGAGGCAAAGGCACCGATAACGTGTCTTTGCCTCCACGCGGGGCGGCTCCAAGCGCCGCGCAAGCGGTCTCGCGGATCCGGGCAGATCGCCCGTCCCCGCTTACCATTGAGGGCGTGGAAGACCGCATCGTCTATGTCTCGCGCCTGACCCGCCTGCCGCTGCTCGCGGCCGACGGCGCCGAGATCGGCCGCATCTCAGACGCGGTCATCGACCTCGGCGCAAAGCCGCCGCGCGTTCACGGGTTCGTCGTCGCGATGCAGCGCCGGCGCGTGTTCGTCGGCGTCGGGCGGATCGGCGAGGTCGGCTCCGACGGGCTACGGCTACGCCGCAGCTCGGTCAACACGCGCCCGTTCGAGCTGCGCGACGGGGAGCGGCTGATCGCGGGCGAGCTGCTTGGCAAGCGGTTCAAGAACGCGCGGGTCGTCGACGTCGGCCTGCGTCCGACGCCCGACGATCAGGGATGGGAGGTCGCGACCGTCGCGCTTGGCGGCGGCCGCCGGGTCCCGGGGCTGCGACGTGCGCCGAACGTGCTCGACTGGGCCGAGGCGGGCGAGCTGTTCGCGTCCGAGCGTCCGGTCGACCGCGAGGCCGCGGAGCTGGGCAATCTCCATCCGGCCGAGATGGCCGACGCGATCCGCAAGCTGCCGCTCAGCCGCCGTCGCGTGCTCGCGCGCGAGCTCGAGGACGAGCGCTTCGCGGACCTGCTCGAGGAGATGTCCGAGGACGACCAGGTGCGGCTCGTCGAAGGGCTCGACGTCGAGCGGATGGCGAGCGTGCTCGAGGAGATGGACGCCGACGACGCGGCCGACCTGCTTGGGGAGTTCACGCCCGGGCGACAGGCCGAGCTGCTGCGCGCGATGGACCCCGAGGAGGCCGAACCGGTCCGCCGGCTGCTCAACTACCTGCCCGACACCGCCGGCGGGCTGATGACGCCCGAGCCCGTGATACTCGCGCCCGACGCGACCGTCGCCGAGGCGCTGGCCCGCATCCGCGACCACAACCTGCCGGTCCCGCTCGCGGCCGCGGTGTTCATCTGCCGCCCGCCGCTGGAGACGCCGACCGGGCGCTACGTCGGCAACGTCGGCTTCCAGCGGCTGCTGCGCGAGACCCCGTCAAAGCCCTTGGGGCGGTGCATCGACGAGGACGTCGAGCCGCTGCGGCCGACGTCGTCGGAGGGGGAGGTGGCGGCGCAGCTGGCCGCCTACGACACGGTCTCGCTGGCGGTCGTCGACGAGCTCGGGCGGCTCGTCGGCGCGGTCACGATCGACGACGTGCTCGACCAGGTGCTGCCCGACAACTGGCGCCTGGCGCTGTCGGAGAGCGAGGGCTGATGGCGCGCGAAGAAGTCCTCTCAAAGCCCAAGGGCAGCCCCGGCGGCCCGGTCTACGACCCCGACGAGTTCGGCCGCCTCGCCGAGCGGCTGGCCCGGTTCTTCGGGACGCCGCGGTACCTCGTCGTGCAGAGCGTGATCGTGATCGCGTGGATCGTGTTCAACGCGGTCGCGTGGACGCTGCGATTCGACCCGTACCCGTTCATCCTGCTCAACCTGATGTTCTCGACGCAGGCCGCGTACGCCGCGCCGCTGATCCTGCTGGCGCAGAACCGCCAGGCCGACCGCGACAAGGCCGAGGTCGAACGCGATCGTGAGATGAACGCCCGCTCGCTCGCCGAGACCGAGTACCTCGCCCGTGAGATAGCCGCGGTCAGGCTCGCGGTCGACCAGAAGGCGGACCGTGCCGACATCCTCGAGCCGCTGGAGCGGCTCGAGGCGCTGCTCGAGCGGCTGGCTCCAGCCGACCTGCACGGCGACGACGAGCACGACTAACAACGCGCGGGCGCAACATGGCGCCGCGGGCACGGCGCCATCCCGCGCCGCCGGATATGTTTCGCGGATGCTCGGCCTTCCCGATGGCATCCAGGCGCTGCTGTTCGATCTCGACGGCGTGCTGACGCAGACGGCGAAGGTGCACTTCAAGGCGTGGAAGCAGACCTTCGACGAGTACCTCGAGCAGCACCTCGGCCACGACTACAAGCCGTTCACGCAGGACGACTACAACGACTACGTCGACGGGATGCCGCGCTACGACGGCGTCCGCACGTTCTTGAAGTCACGCGGGATCGAGCTGCCGGAGGGCACCCCCGGCGACCCCGCCATCGCCGAGACGATCGACGGCATCGGCAACCGCAAGAACGACCTCGTCCTGCACCTGATCAAGACCGACGGCGTGCAGGTCTACGACGGCTCGGTCGCGTACGTCCGCGCCGCGCGCAAGGCGTCGTTGCCGACCGCGGTCGTGTCGGCGAGCGCGAACTGCAAGGACGTGCTCGAATCGGCCGGAATCTCTGACCTGTTTGACGCCCGGATCGACGGGATCGTCGCCGTGCGCGACCACCTGCGCGGCAAGCCCCACCCCGACACGTTCCTGGCCGGCGCCAAGGCACTTGGCGTCCAGGCCGCGCACGCGACCGTGTTCGAGGACGCGACCGCGGGCGTGCAGGCCGGCCACGACGGCCACTTCGGCTTCGTCGTCGGCGTCGACCGCGTCGGTCACGCCGCGGCGCTCAAGCAGCACGGGGCCGATGTCGTCGTCAAGGACCTCTCCGAGCTCCTGGACGCTAAGTGATCGATCACCCGGCGTACCCGGTCGAACCCTGGTCGGTCCGCGAGACCGCGCTGCACCTCGACACCCTGGCGCAGTCCGAATCGGTGTTCGCGCTGTCCAACGGCCACATCGGGCTCCGCGGCAACCTCGACGAGGGCGAGCCCAACGGGCTGCCCGGCACGTATCTGGCGGGGCTGTTCGAGACGCGGCCGCTGCCGTACGCCGAGGCCGGCTACGGCTATCCGGAGGACGGCCAGTCGGTCGTCAACGTCACCAACGGCAAGCTGATGCGGCTGCTCGTCGAGGACGAGCCGTTCGACGTCCGCTACGGCGTGTTGGAGAGCCACGAGCGGGTGCTCGACCTGCGTGCCGGACTGCTGCGCCGCGAGGTCGTGTGGACCTCTCCCACCGGCCGCCAGATCAAGGTCTCCTCGACCCGTCTGGTGTCCTTCACCCAGCGCGCGGTCGCCCTCATCGAGTACACCGTCGAGCCCGTCGACGGCAGCTTCCCGGTCGTGCTGCAGTCCGAGCTGGTCGCCAACGAGTCGATGCCGGCGATCTCCAGCGATCCGCGCGCGGCCGCGGCGCTGGCCAAGCCGCTCGAGTCCGAGAGCCACGACCACCTCCATCAGCGGGCGCTGCTCGTGCACCACACCAGAGCCAGCGGCCTGCGCGTCGCCTCGGCGATGGACCACGAGATCGAGGGGCCCGACGGCACCGCCTGCAGGACGATGGCCACCGACGACGTCGCCCGCGTCGAGGTCGTCGCGGACCTCGCGCCCGGCAAGCCGCTGCGGGTCGTCAAAGCGATCTCCTACGGGTGGTCGGGAACACGCTCGGGGCCGGCGCTGCGCGACCAGGTGTCGGCCGCGCTGACGGCCGCCATGCACACCGGGTTCGAGGGACTCCTCGCCGAGCAGCGCCGCTACCTCGACGAGTACTGGGACCGCGCCGACGTGGAGATCGAGGGCGACGCGGAGCTGCAGCAGGCGATCCGCTTTGCGATGTGGCACACGCTGCAGGCCGGGGCGCGCGGCGAGCAGCGCGCGATCGCCGCCAAGGGCCTGACCGGCTCGGGTTACGACGGCCACACGTTCTGGGACACCGAGATGTTCGTGCTGCCGGTCCTCACCTACACGGCGCCGCACGCGGCCGCCGACGCGCTGCGCTGGCGCCGGGACACGCTCGAGCTGGCGCGCCAGCGCGCCTCAGACCTCGGCCTGCAGGGCGCCGCGTTCCCGTGGCGGACGATCCAAGGACAGGAGTGCTCGAGCTACTGGCCCGCCGGCACCGCCGCGTTCCACATCAACGCCGACATCGCGCGCGCCACGACCCGCTACCAGTGGGCCACCGGCGACGAGGAGTTCGAGCGCACCACCGGCGCCGAGCTGCTCGTCGAGACCGCGCGGCTGTGGCGCTCGCTCGGCCACCACGACGCCGCCGGCAAGTTCCGGATCGACGGCGTCACCGGGCCCGACGAGTACTCGGCGGTCGCCGACAACAACATCTACACGAACCTGATGGCCGCCCACAATCTCGTCGCGGCGGCCGAGCTCGTCGAGCGCATGCCCGCACGCGCGGCCGAGCTCGGCGTCGACGACGAGGAGGCGGCGAGCTGGCGCGACGCGGCGGCGCGGATGACGGTCCCCTACAACGAGCTGCTCGAGGTCCACGAGCAGGCCGAGCGCTTCACCTCGCACGAGCTCTGGGACTTCGAGAACTGCCCAGCCGACCACTACCCGCTGCTGCTGAACTTCCCGTACTTCGACCTGTACCGCAAGCAGGTCGTCAAGCAGGCCGACCTCGTGCTCGCCCTGTTCGAGTGCGGGCACGCATTCACGGACTCCGAGAAGGGGCGCGACTTCGAGTACTACGAACGGTTGACGGTCCGCGACTCGTCACTGTCGGCGTGCTCGCAGGCGATCGTCGCAGCCGAGACCGGCCACATGGACCTCGCCTACGACTACTTCGCCGAGGCGGCGCTGATGGACCTCGACGACCTCGAGCACAACACCCGTGACGGCGTCCACATCGCGTCGCTGGCCGGCACCTGGCTGGCGGCGGTCGCGGGCTTCGGCGGCATGCGCGACCACCACGGCAAGCTGACGTTCAAGCCGCGGCTGCCCGACGCGCTGACGCGCCTGCGCTTCCGGCTGATGTTCCGCGACCGGGGCCTGGTCGTCGAGGTCGACTCCGAACACACGCGCTACCAGCTGCGGTTCGGCGACCCGCTGACCATCGAGCACCACGGCTCAGAGCACGAGGTCACGACCGACGCGGAGCTCGAACTGGAGATCCCAAAGCTGCGTCCGCGCGGCAATCCGACGCAGCCGCCCGGACGCGCGCCTACGCGGCGCCGGCCGGTGCCCGGCGTCACAGCCTGAGCGGATCGCCATGCGGATTGGCGAGCGGTGCCGACGGGTAGCGCTGAGCTCATGGCCCAGCAACTGAACATCGGCGAGCTGAAGCTGCGCAGCCCGTCGGTCGAGTACCACAAGCGAATCCCGGAGCGACACACCGGCGACGGCGACGACGTAGCGCCGGCGCTGGAGTGGAGCGGAGCGCCCGACGGCACCGCGTCGTTCGCGGTCGTCTGCCACGATCCCGACGCGCCGCTCGTCGACGGCTTCACGCACTGGGTCGCGTACGGAATCAGCGGCGACGCAACCGGCCTGCCCGAGGGCGGGGGCGACGCGGTCCTCGGGGTCAACTCAACCGGCCAGGCCGCCTACATGGGCCCGGCCCCGCCGCCCGATCACGGCAACCACCACTACTACTTCTGGGTGTACGCGCTCGACGACGTGCTCGATCTGCCGCCCGGGCTGACGCGCCGGCAGCTGCACGACGCGATCGAGGATCACGTGATCGAGCAGGCTCGGCTGGTCGGCACCTACTCGCGCTGACTCGTCGGCGTCTCACACGAGGCGCACGATCGCGACGATCCCGACGACGACCACCACGCCACGCAGCACTTGTGGCGACAGCCGGCGGCCGATGCGCGCGCCGAGCAGGCCACCGAGCACCGACCCGCCCGCGATCAGCCCGGCGGCGGCCCAGGCGACGTGCGCGGCGAACACGAACACGAGCCCGGAGACGAGGTTCGCGAACCCGACGAGCACGACCTTCAGCGCGTTGCACCGGTGCAGCGAATCGTGGACCGACAGCGCCAGGATCGACAGCACCATGATGCCCTGCGCGGCGCCGAAGTAGCCGCCGTAGATGCCGGCCGCGAACACGCCCGCGCTCGCGAGCGGACCGGCGCGCTCGGAGGCGCCGCCGCCGCGCGCCGCAAGCCATAACGAGATCCGCGGCTGCGCCACGATCAGGACCAGCGCCGCGGCGATGAACACCGGCACGATCGCCTTGAACGCGGACGCGGGCAGCGTCAGCAGCAACGTCGCGCCGATCGCCGAGCCCACCAGCGAGCAGCACATCAGCGGGATCGCGCGTCGCTGCTGGCCGACCAGCTCGCGGCGGTAGCCGACCGCCCCGGAGGCGGCGCCCGGCACCAGCCCGACGGTGTTGGAGACGTTCGCGACGACGGGCCCATAGCCGAACGCGAGCAGCACCGGGAACGTGAACAGCGTCCCCGAGCCGACGACCGAGTTGATCGTGCCCGCGACGATGCCCGCAGCAAAGATCGCGATCGCCTCTAGCACCCCCATGTCGCCGGACAGTGTGGCCGGTCCGGTGCGCGCGGCGCCGCGCGAGCGCCATGCAACGGCGCGAGCGAGCTCGGCGAGCATCGCCGTCGCGGCATCGGTGCTCGAGCCGGCTACGCGGCGTCCAGGCGCAGCGGCAGCCCGAACTGCGGAAGGATCTCGGGCGTCAGGTAGTTGTGGATCGTCACAATCCGCCCGCCCTTGATCTCGAGCACCTGCAACGAGAACCCGCGCCAGCCACCGTCGGGATCGACCCGATAGCTGCCGAACGCGGGGCAGCCGTTGGCTCGCGTCGGTTGCAGCCGGCCGCCCCGGCAGCCGATCCCGGGTCCAAGCATCCAGCGACCGATCTCGGCCGGGCCTCGCAGCCACAGCTCGTGCGGCGGCATCGCCGAGACCGCGTCGTCGCGCAGCAGCGTCACCAGCGAGTCGATGTCGTAGCGCTCGAACGTGTCGACGTAGCGCGCAAGCAGCTCGCGGTCGTCGGCGTCGAGCTCGTCCTCGTCGGCGACCGCCGCCGGCTGGCCGTCGATCGAGCCACGCGCACGCTGCAAGGCGCTGTTGACCGAGGCGACGGTCGTGTCGAGCAGCTCGGCGACCTCGGCGGCCGACATGTGCAGCACCTCGCGCAGGATCAGCACCGCGCGCTGGCGCGGTGGCAGTGTCTGCATCGCCGCCACGAACGCGAGCCTGACGGTGTCCCGTTGCACCGCCAGCTCTGCCGGGTCGCCCGCGCCCGGCAAGACCCGTGCATCGGCGACCGGTTGAACCCAGCGATACTCGGGCAGCTCGTGCAGCACTGCTGTCTCGCACGTCGACGCTGACACCAGATCCATCGGCCGCGCGCGCCGCTGCGGCCGCTGCGGCATGTCGAGACAGACGTTGGTGGCGATCCGGTACAGCCACGTCTTCAGCGACGAGCGATGGGCGAAGCTGTCGCGGGCACGCCACGCGCGCAGGAACGTCTCCTGCACGGCATCCTCGGCCTCGGAGCCGGAGCCGAGCATCCGGTAGCAATAGCCGGTCAGCTCACGGCGATGGACGTCAAGCTCGACCGCGAAGGCATCCGAGCCAAGCGTGGCGGTGCCAGCCATGCGCGAAGATGCTACCGGCGCGCGGTTCGCCGCGACCGAGGAGTCCGACCAAACCCACCGATAGGTGCTGCGATCTCACAACCGGCCGCACGGCGGGGCCGATATGGTCGCGGCCGAGACCATGGCCGACCGTTTCGACATCGCGATCCTCGGCGCCGGGCCGGCGGGCGAGCATGCCGCCTACGCGCAATCGGCGGCGGGGCGCTCGGTGCTGGTGATCGAGCGCGAGCTGATCGGCGGCGAGTGCACCAACTGGGCGTGCATCCCGACCAAGACGCTGCTGCGTCCGACCGAGGTCCGCGGCGAGTCGCGGCGCGCCGCCGGCGTCCACGAGGCGGCGCTGGACTGGAGCGACCTGTCGGGCTATCGCGACTACATGACCTCCGCCGGCAACGACTCGGCCCGCGTCGCCAACTACGAGCGGATGGGCGTCACCTTCGCCCGCGGCGGCGGACGGCTCGCCGGCCCCGGCACGGTCGAGGTCGACGGCCGCCGCTACGAGGCCGAGCGGATCCTGATCAGCACCGGCTCTGACCCGGTGATCCCGCCCGTGCCCGGCCTGCGCGAGTCCGGCTACTGGACCAACCGCGAGGTGGCGGCGCTTGAGACGATCCCCGCTAGCGCCGTGATCGTCGGCGGCGGCCCGGTCGGCATCGAGCTCAGCCAGTTCCTGGCGCGGTTCGGGTGCGAGGTCGCACTTGTGCAGGGCGCCGACCGGCTCGCCGAGCGCGAGGACGAGCGCATCTCGGAGCTGCTCGAGCAGTCGCTGACGGCCGACGGGATCTCGGTCCGCACAGGCAGCCAGGCGACCCGCGCCTCGGTCGCCGGCGACGACCGCGTGGTCGAGCTCGACGACGGCTCGAGCGTGCGCGGAGAGCGGCTCGTGGTGGCGGTCGGCCGCCGTCCGCGCAGCGCCGGGATCGGACTGGAGACGATCGGCGTGGAGCTGAACCACGAGCGTCCCGGACCGATCCCGGTCGACGAGCACTGTCGCGTCGCCGACGGCGTGTGGGCGGCCGGCGACTGCACCGGCGTGATGCTGTTCACGCACCTGGCCAAGTACCAGGCGCGAATCGCGATGGCAGACATGGCGGGCAGGCCGGTGCCGGCCGACTACCGCGCGATCCCGCGCGTGATCTTCACCGACCCCGAGGTCGCCGCGGTCGGGCTGTCGGCCGCGCAGGCGCGCAAGCAGGGACTTGACGTGGCGGTCTGCCGCTTCGACCTGCCGTCGGGCGGGGTGGCGCGGACCTACACCTATGAGCGCGATCCGCATGGCGAAATGGAGCTCGTGTTCGACCGGAGGTCGAGAACGATGGTCGGAGCCTGGGCGGTGGCACCGCTGGCAAGCGAGTGGATCCACGAAGCGGTGCTGGCGATCCGGGCGCGGATCCCGTATGAGGTGCTGGTCGACACCGTGCCGCAGTTCCCCTCGTTCTCGGAGGCCTACCTGCTGGCGTTGCTGTCGCTTGAGCTCTGAGCCGGGGTTTATTTCGCGCGGGCGATCGACACGTGCGTGATCATCGGCATCGTCAGCCGGCCGCCGTGGCGCTCGATCGTGTCGCGGACGCCGTCGAGCAGCGCTTCTCGGGCGCGGTCGCCGAGCAGCCGGATTTCGGAGTTGGTGCAGAGCAGCTCGACGTACGAATGCGCGGTGTGCTCGATCGAGGACTCGTAGACGCCGTGTTCGGGGTCGGCGAGGCCGTCGGCAGCGGCGATCGCCTGCGACCAGTGGATCTCGTCGATCGAGTCGCCGTCGTTGTCAGGATGCAGCGGTCCGTCGGCGGGGAGCTCCGGGACGATCCGGCGGTAGACGTCCGACAACTCTGAGCGCAGCGCGCTCGCGCCCCATGCGGGCCGGTTCCAGAACACGACCAGGCGGCCGCCCGGCTGCAGCACCCGGCGCGCATGGGCGTAGCCGGTCCGCTGGTTGACCCAGTGCCACGCCTGCGCCGCGAACACGAGCGGAAACGTCCGCCCGTCGGGCTGCCAGCGCTCGAAGTCACAAAGGACGATCTCGACCTCGAGCCCGGCGGTCGCCGTGCGCGCGACAACGGCCATCTCCGCGCTTGGCTCGATCGCGAGCACCGCGACCCCGCGGGCCGCGAGCAGCTGCGTCGCCTTGCCGGTGCCCGCCCCGATCTCGAGCGCGCGCGGCGCCTCGCCGTCGGCGCCGGACCACGTGGCGAGCTGGTCGATCAGCGCCTCGGGATACCCGGGCCGGCGCCGGTGATACAGCTCCGCGACCTCGCCGAAGACGAGCCGCCGAGGACGCTCACCTGCTGGTGACTCGGCCATCTGGCACCAGTCAAGCACGCCTGCGGCTACCCTCAGACGCTGCTGATGCCGGACGCTGTGCCAAGCGGCGCCCGTGGCGGCTGGAGCGCTGCCGTCGCGAGCGTTCCGCGCCGTGTCGCCCGTGGCGACTGCGCGACTCGCCGACCGCGGCGGGCGGCGAGCGCCCGCCCGCGGTCGCGCGCATTGGCGGTCGCCGTGTCGTGGGCCGTCGCCGCGTTGGCAGTCGCCGCGCTGTCGCCGCCGGCTCGCGCCTCGGCTGCACCCGGGAGCGCGCCGCCCACGGCGCGGATGGTCCGCCTCGCCGACTCGGTCACGCCCGCGCTGTCTGCCCGCGCGCGCCGCTCCGGGACACCGGTCGCCGCCGGCGTCCGCCTGCACCTGACGGTCGCGTTGAAGCCGCGCGACCCGGCTGCGCTTGCCGCCTACGCGAGCGCCGTGTCGACGCCGGGCTCGCGCGTGTACCGCCACTACCTGAGCGCACGCGCGTTCGGGCGCCGGTTCGGCGCAAGCGACGCGCAGCTGCGTGCGGTCCGCGCCGCGTTCGCGCGCCGGGGCCTGACGCTCGGCGCCACCGCCACCGGGCGGTTGTCGATCCCGCTCGTCGCCGACGTCGGGACGATCGAGCGCGGGCTCGACGTGCAGCTACGCCGCGTCGCCGAGCCTGGCGGTCCGACTGTGGTGACCGCCACGCGCGCGCCGGCGCTCGCCGCCGCCGCTGCCGGCGGGGTGCAGGCGATCGTCGGGCTTCAGTCGGGCTCGGGACCGCGGCCCCTGACCCGACGCAGGGTGGTCGACGGGCCGCTGACCCAGCCGCTCGCGGCCGCACCCACGACCGCCGCTGCCGCGCAGCCCGCGGCCGCGACGAGCGCTGGGCCGCGGCCGTGTGCCAAGGCGACCGCGGCGCGCAGCAACTTCGGCGGCTACACCGACGACGAGCTCGCCGCCGCGTACGGCTTTACGGGGCTGTACGCCGCCGGCGACGAGGGCCAGGGCACGACGATCGCGATCTACGAGCTCGAGTCCAACTCGCGCGACGACATCGACGCCTTCAAGTCCTGCTACGGCCTGAGCACCTCGGTCTCCTACGTGCGCGTCGACGGCGGCGCCGGCCGCGGGGTCGGCACCGACGAGGCCGCGTTCGACATCGAGAACGCGATCGCCTTCGCCCCCGCCGCCAAGGTGCTCGTCTACCAGGGCCGCAACGCCCAGTCCGGCGCGCCGGGATCGGGCCCGTTCGACACGTTCGCGGCGATCGTCAACCAGGATCGAGCACAGGTGGTGTCGGTCTCGTGGGGCGGCTGCGAGGCGCAACTTGGCAAGGCGTCGGCGCGGGCCGAGAACACCTTGTTTCAGCAGGCGGCGGTGCAGGGCCAGTCGATCGTCGCCGCCGACGGCGATGACGGCGCCCAGGACTGCCACTCGCCCAAGCATCCGAACGCGCGCGGGCTCGCGGTCGACGACCCGGCCTCGCAGCCGTGGGTCACCGGCGTCGGCGGCACGACGCTGCAGGGGACCAGCCCGGTCGTCTACGAGACCGCCTGGAACTCCCGGCACGAGTCGGCGGGCGCGCCCTCGACCGCCGGCGCCACCGGCGGCGGCGTCTCCGGGTTCTGGGCGATGCCGCCGTCGCAATCGCACGCGGTCACGGCGTTGGGCGTATCGACCGGGGCAGCGTCCGGATCTCATTGCGGGCGCATGCACGGTTATTGCCGGGAGGTTCCCGACGTGTCGATCGACGCCGATCCGACGACCGGTTACGTCGCCTACTTCAACGGTGCCGGCACCGTCGCCGGCGCGCGCACCGGCTGGCAGGTGCTCGGCGGCACCAGCGGCGCGGCGCCGGTGTGGGCGGCGCTGCTGGCGCTGGCCGACGCCGCCCCGGCCTGCCATGGCCGGCCGATCGGTTTCGCCGACCCGGCGCTGTACCGCGCCGCCGGCGGCGCCTACCGCCGCGACTTCCACGACGTCAAGGTCGGCAACAACGCGTTCGCCGCGACGCGGGGATTCGCCGCCAAGCACGGCTATGACCCGACGACCGGGCTCGGCTCGCCGAACGCGACGCCGCTGGTGGCGTCGTTGTGCGCCGACACGATCACGGTCGACCCGGTCACGTCGAAGCAGACGCCGGTCGGCAAGCAGGTGTCGCTGCGCCTGCACGCCTCCGACGTGCCCGGCGCCTGGTTTCGGTGGTCGGCGAAGGGGCTGCCGCCGGGGCTGCGGATCGGCGAGCGCACCGGGCGGATCACCGGCAAGACGAAGCGGGCGGGCAGGTTCGTGGTCCGCGCGTCCGCCCGTGACGGCCAGAACGCGACCGCTACCGTGCGGTTCGTGTGGACGATCACGAAATGACGCTGCTCGAGGGCTCCGCCGAGGGCGAGATCGAGGCGCCGATCGAGCGCTGCTGGGAGGTCGTCGCCGCGATCGACCGCTCCGCGGAGTGGCAGCAGGGGACCGAGTCCGTCGACGTGCTCGAGCGTGACCCCCAGGGCCGGCCGTCGCTTGTCGAGATCGTCGTCGACGCCAAGTTCAAGACGCTGCGGCTCCGGGTCGCCGTCAGCTACGAGCCGCCGCGCCGGCTCGCGTTCAGGCAGGCCGGATCGGGCAGCGTCGACCGGCTCGAGGGCTCCTGGGAGCTGACCGAGCTCGGTCCCGGACGGACCCGCGGCCGCTACTCGCTGGCGCTCGATCCGGGCAAGGTCGGGTTGATGGCGCGGCCGCTGGAGCGGGCGCTGCGACCGATCGTGGTTGGGCAGCGGCCGCGCGAACTGGCGGCCGAGGTCGCGCGGCGCGCGGCGGGCTGACTCAGACCGTCGCGCGGACGTCGAACCGCTTGGCGACGTCGCCGAGCATCTGGATCATCGAGTGCGCGGGCGGCGAGACGCCGCCGCCACCGACGGTAGCGACCGTGACCTGCCGCGTCGGTCCGCCGGTCGCCAGTTCGCGCACGGCGACGCCGGGATGGACGCGGTTGAGCGCGAGCCGGGGGATCAGCGCGACGCCGACGCCCGCGGCGACGAGCCCCTGGACCGTGTCGAAGTCGTCTGACTCGAACGCGACCGTCGGCTCGAACCCCGCCTGCACGCAGGTCGCGACCACGTGGCGAGCGCACGGGCTCTGGACCGAGGTCTGCACCCACTGCTCGTCGCGCAGATCGGTGAGCCGTACCTCCGCGGCTTCCGCGAGCGGATGCTCGGCCGGCAGCGCCACCCGCATCGGATCCTCGAGTAGCTTGACCGAACGCAGCCCCGTCGCGAGCCGCCGGCTGCGCGGTTGAGCGCCCGGAAACTCGTACAGCAGCGCCAGGTCGAGCTCGCCGGCGCGCAACCGCGGCGCGATCTCCTCCGGTTCACCGTCCTCGAGCGTCAGCGCCACGTCCGGATGTGAGCGGCGAAAGCGAGCCACCGCGGGCGGCATCAGTGTCGCGCCCCCCGAGGGGAACGAACCGACCCGTAGGCGCGCCGCGCGCTCGCCCATCACGGTCGCGATCTCGGCCTCGGCCGCGCGCACCTGCTCGAGGATCCGCTCGGCATGGGAGACGAGCGCGGCGCCGGCGGGCGTCGGCGTGATGCCCCGGCGGCCGCGTAGCACCAGCGGCGCGCCGGTCTCGGCCTCGAGCCGCGCGATCGCCTGCGAGACGGCCGACTGCGTGTAGGACAGCGACTCCGCCGCGGCCGAGAACGAGCCGCGGTTGACGACCTCGCAGAGCACGCGCAGCCGGCCCAAGTTCAGCATTAGTAAAGCTTATAGGAGTGATGATGAATGTCATTAGCGCTGATGACAGGCCGGTGCCATATTCGCCACGAATCTCAGGGGGTACAGGCCATGGCTCCGCACGCGATCATCTCCTACGACGACAGCCGCAACGACCGCGACGCGCTGATGCTTGGCCGCGTCCTGCGCGCCGCCGGCGCACGGCTGTCGCTCGCCTACGTGCGCCACGCGCACGAGTCGCAGAGCGACCGCGAGCAACTCGCCGACGCCGAGGCCGAGGCGCTGCTGCACCGCGGCGCCGGCTGGCTCGAGGACGCCTACGCCGACCGTCACGTCGTGCTCAGCGGGTCGACCGGCGAGGGGCTCGGCTGGCTCGCCGGCGAGATCGATGCGGACGTGATCGTGTTCGGCTCCGACTACCGCACCCGGCCCGGCCACGTGGCGACCGGCCGCTCGGCGCAGACGCTCCTTGAGAACGGCCCCGTCGCGCTCGCGCTGGCGCCGGCCGGATACGCGGACGCGCCCGATCGTGGGATCGAGACGATCGGGATCCTGGGGCGTACCGCCGACGAGGCCTCGATCGAGACCGCCTACTCGCTCGCCGAGCGCGTCGGCGGACAGGTCGTCGACCGCGACCGCAACGTCGATCTCGTCGTCGTCGGCTCTCGCGCCGAGGCGCGAGCGCACCACGTGATGATCACGAGCGCCGCCGAGCGCGCGCTCGAGGACGTGACGGCCCCGGTGCTGATCGTCGCCCGCGGCGTCCCGCTGCGGTTCGAGACGCTCGTCACCGCGTAGCGTCGGCCGGGTCTCATACCCAGCTGACGTTGGGGCTCTATCGTGCGCCGCCGTGCGCACGCTGATCGTCTCCGACCTGCACCTCGGGCTGCGCACCGGCGCCGACGTGCTGCGCCGGCCGCTGCCGCTGGCGCGACTGCTGGCGGCGATCGACGACGTGCAGCGATTGGTGCTGCTCGGCGACACGCTCGAACTCGGCGCGGGCGCGCCGCGGACGCCGGGCCCCGACGCCGAACGCGTGCTGCGCGCGATCGGCGAACGGGTCGGACCTGACCGTCCCGTGATCATGGTCCCGGGCAATCACGACGGCCGCCTCGTCCGCGCCTGGGCGCTGGAACGCGACCGCGCGCTCGGGATCGCCGACGAGGTCCCGCCCGATGCGACGCCGACGCTCGCGGCGCTGGTCTCCTGGCTGGCGCCGGCGCGCGTGCGCGTCAGCTATCCCGGCGTGTGGCTCGATGACCGCGTGTGGGCGACCCATGGCCACTATCTCGATCGCCACTTGGTCCCCGAGTCGACGTTCGGCCTGCTGCGCTCAGGGATCGCGCGGACGCTCGGGCGCGACGCGACGAGCGCGCTTGGGCCGGCGCAGCCGATCGACTACGAGTGGGCGCGCCGCCGAGCGGCCGCCCGGCGCCGGCGTCGTCGCCGCGCCGCCCGCGAGGAGGGCTTCTTCACGCGGCTGCGCGATCGGCCGCTCGGCACGCTGCTACAGACCGTCGCCGAGCTTGCACGGGAGGGCGCGATGCCGCAGATCCCGCAGCTGATGATGCGTGCCCGGCTGACGCCGGCGACGGCGCGGCTGATCGACGCGCAGATGCGCCGCTCGGCGGTGCCGGCGATGGCCGAGGTCGTGCAGCGGCTCGGGGTCGATGCGGACTGGGTCGTGTTCGGCCACGTGCACCGGCTCGGGCCGCGGACGGGGCTCGGGCCGCGGACGCGGCTCGGGCCGCGGGCCGAGCTCGGGCCACGGACGGGGCTCGGGCCGCGGGCGGAGCTCGGGCCGGACGCGGACCCCGATTGGCAGCGGCTGCCCGGCGGGCCACGGCTGCTGAACACGGGCGCCTGGCTGTACGAGCCGATGCTGCTCGACCAAGCTCAGCCGCCGCACCCGTACTGGCCCGGGGGCGCGGTGCTGCTCGAGTCGGGCGCGCCGCCGCGGCCGATCGGGCTTTTGGATGACCTGACAGAGGAGCAGTTGACGGGGCCAGCGGGGCCGCCGGCCGCTGTGCCGTCGGGAAGCGCGCAGCCGGACACGTCGAACGCGCCCGCCCCGTCGGCCGCGCCCGCGCCCGTCCCGTAGCCGACTGCCGGCCCATTGGCCGCGCCGGTCCGGTGGCTCGCTGTCCACCGGCCGCGCCCGCCCATTTCGGCCGCACGATTTCGTGCGGATTCGCCAACGACCGCCCGCCGCGGCGAGATTGGCTCGCGGTGACACCTGTGGTGACCAGGATCCGCGAAGCTTGTCCGGTAGCGGGGTAGGTTGGCGATTGTTCGTACTTCCGAACCAGCTCGCGACGGCATCGGCCACCGCTGACCGCGACTCAACGAAGGATCAGGTGGCTGTCGCCGAACTCGTGCCAGAGGTACCCGCGCGCGACCGCCTCGCTGTAGGAGCGCTCCAGCAACCGTTGCCCACCGATCGCCTCGAGCATCATCAGGTGCGAGGCCTCGGGCTCGTGCCAGCCGGTGATCAGACCATCGACGACATGCGGTTCAAAATCGGGCTCGATCACGAGGCGCGTCCAGCCCGACGCGGGCGACAACCCGCCGTCGTCGCCGGCGGCGGTCTCGAGCGCACGCACCACGGTCGTCCCGACCGCGATCACGCGTCCGCCCGCGGCCTTTGCCGCCTCGACCGCCCGCACGGTCTCGGCCGGCACCTCGTACTGCTCTGCAAACGGCGGTTCGTGGCGTTCGGGCGAGGACACGCCGGTGTGCAGACAGATCGCCGCGACGCCGATTCCGCGCGCGACGAGCGCGTCGATCAGCCGTTCGGTGAGCGGTCGCCCGGCGCTCGGCATCTCGGCGCTGCCGGGGGTCGTCGCGTACACATTCTGATAGGCGGCCAGCGGCCAGCGCCGACCCACGTAGCCGTACCGGATCGGCTCACCCAGCCGCCACAGCAACTCGGGCACCGTCTCCTCGGCGCCATCGTCGCCGTCCGCGTGCAGTCGTGCCAGCAGCAGGCGACCGCTCGCGGCGTACGGAGCGATCAGCTTCAGGCGCGCGGCCCCGTCGTCGCCGAGCGAGATCGTCTCGCCCGGGACGCCCTGCGCCGGCGTCGAGCCGTCGGCGCTGCGCAGCTCGACGATCCACCAGCGGTCGTCATGGTCCGCGGTGCGCGTCGAGAAGTGCACGCGTACCGGATCGCGCCCGCACGTCCCGGCGCGCTGCCCGGAGACGGAGGCGGGCAGCGTCGCCGAGACGTTGACGACGAGCAGGTCGCCCGGCGCGAGCAGCTCGGGCAGCTCGTAAAAGCGCGCGTTCACGAGCTCGCAGACGCCGCGCTCGGCGACCATCAGCCGTACGCCGTCGCGCTCGATGCCACGCAGCTCGGGCGGCACCGCCGCCTCCAGCGAGTTCGGTAGCTCGAATGCGAGGACGCTCATCGGCGCGCCTCCTCGGACACCGCGACGAGGTCGCGCGCGTGGTAGCGGCCGCTGGGCAGCGAGCCGTCGATCAGCGCGAGCAGGCCGGGCACGCTGTCCTCCGGGAGCGGACGGTCGGAGATGTCCTCGCCGGGAAACGCGTCCTGGTGCATGCGTGTGCGCATGTCTCCGGGGTCGACGGCGTACACGCGCAGACGGGGCTGCTCGGCGGCGAGGATCGC
>DASUHF010000040.1:0-36472 GCA_036273655.1 Solirubrobacteraceae bacterium | reverse complement strand
CCAGGAGCTGCTGCGCGACCGCTTCGGCATCGAGCACACCACGCTCCAGGTCGAGCACGAGCCGAGATCCGAGCTGATGCGCATCGAGGGAGGGCGATCCGCTAATCTGACGTGAACGTCAACTGCTGGAAGGAGCGCGATGGGCGTTGCCACCAAGCCCGAGGCCGCACGGCGCCGATTCAGCGCCGGCGTGGAAGCCGATCACCACCACTACCGCTGGTGGGCGCTCTCCTGCACGAGCCTCGGGATGCTGCTGGCGACGATCAACTCCGGGACCCTGATCATCGCGCTGCCCGACCTCGAGCGGACCCTGCACACGAGCCTGCTCGAGCTCGTCTGGGTGATCCTCGTCTACATGATCGCGTCGACCGTGCTGGTGCTGTCAGCGGGGCGGCTGTCCGACCAGTTCGGGCGAAAGAACGCCTACATCGCCGGCTTCGTGGTGTTCGCGCTGGCCAGCCTGGGCGCCGGCTTCGCGCAGGACGGCACGCAGCTGATCCTGTGGCGAATCGTGCAGGGCGTCGGCGGCGCGTTCCTATTCGCCAACTCCGCCGCGATCGTCACCGACGCGTTCCCGCGCGAGCAGCTCGGGGTCGCGATGGGCACCAACACGATGGTCGCGGCCATCGGCCTCGTGATCGGCCCGGTGCTCGGCGGCGCGCTCGTCGACATCAGCTGGCATTGGGTGTTCTGGTTCAACGTCCCGTTCGGCCTGATCGGCAGCCTGTGGGCGTGGCAGATCCTGCACGAGATGACCGGCCGCTCGGAGGACCGTGCATTCGACTGGCTCGGCACGATCACGTTCTTGGCGGGGCTGACCGGCCTCGTCTACGCATCTCCAAGGGCGGGCTCAGCGGCTGGACCGCGCCGCTGGTGATCCCGTCGCTGATCGCCGCGGCCGTGCTGATCCCGCTGTTCGTGCTGATCGAGCGCCACCAGCGCCAGCCGATGCTCGACCTCACGATCTTCCAGGACCGCCTGTTCGCGACCGCCTCCGGCGCCGCGTTCGTCAACGGGCTTGCGCGATTTGCGCTGATGTTCGTGTTCGTCTTCTACTTCCAGGGCGTGCAGGGCAACTCGCCGATCCTCGCCGGCGTCAAGCTCGCGCCGCTGGCGGCCGGGATGCTGGTCGCTTCGCCGCTGGCCGGGATCTGGGCCGACCGCCGCGGCTCGCGCATGCTGGCGGTCCTGGGGATGCTCGTGACCGCCGCAGGGCTGGCGCTGATGACGACGCTCCAGCGCGACACCTCCTACGTCTGGCCGGGCCTCTACATGCTGATCGTGGGCATCGGCTCGGGCATGTTCAACTCGCCGAACACGGCCGCGATGATGGGCACCGTCGCCCCGCACCGCCGCGGCATCGCCGCCGGCGCTCGGGTGCTGGTGCAGAACACCGGCGCGGTGATTTCGATCGCGTTCGTGATGGCGGTCGTCACCGCCGCCGTTCCCAAGAACGTCCTGTTCAGCGTGTTCTCGGGTCTCGCCAACCACATCTCGACCGCCGAGCTGGACCCGTTCATCGCCAACATGCACACCGCGCTGTGGTGCCTGGCCGCCGTCTCGGTGCTCGGGGCCGCGATCTCCGCCGCTCGTCCCAAGCACGTTCCGGGGCAGCCGACGCCGGGGGTGCAACCGCATGTCGACTCCGGTCCCGAGCGCACGAGCGCCGAGCGCGCACCCGTTCTGTCATGAGCACGACCACCGACACCGATCCAGTCGCCGGCCACACGCCCGCTCCCGAGAGGCTGCGCATCGGCGAGGTCGCCGATCGCACCGGCGTGACGCCCCGCACGATCCGCTACTGGGAGGAGATCGGGCTGCTCGGGAGCGCCCATGACCGTCCCGAAGGCAAGCACCGCTGCTATACCGAGGCCGACGTCGAGCGGATCTCGGAGATCGTGCGCCTGCGAGACCTGCTCGGGCTCTCGCTCGAGCAGCTCTCGCAGCTGCTGGAGGCCGAGAGCGCCCGCGCGCAGCTGCGCCGCGAGTTGAAGCGGACCGAGTCGCCGGCCGAGCGCCGGCGGCTGCTGGAGGAGGTCCGACCTCACATCTCCACGCAGCTGGAGCTGGTCCGCGCGCGAATCACCGAGCTCACGCAGCTCGCGGACGAGCTCGAGCGCAAGCAGCAACTCGTCGAGCAGCGGATCCGCGATAACTCCTAGCGTCTTTACGCAGTTTTAGGTCACGCTCAGGGTCCGCAAACGTATGGGTCCGTACCGTTCCGCGGCGCGCGCCGGGGTCCGGAGAACGGACGAGCCGGCGACGGGGGCACCGTCGACGCGACTACACGATGCGTTCCATTCTCAGCACCATGCGCCTGCGCGCGCTGCGCCGAATCCCGGCCGTCTCGGCGCTTGCCGCGGCGCTGCTCGGGGCCGTCAACGTCACCTCGGCGCTGCGCCCGGACCTCAGCTGGCACGGCCACCTGCTGCTCGATCTCGAGCCCGTCGAGACCGTGCGGCTTTTGCATGCGTTCGCCTTGCCGGCGGGGTTCGCGTTGCTGTTGCTGGCGCCGTATCTGTACCGGGGCCGGCACCGCGCCTGGCAGGCGGCGGTCGTGTTGATGGTGCTGCTCGGCACGCTTGACGTGCTCAAGGGACCGGACCTGCCCTCGGCAGCGGTCACTTGGGGGGCGGCCGCGCTGCTGGCTCGGCGCGGCGACGCGTTCGCGGTCCGCCACGATCCGATCAGCGCGCGCTCGGCACTGTGGCGCGTGCCGGCTCTCGGGGCGGCGGCGCTGGCGGCGACGACGCTGGCCTCGTGGATCACCCAGGACCGGCCGTCGTGGACGTCGGTCGTGCGCGAAACCGGCGATCTGCTGGTGCTGCGCAGCGGCACCGCGGTCTTTCATCATCGCCTGCACCACCTCGCGTGGCTGCCCGACAGCGTCCACCTGCTCGAGCTCGCCACGCTGGCGGCGATCGCGTACGTGATCTTCCGCCCGCTCGCCGGCCCGCGCCGGCTGCCCGACGACTCCAGCCGCGAGGCGGCCGCACAGATCGTCCGCGCCCACGGCGCCGACACACTGTCGTTCTTCAAGCTGCGGGCCGACCAGCACTACTTCTTCAACGCCGAGCGGACCGCGTTCGTCGGCTACCGGGTCGAGAACCGGGTGATGCTGCTCGCCGGCGATCCGGTCGGCCCCGAGGCGGCGATCGCCGGGCTGCTTGACGAAGTTGCCGCGTGCGCGGCCAGCCGAGGCCTGCGGCTCGGGGCGGTCGGAGCCTCGGCGCGTCTCGTCGCCCGCTACGCCGAGCGGGGCCTGCGCGCGATCTACCTCGGCGACGAGGCGATCGTCGACGTCGGCGCGTTCACGCTGCAGGGACGGCCGATCCGCAAGGTCCGCCAGTCGGTCACGCGCCTGCGCAAGGCCGGCTACAGCGCCGAGCTGCGTGACGTCTGCACGCTCGACGCGGCCGCCGCGGCCGAGATCGAGCGGGTGCTGAGGATCGGCCGAGAGGGCGCTCCCGAGCGCGGCTTCTCGATGGCGATGGAGTCGATCTGCGGGGCCTACAACCGCGACACGCAGGTACTGCTCGCCCGTGACGGCGACGGCACGATCCGTGGCGTGCTGCAGTTCGTGCCCTGTTACGGGCGCGCCGCGATGTCGCTGTCGTTCATGCGCCGCGACCCGGATACGCCCAACGGACTCACCGAGTTCATGGTCGCGACCGCGATCGAGGCGCTGCGCGAGCGTGGGGTGCAGGAGCTGTCGCTGAACTTCGCGGCGTTCGCGCAGTGGCTGCACAGCCCACAGTCATGGCTGCAGTCGGCGCTCGGGCGGCTGATCGCGCTCGGCAATCGCTACTTCCAGATCGAGAGCCTGTATCGCTTCAACGCCAAGTTCTTCCCGCGCTGGGAGCCTCGCTACCTCATCTATGAGGGTGCGCTCGGGCTGGCGCGCGCGGGGCTGGCGGCGATGTGGGCCGAGGGGCAGCTGCCCAAGCCGACGCTGCCCGAGCCGCGGCCGTGGCTCGCTCGTCGGGCCGCGCCCGCCGGCTCACCCTGACGCCCCGCGTATCGGTCCGCGCCGGCGGCCGGCGAGCACCGCATCGCGGCGGCACTCTCGATACGTTTGACACAAGCTCGGATGCTCCCTGCGGGGTGTCACAAGCGTGTTACAAGGTGCGTCAGGACACGCTATATTGAGCGCACGTTGACCGGCGGATTTCGGCGACCTAAATATCGCCGAAATCATCGAGTACGATTGCGCGCCCGGTCCTCGCCGCCGTGCCACCGATCTCCGTGGACGTGACAAGCTTGTCGACATTCAACGAGCCAGCCTGCGCTGCCCTCGCCCGGGCGCACCCGCCGACGTTCGCGGTCGCGACCGGTCCTGAGAGGGACACTTGGCGGTAGAGGCCGCCGTCGGCGCCGGACAGCGTCGGGTCGCCATGCACATGCTCGCACTGCGCTACCTGGACGTCGTGTTCGCCGTGATCGCCGCAATCGTCGCGATCGCGCTCGGCGCGCCCGTGCTCGGGTGCGCGCTCGGTGGCGGGGGTTGGGTGCTGCAGCGCGGCGTCCAGGTCGCCGATCGCGCCTGGGCCCGGCGGCTGCGCGAGCCCCATCAACAGCTCACCGTCAGCCTGTTCGAGCGCTTCGGCCGGATCTGGCTGCTGGCCGGCGCGATCGTCGTCGCGGGCGTCGTCGGCGGCCGCTCCGACGGCCTCGCCGCCGCGATCATCATCTTCTGCGCGTACACGATCCGGTTCGTCGGGAGCCTCGTGTCCGGTCCGCCGGCGCCGAACTCGCCGCCCTCGCCCCCGCGGAGCACGTCATGAGCGCCACCACCCCGGACGTGCCCAAGGCCGGCATGAGCAACCGCAAGAAGATCCTGTGGGGCATCTTCGCCGTATGGCTGGCCGGCATCATCTTCTTCGTCGGGGTCGTCGGCTTCGGCGCCGACAAGGTCCCGTCGGTCGCCTCCGGAGAATTCACGCCGACCGCCGAGTTCCATCTCGACACGTGGTGGAGCGTCGGCCCGGTCGACTTCAACAAGGGCGTGCTCTACCTGATCCTCGCGGCCGTGGTCACGATCGGGGTGCTCGTGTATGTCGCGCGGCGGCTGCAGCTGCGCCCCGGCCGCATGCAGGCGCTGGTCGAGTGGTTCTACGACATGTCGGCGGGGATGGCCGACGGCTCGATGGACAAGGCGATGAGCCGCAAGTACTTCCCGCTGATCGCGACGCTGTTCGTGTTCATCCTCGTCTCGAACGTGATCGGCTACATCCCGCTGCCGATCAACACCCACGAGGAGTTCAAGCTGTTCGGGATCCACTGGCCGTCGTTCCAGATCTACGCGGCCGACACGAACGTCGCGTTCCCGTTGATCTTGGCGCTGCTGGTGCTGTCGTTGTCCACGTACGAGGGCGTCCGCGCGCACGGGCCGATCGGCTTCCTCAAGAGCCTGTTGCCCGGTGGGCTGCACGGCGGCATGGCGGTGATGATCTTCGGGATCGAGCTGCTGTCCTACGGCCTGCGGCTGATCTCGCTGACGGTCCGGCTCTGGGCCAATCTGCTCGCGGGCCACCTGCTGATCGCGTTCATGGCGGGCGAGCTCGGCGTGCTGACCGGCAACACCGTCGTCGCCTGGGCGCTGCTGCCGCTCGGCGTCGCGATCTTCCTGTTCGAGGCAACGCTGATCGCCGGCCTGCAGGCATTCATCTTTGCGATCTTGACCGCGATCTATTTGGGTGACGCGGTCTCCGAAACCCACTGACTCAAGGAGCCACCGAGACCCATGCTTCTTCACATCCTGGCGATCATTCACCCGCTGCTTGCGGCGGCGAGTCCCGACACCTACGGGCAGAAGGCCGGCCGCGCGATCGCGCTCGGCGCGGGCGCCGGCGGTGGCGCCGCGGGCGCCGGCGTGGGCATCGGCGCCGTCTTCAACGCCTCGATCCAGGCCAAGACCCGCCAGCCGGAGCTGCGCAGCGACATCGAGCGCGACCAGTGGCTCGGGTTCGCGCTGACGGAGGCCACGTTCTTCTACGGCCTCGTCGGCGGGTTCATCGCGTTCTTCCTCTAGGTCTGCACGATGGCGCATCTTCCCCTCGCCGCCGGCGGCTCGTTCCTGATCACCCCCAACGTGGGGCTGATGGTGTGGACGCTGGTGGTGTTCTTCATCTCCTGGCTGGTCCTGCGCAAGTGGGTGTTCCCGGCGATCCGGAATGCGATCGACGCGCGCGCGAACCGGATCAACGAATCGATCGACGCGGCCGACAGGACCCGCCAGGAGGCCGACCAGTTGCTGGCCGACTATCGCGAACGGCTCAAGGACGCCCGCGGGCAGGCCGACGAGATCATCGCCCGCGCCCGCACCGCGGCCGAGGCCCACGAGCGCTCGGCGTCCGAGGATGCCAAGCTCAAGCGGGACCAGATGATGGAGCAGACCCGACGTGACATCGAGGCCGAGACTCGCCGCGCGATCCAGGAGATCCGCCAGGAGGTCGCCGATCTGACCGTGCTGGCGACCGAGAAGGTGACCCGCAAGACGCTCAACGAGGACGACCAGCGGCGGCTGATCGAGGACGCGATGTCCGAGCTCGACTTCTCCGCGCTCGGCGCCGGCGAGGATCGCAACAACTAAGCATGGAGGAGATCGCACAGGTCTACGCGCGCGCCCTGTTCGAGGTCGCGACCGAGCGTGATTCGCTGGACGAGATCCGCGATCAACTCGGCGCGTTCGCCGACGCGATGCACGAAAACCGTGATCTCGCGGTGTTCTTCTTCTCGCCGTACTTCTCGATCCCGGAGAAGAAGCAGGGTCTCGAGCGCGCGGTCACCGGCGCCAACCCGGAGTTCCGCAACTTCCTGGAGGCGCTGATCGAACGTCACCGGATGCCGGCGATCTTCCGGATCCGAACCGAATACGACGCGTTGTGGGACGAGGCTCGCAAGCTGCTACCAGTGAGGGTGACGTCGGCCGTGGCGCTCGACGAGGAGACCGTCAAGGGAATCGGCGACCGGATCGGCTCGCAGGTGGACCGCCAGATCGAGCTCTCCTCCGAGGTCGACCCCGACATCCTCGGCGGGATCGTGCTGCGCGTCGGCAACCTGATCCTGGACGCCTCGATCAAGAACCGTCTCGAACAACTTCGACAGCAGGTCGCGCAGGCGTAGCCTCGCAGTACGCGGCCAAGGGAGCACTGAACGAACACGATGCCCATGCAGATACAGCCCGACGAGATCACCTCGATCCTCAAGAGCCGGATCGAGGGTCTCGACACCTCAAACGCCGACCTCACCGAGATCGGGACGGTGCTGTCGGTCGCCGACGGCATCTGCCGCGTCCACGGCCTCGAGAACTGCATGTCGTTCGAGATGCTCGAGCTGCCGCACGGCGTCACCGGTCTGGCGCTCAACCTCGAGTCCGACAACGTCGGCGCGGTGCTGTTCGGCGAGTGGGAGCACATCTCCGAGGGCGACACGGTCAAGCGCACCGGCCGCCTGCTGGACATCCCGGTCGGCGAGGAGCTGCTGGGGCGAATCGTTGACCCGCTCGGCAACCCGCTCGACGGCAAGGGCGAGATCCACACCTCGGAGACGCGGCCGGCCGAGCACAAGGCCCCCGGCGTTGTCCAGCGCCAGCCCGTGGTCGAGCCGATGCTGACCGGGCTGAAGGCGATCGACTCGATGATCCCGATCGGCCGCGGCCAGCGCGAGCTGATCATCGGCGACCGCCAGACCGGCAAGTCCTCGATCGCGATCGACACGATCATCAACAACCGCGACCGTGACCTAGTCTCGATCTACGTTGCGATCGGGCAGCGCAAGGCGACCGTCGTGCAGCTCGCCAACACGCTCGACGAGGCGGGCGCGCTCGACAACGCGATCATCGTCATGGCCGCCGCCGACGAGGCCGCCCCGATCCAGTTCCTGGCGCCGTACGCGGGCTGTGCGATGGGCGAGTACTTCCTTTACAACGGCAAGGCCGCGCTGACGATCTACGACGATCTGACCAAGCACGCGATGGCCTACCGGCAGATGTCGCTGCTGCTGCGCCGGCCGCCCGGCCGCGAGGCATACCCGGGCGACGTCTTCTACCTGCACTCGCGCCTGCTCGAGCGCGCCTGCAAGCTCAACGACGAGCTCGGAGGCGGGTCGCTGACGTCGCTGCCGGTGATCGAGACGCAGGCGGGCGACGTGTCGGCGTATATCCCGACGAACGTGATCTCGATCACCGACGGCCAGATCTTCCTGGAGCCGAAGCTGTTCTACTCGGGCGTACGCCCGGCGATCAACGTCGGCATCTCGGTGTCGCGGGTCGGCGGCAACGCCCAGATCACGCCGATGCGCAAGGTCGCGGGCACGCTCAAGCTGTCGCTGTCGCAGTACCGCGACCTGGAAGCGTTCTCCCAGTTCGGTTCCGACCTGGACGCCGAGACCCGTGCGACGCTCGCCCGCGGCGAGCGCCTGGTGGCGACGCTCAACCAGCACGAGCGTCACCCGATGCCGGTCGAGGACCAGGTCGTGCAGATCTACGCGGCGACCAACGGCTACGTCGACCGGATCACGCTCGATCGGGTCCCGAAGTTCCTCGACGACCTGACCGAGTCGGTCCGCGGCAACGAGCCCGACCTGCTGAAGACGATCGCCTCAGGCGACTGGTCCGACGACACGCAGGCGAAGGTCAAGACGGCGGTCGAGCAGTTCGCGGAGGACTTCGGCTACGACCTCGACGAGGAGGGCCACCCGATCGAGGGTGACGAGCTGCCGCCGGCGCAGCCGTCGACCAGCACCGCCGGCCAGCAGGAGTCAGGCGAGTCGGCCGAGGAGGCCGAGGCGGTCCCGGCGTAGGCGTCCGTGCCCGCACCATTTCGATCGAATTACTCCTGGAGTCGCTGACCCGCAATGGCAACGCAGCGAGACGTTCGCAACCGGATCGCCTCGATCAAGAACATCCAGAAGATCACGCGCGCGATGGAGATGGTCGCCGCCGCGCGGCTGCGCCGTGCCGAGCAGCGGATCGAATCGTTGCGCCCATATGCGGACGCGATCCGGCGGATGACGCGACAGGCGTCGGAGGCGGCCGGCAACGTACCGCATCTGCCGATCCTGTCCGAGCACGATCAGATCAACCGCGTCGGGCTGCTCGTCGTCGCCGGCGACCGCGGCCTCGCGGGCGCGTTCAACTCAAACGCCGTGCGCGCCGGGGTCGCCGCCGGCCGCGAGCACGAAGCCGAGGGCCGCACCGTGCGCTACTACGCCTCCGGCCGCCGCCCGTCCTCGTCGCTGGTGTTCCGCGGGCTCGACGTCGAGGGTTCGTTCACCGGCTTCTCGGACCGGCCCGCGTACGCAGACGCGCGCCAGATCGCCGAGCGGCTGATGGCGGCGTACACCGACGGCGAGCTCGACCAAGTGGAGATCTTCTACAACGGCTACATCTCGCCGCTGTCGCAGGTGATGCGCCGTGAGACGCTGCTGCCGCTGCAGCGGGCGAGCGTGTTCGACGAGCCCGAGGAGTCCGACGGCTCGGGCGCTCGCGACGGTGGATCCAGCGGCCGGCCGGGAGAGCCCGACGCGCAGGCACCGGTCCACGGCTCGGTCGAGTACGAGCCCGACCCCGAGGCGATCCTCGAGCGGCTCGTCCCCGACTACGTCGAGATCTCGATCTACCGGGCGCTGCTTGAGTCCACCGCCTCCGAGCACGGCGCTCGCATGACCGCGATGCGCAACGCGTCGGACAACGCATCGAACCTGATCGACGACTACACCTTGCAGATGAACCGAGCCCGCCAGGCCGAGATCACCCAGGAGATCATGGAAGTCGTGGCCGGCGCGGAAGGACTCGGATAAGGAGACAGAGCATGGCCGTAACGACCGAAGAGCAGACCACCGGCACCGAGACCAAGCGCAACGTCGGGCGGATCGAGGAGATCCAGGGCGTCGTGATCGAGGCCGTGTTCCCCGACCGGCTGCCCGAGATCAACCACGC
The DNA here is from genome assembly GCA_036273655.1 of Solirubrobacteraceae bacterium. Taxonomy (GTDB): domain Bacteria; phylum Actinomycetota; class Thermoleophilia; order Solirubrobacterales; family Solirubrobacteraceae; genus Palsa-465. The sequence goes on along the minus strand of DASUHF010000040.1, from coordinate 26,532 downwards.
GATCACCGTCCAGCGCCCCGAGGCCGCACGGGCCGAGTCCGACGAGGACATCGCCGCCTCCGAGGACGAGTACCTCGTGTGCGAGGTGCAGCAGCACCTCGGCGACGATCGCGTGCGCGCGGTCGCGATGGACACGACCGACGGGCTCGCCCGTGGCGCCGAGGCGATCGACACCGGGGCGCCGATCTCGGTCCCGGTCGGCGAGGTGACGCTCGGGCGGATCTTCAACCTGCTCGGCGAGCCGATCGACCTCGGCGAGGCGATCCCGGATGACACCGAGCGCTGGCCGATCCATCGCGAGGCACCGTCGGTCGAGGCGCTGGCGCCGACGACCGAGATGTTCGAGACCGGGATCAAGGTGATCGACCTGCTCGCCCCGTACGCCAAGGGCGGCAAGGTCGGCCTGTTCGGTGGCGCCGGCGTCGGCAAGACCGTGATCATCCAGGAGCTGATCCACAATCTGGCTCAAGAGCACGGCGGCCTGTCGGCGTTCTGCGGCGTCGGAGAGCGCTCGCGCGAGGGCAACGACCTGTGGCTGGAGATGAAGGAATCCGGCGTGCTCGAAAAGACGATGCTCGTGTTCGGGCAGATGAACGAGCCGCCCGGCGCGCGCATGCGCGTGGCGCTGTCGGGCCTGACGATGGCGGAGTACTTCCGCGATCAGGAAGGCCAGGACGTGCTCCTGTTCATCGACAACATCTTCCGGTTCGTGCAGGCCGGCTCCGAGGTCTCGGCGCTGTTGGGGCGGATGCCGTCGCAGGTCGGCTACCAGCCGACGCTGAATTCCGAGATGGGCCAGCTGCAGGAGCGGATCACGTCGACCCGCAAGGGCTCGGTCACCTCGATCCAGGCGATCTACGTGCCCGCCGACGACCTCACCGACCCGGCCCCGGCCTCGGCATTCGCGCACCTGAACGCGACTACCACGCTGTCGCGGTCGATCTCGGAGAAGGGCATCTACCCGGCCGTCGACCCGCTGGACTCGACCTCGACGATCCTCAAGGCCGAGATCCTCGGCGACGAGCACTTCGCGGTCGCCAACGAGGTCAAGGAGGTGCTGCAGCGCTACAAGGAGCTGCAGGACATCATCGCGATCCTCGGGATCGACGAGCTGTCCGACGAGGACAAGGTCACCGTGCAGCGCGCCCGCAAGCTCGAGCGCTTCCTGTCGCAGCCGTTCCACGTCGCCGAGCAGTTCACCGGCACCCCGGGCCGCTTCGTGCCGATCGGCGAGTCGATCCGCGGCTTCAAGGAGATCCTCGAGGGCAAGCACGACGACGTCCCCGAGTCGGCGTTCTTCATGAAGGGCTCGATCGACGAGGTCGTGGCGGCGGTTCGCGGCTCTCAGGACGGGGCCACGCGGGGCGAGGCCGAGGAGACCGAGGCCGAGCGGCAGACCGAGTCCGTGGCCGAGTCCGCCGAGGCCAACGAGTCCACGGGTGACCAGTCCAAGGGCGACGAGTCCACGGGCGACGAGTCCGCGAGCGAGTAGGAGCCGGGCGTGGCCCACACCAAGTTCGGAGTCGAGGTCCTGACCCCCGAAGGGGAGGCCTTCAACGACGAGGTCGAGATGATCTCGACACGGACCGTGATCGGCTCGATCGGCATCCTCGCCAACCACGAGCCGCTGCTGGCGATGCTCGATCCGACCGAGCTGCGGTTGTACCGGTCGGAGTCGGAGATCGTCAGCTTCGCCCAGGGCGAGGGCTACCTGCAGATGATCGACAACCACGCTTTGATCCTCGTCGAGGAGGCCGTGGATCCCGGCACGCTCGACGTCTCCGAGCTGCGCGAGCGGCTGCAGCAGGCCGAGTCCGAGGCCGACGCCGCCGACGAGGACACCGAGCGGCGGCGGGTTGCCGAGCGCGACCGGCGCCGCTACGAGGCGTTTTTGCGGATCGCCGAGCCGTCCGGCTGAGTGCACGCGGACAGCCCGCGGCGCGGCGCGCCGGGCGCCCGGGCGGGATGCTTAGGGAGCGCAAAGGAGGGCGCCGTACGGTCCGCGAACCCGATGGTTGATGAGCGTGTGCTGGCCGAGCGGCTGATCGGCTACGAGACCTCGCGCCCGGAGGCGCTGGTCGTGGCCGCAGGATTCGTCAAGGGCTGGCTCGAATCCCGCAACATCACGGTCTCCGAGTACGACCATCGCGGGCTGCCGGCGCTCGTCGCCGACGTCGGCGCGTGCGGCGACGAGCACCCCTGCGTCGTCTTCCACGGTCATCTCGATGTCGTCCCCGGTCGGCCCGAGCAGTTTGAGCCGCGGGTCGAGGGCGACCGCCTGATCGGGCGCGGCGCCTACGACATGAAGGGCGGGCTGGCGGCGATGCTGTGCGCGCTGCGCGACGTCGCCGAGCAGGACCGTGTCCGCGTGCGCTTCGTGTGTGTGCCCGACGAGGAGTCCGAGGAGCTCGACGAGCGCTGCACCGACGCGATCGTGGCGCGAGATACCGGTCCCGCCCGCCCCGATTTCGCGATCACCGGCGAGCCGACGAACATGCACATCGGGATCCAGGCCAAGGGCGTGCTGGTGATGCGGATCGTCGTCCATGGCCGCGCCTGCCACAGCTCGACGCCGTGGCTCGGGGACAACGCGGTGCTCAAGGCGATCGACACGTTTCGCAAGGTCGAGACGCTGCCGTTCAGCCGCGAGTCCTCGGAGCTGTTCGACCGCCCCTCGATCAACCTCGGTCGGATCGCCGGCGGCGACGCGATCAACAAGGTCCCCGACCGCTGCGAGATGGCCGTCGACGTCCGCTACCTGCCCGGCCAAGACCCCGGCGAGATCCTCGCCCAGGTCCGCGGGATCGCCGACGTCGACGTCGAGCGCACGTTCATCCACCCAAGCGTCGGCGTCTCCCGCCACAATCCCTATGTGCACGCGCTGTCGGAGGCGGTCGCAGGAGCGATCGAAGGCGAGGTGATGTCGGTCGGGCGCGACGGCGCGTCCGACGCGGCCGCGTTCATCGAGGCCGGGATCCCGGCGGTCGAGTTCGGGCCCGCCGGCGGCGGCCACCACGGTCCCGACGAGTGGGTGTCGCTGCGTTCGCTCGCGTCCTACCGCCGCGCGCTGACGGACTTCGTGCGGGCGCTGCCGGACTGGCTCGCGCAGCCACGGCCGGCGGGCGACGCCGTGCAGGGGCTCACCGCGATCGAAGGCGGGCTGGCGTGACCGGCCGGGGGCAGCGCTGATGCGCTTTCTGCGACCGCGCAGTACCGGTGGGCTGGCGCTGCGCTTCTTCCTGCTGGCGCTGCTGGTCGTCGGCTCGGTCGCGGCGACGACCGCGGTGGCCGGGCTGCTGCAGGTGCAGAACCTCGTCAACGACATCTCCTTCAACCGGGCGATCAAGTCCGACCAGATCAAGGTGCCGGCGGCAGGCGCGCCGCAGACGGTCCTGTTGATCGGGTCCGATCACCGCGTCGGCGAGTCCTTCCACAAGGCCAACACCGACACGATGCTGCTCGTCCACCTCGACTCGGCGTCGACGACGATCAACGTGATGTCGCTGCCACGCGATCTCCAGGTCAACATCCCCGGCTATGGGACCAACAAGCTCAACGCCGCCTACAGCTTCGGCGGCTGGAACCTGCTGATCAAGACGATCAAGCAGAACGTGTTCCCGCAGTTCGTGCCCAACCACATCATCGACGTCAACTTCTCCGGGTTCGCCGACCTCGTCAACGCGATCGGCTGCGTCTACTCCGACGTCGACCACCGCTACTACAACCAGTCCCAGCCCGCGCCGAGCCCCGACAACTACGCGTCGATCAACATCGAGCCCGGCTATCAGAGGCTGTGCGGCGGCAACAACCAGACCAACGGGGCGCTCTCGTTCGTACGCTTCCGCCACACGGACACCGATCTGACCCGCGAGGCGCGCCAGCAGGACTTCATCCGCTGGGCCAAGAGCCAGTACCCGATCACCCGTCTGTTGGCCAACCGCGACCGACTGCTGCGGATCTTCGGGAAGCACTCGCAGTCCGACGCGCAACTGCACAGCCTCGACGGGCTGCTGAAGGTGTTCGACTTGGTCGCGAACATGGAGGGGCACGGCGCGACGATCAAGCAGATCCCGTACCCGGCGACCTTGCTGCCGTGTACGACGGCCTGCTACGTGGGCTCGAAGTCGCCGCAGGCGGTCAAGGCGGTGTGGCGCGAGTTCCTGCGCGCGACGCCGCCGCCGAAGGCCAAGCCAAAGCGCGCGGCCGCGCCCCACCGCAAGCACCATGCCCACAAGCTCTCGACCGCCGGGCTCACGGCCGACCCGGCCGACGGGCGCGCGCAGGCGGGGGCGCTGCGTCACCCCGGGATGGCGGTCTACTACCCGCGCCTGATCGACGCCGGCTCGATCTACTGCTCGAGCGTCACCGGCAACTGCAACAACCCCGACGAGGTCGCGACCGCGTACGCGCACTCGTATCCGCGCTCGTACCCGATCAACGCCCCGGGCCACAAGCGCTACCACGCCTACCGGATGACGCTGCTGCTCAACCCGGGCAACTACGAGGACCAGTACTACGGCGTGCAGGGCACGACCTGGAACGACCCGCCGATCCTCTCCAGCCCGGCCGGCACGAAGGTCGTCAACGGCCGCACGCTGTTCCTCTACAAGGACGGGTCCCGCCTCACGCAGGTCGCCTGGCACCACAACGGCGACGCCTACTGGATCTCGAACAACCTCACCGAGAACATCTCGAACGCGAAGATGCTCGAGATCGCCGCCTCGCTGACGCGCTACAACGGCTGACCAGGATCGCCGATGGGACGGCGTCCGTTGTGGCGGGCGCTAGCCTCGGGCGCGCAAATGAGCACCGATTCTCCCGCACCCATCGCCGTCATCGGCACCGGTTACGTTGGCCTGGTGACCGCCGCCGGCTTCGCCGAGCTCGGCTCCGAGGTCTGGTGCGTCGACGTCGACGTCCACAAGATCGAGCGCCTCCGTCGCGGCGAGGTGCCGATCTACGAGCCCGGGCTGGCCGAGTCGATCGAGCGCAGCCGCGGGCGGCTGCACTTCGACACCGAGCTGGCGCCGGCGCTCGAGCACGCGCGGCTGCTGTTCGTCGCGGTCGGCACGCCACCGACCTACTCCGGCGACGCCGATTTGTCATCGGTGCACGCGGTCGTCGACGCGATGCCCGCCTCCGACCACCACGCGCTCGTGATGAAGTCGACCGTCCCGGTCGGCACCGGCGCCTCGATCAAGCGGATCTTCGCGCAGCGCGGCAAGTCCGGCTTCCAGTACGTCTCGTGCCCCGAGTTCCTCAAGGAGGGCTCGGCGCTGCCGGACTTCTTGGCGCCCGACCGCGTCGTGATCGGCGACGACGGCAACTGGGCCGGCGACGCCGTCGCCAAGCTGTACGAGCCGCTGAACGCGCCGCTGGTGCGCACCGATGTCGCCTCCGCCGAGATGGTCAAGCTCGCCGCCAACGCGTTTCTGGCGACCAAGATCTCGTTCATCAACGAGATCGCCAATGTCTGCGAGGAGACCGGCGCCGACGTGCTCGAGGTCGCGCGCGGGATGGGCCTGGACCAGCGGATCGGCAAGCACTTCCTGCGCCCGGGTATCGGCTTCGGCGGTTCCTGTTTCCCGAAAGATGTGTCGGCGCTCAAGCAGCTTGCGGGCAACAGCGGCTACCACTTCCAGCTGCTGACCGCGGTGATCGAGGTCAACGAGCTGCAGAAGCGGCGCGTCGTCTCAAAGCTGCAGAAGCACCTGGGATCGCTTGTCGGCAAGCGGATTGCGCTGCTGGGACTGGCGTTCAAGCCCGACACCGACGACATGCGCGAGGCTTCCTCGCTGGTGCTGTCGGCGCGGCTGCAGGCCGACGGGGCGACCGTGGTCGCGTATGACCCGATCGCCGAGAAGGAAGCGCGCAAGCTGATGACCGGCGTGCAGTTCGCCGACTCGGCGCTCGGCGCCGTGCACGACGCCGACGCGCTCGTGCTCGTCACCGAGTGGAAGGAGTTCGCGTCGCTGGACTGGGGCGAGGTCCGCGAGGCGATGGCGGGCGCGCTCGTCGTCGACGGGCGCAACTTCGCCGACCGCGAGACGGTGCTCGCCGCCGGTCTGGCATACGAGGGGATCGGGCGATGACCGACGGCCGCCCGGGCTCCGGCGCGGGCGCGTGCAGGCGCTGATCCTCGCCGGTGGCGAGGGAACGCGGCTGCGGCCGTTAACGTGCTCGTCGCCGAAGCCGGTGGTCCCGCTCGCGGGTCGGCCGTTCATCTCGTACATGCTGCAGTGGCTGCGGCGACACGGGGTCGACGAGGCGATCCTGTCGTGCGGGTTCATGGCCGACGGCGTGCGCGAGGTGCTCGGCGACGGCGCAGGGTTCGGCGTGCGGCTCCGCTACGTGCAGGAGCCGCAGCCGCTCGGCACCGGCGGCGCGCTGAAGTTCGCCGAGCAGCTGCTCGACGACCGCTTCCTGATGCTCAACGGCGACGTGCTGACCGACATCGACCTGACCGCGCAGCTGCGCCAGCACGAGCAGACCGGCGCACGGGCGACGCTGGCGCTGATCGCGGTCGAGGACCCGTCGGCGTACGGGCTGGTGCGCCGGCGCGACGACCTCTCCGTGAGCGGCTTTCTGGAGAAGCCCAACGCCGAGGAGATCGACACCAACCTCGTCAACGCGGGCGCCTACGTGCTCGAGCGCTCGGTGCTGGACGCGATGGCGCCCGCCGGCACCCGCATCTCGATCGAGCGCGACGTGTTCCCGCGGCTCGTCGACGAGGGTCTGTACGGCTACGAGGGGTCGGGCTACTGGCTGGACATCGGCACCCCGCAGCGTTACCTGCAGGCGACCTACGACATCCTCGAGGGCGAGGTCAGCACCGAGCTTGGGGCTGAGGTGGCGGCCGCCGGCGGCGTCCTGCGAGTCGGCGTCGGTGCCGGCGCCGGCGCCGGCGGCGGTGTAGTGCACGCGCCGGCGGTGATCGGGCGCGGCTGCGAGATCGCCCCGGACGCGACGATCGCGGGTCGCACCGTGCTCGGCGCCGGCGTCAGGCTGGGCCCCGGCGCGCACGTCGACAGCTCCGTGCTGCTCGACGGCGCTCGCATCGGCGCCCACTCGCGCGTGAGCCGCAGCATCGTCGGGCCCGACGCGGAGATCGGCGAGCACTGCCGTGTCGACGGCGAGTCGGTGCTCGGCGCCGGGGTGCGGATCGGGTCGCGCAACGCGCTCACCGCCGGGATCCGTATCTTCCCGGGTGTGGAGCTTCCCGACGCCGCGGTCGCGTTTTGACCGCCACCACCTCGGCCGGCGATCGGCCGGCCGATCTCGGCCCTGACGCGGTCAGGGCGTTTGACGCATCCGGCCAGTTCGCCGACGTCCTCGGTCTTTCCGAGCACCTCGGGGACGCGCTGTGGCGGGTCGACTCGGCCTCGATCGAACCCCAGGATTCGCCCGGCGGGCTGGTCGTCGCCGGCATGGGCGGCTCGGCGATCGGCGGCCAGCTGGCGCGGGCCGCGCTCGGCGACCGTGCCTCACGCCGGATCACGGTCAGCCGCGACTACGGGCTGCCGGCGCAGACCACGCCCGACACGACCGTTCTGTGCTGCAGCTACTCGGGCGAGACCGAGGAGACGCTGGCGGCGTTCGAGGCCGCCGGCGCGCTCGGAGCGCGGCGGATCGTGTGCACGACCGGCGGCCGCCTCGCCGAGCTGGCGCGCGCCGAATCGGTGCCGGTCATCGGCGTCCCCGGCGCGTTCCAGCCGCGGGCGGCGATCGGTTACATGCTTGTGGTCGCGCTCGAGGTCGCGGCCCTGGCCGGTGTCGGCGAGGGGCTGCGGACCGAGATCGACGTCGCCGCCGCCGCCGCCAAGCAGCTCGCGGCCGCGTGGGGTCCCGACGCGCCCGAGGACTCGCTCGCCAAGTCGTTGGCGCGCAGGCTGCACGGCACCGTCCCGCAGATCGTCGGCGCGGGCCTCACCGGACCGATCGCCTACCGCTGGAAGACGCAGATCAACGAGAACGCCAAGCAACCCGCGTTCTGGGGCGAGTTGCCCGAGGTCGATCACAACGAACTGGCCGGCTGGACGGGCACGCCGTCGGTGGCCAGGTTCAGTGCCGTGTTCCTCGACGACTCCGACCTGCATCCGCGCATCCGCGAGCGCATCGAGCTGACGCGCGAGCTGATCCGCCCGCACGCCGCCGTCGACGAGCGGGTCGCGAGCGTCGGCGAGACGCGGACCGAGCGGCTCGTGTCGCTGGTGCTGCTCGGCGACCTCGTGTCGCTGTACATGGCCGTGCTCGCCGCCCGCGATCCTGGACCGGTCGAGATCCTCGACGAGCTCAAGCGGATGCTCGCGGGCGACAGCGCGTAGCGCGCCGCCCAACATTGACACACTCGTGGTAAGGTTGTGAGGCGTGCAGGCGCTGACGATCAACGAGGCTGCCACGACCACGGGCTGGTCGGCGCGGATGCTGCGCTACGTCGACCAGGCGGGACTGGTAACGCCTGAGCGGTCGGAGTCGGGGTACCGGCTCTACGGGCCTGGCGAGCTGCAGCGGCTGCGCACGCTCAAGGAGCTGCTGACGCGGTTCGACGTGACGCTCTCCGACGTCGCGTTCGCCGCGCGGCTGGAGAACGATGACGAGCTGCGAGCGGCAGTGCAGGCGTGGTTGCGGGCACAGGCCCGACGGCCCGACGACGTCGCCGCCGACGACTGGCTGCGCTTCGAGCAGGAGAAGCACGAGCGGCTGCTGGCCGCCGTCTGAACGGGCGCTGTCGTCGCGGCGCCTTTTGACTGAACACCCCGGACCCACCGAGACGCTGGAGAGAACATGAGCACGATCGCGGAGAAGACCGACTACAAGGTTGCCGACCTGTCGCTGGCGGAGTTCGGCCGCAAGGAGATCCGACTGGCCGAGCACGAGATGCCGGGGTTGATCGCGACCCGCAAGGAGTTTGCCGCGTCGCAGCCGCTGAAGGGTGCGCGGATCACGGGGTCGTTGCACATGACGGTGCAGACGGCGGTGTTGATCGAGACGTTGACGGCGTTGGGCGCCGAGGTGCGGTGGGCGTCGTGCAATATCTTCTCCACGCAGGATCACGCGGCGGCGGCGGTGGTCGTCGGCCCGGACGGCACGCCGGAGGATCCGCAGGGGGTGCCCGTGTTCGCGTGGAAGGGCGAGACGCTCGAGGAGTACTGGTGGTGCACCGACCAGGCCTTGTCCTGGGACGGACATGATGGGCCGAACATGATCCTCGACGACGGTGGCGATGCGACGCTGTTGGTCCACAACGGCGCCGAGTACGAGCGCGCCGGCAGCGTCCCGGACCCGTCGACGGCGCAGAACGAGGAGCACGCGGTGATCCTCGGCCTGCTGGGACGGTCGCTGGCCGCCGACAGCCAGCGCTTTGAGCGGATGGCTGCTCAGATCAAGGGTGTGACCGAGGAGACGACGACCGGCGTCCACCGGCTGTATGAGTTCGCGCGCGACGGCAAGCTGCTGTTTCCGGCGATCAACGTCAATGACTCGGTCACGAAGTCCAAGTTCGACAACAAGTACGGGTGCCGGCACTCGCTGATCGACGGGATCAACCGCGCCACCGACGTCCTGATCGGCGGCAAGACCGCGGTGGTGTGCGGGTACGGCGACGTCGGCAAGGGCTGCGCGGAGTCGCTGCGCGGTCAGGGCGCGCGGGTGATCATCACCGAGATCGACCCGATCTGCGCGCTGCAGGCGGCGATGGACGGCTATCAGGTGCTGCGGTTGGAGGACGTGCTGCCGGTGGCCGACATCTTCGTGACCTCGACGGGCAACAAGGACGTGATCACCGCCCAGCACATGGGCCAGATGAAGCATCAGGCGATCGTCGGCAACATCGGCCACTTCGACAACGAGATCGACATGGCCGGCCTGGCCAAGATCGACGGGATCGAGCGGACCAACATCAAGCCCCAGGTCGATGAGTGGCGCTTCCCCGATGGGCACACGATCATCGTGCTGTCGGAGGGCCGGCTGCTGAACCTCGGCAACGCGACCGGCCACCCGTCGTTTGTGATGTCCAACAGCTTCACCAACCAGGTGTTGGCCCAGATCGAGCTGTTCTCAGACACCGTCGGCCAGTACGAGACCAAGGTCTACACGCTCTCCAAGCAGCTGGACGAGAAGGTCGCACGGCTGCATCTGGACGCGCTCGGAGTCAAGCTCACCAAGCTCACCCCGGAACAGGCTGCCTACCTCGGCGTTCCCGTCGACGGGCCCTACAAGGCCGACCACTACCGCTACTGAGCCGCAGGCAGCGAGGCGCCCGGCGGCGGGCGAGCGGGCGGGTGTAGGAGCCCCGGCCAATGGCGGGCACACCAACGACCGCGCACGATGTCGCCGACCTCTCGCTCGCCGACGAGGGCGAGGTCCGGATCGAGTGGGCCGCCGGCCAGATGCCGGTCCTCGCCCAGATCCGAGACCGGTTCGCCGACGAGCGCCCGCTGACCGGGATCTCGGTCGCCGCATGCCTGCATGTGACGGCCGAGACCGCGTGCCTGATCCGGACGCTGCGGGCCGGCGGCGCGAGCGCCGCGCTGTGCTCGGCCAACCCGCTGTCGGCGCAGGACGACGTCGCCGCCGCGCTCGTGGTTGCCGATGGGGTCGAGGTCCGAGCGCGGCGCGGCGAGAGCACCGACGAGTACGTCGAGCACGTGCTGGCGCTGCTCGCTGCGGCTCCTCAGATCACGCTGGACGACGGCGCTGACCTGCTGGCGACGGCGCATGCGCGTGGGGGCGAGGCGCTCGAGCGCCTGATCGGTGGGACCGAGGAGACGACGACGGGGCTCGTACGGCTGCGGCGGCTCCAGGACGCGGGCGAGCTGAGATGCCCCGTGCTCGCCGTCAACGAGGCCCGCACCGAGCGCGCGCTCAACGACCGCCACGGCACCGGGCAGTCGGCGCTGGACGGAATCGTGCGCGCCTCGAACGTGCTGCTCGCCGGGCTGACGGTCGTGATCGTCGGTTACGGTTGGGCCGGGCAGGGCGTCGCCGAGCGCGCCCGCGGCGCGGGCGCCGCCGTGATCGTGTGCGAGGTCGACCCGCTGCGCGCGCTCGAGGCGCGGATGGCCGGCTACGAGGTGATGCCGGCGCTGCAGGCGGCCGAGCGGGGCAACCTGTTCATCACCGTCACCGGCTCGCGCCGGGTGCTGCGCGGCGAGCATTTCGAGCGGATGCGCGACGGCGTGCTGCTCGCCAACGCCGGCCACTTCGACGTCGAGCTCGATCTCTCCGAGCTGGAGGCGCTCGCCACCGGCGGCGTCCGCGCCGTGCGGCCGTTGGTCTCCGAGTACCGGCTGGCCGACGGGCGGCGACTGAACCTGCTCGCGCACGGCCGCGTCGTCAACCTCGCCGCCGCCGAGGGACACCCCGCCGCCGTGATGGACGTCTCGTTCGCGCTGCAGGCGCTGGCGGTCGAGGCGCTCGTCTCAGAGAGCAGCGCGCTCGGTCCGGGCGTGCACCCGGTCAGCCCCGCGATCGACCGCGAGGTCGGGCGACTGAAGCTGGCCGCGCTGGGCGTGCAGATCGACGAACCGACCGACGAGCAGACCGCGTACCTGTCGAGCTGGGGTGGTGGCGTCTGACCTGACCGGGGCTGTCGTGCGGACGGTGGCGTGGCTGATGGTGGTTCGAATGGGCGGGGGCTGGCGGTTGCTCGAACGGCAGCAATGAACACGTGGGGCGGGGGCTGCGGGTTGTTTAAACGGCTGCGATGAAGGAGGCGAGGGCTGGTGGTGGTGCGAACGGCAGCAGTTAGGGAGGGGGCGGGCCGGGGATCGTGAAGATCCGCCAAATTGGACCTGCCGCGGGCGGAATGGCGATCGCTGACAGCTGTGGCCGGCACGGATCGCCAAGTTGGCTGGCGGGTGCCTCGTTTGGTGATTTGTTCACGAACCGCGGGGCCCGAGTGGCCCGCGGCGCGCCGGCGACCGCCGGCGGCCCCGTGTGGCGCTGGGCGACCCTGACCCCGGCCCGGCGCCCGCTGCCGACTCCCGTCGGCTCCCCCTTCGGCGATGCCGTTCGCCGAGGACTGCACCCGGGCCAACATCGCGCTTCTCGAAACACGCCCACTGAAGTCCGGGCGTCGCTATAGCCTCCAGCGCTGATGGCAGGCAACGGGACCATGCGGGGCGGGATCGACCTCGGCGGCACCAAGATCGAGGCGATCGTCGTCGAGCGGGACAACACGGTGGTCGGGCAGTCGCGGCGGCCGACGCCGACCGAGGGTGGACCTGCCGACGTCGCCGAGCAGATGGCCGCGGCGATACGGGCCGCCGCCGAGGCGGCGAACACGAAGACGAGCGCCCTGCACGGCGTCGGCGTCGGCTCGCCAGGATCGGTTGACGAGGCGGCCGGGACCGTCACTCAGGCCCGCAACCTGCCCGGGTGGGACGGTACGTTCGAGCTCGCGAAGACGCTCTCCGACGCGCTCAAGACACCGGTCCACGTCGGCAACGACGTGCAGGTGGCGACGCGAGCCGAGCTTGAGCTCGGGGCCGGGCGCCCATACTCGTCGCTGCTGGGGGTGTTCTGGGGCACCGGCGTCGGCGGCGGCGTCGTGATCGACGGCAAGCTGTGGCTCGGACGCGGCGGCGCCGGCGAGATCGGCCACATGGTGATCAAGCGCGACGGCGCGCTGTGCGGCTGCGGCCGGCGTGGCTGCGTCGAGGCGTACGCGGGCCGCGGCGCGATGGAGGCCAGGGCGCGCAAGGAGCACGAGGACGGCGCAACGACCGACCTCTTCAAGATCATGAAGCACCGCGGGCGCACGCGGCTGACGAGCGCGGTGTGGGCGCATGCGCTCGAGCACGAGGACCCGCTTGCGACCGAGCTGATCGATCGTGCGGTCGAGGCGCTCGGGGCGGGGATCGCGTCGGCGATCAACTTGATCGACGTCGAGGCGGTGATCATCGGCGGTGGCCTCGGGGTGCGCTTCGGGCAGCCGATGGCCGACCGGATCATCGCCGCGATGCACCCCCATCTGTTCCGCGACGACCGGCCGCCGGACGTACGCGTCGCCAAGCTCGGCGACCTCGGCGGCGCGATCGGCGCCGCGCTGCTGGCACGCTGAGCGCTCGCCCCGCGCCACCTGAGCGGGCCCCCGCTGCCGGTCCGTTGAGCGCTCGCTCCCACGGGCATTCGTCCCAATCTGCGGCAACGAAGCTACGGGCGTGTCTCAAACGGCACGCGCTGCCGCCGACTCTGGCAGGATTCCGGCACATCAGGGTTCGTCAGGGAATGGGCCTATCCCCCCAGCAAAGCCCTTCCCCGACCTAAGCCGGGCCCAGTGGGGAATCGAGGAGGAGATACCTGAGCGCGTCGGCCGGCAGTCGTAGTGCGATTCCGAATTCGAATGAAGATAGGGATCCCGCCCGCCCTGGCCCACGACGCACGCCCCGGCCCGGCGTGAGCTTGGCCGCGCGGCTGGGCGCGGCGGTCGCCCTGGTGGCGGCCGCGGTCGTGATCGCGATCCTGGTGCTGGGCTCGAGCTCGCCGTACACGATCCGGGCCCGGTTCCAGAACGCGTCCGGGCTCGTGACCGGCAACAACGTGCTGATCGGGTCGGCCGCGGTCGGCACCGTCTCGAGCATCGGGCTGACCCCGAACGGCCGCGCCGAGGTGACGATGCACCTGCACGGCGTCGGCAAGCTGCACCAGGGCACGGTCGCGCGGATCTATGAGGACTCGCTGTCGGGGATCGCGGCCAAGTACGTCGAGCTCGAGCCGGGCCCCAACAGCGCGCCGACGATCTCCTCGGGCGGCACGATCGGTCAGGGCCACACCTACTCCGAGGTCAACCTCGATGCGCTGCTCGATTCGCTCAACGCCAAGACGCGGGGCGGTCTGGCGAACACGATCCGCGGGGAGGCGGCGTCACTGCGCGGCAAGGGCAAAGCCGCCAACCGCACGCTCGAGTACCTGGCTCCGGGTCTTGCGAGCACGAGCCGCGTCACGCAGGAGTTGGCCCGCGACGAGCCGGCGTTCGACGGGCTGCTCGTGCAGGGCGCCAAGGCGATGGCGCAGCTGTCGTCGCGCAGCGACGAGCTCACGCAGCTGGTCTCCAACACGAGCCAGACGGCCGGGGCGATCGACGCGCAGAGCGCCGCGCTGCAGCGATCGCTCGACCTGCTGCCCGGCGTCCTGCGGCGCTCGACGACGACGTTCGCCGGTCTGAACCGGACCCTGAACTCGCTGACGCCCGTCGTCAACGCGTCCAAGCCGAACGTCGCCGAGCTGCCCGCGTTCCTGTCGGCGCTGGGCACGACGTCGGCGAAGGCGCGGCCGACCGTGAACGCGCTCAACGATCTCGTCTCGAACCCGTCGGGCAGCGGTGACCTGATCTCGCTGCTGCGCGAAAGCCCGTCGCTGGCGGCGGTCGCGGCCAAGTCCTACCCGAAGATGATCAAGCAGTTCGAGCACTCCAAGCCGCAGTTGAGCTACCTACGGGCGTACACGCCCGACGTGGTGGCGTCCCTGGCGGACGTGGGGCAGGCCAGCTCCTACTACGACAAGTACGGGCACTTCGTCCGGACCCAGCCTGACACGTTCGCGTTGCAGATCAACGGCGCCAACGAGCTCGTCTCGCAGTTCCCGTCGGACCGCTACAAGGGGCTGCATCATGTGACCGCGCGCTGTCCCGGCAGCGCCGTTCAGCCCGCCCCCGACGGCTCGGCGCCGCAGACGGTGCCCGGCTGCGACAGCTCACAAGTGCCGCCCGGGCAATGAGACGGCTTGCGGTGATAGCGGCGGTGCTGGTGGTGGTCGCGGCGGCAATCGCGGCCGTCGCCACGACCCGGGCGCAGTCGTCGAGCGGCAGCTACACGGTGCGCGCGATCTTCGACGACGCCTCCTACGCGGCCAAGGGCGAGGACGTGCGGATCGCCGGCGCCAACGTCGGCTCGATCACGGGCCTCGGCGTCAACGGCGAAAACCGCGCCGCGGTCACGATCACGATCGACAACGCCGACTTCATCCCGTTCTACTCCGATGCCCACTGCACGATCCGCCCGCAGTCGGTGATCGGCGAGGAGTTCGTGGCCTGCAGCCCCGGCACCAGCGGCCACGGCCATCATGCGCTGGCGAAGCTGACCTCAGGCCCCGGCAAGGGCGAGTACTTCCTGCCGGTGGCCAACACGAGCTCGCCGATCGACTCGGACATCGTCCAGAACATCTCGCGGATGCCGGTCCGCCAGGCGCTGTCGGTCGTGCTCGACGAGCTCGGCACGGGGCTGGCGGCCCGGGGCTCTGACCTCAACGCGGTGATCCACCGCGCCAACCCGGCGCTCGGCGAGACCGACAAGGTGTTCAAGATCCTTTCCTCCCAGAACCGCCAGCTCGCGCAGCTCGCCGACGACTCGCAGGCGGTGCTGGCGCCGCTGGCGCGGGAGCGCAACCGGATTTCAGGGTTCGTGCGCTCGGCGAACACGACCTCGGTCGCCGCCGCCGCCAGGGCGCATGACGAGTTCCGGACGTTCCGGCTGTTCCCGACGTTCCTGCGCCAGCTGCGGCCACTGCT
This sequence comes from Solirubrobacteraceae bacterium, assembly GCA_036273655.1. Taxonomy (GTDB): domain Bacteria; phylum Actinomycetota; class Thermoleophilia; order Solirubrobacterales; family Solirubrobacteraceae; genus Palsa-465. Next base: position 11,024 of record DASUHF010000040.1, on the reverse strand, counting down.
GGCCGACCTCAGCGTGCTGTCGGACAAGGGCACGCCGGTGCTCGAGCAGCTCGGCAAGACCGCCGGGCCGCTGGGCCAGGAGTTCGGCGAGCTGCGGCCGTTCGCGACCCAGGCGCGGACGTCTCTGATCGCGCTCGGTCGCTCGGCGCAGCAGTCGGAGGCGCCACTTGTCTCGAGCCTGCCGCTCGTGCAGGAGCTCAAGCGCCTGGGCCTGAACGCCAAGCCGAGCACCGAGCAGCTGCTGCGCCTGCTTCGCAGCCTCGATAACACCGGCGGCTACGAGCAGCTGATGAGCCTGCTCTATAACGCGACCTCCGTCACCAACGGCTTCAACAGCCTCGGCCACTACGCGCGCGCGGAGCCGCTGAACAGCAGCAACACGCCGTACTTCACGACGACCTGCGGCGGCATCTGCGGCGGGAAGTTCACGTCCGATGCCGCGTCGGCGGCGGTCGCGACGCGACCGCAGCGGATCCAGCAGCAGGTCATCTCGAAGGCGCTGGCAGACGTCGATCGCAACACCAGCTCGTCGACGGCGATCGGCGGCCTGCTCTCCTATCTGACCGGGAGCGGCAAGTGAGGCGGCGGCGCTCGGGCGAGCCGAGCTTTTTGGGCAGCCCGATCCTGATCGGGGCGCTGACGGTGCTCGTCGTGATCGTCGCGGTCGCGCTCGCCTACAACGCCAACACCGGACTCCCGTTCGTTCCCAGCTACTACCTGCACGTCCACATGCGGGACGCATCCGAGTTGCAGAAGGGCGACGACGTCAACGAGGGCGGCGCGCTGATCGGGCTGATCAGCGGCATCTCGGCGACGCGCTCGAGCTCCGGCCGGCCGGTCGCCGACGTCACGCTGAAGCTGTACAAGAACGTCGAGCCGCTACCCGCCGACACTCGCTTTACGGTGCGCCTGAAGGGCGCGATCGGCCTCAAGTACCTCGACGTGGCCCCCGGCAGTTCGCAGCAGGGCCTGAAGAACGGGGCCACCGTACCCGTCAGCCAGACCGGCACTTCGACCGACTTCGATCAGGTGCTGAACATGTTCACGCCGCGCGCTCGCGAGGGCGTCCAGCGGTCCACGATCGGGTTCGGCGAGGCGGTCGCCGGCCGCGGCTACGACATCAACCGCGCGATCGTGAAATTCCTGCCGCTGGTCTCCAACCTGCTGCCGGCGACGACCAACCTGGCGTCGCCGAGCACCGACCTGGCCGGGTTCTTCCGGGGGCTGGAGCGGTTCTCCGGCGCGCTGACGCCCGTCGCGCAGACGCAGGCGTCGCTGCTGCGCAACCTCGACACGACGTTCTCGGCGCTCGCCGGCGTCGCTCCGTCGCTGCAGGGAACGATCTCGCAGACACCGCCCACGTTTGAGTCGGTGATCGCCCAGTCGCCGGTGATCCGGCCGTTTTTGACCGACACCGCGTCGCTGCTGAGCCAACTGGAGCCGGGGATCCGCACCCTGCAGACGACCGCGCCGCCGCTGACGCAGGTGTTCAGGACGGGCACGCAGAACCTGCCGCAGACGCTCCCGTTCGACCGGCGGCTGACGTCGTTCTCGAAGACGCTCGGCCGGGTCGCGAACGAACCGGCGGTGCTGCAGGGCGTCGGCGGCCTGACCTACACGGCCAAGCACCTGCGCCAGCCGCTCGCGTTCCTGGCGCCGGTGCAGGCGACCTGCAACTACGTGACGCTGTTCTTCCGCAACCTCGCGAGCGCCACCTCCGAGCACGTTCCCAACGGCGGTCTGCTCGACGTCTTCCCGGTCGCGATCCGCGACAGCGCCGGCCCCAACCTCGACTACCAGTCGCAGCCGTCGAGCAAGCCCTACACGGGGCCCTCGCACAACAGCGACACGATCGGGAACATCGGGCCGCTCGCCTCCGACCCGTATCCGAACACGGCATCGCCGGGAGAGGTCAGGGAGTGCTCGGCCGGCAACGAGCCGTACAACCCGGACAAGCCGCTGGTCGGCAACCCGCCCGGCAACCTCGGCGTGAAGACCGAGAGGACGACCCGGAAGGGCTCGAGTTGAGGCGCCACGGCTCCCGCGTCCCCAACCTCGCCGCCGGCGCGATCGGGATCCTCGTGATCGTCGCGATCTGCTGGTTCGTGTTCGGTGGCCCGATCCCGTTTTCGAGCGGCGGCTTTGAGCTGAAGGCGGTCTACACGACCGAGACCGAGCTGCACCTCGCCTCGCCGGTGCGGATCGCCGGCGTCAACGTCGGCAAGGTCACCGGCATTAAGCACATCGGCGGCGACTCGCCGGCGACGCTCGTGACGATGTCGATCGACCACGCCGGGCTGCCGATCCATGCCGACGCGACGAGCTCGATCCGGCCGCGCCTGTTCCTCGAGGGCAACTACTACATCAACCTCCAGCCCGGGACGCCCGAGGCGCCGACGCTGTCGTCGGGTTCGACGCTCAGCTCGCCGCACAACAGCGGCCCGGTGCAGCTCGACCGGGTGCTGTCGGCGCTCAACGGCGACGCGCGACGCAACCTGCAGACGCTGCTGCAGGGGCTCGGCGACTCGCTCAACAAGCGTCCGACCGCCGCCCAGGACGCCTCCCAGGATCCGAGCCAGCGCGGGCTCACCGCCGGCCAGTCGCTGAACCGCTCGCTGAACTACTCGGCGAAGGCGTTCCGCGCCTCGGCGATCGTCAACCAGGCGCTGCTCGGCGAGCGCCCCCACGATTTGTCAGGAGCGGTCGCCGGAACCGAGAAGTTCTTCTCGGGGCTCGCCGGCGCCCAGGGCCACCTCGCTCATCTGGTGACGACGTTCAACGCGACGATGCGCGCGCTGGCCAACCGCCAGCAGGACCTGCAAGAGACGATCGGCTTGCTGCCGGGGACGTTGCAGCAGACAAACCAGGCGCTCGGCCCGCTGCAGGCGTCGTTCGCGCCGACGCAGCGGTTCGCCGCGGAGATCCTGCCCGGCGTCAAGCAGACCGGCCCAACGATCGCCGCGGGGCTGCCGTGGCTCGCCGAGACCCGTGCGCTCGTCTCCAAATCGGAGCTCGGCGGGCTGTTGCGATACCTGACGCCGGCGGTGCAGGACACCGGCACGACCGTCGTCTCGCTCAAGCAGCTGCTGCGCGGCTCGGGCCAGCTCGCGGTCTGCTTCACGCACACGATCATCCCGACCGGCAACGAGCGGATCCAGGACCCGCCGATCACGACCGGCCTGCACGTCTACCAGGAGCTGTTCCAGTCCGCGGTCGGGATCGCCTCCTCGGGCCAGGGTTTCGACGGCAACGGCCGCTACCTGCGCTCGACCCTCGGCGGCGGTTCCGACCTGGTCTACACCAAGCAGACCGCGTCGAGCCAAGGGCCGGTGTACGGCAACGCCGTGCTGGCGCCGCTCGGAACACGACCGGCGTTCAGCGGAAAGGCGCCGCCGATCGACCGCACGGCGCCGTGCGGTCGCCAGCCGGCGCCGAAGCTCAACTCCGCGACGACGGGGCAGGGGCCGTGAAGCGCGCGATCCTCACCCACCGCCGCGACTTCATCGCGATCGCGGTGCTGGTCGTCGCCGCGTTCCTCGTCACCGGCTACATCCTCGACCACCAGCCGTCGTTCACGTTCGGGCAGAGCTACTACACGATCTACGCTCGGTTCTCGGAGGCGTCCGCGGTTACGTCGGGGCAAGGACAGCCGGTCACGATCGCGGGTGTCCAGGTCGGCAAGATCGGGTCGATCAAGCTGCGCGACGGCACCGCGGTCGTGCAGATGAACGTCGACAAGCGGTACGCGCACCGCGTGTTCCGCAACGCGACCGTGCTGCTGCGCCCGCGCACGCCGCTGAAGGACATGTATTTATCTCTCGATCCCGGCACCAAGGGCGCCGGCCGCCTGCCGGCGGGCGCGACGCTCGGCACCGGTCAGACCAACCCCGACGTCGACGTCTCGGAGATCCTCTCCTCGCTGGACGCGGACTCGCGCAACTACCTGCTGCTGCTGCTGTCGGGCGGCGCCCAGATCTTCCGCGATCACGGCGACACCGAGCAACCGAGCCCGGAGGCGGTCGCCGACCTGCGCGGCACGCTCAAGCGCTTCGCCCCGCTCAACCGCGACACCGCGAGCTTCGCGAGCCTGCTCTCGACGCGGCAGCGCAACCTCCGCCGGGCGATCCACAACCTCGACCTCGTCGCCGGCTCGCTCGGCGACGTCGACACGGAGCTGTCGTCGCTGATCAGATCCTCGGATCAGAACTTCACCGCGATCTCCGACAACGACGCCCAGCTCGAGGACACGCTGCAGCAGTTCCCGGCGACGCTGCGCCAAGCCGACCAGACGCTCGGCAACGTCAAGACGTTCGCGAACGCAACGACCACGACGCTGACCGCGCTGCAGCCGTTCGCGCGCAACCTGGCGCCGGCGCTGCGCAACGCGCGGTCCCTGTTCAAGGACACGACGCCGACGATCGCCAACCAGCTGCGACCGGTGTCGGTGTCGCTGCAGCCGCTCGCGCGCACGCTGGCGCCGGCCGCCAGGTCGCTCAACAAGGCGACGCCGTCGCTGAGCGGCTCGATCGGCGAGCTCAACACCGCCTTCGACGAGCTCGCCCACGCGCCCGGCGATGGAAAGCAGGGATATTTGTTCTACGGCGCCTGGCTGGCGCACAACGCCGACTCGCTGGTCTCCAACCAGGACGCCAACGGGGCCGTGCTGCAGGGCCAGCTAATGGGCAACTGCCCATCGTTAGGCCTCTACGAGTACGTCGTGCAGCGCACCAGCCCGTCGCTCGGCGCGGTGCTCGCGCTGACGAACCTCCCGAACGTGGTCGGGCTGCCCGGCATCACCGTCAAGCCGCCGGCGTTCCCCGGCGGACAGCCGATCTGCATCCCGCACAAGTAATGAACAAGCAGCGTCCCTCCAACCTCGCGATGGCCACGATGGTCGCCTTCACGGCCTCGTGCGTGGGGCTGCTGATCTTCCTGTGGATCTCGTTCGGTGGGACGCTCCCGTTCAACGCGCAGGGGTACCGGTTCAGCGTCGAGTTCAACCAGGCGACGGAGCTGGCGCCCAACGCGCAGGTCGAGATCGCCGGCGTCACCGTCGGCCACGTCACCTCCGTCGGCCTGGACCACAAGACCGGCCTGACCCGTGCCGTGATCCAGATCGACCACCAGTACGTGCCACGGCCTGCCGACACGCGCGCGATCCTGCGCGCCAAGACACTGCTGGGGGAGACCTACGTGCAGCTGTCGGCGGGCAACCCGCATGGACCCAAGCTCCGCGACGGCGGACAGCTGCCCCAGGGGCAGGTCGAGCCGAGCGTGCAGCTCGATCAGGTGCTGGACACGTTCGATCCCAAGACGAGGCGCGCGTTTGAGACGTGGATGCAGCAGGGCGGGATCGCGCTCACCAACCGCGGCGAGCAGTTCAACGCCGCGTTCGCGCAGCTGTACCCGTTCGCCACCAACGTCAATCGCGTGCTGGCGGTGCTCAATCGTCAGAAGGCGGCGACCTCGACGCTGCTGGGCGACGGCGGCCAGGTGTTCTCGGCGCTGGCGCGCTCGCCCGCGCAGCTGCAGGGGCTGGTGCGCAACACCAACCGCCTGTTCGAGACGACCGCCGGCCGCAACGCCGCGCTCGCCGCGGCGATCCGCGCGTTCCCCGCCTTCCTTGCGCAGACGCGCGCGACGACGAACACCGCCGGTCGCTTCGCCGCCAACACCAAGCCGCTGATCGACGAGCTGCACCCCGCCGCAGCGCGCCTGAACCCGGCGCTGAAGTCGGTCGCGACGCTGACGCCGGAGCTGCAGACGCTGATGGACCAGATCCCGCCGCTGACCAGCGCCGGCAAGACCGGTCTGCCGGCGCTCGGCTCGTTTTTGACCGACGGGGTGCCGTTCCTTCGGCAGCTCAAGCCGTTCCTCGGGCAGCTCGACCCCGTGATCGACTACGTCAACACGTTCCGGCGCGAGATCGCCGGCTTCTTCGCCAACGGGACCGCCGCAAGCCAGGTCACGCAGACGGGCTCGATCAGCAGCGCCACCTCGATCCACTACGTGCGCGTCGCCAACCCACTCAGCCCCGAGGCTCTGGCTCCGTACCAGCAGCGGCCCAACTCGAACCGGTCGAACCCGTACCTGGTGCCTGGCGGATACAGTACTCTACTTTCTGGCCTGCCGGTGTTCGGCAGCTACCTGTGCACGACGAACCCGCTTCCGGGGATCAGCCCGACGCTGACGAGCACAACTTCGGTGGGGCCGAGCGTGTTAACCGTCCAGCAACTTGTGCAACAGTATTACTTCACCGATGATCCGTCCGGACCGGCCTGCAAGCAACAGGCCGCGCTCGGCACGGCGACGACGGGCCAGGATCAGTCGTTCCCGCGTCTGAAGGCCCGTCCATGAGCCAGCGGGCGCCCACGCCTGGGTGGCTTCCCAACAACCCCCAAGGAGGAGTCGTTTGAAGCGCATAGTCTTCGTCGCCACGGCGGCGGCGATGTTGATCGCAGCGGCGGCCGTGTTCGCGGCGACCCCGGTCAACACCTACAAGGCGTCCTACAGCTTCAGCTCGAAGAAGGCGGGCAGTGCCAAGAAGCCGGCCAAGCTGAGCTTCGGCCAGGACATCAAGGTCACCCCCGGGTCCAGCGCCGACCGCGCCGGTGTCCTGCTGAAGATCAAGACGAAAATCTACGGCGTCAAGGTCGACGGCAAGCACTTCCCGACCTGCACGACCGCGAAGATCAACACGGCGCACACCGATGCGACGTGCCCCAAGGGCTCACGCGTCGCGAGCGGCTCGATCAAGGCGCTGCTCGGACCCTCGACTGACCCGTCGTCCACGAGCGTGAGCGGGACCTGTAATCCGGTTCTGCACGTGTACAACGCGGGCCAGGGCAAGCTCTCGTTCTTCTTCGTGGACGGGGCGACCGGCAGCCCGCACGCCTGCCTGAGCGGCAGCATCAAGACCGGCATCGTCGGCGCGTGGAAGGCCACCTACAAGCAGGCCGGCAAGAACCTCGCGATCACGATCCCGATTCCGCACCAGGTCGACTACCCGCTGCAGGGCCTGGTCGGCTCGTTGCAGTCGGAGCACCTGAACTGGAAGAGCACGAGCTCGAAGGGCCATACGTCGATTGCGTCCATCGCCTGCAAGGGCTCCAAGCGCCCGTACTCGTTCTCGTTCACCGCGAAGCCGATCCAGGGCGGCGCCGCTCAGACGGTGACCACCAAGGGCTCGGGCCCCTGCAAGAAGTAACCATCTGAGCGTCGGCTCGCCCGGGTTTGACCGGGCCCGGGCCGACGCCCGGAATCAGCGGCCGTGCCGCGCGGGAATCCGTTCCCGCGCGGTGCGGCCGTTTCGCCGCTCGCAGCGCTTGCAAACGCGCCGTCCCGGGGTCGACAAACGCCGAGGCGAGGAATACCCTCGGACTGACACAGAGCAACGCTTCCTACTCAGGAGGTCGGTCGATGCGGATCGAGATCAAGGGCCGCAACCTGCACGTCTCGGAGAGACTGAAGGAGCACGTCGACAAGCGCTTTGCGAAGGTGTCTCGCCAGGTGTCCGAGCTGGCCGAGCTGGAGCTCGAGCTCTACGAGGAGCGCAATCCGGCCAACCCGGACTCGCAGGTCGCCGAGGCGACGCTGCACCTCAAGGGCGTGACGCTCCGCGCGCGGGACGCGTCACGTGATCTGATGCACTCGATCAACGAGTGCGCGGACGAGATCTCGGTCCAGGTCAAGCGCCATCGCGTCAAGCGCCGCAAGCGCCGGGTCACGCGCGCGGCCGCCGAGCGCGCGCAGAATGGGGGTGTCCCGCGAGCGGCGTGACCGCTGCGCCGGTCGCGCTGCGCGGTTGGGAAGTTGGTCGCACAGCGTTTGACCAACTTCTCGATCGAACCCGAAATCGTGCGCTGTAACGGCTGGTTCCGGGCGGACCGGCCCGCGCTACCCTGAAATCATGTCGTTCCTGGACCGCGCTCTGCGCATGGGCGAGGGGAAGAAGTTCAAGGAATACGAGCGCCGCGTCGCCCGCATCAACGCGTACGAGGACGAGTTCTCGCTGTACGAGGACGACGAGATCCGCGCCGCAGCCGACGAGCTTCGCACCCGAGCGCGCGACGGCGAGTCGCTCGACGAGCTGTTGTACGAGTGCTTCGCGCTCGTCCGCGAGGCCGGCAAGCGGACGCTCGGCATGCGCCACTTCGACGTGCAGCTGATCGGCGGCATGGTCCTGCATGACGGCTGCATCGCCGAGATGCGCACGGGCGAGGGCAAGACGCTGACCGCGACGCTGGCGGTCGTGCTCAACTCGCTGCCGGGTCGCGGCGTGCACGTCGTCACCGTCAACGATTACCTCGCGCGCCGCGACGCGATGTGGATGAAGCCGATCTACGACCTGCTCGGCGTATCGGTCGGGGTGCTGCAGAACATGCAGCCGCCGGAGGAGAAGGCCGCCGCCTACGCGGCCGACGTCACCTACGGCACCAACTCCGAGTTCGGTTTCGACTACCTGCGCGACAACATGGCCAAGTCGCTGGGCGAGAAGTTCCAGCACGGCGGCCGCGACATCTCCGGCGACGACAAGAGCCCCAAGTACCACGTGTACGCGATCGTCGACGAGGTCGACAACATCCTCATCGACGAGGCGCGCACGCCGCTGATCATCTCCGGCGCGCCCGAGGAGGCCGCGCAGCTGTACGCGAAGTTCGCCCGGCTGGCCCCACGGCTGAAGCTCGGCAAGACGCCGGAGGGGATGGACCCGCGGACCAAGAAGGAGTTCGTCGCCGACTTCGACTACGAGATCGACGAGAAGTACAAGACGGTCTCGGTCACCGAGCAGGGCGTCGCCAAGGCCGAGAAGTTCCTCGGCATCGAGCACCTGTACCGGGCCGAGAACGGCCACCTCGTCAACCACCTGATCCAGGCGCTGAAGGCGCAGGCGCTCTACCACCGCGACGACGACTACGCGGTGATCGACGGCGAGGTCAAGATCATCGATGAGCACACCGGCCGGATTCTCGAGGGCCGGCGCTGGTCCGAGGGCCTGCACCAGGCGGTCGAGGCCAAGGAGGGCGTCCGCGTTCAGGAGGAGAACCAGACGCTCGCGACGATCACGCTGCAGAACTACTTCCGGATGTACGACAAGCTCGCGGGGATGACGGGTACGGCGCTGACCGAGGCGACCGAGTTCCTCAAGATCTACGAGCTCCCGGTCGTCGAGATCCCGACCAACCGCCCGATGGTCCGCGACGACCGCAACGACCAGGTGTTCAAGACCAAGGGCGGCAAGTGGCACGCCGTCGTCGAGGAGATCGCCGAGCGTCACGAGGCCGGGCAGCCGGTACTGGTCGGGACGATCTCGATCGAGGTCTCGGAGCTGCTCTCCGAGCGCCTGACCAAGCGTGGGATCCCCCACACGGTGCTCAACGCCAAGCCGGAGTTCGCCGAGCGCGAGGGCGAGACGATCGCCGAGGCGGGCGCGCCCGGCGCGGTCACGATCGCGACGAACATGGCCGGCCGCGGCGTCGACATCAAGCTCGGCGGCAACGAGGAGCATCTGGCCCGGCTCGAGGTCGCGAAGCTGGGACTCAAGCCCGGGATGCCCGACTTCGACGAGCACGTCGAGAAGGTGCTGCCGGCGATCGCGGAGCGGGTCGAGGTCCAGCGCGAGCAGGTGCTCGAGGCCGGCGGCCTGTTCATCCTCGGCACCGAGCGCCACGAGTCGCGCCGGATCGACAACCAGCTGCGTGGCCGCGCCGGCCGCCAGGGCGACCCGGGCGAATCGAGGTTCTTCCTGTCGGCCGAGGACGACGTCGTGCGCCTGTTCGCCGGTGAGCGGATCTACAAGATCCTCGACAAGCTCGGCACCGTCGACGACGAAGGCCACGAGGAGCCGATCGAGGCCGGGATGCTCTCCAAGCAGATCGAGAAGGCCCAGCGCAAGGTCGAGGAGCAGCACTACCTGGCCCGCAAGCACACGCTCGAGTACGACGACGTGCTCAACCAGCAGCGCGAGGTCGTCTACGCCTATCGCGACGAGGTGCTCGAGGGCCGCGACATCTCCGAGAACGCGCGCGGGCAGCTGGTCAAGCTCGTGGAGCGGCTCGTCGGCGAGTACTGCGAGGGGGAGTTCATCGAGGACTGGGACGTCGATGGTCTGATGCGGCGGCTACTGGAGATCTTCGAACCCTCCGACGAGCTGCTCGACGTCGAGCCCGTCGATCGCGAGGATCTCGCGCAGCGCATCCAGGACGAGATGCTCGCTCAATACGACCGGCGCGAGGAGGAGTTCGGCTCCGAGCTGATGCGCGAGGTCGAGCGCTACCTGCTGCTGGAGATCATCGACCAGCACTGGCAGGAGCACCTGTACGACATGGATTACCTCCAGCAGGGGATCCATCTGCGGGGGGCCGCCCAGATCGAGCCGCTGGTCGCCTACAAGAACGAGGCGTTCAAGCTGTTCGAGGATCTGATGAACAACGTCTGGGGCGACTTCGCGCGGTTCATCTTCCACGTCGAGGTGATGCTGCAGCCCGAGGACGGGCAGCCGGTGGCGCCGCAGCGCTCGACGCCGAGCGCGTCCTCCAGCTCGGCGACCGGGGGCGGCCGCGTGAGCTACTCGGGCGGCGCGCAGTCCGGCGCCGCAGCGCTGGCCGCGGCCGCGGGGTTGACCGGCGCGGAGGCCGCGGCGGGTGCCTACGAGGGCGCCGAGGAAGAAGGCATCTCGCCGCTGCAGCCCGTCGAGCAGCGCCGCGTCGACGAGTCAGAGCAGATCGGCCGCAACGACCCGTGCTGGTGCGGGTCCGGCAAGAAGTTCAAGAAATGCCACGGGGCCTAGTGCCCGCGTGGTCGGATCTGACATCCAGCTGCAGGGACCGGAGGAGCGCGATTTCGACAAGATCCTGACGCCGGACGCGCTCGAGTTCGTCGCTGCGCTGCAGCGGGAGTTCGGCGACCGCCGCGAGCAGCTGCTGCAGGCACGCGCGCAGCGCCGGCAGCGCCTTCACGACGGCGAGGAGACGCTCGGCTTCCTGGACGAGACGGCGTCGGTCCGCGACGGCGACTGGCGCGTG
>DASUHF010000039.1:0-43680 GCA_036273655.1 Solirubrobacteraceae bacterium | reverse complement strand
TCAGTAGATGTGGCGCACGTCGTCGCCCGGGATCGTGACCCACTCGTGCTTTCGCTCCTCCCAGCTCGACCCGTTCGGCGCCGCGAACTCCGGATCGGCGAACGTGCCGACCGGGATCGCGACGAGATCCGGCTCCGATTGATTCACGTACCAGACCGTCACCCCGCACTGCGGGCAGAACGAGAACACCCGCCGCTCGCCTTCGTCCGAGAGGCGCACGTACTCGCGCGGCTCGCCGCTGGTCGTGACCGCCGCGCGCGGGAAGCGGGCCTGGTAGGCGAACGCCGAACCGCTGCGGCGCTGGCACGCGAGGCAGTGGCAGACACCGACTCGAACCGGCTCACCCGTGGCGACCGCGCGCACCGCGCCACAGCTGCAGGTCGCTGTTCGCTGCACCTCGTTCACTGCTGCGCGAGGCTAACAACCGGTGTAGCGGATAGCGTGCCGGATCACAGCCAGCGAGAGAGCGAGGTCAACATGGGCGATGTGCAAGTGACGGTCACCGACAACGGTCCGTACAAGGTCACGGGCGCGATCGATCTGGTCGACGCCGACGGCAACCCGGTGCAGACCAAGGGCTCGACGGTGTTCCTGTGCCGCTGCGGCGGCTCGACGACCAAGCCGTTCTGCGACGGGACCCATTCGAAGATCGGCTTCCAGGGCGCGATCGCGGCGGTCGGCGAGGCCGACGCGTAGTCGCCCCGACTGTCACGTTCAGGGCCCGCGCCTTGTCATTCCAGTAGTGATCACGACTACTGGAGGAACAACAAATGCTCGAGAAGGTCTTCTACACGAGCGTGCTCGTCAGCGACCAGGACAGGCGTCGAGTTCGTCTCGGACGTGCTCGAGTTCCCCTGGGGCTACGTTGCCCAGTTTCAGGACCCTGACGGCAACCGGCTGCAGCTGCGAGAGGGCCGCTGAGCGGCCGCCGGGTCAAGCCCGCGCGCTCGGGCGGGGAATCGGTCGTGGCCGGCTGCGGTTTCCCGCCGCCGGCCACGGCGTCGCCGAGCGTCACCAGCCGGCCGGTGTTCTCCATGATCCGACGACGAGCTCGAGCAGGATCCTCTCCCAGAGCAGCTCGACGAGGGCGACGATCGGCCCGAACACGAGCAGCGCCAGGGTCCCAGCACCGTGCTCGCGGAAAACTCAGGTCAGCACGAGCACGATGTAGTAGATCGCGACCGCGAACGTCGTCAGCACGTAGACGAACTTGACGATCTTGGTCGTGATCAGCGAGCCGAACGAGTAGTCGAACGGCGACGCGAGGAATCCCTGCGTCTCCATCGATGACCCTCCGGGCGGACGATCGCGATCCTGTGCGGTTCGATCCCCGGCACCCGCGTTCACACCCCCGCGTGTAGGCAGTCGGTAGCCTCGGGCCGGTGGAGTCAACGCGGGGGCAGTTGCTGATCGCGGGGCCGACCCTGATCGACCCGAACTTCCAGCGGACGGTCGTGCTGATCGTCGAGCACACCGACGAGGGCGCGTTCGGACTGGTGCTCAACCGCCCCTCGGAGACGACGGTCGGCGAGGCCGTCGACGAGCTCGACGCGTTCGTCGCCGAGGAGGACACGCTGTTCATCGGCGGGCCCGTGCGTCAGTCGGCGCTGATCGTGCTGGCCGAGTTCGAGCACGCCGAGCAGGCGGCGGTGGTGGCGTTCGACGACGTCGGCGTGCTCGGCGATCACGGCGCCGACGCCGTGCCCGAGACTCGCCGCGGCCGCGCGTTCGCCGGACACGCGGGCTGGGGTCCGGGCCAGCTCGACGCAGAGCTCAGCCACGGCGACTGGATCCTCGAGCCCGCCCGGCACGAGGACGCGTTCTCGGATGAGCCGATGTCGCTGTGGGCGTCGGTGCTGACGCGCAAGGGCGGCAGCTACGCGTTGGTGGCGCGGATGCCCGCCGACCCGTCGATGAACTGACGGGGGTGGGTGGGCATGTCATCGCACGACCACAGCCACTCGCACGGCCCCTCGCGCGAGACCGAGCGCGGCGCGCTGAAGGCGGCGCTCACGTTGATCGTCTCGTTCATGGTCGCCGAGGTCGTCGTCGGCCTGGTCTCGTCCTCGCTGGCGCTGCTGTCCGACGCCGCGCACATGCTGACCGACGCGGTCGCGCTGGCGATGTCGCTGGCGGCGGCGCGGCTCGCGACCCGCCCCGCGACCGGCTCGATGACGTACGGGCTCGGCCGCGCCGAGATCTTGTCGGCCCAGGCCAACGGCGTGACGCTGCTGATTCTCGGCGTGCTGATCGTGATCGACGCGATCCGCCGCCTGTTCTCGCCACCGGGCGTCGAGGGGCTGCCGGTGCTGATCGTGGCGCTGGTCGGGATCGTCGTCAACCTCGTCGCCGTGCGGGTGATCGCGCTCGGGTCCGGCGAGCGGCGCAGCCTCAACGTCGAGGGCTCCTACCGGCACATCCTCACCGACCTTTTCGGCTTCATCGCGACCGCGATCGCCGCCGTCGTGATCCTCGCGACCGGCTTTGCGCGCGCGGACGCGATCGCCTCGCTGCTGATCGCGGCGACCCTGCTGTACGCCTCCTACGGGCTGCTCAAGCAGTCGGGCCGGGTGTTCATGGAGGCCGCGCCGGAGGGCATGGATCCCGAGAAGATCGGCCGCGTGCTCGCTTCGCAGCCGGGGGTCGTCGAGGTCCACGATCTCCATGTGTGGGAGGTGACCTCGGGATTTCCGGCGCTGTCGGCGCACGTCGTCGTGCATGCCGACGACGACTGCCACGACCTGCGCCGCCAGCTCGAGCGCCTCGCCCACGAGCGCTTCGGGATCGAGCACACGACGCTCCAGGTCGATCACGAGGCCGGCGAGCAGCTGCCGCTGCAGATCGAGGTGCCGCACGCCGAGTCGCGGAGCTGACCGGCGCGTCGCGCGCACGTAAGATCGAACGCCATGAAGCTGATCAAGCCGGGACCCGATCGCGAGGTCCCCCGCGGCATCGTCGGCGGTGCCGAGATCTCGCAGGCGACCGCAGGCGCGCACAACATCTACATGGGCCGCTTCCGGGTGCCGGCCGGCGCCCGTTCGCGACCGCACTACCACGAGAACTGCGAGAGCACCCTGTACATGCTGTCGGGCAGCATCCGCGTGATCTGGGCCCCACCACCCGGCGACCACCTCGAGCAGCAGCTCGAGGTCACCCCAGGCGACATGCTGTACGTGCCGCCGCGGGTCACCCACATCGTCGAGAACGTGTCCGACACCGAGCCCGCGGAATACGTCGTCGCGCGCGACTCGCCGACCGAGGACGCGGTCGTCGTCCCCTGGGCCGAGGAAGGCGCGTGACCGAGCACGGATCGGGCCGGCTGACGGGGGTCGGCGGCCTGGAGCTGTTTCGGCAGTGGTGGCGACACGAGTCGGCGCCCGCGGCGGCGCTCGCCGTGCTCGTGCACGGCGCCGGCGAGCACTCCGGCCGCTACGAGCACGTCGCGCAGCGGCTCGTCGCCGCCGGCTGCTCCGTCCACGCGATCGACCACCGCGGCCACGGGCGCTCGCCGGGCCCGCGGGCGCTGATCGACCGCGTCGACCACGCCGTGTCGGACCTCGACCGCCTCGTCGACGTTGCGCTCCAGCACGAGGGTCGCCCCGAGCTTCCGGTCGTGATGGTCGGCCACAGCATGGGCGCGATGCTGTCGCTGCGCTACGCGCTCGCCCACCAGCAGCGGCTGTGCGGGGTGGCGCTGTCGGGAACGCTCGCGTCGGTGCAGGCGTCGACGCTGCTGCGCCTCGTCGGCCACGCGCTGTCCGCGGCCGTGCCGACGATACCGCTGATCGGAATCGACTCCTCGCTGGTCAGCCGCGATCCGGCGGTCGTCGCCGACTACCGCGCCGACCCGCTCGTCCACCACGGCAAGCTGCCCGCGCGCACGGCGGCCGAGATCGCCGACACGACCGACGCGTTCGGAGCCCAGGTGCCGTCGATCACGGTGCCGACGCTGATCATGTACGGCACCGAGGACCGGCTGTGCGATCCGGCGGGGTCGGTGATGCTCGGCGAGCGGATCGGCGCCGTCGACAAGACCGTCCGCGCCTACGACGGGCTCTACCACGAGATCTTCAACGAGCCCGAGCGCGACGCGGTGCTCGACGACCTCAGCTCGTGGCTGGGGTCGCGGGTCGCCGCGACGCCGGCCCACGCCGGCTGAGCTCGTCGTGCATGTCGCGGATCCGTTCGAGGATCAGATCGGCCGCCAGCTGCTGCTGCTCGCGACTGGGCGAGGCCTGCTTCTCGAAGCGGAACGGCTGCCCGTAGCGGACGACGACCTTCGGGAACTGCAGGCGTTTCCAGTTGCGGACCTGGTGTGAGCCGAGGATCGCGACCGGCACGACCGGCGCGCCGGACTCGAGCGCAAGCCGCCCGATGCCCGGGCGTGCGCGCTGCGCGACCTCGCCGTTGCGCGAGCGCCCGCCCTCGCAGTACATGCCGAGCGCGCCGCCACGGGCGAGCACCGCGAACGCGGTCTCGAACGCCTCCTCGTCGGCGGCCCCGCGCCGGACCGGGAACACGCCGCCGTGGCTGAATACGTAGGACGGCACGCCCGGCGCGAACAGCTGCGACTTGGCCATGAACTGAACGCGGCGGCGGATGAACCCGGCGCTGAAGAAGTGGTCCATGAACGATGCGTGGTTGGGCGCGAGGATCACCGGCCCGGCGGGCACGTGCTCGGAGCCGATGCTGCGCGCCCGAAACGCGACCAGCGCATAGGAGACGGTGAGCACGCGCACGACCTCGTAGATCCTCGCCTCGGGCCCGTGGTCGCGCGTGCGCGCGTGAAACGGCGCAAAGTGCTCGGCGCGACGATCGTCGCGGTAGCGCTGCTCCCTGATCTGGACGTCGGGCATGCCCGTTGGTCACCTTATTGACCCTCGCAAGCCATCGCACCATCGACAGCGCCGACCTCGCGATCGGTGCCGCCGCGATCAACGCCGAAGCCCGGCTGCTGACCCTCAACGTCAAGCGCTTGGCCTCGAGCGAGGGTCAGCCCTGCAGCGGCAGCACCAGCGTCGGGCGCTCGATCTCGTGCGTGTCGGAGATCGAGATCACGGCCGTGCCGATCGCGAAGAACTCGATCACGTGCGAGCCCCAGCCGTGGCTGCGCTCTATGATCCGCGCGCCGACGATCCCGTGCGCCTGGGCCTCGTCGGCCTCGTTCTGCATCCGCTCCATCGCGAGCTCCCGCGCCTCGTACAGGGCCTGCGTGAAGTTCGGCATCTCGACGTTGCGGCCGATCTGCTTGAGCGAGGCGAGCATCCCCTGGCGCGCGACGTGGTAGACGCAGTTGCCCATCACCAGCCCCGCCGGCCGGTAGCCGGCGCGCAGCAGCGTCGCGAAGTCCTGGCCGGAGAGATCGGACGTGAACGGCCGTCCGCTCGGGGTGCGGTGCAGGACGCCGTCGCGGTGCTTGACGGCGGTGCCGACGGCGATGAACTCGGCGAGGTCGGCGCCCCAGTCGTAGCGGCCGATCTCGAGGCGCACGCCGACGATCCCGTCGGCGCCGAGCTGGTCGGCCTCCTCCTCCATCCGCGTCATCGCAAGCTCGCGGGCGTGGTACATCGCCTGGGTCAGGACCTGCATCTCCTGGTTCTGGTTCCACATCGCCTGCTGGAAGCCGATGTGGTAGATCGAGCTGCCGAGCACGAGCCCGACGGGCTCAAAACCAGCCTCCTTGACGAGCAGGAACTCGTTGACCGAGAGATCCGAGGTGAAGAAGCCGCGCGCGACCTCCTGCTTCATCCGCGCGATGCGCTCGCGCCCGGACTCGGGGATCCCCTCCATCGAGCCGGACTGGTACGCCGCGGCGTGCGGCGCCTCGCCGGGCACGACGTCCTGGCCCGGGTCCTGTTTTGAATCGTCGCGACCGAACAGTGGCATACGCGCAGCGTACGCCCTCGCAGGGCGTCAGGTCAGGCGCGGGCGGCCGTCAGACGTACGTCTCCCCCCAGCTCAGAGACCAGCGTGGATTGATGCCGCTTTAGCTAATACGAGATCCAGGTCGTCTTCCAGGCGGTGAACTTGTCGAGCGCATGCAGCGATAGATCCCTCCCGGTGCCTGATTGTTTGAATCCTCCGAACGGGGTCTGGGGGCTGAGGCGGTCGATGGTGTTCACCGAGACCGTGCCGGCGCGCAGCGCCGATGCGACCCGCAGGGCGCGCGAGATGTCGCTCGTCCATACGGCGCCGGCCAAACCGTAGATGGTCCCATTCGCCACCCGCAGCGCCTCGTCCTCATCGTGGAAGGTGAGAACCGAGAGGACGGGTCCGAAGATCTCTTCCTGGGCGATTCTCGCCGTCGGGTGGACGCGATCGAAGAGGGTGGGTTCGAGAAAGCAGCCGGCGCCGTCGATTTGGACCGCCGAGCCACCCAGGGCCAGTTCCGCCTCGTTGCGGCCGGATTCGACATAGCCGAGGACGCGCTCGAGGTGCCCGCGGTCGACAAGCGCTCCAAGCTTCGTGGAGGTGTCGAGCGGGTCGCCCGGGCGCAGCTGTGCAGCGCGAGTCCGGATCCGCTCGACGAGCTCATCGTGGATCGCCTCGTGGACGAGTAGGCGAGAAGCGGCGGAGCAGATCTCGCCCTGATTGGTAGCGAAGATGTCGAGCACGGCGTGCTCGGCGACCGTGTCGAGGTCGGCCGCGTCCGCGAACACGAGGTTGGGGCTCTTGCCCCCGCACTCGAGCCAGGTCGACTTCAAGTTGGACTCACCGGCGTAGGTGAGGAACCGCTTGCCGGTCTCGGTCGAGCCGGTGAACGCGATGCAGTCGACGTCCATGTGACGTCCCAGAGCGGCGCCGGCGGTCTCCTGATCGGCTTGCCCATGTCAAGTGAGTCGAGCAGTGCAAACTCGTCGCCGTTCTCGCGGATCGCATCTGCGAGTCGGCGGAGCACGAGTCGACGTTCGCTGGGCGCCGCTCGCGACCATATCCCGGACTCGAACGCTCGGCGCGCCACCTAAACGGCGCGATCGACATCCACGCTGTCACACGAGGCGATCGCGGCGAGAACCTGATCGGTCGCCGGGTTGACAGTGTCGAACCGTTGTCCAGACGCGGCGGGCACAAAGCGCCCCGTCGATGAACGCGTCATTGCGAAACCTCAACCCGGAAGCCCGCTGATGCCATTCGGTCGTGGTCGCCGTCATGCTGCCTCCTCCACCGCGATGGGCGCCCTACCCGGCCGTGAGCTGCGCGAATGCCTGCTCGATCCACTGCAGCTGCGAGCTGTTGAAGGTCGGCGCCGGCAGGCCGTTGGCCTGCATCTCCGGCGTCGCGAAGGCCATGTCGATCGCGTGGGCGGGCGCGACCTTGGCGGCCTTGAGCTTCTCTTTGGTCAGCCCTTTGAGCATTGTCTGATAGCCCTCGTCGCGGAAGTTGGCGATCGCCGACTCGAGCTCCAGGAAGTGGTTCATGAACAGGTGCGCGAGCACGGGGTGGGCGGCGTGGCGTGGGATCACCCACATGTCGTTGATGATGTACCCGTGGCCATTGGGCGGGAAGTAGAAGCTGACCGACGACAGCGGCGTGCCCTTGGGTAGGTAGTGGGGGATCTGGACCATGTCGCCGTTGAAGCAGTAGGCGAGCTTCTCGATCCGGGACGCGAGCGGCTGAAATGCCGTGTACTGCCACTTGGCGCCCTTGAGCTTCTGCAGCGCCGCGGTGGCGGCCTCGATCTGGGCGTGGCTCCAGGAGTCGAAGTTCTTGGCGCCGTCGCGCAAGTACGCCATCAGCAGCGCGTCCTCGGGATCGGCGTTGACGAGCCCGATCGGGGTGTCGGATGGCACCTGCCAGAAGACGTCCCAGGGATTGCTCAAGGACCCCGGGTCAATCTTGATCAAGTCGTTGCGCCACCCGATTCCATACAGGTTGATGAAGTTCGGCGTCGAGTAGCGGGCACCACGGTCATAGAACGGGTCGGCCGCCGCCGGGATCGCGTTGTCGAGGTTGGGGATGTAGCTGTGGTTGATCGGCTGAATCAGCTTGGCCTGAGCAAGCTGCAGGACGCGGTTGGCGTCGGGCACCCACACGTCAGCCTTGACGGCGCCCGAGGCGATCTTGTTGATCGCCTCGTCGATCGACGCGAAGTTGGTCACCTGGGCGCTGACGCCGTAGCGCTGCTCGAAGCTCTTGACCACGGCCGGGCTGAGGTAATCGCTCCAGTCGTAGATGACGAGCGGACCCTTCTCCGGCGAGCGCCCGGACGGGATCGGCTTGTTGTCGGAGTAGATCGGCAACGTCACCGGACGCCCCTTTGAGGCAAGCGGAATCGACGGATCGGAGCTCGCGTGCACCCCGGAGCCCTTGCTCGCCGAGCTCGACGGCCCGCCGGAGGAACTCGACCCTCCGCAGGCCGCCGCCAGCCACGCCGTGCCGAGCACCGCGGCGCCGCCTCCGGCGCGCGCCAGCGCCGCCCGCCGCGTCAGCCGCGTGTCGTGGTCCTCCGTCGGTCGGGCTGTGAGATCCCTTTCGTCGCCCATCGCTGCTCCCTCTTGTCGCCTCAAAGACGGCTCTCCCGATCCGGACGTCAGCTGCATGGACACCTGTCGAGCATCAACAGCATCGACGTCCCGACTCGTTTCAAGGCGCGTCTGCAGCCGGTAATCCCGTATATCGGGAAACTTTTCTGATTTGCTGATGTTGGAACATACACCGCACGGAGTGGCGCCGCAAGTAGACCGGTCGGCGCGGTGGCGCCCCGGCGTGGAGCGGTGCCCATGAGCGAGGCCCAGACCGCACGGCAGGGGCGCTAATCGAAGTCCGGCGGCCGTCGGTGCCTCCAGGGTGCTGTTGCCTCGTAGGCGGCGGCGAGCGACACCAAGTCCGCCTCGGCGCCGAAGCCACCTACCAGCTGCACGCCGATCGGCAGACCCTCCCCGCTCCAGGTCGGGCACGGCAGCGAGATCGCCGGCTGCCCGGTCACGTTCCACGGCAAGGTGAACGCCTCCCAGCTGCCGTACTGAGCCCACTTGGCCTCGTACTCCTCGGTCGCGGGCAGCTGGTCCCGCGGCGGCGGCACCCACGGAACCGTCGGCGTGACCAGCACGTCGTGCTCGTCCCAGAAGCGCAGGATCGCCAGCGACTCGTGGTACGCGGCCTCGATCGCCGCCAGGTACTCGCCGGCGGCGATCCGCCGGCCGCGCTCGATCAGCTGGCGTGAGGTGGTGCCGACCAGCTCGAGCTGGCGCGCGGTCAGCGGTGCGGCCAATCCGGCGAAGGTGCTCTCGGCGATCGTCGCAAACAGCGCGCCGAGCGCCGATACGTCAGGGGCGGTCGGCACCGGCTCCAGGCCGAGCTCGCGCAGCACGTCCAGTGCGCCGGCGAACGCGCTGGCGACGTCGGCGTCGAGCTCTCCGACCGGGAGCTTCGACGTGTAGGCCACGCGCAGCCGGCCGGGCGGCCGCTCGCACGCGTCGCGCAGGTTCGGTGGGGCCAGCAGCAGGTTGCGTTCGCCGGCGCCGGGACCGGCCATCACGTCGAGCATGACCGCGGCGTCGCGCACGCTGCGCGCCAGCGGGCCGCTGTGCAGGAGCCCGCCCCACGGGTCCCGTGCCGCCGGGGCGAAGCTCACCCGGCCGCGGGTCGGCTTGATCCCGACCAGGCCGCAGCACGACGCCGGGATGCGAATCGAGCCCCCGGCGTCGGTCCCCTGCGCCAGCGTGAACAGGCCGGCTGCGAGGCCGGCGGCCGCGCCGCCGCTGGAGCCGCCGGGAGTGCGCTGCAGCGCCCATGGATTGCGCGTCTCGCCAAATAGCCCGCCGCGAGTCACCGGCTCACTCGCCAGCTCGGCGGTGTTGGTCTTGCCGACCAGGATCGCACCGGCACGGCGCAGGTGGCCGACGACCGCGGCCTCGTAGTCGGTCCGGTGGTCGGCCAGCGCCGGCGACCCCCAGGTGGTCGGCAGGTCAAGCGTTTCCGTCACGTCCTTGACCGTGAACGGCACGCCGTGCAGCGGCCCGTGCTGCGCCGGTGCCATGCGATCTGCGGCGGCGGCCTCCCGCATGGCCGCCTCCGCGCGCGGCGCGACCACCGCGTTGAGGCTCGAATCCAGCGACTCGATCCGTCCCAGGCACGCCTCCACCACCTCCCGGACGCAGACCTGACCCGCGCGGATGAGCCCGCGCAGTTCCTCGACGGAGGCGAATGCAAGCTCGGCGGTCATCGCATGGTCGGGCCGCCGTCGCCCGCCGAAGACAGCGATGTCAAGCCGTCAGCGCCGTGAACGCGCGCTCGAGCGCCAGCAGTTGCTCGGACTTGTAGATCGGCGTCGGCAGGCCCTTGGCCTGCTGCTCGGCGGTGGCGAACGCCATCTGGATGGCGTGGTCAGGCGCCACCTTGGCCGCCTTGAGCTTGCCGATCGTCAGCCCCTTGAGCATCGTCTGGTAGCCCTCGTCCCGGAAATTGTCAAGCGCCGACTGCTCTTCCAGGAAGTGGTTCATGAACAGGTGCGCCAGCACCGGGTTCTTGGCCTTGCGCGGGATCACCCACATGTCGTTGAGAATCAGCCCGTAACCATTCGCCGGGAAGTAGAAGCTCACGGCGCTCAGGGGCGTGCCCTTGGGCAGGTAATGGGGGACCTGGACCATGTCGCCGTTGTAGCCCCACGACAGCTTCTCCACTCCGGTCGCCAGGGGCTGGAACGCCGTGTACTGCCACTTGATGCTCAGCTCCTTGAGCGCCGCCTGGGCATCGTTGACCTGCGAGGTGCTGATCGTGTCCAGGTTCTTGGCGCCCACGTGCAGCATCGCCATCGACAGCGCATACTCCGCCGCCGCGTTGTTCATCCCGATCGTCGTGCCCTTCGGAACCTTCCAGTACACGTCCCACGGGTTGCTGAGCGACCCCGGGTCGATCTTGATCAGGTCGTTGCGCCACTGGACACCGAACAGGTTGATGAAGTTGGGCGTCGAGTAACGCGCGCCCTTGTCGTACCACGGATCGCCGGCGGCAGGTATGACGCTGTCGAGGTTGGGGACGTAGCTGTGGTTGATCGGCTGAATCAGCTTCGCCTGGACGAGCTGGAGCATGCGTTCGGCGACCGGCACGAACACGTCGGCGGCGACCGCGCCGGAGTTGATTTTGTTGATCGCCTCGTCGATCGACGCGTAGTTCGTCACCTGCGCCGACACCCCGTAGCGCTGCTCGAAGCTCTTGACCACCGCCGGGCTCAGGTAGTCCGCCCAGTCGTAGATCACCAGCGGCCCTTTCTCCGGCGACCGGCCCGAGGGGATCGGCTTGTTGTCGGAGGAGATCGGCAGCGTGATCGGATTGCCCTTCGACGCCACCGGCATATCGGCGGCGCTTGCCGTCGAACTTGAGCTGGAGGCCGAGGATTTCGAGCCAGACGAGGAGGAGCTCGAGCCGCAGGCAGCCAGCAGCCAGGCGCCGCCCAACGCGGCGGCTCCGCCACCGGCGCGGCGCAGCATCACTCTCCGCGTGAGGCGCGACGGGTCCTCGTACCACGCCCGGGGGCGGTCCTCCCCGGGGGACGCGTGCTCAGTCATGACTGTTCTCTCCGATCATCGTCAGGATTTAGGTTTCGACGCGCTCCGGGCTCGCCGTGAATCGCATCGCGCACAGCGCGTAGGTCTGCGCACATGCCACGAGATCGTTCACCGGGACCCGCTCGTCGACGGCGTGCGCACTGTCGAATCCCGATGGCCCGATGTCGATCGTCGGCGTCCCGGCCCGCGTGAACGTCGCGGCGTCGTGCCAGGAGTTCATGCCGGCCGCCGCGCCCGGCCGGCCAACGGTCGCAGCAGCGCCTAGCGCGCAAGCGACGATCGGGTGGTCCGGGCGCAGCTCGGCCGGCGGGAGATCGGCCCCCCACTGAAAGGTCGGCGGATGCTCGGCCAGCCAGTCGTCGCGTGACGCGGCCTCGATCACGTGTTCCTCGATCTCGCGCATGACCCGCGTGCCATGGCCGTCGTCGTCGGCCTGGGCGTGCAGATAGGTCACATCCAGCGTGATCCGGCAGGCGCTCGGGATCGTCACCATCCAGTCGCCCGCGGACACCAGGGTGGGCACCAGCAGGCCCGGCGCGAGCAGCGGGTGGTCGTACTCGGGATGATGCTTCCAGGCGTCCTGCAGATCGCGTATGGCGGCCAGCACGGTCATCGCCTTGTCGACCGCATTTACCGCACCGCCATCGCGCCAATCGGGCTGGGGCATGTCCGCGTGCCCGCTGCGACCGGGGACCGTGATCGTCGGATTCAGGATCCCGCGGCACGCGACCCACGCCGCAAAGCCGGTCGGCTCAGGAACCAGCCCGGCGTCGGCTCTCACGCCGTGTGCGACCGCCGCGAGTCCGCCGGCGCCGCTTGACTCCTCGTCGGTGATCGTGCTGACGATGAGCTCGCCGCCAAGCTCGATGCCGAGCTCCGCCAGCGTCTCTGCGGCGACGACCATCGCGGCCACCCCGCCCTTCATGTCGCAGGCGCCGCGGCCATACAGCACTCCGTCGCGTACCTCGGCGCGCAGCGGGTCGCTGCTCCAGCGCTCGCGCGGCTCCACCGACACCGCGTCGATGTGTCCGCCGAACAGCAGGCTGTGGCCCGTGCCCCGACCCGGGAAGCGCGCGACCAGCTGCGGACGGCCGTCGAACTCCAGGCCGGCCGGCAGCTGGCGGTCGTCGAGCTCGCTCGGATCCGCCTCCCACAGCTCGACGTCGGCGCCGGCGCGCCGCAGACGGTCGGCCAGGTGGGCTTGCAGCGCGGCTTCGTCGCGCGGCGGGTCGCCTGGGTACCGCGCCGTTGTGTCAAAGCCGATCAGCGTGCGGGCGAGGTCGACGATCGCCTCTCGGCGTTCTGCGAGAGCGTCGAGCACGCGCGCCTCGACGCGCTCGGCCGATGACACGCCGGTCATGACGTCAGCTGGGTATACGCGCGCTCGAGCCCGAGCAACTGTGTCGACTTGTAGATCGGCGTGGGCAGGCCGTTCGCCTGCTGCTCGGCGGTGGCGAATGCCATGTCGATCGCGTACGGAGGGGCGACCTTGGCGGCCTTGAGCTTGTCCTTGGTCAGGTCCTTGAGCATCGTCTGATAGCCCTCGTCGCGAAAGTTGGCGATCGCCGACTCGAGCTCGAGGAAGTGGTTGAGGAACAGGTGCGCAAGCACCGGGTTCTGCGCACCCCGCGGAATCACCCACATGTCGTTGAGGATCAGGCCGTAACCATCGGCGGGGAAGTAGAAGCTGGTTGCGCTCAACGGCGTGCCCTTGGGCAGGTAGTGCGGAATCTGGACCATGTCGCCGTTGAAGCCGAACGACAGCTTCTCCACACCGGAGGCGAGCGGCTGGAACGCGGTGTACTGCCACTTGGCGCTCTTGAGCTCCCGCAGTGCCGCTGCGGCATCATTGATCTGGGCCTGGCTGATCGTGTTGAAGTTCTTGGCGCCGAGGTGCAGCATCGCCATCGACAGCGTGTCGTCGGCGGCCGAGTTGACGAGCCCGATCGGCGTATCGGGTGGCACCTTCCAGAAGACGTCCCAGGGGTTGCTCAACGATGCCGGGTCGATCTTGATCAGGTCGTTGCGCCACTGGATCCCGAACAGGTTGATGAAGTTCGGTGTCGAGTACCGGGCGCCCTTGTCATACCAGGGATCGCCCGCGGCGGGGATCGCGTTGTCGAGGTTGGGGATGTAGCTGTGGTTGATCGGCTGGATCAGCTTGGCCTGGACGAACGCGAGGATGTGCTCGGGATCCGGGACCCACACGTCAGCCTTGATCGCGCCCGAGTTGATCTTGTTGACGGCCTCGTCGATCGATGCGAAGTTGCTCACCTGGGCGCTGACGCCGTAGCGCTCCTCGAAGCTCTTGACCACCGCCGGGCTGAGATAGTCGGCCCAGTCGTAGATGATCAACGGCCCCTTCTCGGGCGAGCGCCCGGACGGGATCGGCTTGTTGTCGGAGGAGATCGGCAACGTGATCGGATTTCCCTTGGAGGCAAGCGGGAGGTCCGACGCGCCGGCCGAGCTGGACTTCGCGCCCGCCGACCCCGTTGCCGAGCCGTTGGAGCTGCCGCCGCACGCCGCCAGCAGCAATCCGGCGCCGGTCAACGCCGCCGCGCCACCGCCCGCCCGCGCCAGCAACGCCCGCCGCGTCAGGTGCGCCGGTCGCGTCCGTCCACGCACCGCGCCGTCGGTATGGGGGCGATCGTCAGACATCGTCGTCTCCGATCCGGGCCTGTGAGGTGAACCGCTCCGGGCCCGCTGCGCTCGTCGCCTCGTCGGGCGGTTGCGAGGAGCCGCGGGCTGGCGGGCCGTCGGCCGACAGTCCGTCGCGCTCGCCGTTGAGAGCGCGCGCGGCCTCAGGGTCGTCCGGCGTCGCCTCGTCGGCTCCGAGCACCCGCAGCGCGTCGGCCGGGAGGTGCGCCTGCACGGTCGTGCCCTGCTGATAGGGGAACGCCTCGCCGGTGTTCTGCACCATCGCCTGCACGGTCTGGCCGACCGCCAGGCGCGCGCTCACCTGCACCGAGTGACCGAGGAACACGACCCGCTCGACGATCGCCGGGATCCGGTTCTCGCCGGTGCTCTCGTATGGCTCCAGCCGGATTCGCTCGGGACGGATGATGCACGTGACCAGGCCGCGGTCGTCGAGCACCCCATGGCGCGCGGCGATCTCGAAGTCGCCCAAGCGCAGCCGCACGCCGGCTCCCTCGCGGCCCACGGCCTCGGCGTGCACGAGGTTGGAGACGCCCAGGAAGTCGGCCACGAACCGCGTCTGCGGCTGATCGTAGACCTCGCGCGGGGTCGCGGCCTGCTCGACATGGCCGGCGTTCATCACCGCGACCCGGTCTGACATCGTCAGCGCCTCCTCCTGGTCGTGGGTGACGTACACGAACGTGATCCCGACGCGCTGCTGCAACGCCTTGAGCTGAATCTGCAACTGCTTGCGCAGCTTGGCGTCCAGCGCCCCCAGCGGCTCGTCCAACAGCAGCACCGACGGGCTCAGGATCAGCGCGCGTGCCAGCGCCACGCGCTGCTGCTGGCCGCCCGACAGCTGTGCCGGCTTGCGCTGAGCCAAGCGACCGAGCTCGACGAGCTCCAGCACCTCCGAGACGCGCTGCTTGACCTCCCGCTTTGATGTACGCCTGCGACGCAGACCGAACGCGACGTTGTCGTACACGTTCAGATGCGGAAAGATCATGTACGCCTGAAACACCGTGTTGACGTTGCGCTTGTGCGGGGGCGTGTGCTGCATGTCGACCCCATCGAGCACGATCCTGCCCGAGGTCGGCTCCTCGAAGCCGCCGATCATCCGCAGGGTCGTCGTCTTGCCGCATCCCGAGGGTCCGACGATCGAGAAGAACTCGCCCGGAGGGATGTGCAGGTCGATGCCGTCGACGGCTACGACGTCGTCGAAGCGCTTGGTCAGGTTGATGATCTCGATCTGGCCGCCGGCCATCTAACTCACCACGCTCCTTCGCCCACTGCAGGTCCGAGTCCCGATGGCTCCGCGGGAGCCTCGGGGACGACAATCTCCTCGCGCCGGTTGAGGATTCGGTACACGAGATAGCCGGCGCCGCAGATCAGGATCGTGCAGAGCGCCACCACCATCGCCGACGCGTTGAGCGCCGGGGTCGCCGAGCCGCGCGTCGAGTTGTAGATCACCATCGGGATCGACTGCGTCGCCGAGCTGGACGACATGTACTGGGTGATGACGAAGTCGTCGATCGACAGCGCGAAGGTGACGATCGCCGAGGCCAGAATCGCTGGTCCCAGCAGCGGCACCAGCACCAGCCGGAAGGCCCCCAACGGCGACGCTCCGAGGTCCATCGCCGCCTCCTCGAAGCCCGACGGGATCGACGCCAGCCGCCCGCGGGTGATCACGACCACCGCCGGCAGGATGTAGGTCACCTGTCCGATCACCTGCGCGGGCGTGCCCAAGGAGATGAAGTGCAAGAGCTTGGTGACCAGGAAGAACAGCGCCAGTGCCAGCACCAGCTCGGGCACCACCAGCGGCAGAGTCGCCAACAGGCCGGCAGGCCGCGCCGCAGCGCCACGCCAGCGACTGAGGAACACCGACAGCGACACTCCCACCGGCACGGTCACCGCCACCGCGATCCCGGCGAGCAGGAAGCTGTGCAAGATCGCGTCGTGGTACATGGCGACGTTGAACACCGACCCCGGTCCGGTCCACCACTCGGTGGAGAAGCCCTGCCACACGCTGCGCGAGTTACCGTGGTTAAACGAGAACAAAAACGCGATCAGCACCGGCGCCAGCGACCACACCAGGTAGAGCACGACAAACCCGGCGAGCGCGTAGCCGCCCCACGGCCGCGCGCGCAGCCGCGTGCTCCACGTCGGCGACTGGGGCACGGGGGAGACCGCCCCAGAGCCGCTCACCGCGCCACCTCCGCCGTAGCCCGAGCAGAGCTGCGCAGGTAAGGCAGCAGCAGCAGCGTCAACAGCGCCATCAGCCACACGGCGCCGGCGGCGGCCAACCCCTGGTCGGTCTGGCTCTGGGCATAGGTGTTGATCAGCGACCCGACCATCGCCGTCGACGCGGTTCCGGAGACCAGCGC
Organism: Solirubrobacteraceae bacterium; assembly: GCA_036273655.1. Classification (GTDB taxonomy): domain Bacteria; phylum Actinomycetota; class Thermoleophilia; order Solirubrobacterales; family Solirubrobacteraceae; genus Palsa-465. The sequence goes on along the minus strand of DASUHF010000039.1, from coordinate 27,155 downwards.
GTTCGTGAAGAAGTCGCCGAACATCGGCAGCGCGACGATCACGGTGCCGGCCAGGATCCCTTGCTTGGAGAGGGGCAGCGTGACGTGCAAGAACGTCTGCCAGGTGCCGGCGCCCAGATCTCGGGACGCCTCCAAGAAGCGCTGATCAAAGCGCGCCAGGGACGCGTACAGGGGCAGGATGAAATACGGCACCCAGCCGTAGATCAACGCGCACACGACCGTCACCGACCGCCCCGACAGCCAGTTCAGCGGCTGATGCCCGCTCATCAACCCCAGGTGCTCGAGCACCAGGTTGATCCATCCGTCGGGGGATAGCAACCCGACCCATGCCAGCATCCGGAGCATGTAGCTGACCAAGAACGGCGCCACGAACAGCGCCAGGATGATCCCCTTGCTGCGCCGCGCGCGGATCGCGACGTAGTACGCCACCGGATAACCGACGAGGATGCAGCCCGCGAGCGCGATCGCGATGTAGATGACGGTGCGCTGGAACACCATCCAGTCGCTGCCCGAGAACGGCTTCAACGCCGTCCCGACCTCCTGCAACGTGCTCGCTGACCAGTGCAGCGGATTCCAGGCCGGGACCGGGGTCAGCAGGATCGGGTCGAGGCCGCCGACCGAGATCGCGATCAGCGCGTACAGGGCGGTCGCCACGAACAGCGCCACCCACACGATGCCGGGGAGCCCCAGCGCGGCCAAGTAGCGACGAGCGCGCATCAGCTCGTCTCAGCAGCGTCGCGGACCGGCCGCGGCGTGGGGCAAACGGCGGTGTGGCTCACGGCTGGCCCCGCTCGCCATCCGGGCTCGCCAAGGCCGGGGCCGCCGTCAGTCGTCCGGCTGCGAGCACCTCGCCGGTCGGCCGGACGCGCGCGAGCACGTCGCGCAGCGCCGCGACGATGCGGTCGGCCTCAGGTCGCGTGAGCACCAGCGGCGGTGACAACACCAGCGAGTGACCGCACTTGCGGACAATTACGCCCGTGTCGTTGCGCACCAGGTCGGGCAACGGGATCGTGGGATCCGGCAGCGGTTCGCGCGTGTCGCGATCGGCGACCAACTCGATCCCGAACATCATCCCGACGCCGCGCACCTCGCCGACCACCTCCAGGTCGTAGAGGCTCTGAAGCCCTTCCAGCAGGTAGGCGCCCATGCCGTCGGCCGCCTCCAGCAGCTGCTCGCGCTCGATGATCTCGAGGTTGGCGAGACCCACCGCGCACGCCGTGGGATGACCGTTGTACGTATGCCCGTGCGGGAAGCCGCCATCGCTCGCGAGTGTCTCGGCGATCTCCTCGGAGATCAGGTCCGCGCCCAGCGGCACGTATCCACTGGAGATTCCCTTGGCGGTGACGACGATGTCCGGCTCGAGCCCGTAGCGGCTTGAGGCGAACCATTCGCCGATGCGCCCGTAGGCGGTCACGACCTCGTCGAGGATCAGCAGGATGCCGTGCCGGCGCAGTGTCTCCTGCACGCGCGGCCAGTACCCCGCCGGCGGCACGAGCATCCCGGCGACGCCCATCACCGGCTCACCGATAAACGCAGCGATCCGCGCCGCGCCGATTCGCTCGATTGCCCGCTCGAGCTCGTCGATCAAGAAGTCCGTGGGATCCTGCCCGCCGAACAGCTCGCCGCGGTACGGCCATGCCGGGGTCAGATGGTCAAAGTCCGGCAGCAGCGGGCCGCAGCCGGTACGGAACAGCTCGATGCCGGTCGCAGAGCCGCCCCCGTAAGAGATCCCGTGATAGGCGTCACGGCGCGACAGGATCCAGGTCCGATCGGGCTGGCCGCGGCGGTTGAAGTACAGGCGCGCCATCCTGATCGCCGCGTCGTTTCCCTCGGACCCGCCGCTGGTGAAGTACACCCGTCGCACCGACTCGGGCGCCAGTGACACGAGACGCTCCGCGAGGCGGATCGCCGGCTCGTTGGTGAACGACTCGAAGCTCGTGAAGTACTCGAGCCGGGACATCTGCGCGGCGGCGACCTCGGCCAGCTCGCGACGGCCGTGTCCGACCTGGGCCAGCCACAGCCCGCCGGTGGCGTCGAGGTACTCGCGACCGTCGGCGTCGACCAGCCGGCAGCCCTCCCCGGATGCGATCACGACCCGCTCGGCGACGTCGTCTGACAGCAGCGGGTGCAACAGGGTCCGTCTGTCGATCCCGACGAGATCGCGGTCGGTGGCGGGCACGTCGGTGTTGATCGCCATCTGGCTCGTTCTCCTCCTGGTCCATTTCCCGTATCTCGGGAAAGGTTTCCTGAGCGGGTCAGCGCCAGCGTACATTGGTCATCAGGTGAGCGCAAGTGCCGACCCGACCCCGAGCCGAGCAACGGCGCCCCTGGGGACGGAAACCAGGCTCAGCCGCGAGGTAGATCAGCGGGCGCCGACGGCGTGGCCGGCGTCGGGCTGGGATCGGTACCCGAGTGTGTGCAACGCGTCGGCAGCGGCATCGAGCACGATCTGCCGGACCTTGTCTTCGAACTCCGCGGAGTGGCGAATCGTCGGCGAGGCCACGCCGATCGCGGCGAACGCCATCTGTGTGTCGGCGTCGATCAGCGGAGCGGCGACCGCCCACGCCCCGTGGTAGGTCTCCTCCCACGAAAAGCCCCAGCCGCGTTGCCGGATCAGCTGCACCTGATCGCGGATCGCGGCCGGATCGGTCAGCGTGCCGGCGGCCAGTCGCTTCAAGGGCGCTTGCAGCACGGCATCGATCCGCTCATCGGGCTGGAAGGCGAACATGACCTTGGCGGTCGCGCCCGCGGTGATCGGGACGGCGGTGCCGATCTCGGCGGTCACGCGCAGGCGGCTGGAGGAATCGGCTGCGCCGACGTAACGGGCCAATCCCGCCGGGAACTCAGGGACAGCCAGCATCGCCAGCTCATCGGTTTCGCGCGCGACCGCGCGCAGCCGCGAGTCGAGCGCGGTCACGAGGTTCAGCGACCCGTTGGCGCGGTTGCCCAGGCGCACGGCGGCCGCCCCGAGCTGATAGCGGCCGTCATCGGAGCGCAGCAGGTAGCCGAACCGCTCGAGGCTGCGCAGAATCCGGTTCAGCGTCGTCGACGGGATCCCGAGCTCGCGACGCAGTTCGGTCTCCGACCAGACCGGTGTCGTGGACCCGAACGCCTCGAGCACGCGCAGCGCCTTCTCGAGGACCTTCGGCGTCTCGGGCTCGGTGTCGGTTCGGGGTCTCGGCACGGCTATCCGCGACTCCGATCGATCGTCGCTGCGCTCATGGCTCAGGGGTGTCTCCCCAACCCACCGAACCATACCTTGCGTGACGCATACTCTCCTGATAGCGTAACGGATGGGAAATGATTACCGATATATGGGAAAGTCGTTGTGATCAAAACCGGTGACATGTACCGCGACTCGCTGCGCGACGGACGCGAGGTGTGGATCGATGGCGAGCGTGTCGACGACGTGCCGACCCACCCGGCGTTCGCACCGATCGTCGACGCCCGCGCGCGGATCTACGACCTGGCGCACGAGGACGCCACCCGCGAGGTGATGTCCTACATCGATCCCGACAGCGGCGAGCGTTGCCCGGTCGGCTCGCGGCTTCCGCACACGCGCGAGGACTGGCACGCCAAGCGCCTCGCCGTGGACACCGTCCTCGACGACCTCGCGGGGATCGTCACCCGGGTCGGCGACGAAACCGTCGGCGAGATGTGGTCGCTCTACGACGGCCAGGACGTGCTGGCCGAGATCTCGCCGCAGTTCTCCGAGCACATCCGCGCCCACGTCCGTCGCGCGGAACTGGCCGATCCGTTTCACGTCTCGGCCAACACCGACCCCAAGGGCGACCGCGTTCGCCGACCCCAGGACCAGGACCCCGACGTGCTGCTGCACGTCGTGGGCGAGACCGACAGCGGCATCGTCGTGCGCGGCGCGAAGTTCGAAACCGCCGCCGCGTACGCCAACCAGGCGTTCGTCAAGCCGACGATCGGCGACTGGGGCGACCAGGTGCTGTCCGACTACGCGGTCGGGTTTGTCGCCGATATGGCCGGCCCGGGGATCAAGCACATCTGCCGCTCGTCGTTCGCCGGTCGCGGCTCGGACGCCGACTACCCGATGTCCAACCGCTTCGACGAGATCGACACGATGATCATCTTCGACGACGCCGAGATCCCGTGGGAGAACGTGTTCTTCTACCGCCACACCCGCGCGGCGGCGTTCATCCGCGCGACGCTGCACCGCTACTCGATGTTTCCGTTCGTGCAGCGCCACCTGCGCTTCGCCGACCTGCTCGTCGGCGTCGCCTACACCAACGCCACCCAGACCGGCGTCAAGATGCACCAAGGCGTACGCGAGAAGCTCGCCGAGCTCGTCTGCTACCGCGAGGCGATCAACGCCCACCTCACCGCCGCGATCGAGATGGCGGAGCCCAGCCCCGGTGGGCTGCTGATGCCCAATCAGGCGCTGCTGTACACGGGGCGCGTGGTCGCGTGCTCACAGCTGCCGGCGATGATGCACCTGGCGCGCGACCTGACCGGCGGTCAGCTGTGCGTCACGCCGAGCCACGCTTCGTTCCAGGCGCCGGAGACAGGGCCGTGGCTCGACAAGTACATGGCGATCGGTGACATCGACGCCGAGGACCGCCGGCGGCTGTTGGCGTTCGCGCGGGATCTACTGAACTCCGACTATGCGGGCCATCGCCTCACGTTCCAGTTGTTCGCCCAATCACCGGCGTTCTCGCACCTGCTCGCCGTCTACAACAACTACGACTTCGACGGTCCCGCCGAACTCGTCGCTCGCTACGCGGGGCTGAGCGAGCCGGCCCGGCCGCCGGTGCGCGTCGAGCAGCCCGCGTCGGTGTGAGCGACCTCAACGTCGTCAGGGCGGCGCGACTGGCCCGGGTCACCGATCGCGGGGCGGCACGCCGGGGTGCCGAGCAGGCGGAGCTGAACCTGATCGAGGACGGCGCGGTGGCGATTCGCGACGGACGGATCGTCGCGGTCGGCCCGACCGAGAGCGTGCTCGAGCAGTGGGGCGGCGACGACGTGCCGACGCTGGACGCCTCGGGGATGACGGTCCTGCCGGGGCTGATCGAGTGTCACTCACACCCGCTGTTCGCCGGCAGCCGCCACGCCGAGTACGCCCAGCGACTGGGAGGCGCCTCGTTGGCCGAGGTCGCCGCGGCCGGCGGCGGCATCTGGGCGTCGGTGCTGGCAACGCGCGCCGCCGCCGACGACGAGCTCCTGGACGGGTTGCGCGGTGCCTATGACAGGGTCCTTGCCGGCGGGGTCACGACGCTGGAGGTGAAGTCCGGCTACGGCCTGACCGAGGACTCAGAGCTGCACCAGCTCGAGCTGCTGGCCCGAAGTCGCGCGTTCACGCCGCTCGAGCTGACGATCTCGTTCCTGGCCGCACACGTCGTGCCTGCCGACCGCGACGGCGACGCCTACACCGCCGAGGTGCTGGCGATGCTGCCGAAGGCCGTCGAGCAGGGGATCGCCTCCTTTCACGACATCACCTGCGAGCGCGGACTATTCACGCCCGAGCAGGCCGCGCGGTTGTTTGCGCGCTCGCGCGAGCTTGGAATCCCGACCAAGGCACACGCCGACGCCTGGGCGCCGTCGCAGGGGTGGCGGACCGCGGTCGCCGGCGGCGCCGTCTCCGCCGAGCATCTGACCTACACGCCCGACGACGAGATCCGCGCGGTCGGCGCAACCGACACGGTCGCGGTCCTGTTGCCGCAGGCCGAGCTGGTCTACATGACCGAGCGACGCGCCAACGCGCGGCTGCTGATCGAGCAGCAGGTGCCGGTCGCGATCGCGACCGACTATTGCTCGTCGATCCATGCCACATCGCTGCCGACGACGATCGGGATCGCCGCGCCATGGCTGCGAATTCGCCCAGCGGAGGCGATCGTCGGCGCGACCCTCAACGCCGCCTACGCGCTTCGCCTCGCGCACGACCGCGGATCACTTGACCCCGGCAAGCGCGGCGATCTGACGATCATGGCGGCCGAGCACCCCGACGAGCTCTGCCTCGCGGTCGGCCAGCATCTCGTCGCCGACGTAATCATCGCCGGCGAACGCGTCGACCGCCACGCGTCGACCGACCCGTAATTCTCCTCCGGATCCCTGAACGAAAACGCAAGAGGTGACGATGACACACCGGCGCATCAGGCCGTTCAACACCCGCGACACCTACCCCGAGCAGAACCTCGACAACGACCTGTCTCAGGCGGTCGTGGCCGGCGACCTCGTCTTTTTGCGCGGTCAGGTCGGGCAGGATCTCGACACCGGCGAGTGTGTCGGGGTGGGCGATCCCGCCGCCCAGGCCGAGCAGGCGATGGCCAACATCGAGCTGTTGCTGGGCGAGGCCGGAGCACGACTGCAGGACATCTGCAAGCTCGTCGTGTACGTGACCGACATCCGCCACCGCGAGGCTGTCTACCGCGTCATGGGACGGTGGCTGCGCGGCGTGCACCCGTGCTCAACCGGGCTCGTAGTCGACGCACTCGCGCGGCCCGAGTGGGTCGTCGAGATCGACGCGACCGCCGTGATCGACGCGCAACGCGCCGCCTGATGGTCTGACGGGCCGCCGAACAGCGCGCGGCTACGTGGCCCCTTTCGGACCACTCAGCCGCTCGATCAGGCGTCGCAGCAGCGTCACCGCGGCGTCGAGCTGGGCGACCTCGACGAACTCGTCCGGTCGGTGCCCCTGCGCCATCTCGCCGGGTCCGCAGACGACGACCGGCGCCCCGAGCGCGCGCTGCAGCAGCCCCGCCTCGGTGCCGAAGTCGACCGCGCCGCCGGCCGTCGTGCCCGCCAGCGCCGCCAGCTGGGCGGCCGCGGCCGGGTCGCCGCCGTCGGCGTCGGTCGGCGCGAGCGCCGGGTACTCGATCGTCGTGCACAGCTCAATCCCGGCGCCGGCGTCGGCATCGCGCATCGCCTCGTGCAGCGGGCGCACGGCGGCGTCGATCCGCTCGCGCAGCGCATCGGGGTCGTCGCCGGGCAGGTGGCGCACCTCGAACTCGAAGCGGCATCTGTCGGGCACGATGTTGACCGACACGCCGCCCTCGATCGGGCCGACGCTGACGGTCCCGTGCGGTACCGGGAAGCGCTCGTCGCGCGGCCCGGTTTGCAGCTGCTGCGCCAGCTCGTCGAGCGCGACGATCAGCCGCGCCGCATACACAACCGCGTTGACGGCTTCCGTCGCCCGCGCGGAGTGACCGGCGCGGCCGCGAACGTCGACCGCAAACGCGAGCTTGCCCTTGTGACGGTCGACGACCCGCAGACCGGTCGGCTCTCCGACGACGGTCAGCCACGGCCGCTCGATCGCTTCAGACAGCTCCGGCAGCAGCGGCCGGATCCCGCGGCAGCCGAGTTCCTCGTCGCTGGACAGCACGACATGCAGCGGCCGCGTGGGCGCTCGCCCGGCAACGGCGCCGACCGCGGCGAGCACGGCCGCGATGAAGCCCTTCATGTCGGCGGTGCCACGGCCGTATAGCCGTCCATCGCGCTCTGACAGCGTGAACGGATCGTGCGTCCACTCCTGCCCGTCGACCGCGACCACGTCGGTGTGCGCCGACAGCACCAACCCATGCGGACCGTCGGGGCCGAGCATCGCGTGCAAGTTGCGGGCCTCGCGGTGCGCCCCCTCGGAGATCGAGACCCTCGCTCCCGCCTCATCCAGGCGCTCGGCGGCGTAGTCGATCAGCTCGCCGTTGGGGGTGCCGGCAACCGTCTCAAACGAGACGAGGTCGGCCAGCAGCGCTCGTGCGTCAGCGTCCACCGGACTCCGACAGCTGCGCCCGGCAGTGCTCGACGAACCCCGCGATCACGCGCCTTGGCTCGAGCGTCGCAGGACGCGCGAGCCCGAGCAGCATCGGCCGCGGTTCGCCGTCGATCCGGGCCGTCGCCAGCCGCCCGCCGTCGAGCGCGCGGTCGCAGGTGACGACGAAGTACTCCAGCTGTCGCATCGTAAAACGGGTCGGCACGTCAGGCGCAGTCTGCCAGCGGCCGCCGCGTCACTCGTCGCCGGGGACGCCGAACGCGGGTGCGGCGGTCGGATCGAGCGCGCGCGCGACGTAGTCGTCCAGCTGCGGCCGGTAGACGTCCCAGACCGCCGCCAGCTCCTCGATCGGGTCGTCGTGCCAGTCGACGCGCAGGTCGGCGACCGGCCACGCGACATCGCCGGTCATCACGAGCCCGGCCGAGTGCACCGGTCCCGCCTCTCCCCCGGCCTGGGCGGCCGCCCGGAGCGCGGCGACCAGGCGGTCGCCGAGCTCGAGCTCGTGGTTGACGGCGAACGTCTCGGTCATCGCGTCGAGCACCGATTCGTCGGCGAGCAGGTTGCCGGCGGCGGCACATCCAGGCCCGCGCCGGTCGCCATGCAGGCCAAGCGCCGCGGCGCCGGTGTAGGAGGCGCCGTCGCCGTCGCCGGCGAGCACGATCAGCTGCCGGTGCTCGACTTGCGGCGTTCCGGCGACGACCGCGTCGATCGCGCCGCGGGCGTCGCGGCCGGCGGCAAGCTCGTCGAGCAGCAGCGGTCCGAGCCGTGGGTCGGTCACGTTCTGGCTGGCGGCGATGCCGATCCGCGGTCGCACATGCACGCAGCGCGCCGCGACCGCCGGGCTCGACGACGACACGACCATCCCCAGCCGGCCACTGCGCTCGCACCGTCCCAGCAGCGAGAACGTCACGTCCCCACCTTCTCAGGTGTGCGCCGGTCGGCCGGGATCACCGCGCCGAGATCCTGGCCGATCTGGCCGCGGATGTACACCGTGTCGTCCGCGACGACTGCCTGGTAGAGGTCGTTGTCGAGGTCCTGCTCGGGGTACGTGTCGCGCGTGTTGAAGGGGCGGATGCGGCGATGGCTCATCGGATCACGGCGCGACAGTCCGCCGTCCGGGCGGGTCGCTCGATCGCAAATCGTAAAGCGCTGCATCGCCTGTCGCGATGCAGCGCAGCGGGCGCGCCGCTACTGATTGAGCATCCGCTCCAGCGCCTCGCGCGTGACCGCGCTGCGCCGCGCCTGCTCGGCGAGCGCGCGGCCGAGCTCGCGCAGCCACTCGTCGATCTCGACCCGCTCGGTCTTGAGCACGATCCCGCCCGACAGCCGCGCGCGGCTGGTGTCGACGGCGGCTCCGTCGCGGTCGAGCCGCAGGCGCGTGTCGCCGGCGTCGACGGAGATCTGGCGCACCTTCTTGGCGCCGAACAGCCCGCCCCGCCGGTCGACCCGCACGCCGTTGGGCAGCGCCTGCTCGAGCTTGACCGCCAGCGCCTCGACGAACGCGCCGAGGTCGGAGGCATCGGCGCGCAGCGACGCGGTCACCAGCTCGATGTCGAGCCCGGGATCGGGTTGGTCGAGTGCCATCTCCGGTGCCTCCCAGGGTACCTGCGACCGTCCGCTCACATATCCTCGTGGCCGTTCCAAAGACCCCAGGAGGGACAGGCCGGTGATCGATGTCGAGGCCCACATCACGGGCACCGTGTGGAAGATCGAGGTCGCCGTCGGCGACGCAGTGACCGAGGGCGACGCGGTCGTGATCCTCGAGTCGATGAAGATGGAGATGCCGGTCGAGGTCGAGGATCCCGGCGTCGTGCGCGAGATCCGCTGCAGCGAGGGGCAGTCGGTGTCCGAAGGCGACGTGCTCGTTGTCCTCGACGGCTGACGGCGGCACGCCCGACGGCGGCCGGCTGCTCGTCGACGAGCCCGCGCCGGGGGTCGCGCGGCTGACGATCTCCAATCCCGGCAAGCGCGGCGCCCTGGACCACGCGATCCTCGACGCGTTCGTGGCGACACTGCGCTCGATCGACGCGCGCTGCGTGCTTGTCACCGGCGAGGAGGAGATCTTCTCGGCCGGCTATGACATCGGCAACCTCGACTCCGAAACCCGCGAGACGGTCGCCGAGGAGGCCTCCCGTCTGGTCGCGCAGCCGTTCGCCGAGGCGCTCGAGGCGCTCGCCGGCTACCGCTACCCGACGGTCGCCGCGCTCAACGGCCATGCGATCGGCGGCGGGTTGGAGCTGGCGGTTAGCTGCGACCTGCGGCTGGCGGCGTCGACGATCAGCCTTGGGATGCCGCCGGCCAAGCTCGGCCTCGTCTACTCGCACACCGGGATCCGCACGTTCGTCGACACGATCGGCGCCGCACGCACGCGCGAGCTGTTCCTCGTCGGCAACCGGATCGACGCGCGGACGGCGCTGGACTGGGGTCTCGTCAACCGCGTGGTTTCGTTCGACGAGCTAGCGGCGACCGCGGTCGCGCTGGCGGCCGAGATCGCGGCCAACGCGCCGCTGGCCCAGGCCGGCAACAAGCGCGTGATCGCCGCCGTGGTCGACGGACGGGCGGCGCTGCCGCCAGCGGTCGAGCGCGAGCTTGAGGAGCTGCGGCTGGCGTCGTTTGCGTCCGAGGACTTCCGCGAGGGGCTGCGAGCGTTCGCCGAAAAGCGGGCGCCGCGCTGGCGCGGCCGATGAGCGCGCCGTCACCTGCCTGGTCGGCTGAGCGCCTCGGACCGCCGTCCGGTTCGCCGCTGGTCGTGTTCATCCACGGCGGCTTCTGGCGCGCGCGCTGGGACGCCTCGACGATCAGGGAGCTCGCGCGCCGCTGCGCGACCGAGCTCGGCGTGTCGGCGTGGAACCTCGAGTACCCGCGGGTCGGCATGGACGGCGGCGGCTGGCCCGGTACCGGCGACGCGGTCCGCGCCGCGGTCGCCGCGGCGCTTGACGAGGCGGCTTTAGACAACCGCCCCGTCGCGCTCGTCGGCCACTCGGCCGGCGGACAGCTGGCACTGTGGGCGGCCGCGGAGCTGCCGTCGGTCGCGCTGACCGTGTCGCTGGCCGGCGTCTGCGACCTGCGTGCCGCCTACGACCAGCACCTCGGCGACGACGCGGTCGCGGAGCTGTTCGGCGGCCGCGAGCCGACCGCCGCCGAGTACGCCGACGCGAGCCCAATCGAGCGCCTGCCGCTCGGGGTCCCGTCGCTGCTGATCCACGGCGACGACGACACCCGCGTTCCTTTGTCCCAGAGCATCGCGTTCGCCGGCGCCGCCACGGGCGCGTGCACGTTCGTGCAGCTGCACCGCGCCGGCCACTACGACGTGATCGCACCCGACGGCCCCGCCTGGCCGCCGCTCAGCGAGGCGCTGCGAGGATTGGCACTCTCGTAACGGGGGCCGTTACGGCATTGCCAAAGTTTGCCTGAGCGCCCGGGCCGAAGCCGCGGACGCCGGGCGAGCCGCTCAGCCGGCTGAGGCCTTGGCCTTCAGCGACTGCTTGTGCGCGCGCTTGCCGGCCTGGTACTCGGCCAGCGCCTCCGGCGAGTCGACGTCGCCGAGCGTGGGATGCGACGGGATCAGTGGCTCGGCGGCGGCGACGCCGAAGCGCTTGCCGAGCACCGCCGCCAGCTGCGCGACCTTCATGTCGCCGAAGCCCGGCAGCGCTGCGAGGTTGGCGCGCAGTTGCTCGGGGTCGGCGGCGTCGCTCCAGACGCGGGACGCGTCGCCGTCGTACTCGTCGCGGATGTGGACCGCGAGCTCGTGCACGCGCCTGGCCATCGCGCCCGGGAAGCGGTGGATCGCCGGACGCTCGCGAAAGATCGGCTCCAGGTCGGCGCCGGCGACGGCCGCCGGATCGATCGTCCCGAGCCGCTCGCGCAGCACCTCGGGGCCGGAGAATGCCTTCTGCACCGTGACCTGCTGGTCGAGCGCGAACCCGATCAGCAGCGCCATCGGGTCGGTCGCCAGCAGCGCGTCGGCCGCGTCGGAGCCGGTGAACCAGAGGCGATCGGGCACCGGGCGATCATAAACCCTGGCATCCGTCGCGGCCGATATGGTTCCGCGCCGTGCCACCGCTGATCACGCGCGAAGAGGCCCTGCAGCTCGGGCAACTCGAAGACCACGCCGAGATCGAGGCGCTCGTGCAGCGGGCGTGGGAGGCGCGCGTGCAGCGGTTCGCCGACTCGACCGACATGTGCTCGCTGGTCAACGCCAAGTCGGGCGGCTGCGCCGAGGACTGCGGCTTCTGCGCGCAGTCCAAATACGCCGACGCCGAGACGCCGATGCACGCGATGATGGAGCCCGACCAGATTCTCGAGCACGCCCGCGCGGCCGAGGCCGCCGGCGCCCACCGGTTCTGCATGGTCACGCAGGGGCAGGGGCTGTCCAAGCGCGACTTCGAGAAGGTCCTTGCCGGCGCACGGCTCGTCGCCGAGCACACCAACCTCAAGCGCTGCGCGTCGATCGGACACATGTCGGTCGCGCGCGCGAAGGCGCTGCGAGAGGCCGGGATCCAGCGGGTCCACCACAACGTCGAGACCGCCGAGTCCTACTACCCCGAGGTCTCCAGCACGGTCCGCTACCAGGGCCGGATCCGCACGATCGAGGCGGTTCGCGAGGCGGGACTGGAGACGTGCGTCGGCGGCATCCTCAACCTCGGCGAGACGCGCGAGCAGCGGGTCGAGATGGCGTTCGAGCTGGCCGCGATCGATCCCACCAGCGTTCCCATCAACCTGCTCAACCCGCGTCCCGGGACGAAGTTCGGCGATCGCGAGCTGATGGATCCGTGGGAGGTCGTCAAGTGGATCGCGATCTTCCGCCTGATCCTGCCCGAGGCGCTGTTCCGCCTGTGCGGGGGCCGCGTCGAGAACCTCGGCGAGCTGCAGGAGACGGCGGTCCGCGCGGGCCTGAACGGCGTGATGATGGGCAATTTCCTGACGACGCTGGGCAACACCCCCGAACAGGACAAGGGGATGTTCGAGCGGGCTGGGCTCAACATCGCCCGCCACGACGACAACGGCTCCAACCCCCGGCCCGACAACCGCTCCGGCTGGCTGGCGGGCGAGACCCCCGACGTAGTCGCGCAGACGCTGGCCGACGAGTCCGCGCCGGCGCTTGACGTCAGCCTCTGGGACCCGTCGACGCAGCTTCGCTACGCCCCCAAGCGCTCGGTGCCGCCGCGTCCCGACGGGGCGCCGAACAGCGGCCAGGGGCGCGTCACGCGCGAGGCGGCGGTGCGCGCCGCACGCGCCGCCTGAGCCCCCGCGGGCCGCATCGTTTGACGCCGCCGAGGGTTATGGCGGTATGGGTCGAGCACGGGCGTGCGCGCCGACAGCAATCAGCCGGATCGCCGCCACGCCCGCGGCGCTTGTCGCCGTGAGCGCGCTCGCGCTCCCGGCGTCGGGCACCGCGCGGATTCGGGCCACGGGTGCGCTCGATTCGACCCACCTGTCGGGTCAAATCGCAACCACTGCACGCGCCGCCACCGCGCCGTCGACCGGCTCGCTGCTCGGTCTCGTCACCGCTCCGCGCGTCGCCGGCGCCGCCGCGACCGCGCCTGTCGCCGACGTCCAGGTGACGGCGACCGCTCCGAGCGGCACCCGCTACACGACCGCGACCGCGTCGAACGGCTGGTATGACCTCGAGCAGCTTCCGCCCGGCCGCTACACCGTGTCGGCGTCGCTTCCGGCGACGGCGGCGGTGACGACCAGTGCGACCGTACGCGCGGGCCGGGAGTCGACCGCCGCGATCCGGCTGGCGGAACCCATCGCGACCGTCACCGGCGTCGTACGCGGCGCACACGAGGGCCGGTTGCCCGGGGTCGCGGTGACGCTGAGCGCATCCGGCGGCAGCGCCTGCGCGACCGCGCCCGCGTGCGGGACCGAGACCTCGTCGGGGAGCACGGGCCACTACACGCTGCACGTGCCGGCCGGCACCTACGCGCTGCAAGCGTCCGACGCCGGCCAGCCGACGGCGACGCAGACCGTCGATGCGCAGGCCGGCGCAACCGTCCACGTACCGGTTCGGTTGCCGGCCGCGCCGGTCCCGGCGGCGACGACGCCGCACCACGCCGCCCGCGATCTGCGTTGGCTGAACGCCGAGCGCGCAGCCGACCGCCTGCCAGCCGGGCTGCGCCTGTCACGCCGCTGGTCGGCCGAATGCGCCGCGCACGACGCCTATGAGCGGCTCAACGACGTGCTCACCCCGACCGAGGACCCCGGCTCGCCCGGCGCCTCCATCGGCGGCGCCTGGGCCGGCCACGACGCCGATCTCGCCGAGGGACGTTGGCAGCGCCGCTCCGACCCGTGGCAGGACGCGCCGATCCACCTACTCGCGCTGTTGGCCCCAAGCCTGCAGTTCGTCGGGATCGACGACAGCGGCGGCTACCAGTGCGTGACCACGTACCCGGGACTGGTCCGTCCGGCGACCTCGCGTGACCGCGTCTACACCTACCCCGCCGCCGGCGCCCGGCACGTGCCGCCGTCGGAGCGGGCGCTCGAGTCGCCGTTCGTTCCCGGTCAATTCGTCGGCATCCCGCGCGGGCGCACCGCCGGCCGCGAGCTGTTCGTATACCTCAACCTCGCCCACCGAACCGGCCAGGCGCCGGTGCACGTCTTGGCGGCCCGCCTCCAGACCGGCGGCCGACGGGTCGCCGTCCGCCGAGTCGACTCGACGACGCGGACCGTCGGGCGCTACCTCGCGGGCGCGATCCTGATCCCGGTGAAGCCGTTGCGACATCACGCCCGCTACACCGCGACGGTCACCGTGCAGGACCGCTCGGGCACGCTCGCGCACCGCTGGAGCTTTCAGACCGGTTGAGACGGCGACTCGGCGCCCCGTCCGGCCGGTCACATATCCTGACCGTCCAGCCATGATCGAGATCCAAGCGAGGCTGGATGAGCTGACGTCGCTCGGGCTGCGGCGGCGGACTCGTCTGGTGAGCGGGCCGCAGGGTCCGCACGTGCTGCTCGACGGCCGGCCGGTCCTGCTGCTGTGCTCCAACAACTACCTGGGGCTCGCCGACCATCCGCGTGTGCGCGAGGCCGCCGCCGACGCGGCGATGCGGTGGGGCGTCGGCGCCGGCGCCTCGCGGCTGGTGTCCGGGACGATGACGATCCACCGCCGGCTCGAACGGCGGCTCGCGGACTTCAAGCGCCGCCAGAGCGCGCTGCTGTTCGGCTCGGGCTATCTGGCGAACGCCGGCGTGATCGCGGCGCTGGCCCGCCCCGGCGACGTCGTCTTCTCCGACGCGCTCAACCACGCCTCGATCATCGACGGCTGCCGGCTGTCGCGAGCGGAGGTGTTCGTCTACGAGCATCGCGACGTCGAGCACCTGCGCTGGGGCATCGAGCGCGCCGAGGGGCGCGGCGCGGTGATCGCCACCGACGGCGTGTTCTCGATGGACGGCGACGTTGCGCCGCTGCAGGAGATCGCCGAGCTGGCGCAGCGGTTCGGGCTGCGGACGGTCGTCGACGACGCCCATGGCACCGGTGCGGTCGGGGCCGGCGGACGCGGCGCCGTCGCCGCGGCGGGCCTCGCCGATCAGGTCGACGTGATCGTCGGCACGCTCGGCAAGGCGCTGGGCTCCTACGGCGCGTTCGTGGCCTGCGACGACTCGATGGCGCGCTTTCTGACCAACGCCGCCCGCACGTTCATCTTCTCGACGGCACTGCCGCCGCCGGTCGTCGCCGCGGCGCTGGCCGCGCTCGAGCTGCTGCAGTCAGAGCCACGCCTCGTGCCGCGGCTGCAGGCCAACGCCGCGACGCTCCGAGGCGCGCTGACCGAGCACGGGCTCGACGCCGGCGACGACACGACCCAGATCGTGCCGGTGGTGATTGGCGACGCGGACAAGGCCGTGGCCGTCAGCGAGGCCGCGCTCGAGCGCGGTGTGTTCGCGCAGGCGATCCGGCCGCCCACCGTTCCCGACCAGACCGCGCGGCTCCGCCTCGCGGTGATGGCCACCCACCGCGAGCGCGAGCTGCGCGAGGCGGCACAGACGATCGCGTCGGCGCTACGCGAGCTGGGCGTGCAGCCACGCGCGCTGCGACATGCGATGCCGGTGCCGGACGAACTCGAGCCCGAACCTGTCGCCGCGGTCGGCAACGATGGCCGCCCGCTGGCTGGCAACGCTCGTGAGAGCGCGGGCGTGTTCGACGTCGACGCCGGCGTCCCCGCGCGTCGCGCCGCCTGACGGCGCTCAGCGAGCCATGCCGGTGGGGCTCAGTGAGCCGCGCCGTCCCGCACGCTCGGCGGCGGCATCGGCAAGCAGCGCGAACACCTGGCTGTCGGGCTGCTCCTGCAGCTCCCACTGGACGCCGAGGCACAGCCCGGGCGCTGACGGCACCTCGATCGCCTCGATCACCCCGTCGGGCGCGCGAGCGCTGACGACCACCCCGGAGCCGAGCCGGTCGATGCTCTGATGGTGGTAGCTGTTGACCCACGCGCGAGCGCCGAGCGCCCGCGCGAGCGCGGTGCCGGTGGCGACCTCGATCTCGTGGCCTGGGTGCGACGGCGGCTCTCGCTCGGACAGCCGCGCCTCGACGACCTGCTCCCACCGCGCCCAGTCGCCGCCGGGATGATTGCGCGAGCGGCCGCTGAGCACCGCGTGGTCAGCGTGTAGCGTGCCGCCGAGCGCGACGTCGATCACCTGCATGCCCCGGCAGATCCCCAGCACCGGCACGCCCGCCTCGATCGCCAAGCGCGCGAGCTCAAGCTCGAACTCGTCGCGCAACGCCGAGTGGGCGGTGACGCTCGCATGCGCCCGGCCGCCGTACCGCGACGGATCGATGTCGCGCCCGACGGCCAGCAGCACGCCATCGAGGAACGGCAGCACCGACACGGGCCGCTCCGCGTACGGCAGCGCGACGGCCACCGCCCCCAGGCGCTCGAGCGGCCGCCCGAACGCGACCCCGAGGTAGTCGCCGTAGTCGGTGAAGCCGGCCGAGATCCCGATCAACGCCGTCATAACTAGCCAGTCAGCTAGTTATACCATCGGACGCGCGTGTTTGGGGCGGCTCGCCTCCCGGGGAAGCCCGCCCCTCGCCTTCACGTCATCGGCCGCCGGGCACATGAAGAGATCGCCAAATCAGGCGCCCCAGTCGTCGGTTGGTGAATGCACCCCACTACCTCGTGGGTTCCTCGCCAACCCGCCCTCAGTGGTGCCGGATTGGGGATCTTTCACGTCCGCACGGCTGCGGCCCCTCCAGTGCCTTGCAGTTCGCCCACAGGAGGGGTGCGCCGAGCGAGCTCGACATGACCGGTCACGCGTCTGATCTGCCGACCCCGTGCAGCGACTCGCTGATCTCGTCGAGGATCGCGGGATCATCGATCGTCGCGGGCACCGCGTACCGCTCGCCGTTGGCGATGCTCCGCATCGTCCCGCGCAGGATCTTGCCCGAGCGGGTCTTCGGCAGCCGCCGGACGACGATCGCGGTCTTGAACGCGGCGACCGCGCCGATCTGGTCGCGTACGAGCGCCACGGCCTCGCCGATGATGTCGACAGCGGGCCGCTCGACGCCGGCGCTGAGGACGAGCAGGCCGATCGGTAGCTGGCCCTTGAGCTCGTCGGCAACGCCGAACACGGCGCACTCGGCCACGTCGGGGTGGGACGCCAGCACCTCCTCGATCGCACCGGTCGAGAGCCGGTGGCCGGCGACGTTGATGATGTCGTCGGTGCGTGCCATCACGAACGGGTAGCCGTTCTCGTCGATGTAACCGGCGTCGGCAGTCTGGTAGTAGCCGGGGAACGTCGTCAGATAGGTCTCGCGGAAGCGGTCCTCGGCGTTCCACAACGTCGGCGTCGCGCCCGGCGGCATCGGCAGCCTGACGACGAGCGCACCGGTCTCGCCCGCCCGCGCCTCGCTGCCATCGGGCGCCAGTACCCGCAGGTCCCAGCCGGGAACGGCTCGCGTCGGCGAGCCGGGGATCACCGGCAGCTGCTCGATGCCCATGCAGTTGGAGGCGACCGCCCAGCCGGTCTCGGTCTGCCACCAGTGGTCGATCACTGGGACCCGGAGCTTGTCCTGCGCCCAGTGCAGCGTGTCGGGGTCGCAGCGCTCGCCGGCGAGGAACAGGGTCCGCATCGTCGACAGGTCGTACTCGCCGATCAAGGCGCCCTCTGGATCCTGCTGGCGTATCGCCCGGAACGCGGTTGGCGCGGTGAACAGCGCGACGGCGCCGTGATCGGCGATCACGCGCCAGAACGCGCCGGCATCTGGGGTGCCGACCGGCTTGCCCTCGTACAGCACGGTCGTGCATCCGTGCAGCAACGGCCCGTAGACGATGTACGAGTGTCCGACGACCCAGCCGACGTCGGACGCGGTCCACCACACCTCACCGGGGTCGATGCCGTACACGTTCGACATCGACCACTCGAGCGCCACCGCGTGGCCGCCGTTATCGCGCACGATCCCCTTCGGCTGGCCGGTCGTTCCCGACGTGTAGAGGATGTACAGCGGGTCGGTGGCCTGCACCGGCACGCAGTCCGCCGGCTCGGCGCGGGCCATCGCCTCGTCCCACGAGCAGTCGCGCTCGGGATCGAGCGACGCCTCCAGCTGCGGCCGCTGCAGCAGGATGCACCGCTTGGGCTTGTGCGCGGAGCGGTCGAGGGCGGCGTCGAGCAGTGCCTTGTATCCCACCAGCCGCCCTGGCTCGATCCCGCACGAGGCCGAGACGATCACCGCAGGCCGAGCGTCCTCGATCCGGCCAGCGAGCTCGTGGGACGCGAACCCTCCGAACACCACCGAGTGGATCGCGCCGATTCGGGCACACGCGAGCATTGCGATCGCCGCCTCGGGCACCATCGGCATGTAGATGATCACGCGGTCGCCGCGCCGCACCCCCTCGGCCACCAGTGCCCCGGCGAAGCGCGCGACCTCGTCGCGCAGCTCCCGGTAGGTGTAGCGCCTCACGGTCCCGGCGACCGGCGAGTCATAGATGAGCGCGACCTGCTCGCCGCGACCGCGCTCGACGTGGCGGTCGACCGCGTTGAAGCACGTGTTCAACTCGCCGCCGGTAAACCACCGGTACAGGGGGGCGCGGCTGTCGTCGAGCACGCGCTGTGGCGGCGTGGTCCAGTCGATCGCGGCGGCTGCCTCTGACCAGAACGCCTCGGGCTCTGCGAGCGACCGGCCGAACTCCTCGTCATAACGACCCATCAGACATCCTCCCCCGGTTGACCCGTGCCACGCTGCCGGATCGCGCGCGATCTCGCAAGTGTCGTCGCCGAGCGACGGTGGTGACGATCGCGTCCGGGCACAACAGAGCGATGGCTCGCCCACGGCGTCGGAGGCGCTATCCGGGACCAGGCCCGGATCGCGGTACACGCTCCAGCTGCACTGCATGCCGGGCTCGGGAACGGGACACGCAGTTACGATTGTGCAAATCGTTCATACCCGTGCTTGATCATCATTGTTTGATCGAAAATTGTGGCTATCGTCAAGTGTGGAAATACGTACGAAGACCGGAGGCGCACATGCATCCCTCACTCACCAGCACCGTCATCACCGCCCACGTCCGCGATCTGCAGCGGGCGATGCACCCCGAGCGCAGCAAGCGCCCGCGTCGTCCTCGCCGGGCGCGGATCCGTCGTCGGGGCTGACCGCCGGGCGGTGCCGCGCCGGGTGCTCAGCCGAGCATCGACAGCACGGCGTCGACCACTGCCCGCTGATACCGGCGCCGGAACGCGGGTCCGCCGGTGTCGATTCCGCCGCCCGCTCGGAACGTGGTTGCGTGTGCGACGGGCAGAAAGCACATGCTGACCGTCGCGACGACGACGGCGTCCACGTCGAACTGGGCCAGCCCGCGAGTCGGCGCGACACGACGGATGGCGCGAAACGCGTCCGACAAGGAGGTCGAGAGGTCGCCGGGGAGTCGCGGCTGCGGCGTGAGCGCCTCCCAGCCGATCAGCCGGCCGAACGCCGGCGTACGGTCCAGGAAGCCGAGATAGCCGCCGACGGCCTCGTCCAGCGCCAGCCGCAACTGGTCGCGACCGGCGCGCGTGTCGGCGGCCCATTCGTGCAGCCCGGTACACGCCGCCGTCAGCGCGGCGGTCCGTTCGCCGTGCACGCGCTCGAGCACGGCCCGATACAGCGCCGCCTTTGACTTGAACAGGTAGCCCGGGGTGGCTCGCGCGAGGCCGGCCGCCTGGGCGATCTCGGCCATGCTGGTGCCGTCGTAGCCGCGCTCGGAGAACAGCACGATCGC
The DNA here is from genome assembly GCA_036273655.1 of Solirubrobacteraceae bacterium. GTDB lineage: Bacteria > Actinomycetota > Thermoleophilia > Solirubrobacterales > Solirubrobacteraceae > Palsa-465. The sequence continues at coordinate 7,233 of DASUHF010000039.1, read as the reverse complement.
GGCCGCGAGCACGGCCTCGCGGGAGCGGGCCGCATCACGCCGACGCACCGGTTCGGCCACCGCCCAAACCTACAGCGGCCGCGCGGCCCGGGCGGCGCAGGCACAGCCCGTCGGCGCCACGGCCCTCTCCGCCCGTGGGCCCCCGGTCCGCACGAGGCCACCGTCTCGTTCCGCGGCGCCCCGGACCGCACGCGGGCGCCCGCCGGGCCGTTCTCTACGCGCCGCTATGCACGATCGTGCCAGTCGGCGCGGGCGAGGTCACCGGCGAACGGCGGCAGTGAAGGGAAGGGCGGGCGCACCCAGCCGGGTCAACTCGTGTGCAAACAGCCAAACTGGGTCATCCACGGAAGAGGTTGGCGATGCGTTTGGGGCAGGCGCGACGTCAATCACCAAGTTGCCGCCGGGAGCCGACGATTGGCGATCTTCCATGGCCGTCAGTCCGTCGGCCCCTTTTCCGCGGCCGGTCCCGTCCCTCCGCGGCCAGGGCGATCCCGTCCCTCCCGCGGCCAGGGCGATCCCGTCCCTCCCGCGGCCACGGCCGATCCCGTCCCTCCCGCGACCGGGACCGCGCCCCGTCCGCCCCTTCCGCGGCCGCTCCCGTCTCCTTCCACGGCCGATCCAGACCCCTCTCACCGCCGATCCTGCCCCCGAAGGGCACCCACCAGCCGTCGTCAACGCGCTGAACGGGCGCGTACCCCGGCGACTAGGCTCCCGCCGTGCCTTCGGACCCGCCCACGCCAGGCGACGCACCCGCACACCCGCGTGAGCCGCGGGACCCGGGCCAGCCGCGGCGGCCGCGCGGCTGCCTGGTCACCGGCACCGACACCGGTGTCGGCAAGTCGGTCGTGGCGGCCGCGATCGTCGCCCGGCTGCGCCAGCAGGGGCGAGCGGTGCGCGCGGTCAAGCCGCTGATCACCGGTCTCGACGAGGAGCCCGACCCCGATTGGCCGGCCGATCACGAGCTGCTCGCGCGCGTCAGCGGGCAGACGCCCGCCGCGACGATCCTGCACGGCTTCGGTCCGCCGGTCTCCCCACACCTGGCGGCCGAGCTCGCGGGCACGCCGCTGCCATCCGCGACAGAGCTCACGAGCGAGATCCGGGCGGGCACCCCCGACGGCTGCCTGCTGATCGTCGAGGGCGTCGGCGGGCTGCTCGTGCCGATCGGACCCGTCGACTCGGTTCGCGACCTCGCATCGGCGCTCGAGCTGCCGCTGATCGTCGTCGCCCGGCCGGGGCTGGGCACGATCAACCACACGCTGTTGACGATCGAGGCGGCTGCCGCCGCGGGCCTGCGTGTCGCCGGAATCGTGATGACGCCGTGGCCCGAACGCCCCGACGAGATGCTGCGCTCCAACCGCGCCACGATCGAGCGGATCACACAGACCGCGGTCGCCGGGCTGCCGTTCATACCAGCGGCAGAGCCAGGCCAGCTCGCCGCGGCGGGCGCCTCCATACCGCTGAAATCGTGGCTCGGCATCTGACCGCTGAGACGTCTACGGTGCAGGCATGCCCTCCATCGACGATCTGATCCAGGCCGACCGCGACCACGTCTGGCACCCGTTCACGCAGCAGCGCAGCTGGTGCGAGGAGGAGTCGCCGCTGGTGATCGAGCGTGCCGAGGGCACCAACCTCTACGACCCCGACGGCAACGCGTACATCGACGGCGTCTCGTCGCTGTGGTGCAACGTCCACGGCCACCGCCACCCAGCGATCGACGAGGCGATCCGCGAGCAGCTCGATCGCGTCGCCCATTCGACGATGCTCGGGCTCACACACGAGCCGGCAATCGAGCTGGCGCGCCGGCTGACAGCCATCGCCCCCGCCGGCCTCACGCGCGTGTTCTATTCAGACAGCGGCTCGACGGCGGTCGAGGTGGCGCTGAAGATGGCCTACCAGTGGTGGGTGCAGCGTGGAGCGCCGCAGCGGAGCGGCTTCATCTGCCTGCAGAACGCCTACCACGGCGACACGCTCGGCGCCGTCTCGGTCGGAGGCATCGACACGTTCCACTCCTTGTACCGGCCGCTGCTGTTCGACACTTGGCAGGCGCGCGCCGGCGACGCCGAGCATATGGAGCAGCTGCTGCGCGAGCACGGCGAGCGGGTCGCCGCGGTGATCATGGAGCCGCTGATCCAGGGTGCCGCCGGGATGCTGACGATGCCGAGCGGTTTCCTCGCGCGGGTCCGCGAGCTCTGCGACCGCCACGGCGTGCTGCTGATCTGCGATGAGGTCGCGACCGGGTTCGGGCGCACCGGCGCGATGTTCGCGTGCGAGCGCGAGGATGTCTCGCCCGACCTCATGTGCGTCGGCAAGGGCCTGACCGGCGGCTACCTGCCGCTCGCGGCGACGCTCACCTCAGAGCGGATCTACGAGGGTTTCCTCGGCCGTCCCGACGAGCTGCGGACGTTCTTTCACGGCCACACGTTCACCGGCAACCCGCTCGGCTGCGCGGCCGGGATCGCGACGCTTCAGACGTTCGAACGCGAGCGCACGCTCGAGCGGTCACTGCCCAAGATCGAGCTGCTGACGCGACTGCTTGCCGAGCGGGTCGCGCCGCTTGCGGGCGTCGCCGATATCCGCCAGTGCGGCCTGATGGTCGGGATCGAGCTGCATCCCGGCGACGGGCTCGGCAACCGCGTCACTCAGGCAGCGCGCCGCCGCGGCGCCGTGATCCGTCCGCTCGGGGACGTGATCCTGCTGATGCCGGCGCCGGCGATGGCGCCCGAAGACCTCGACCGGCTGGTCGCGATCGCGGCCGACTCGGTCGCCGAGGTCGTCGCCGGCGAGGACCGCGCGACGCTGTCAGGCGCCGCCTGAGCGCTCACCGCAGCGGCGACTGCGAAGAAAGTCAAACATGCTTTGACTTTCTTCGCAGTCGGGAAACGGGGCCCTCGTGGAGATCAGTCCTCGTACGGCGTGAAGTCCGCCTTGCGGGCGCCGCAGACGGGGCAGAACCAGGTGTCGGGGATGTCCTCGAACTCGGTTCCGGGCGGGATCCCGCCGTCCGGGTCCCCCTCCTCGGGGTCGTAGATGAACCCGCACGATTCGCACATGTATTTCATCGGGCTGGAGGCTAGTGGTTCGCGCTCCAGCCCGACGGGACCGCCGATCGGTCAGCCGCGGAGGAATTCGCAGTACTGGTACGAGATCTCCGGGTAGGTCTCCCAGACGAACTGCGAGCGGTCGATGCCGAATCCGTTCTGGTCGATCGGATTGAACATGCGGTCGGTCACGGCACCCGGCGCAATGCCGCTGCCCCCCGCGAGCGGCAGGCTCTTCTTGCCGAGCACCAGGGCCTTGAACAGGTCGTACTGGTTGGTCTTGGGCGGCGTCGGGCCCTCCCAGGTCATCTGCGTGCTCGGGGCGGCACCCCCGAACACCTTGCCGCGCCCGGCCGTCCCGCAGTTGTCCGCCGTCGGATTCGTGTTGAAGGAGCTCGGCCACAGATACCAGGGCGAGTACCCGACCGGGAACAGCTCGGAGCTGAGCCAGGCGTTGCTCGAGGTCGTGAGGTCGCCCTTGACCGACGGCGGATCAAACGACCAGTCCTTGCTGTTGGCAAGCGGCCCGAGCGTGCTCAGGCGCCCGTAGTCGGTGACGATCACCTGCCAGATGCGGAACATCGCGTCCTCGGTGCCGGACACCTTCGCCTGCAACTCGCTCCCGAGGTCGGCGACCTTCGTGTCGATCTGATCGCTGATCGGCCGGTCGTTGTTCACATCGGCCGCGATCGCCGTGCCGAGCTCGTAGGCGGAGCTGAAGAACGCCAGCACGTGGCCGGCCGGCCCGGTCAGCTTCTCGGTGAGCGCGAGGATGCTCTCGACGAAGCTCAGCGCCGCGCTGACGACGCGATCGTTGTTGTCGGTGTTCAGGTCCTCCTTCATCTGCTGGGCGAGCGTCTCCAAATAAGTCTGGTTGTTGGCGCCGGACGCCGTGAGCGCGGCCGTGTAGTTGTCGAACAGCTTCTTGGTCGTGGCCACCCAGCCGAACTCCTTCAGGAGCTCGTCGTGCACGTCGCAGTACTGGTTGAACGTGAAGTCGCCGCCGCTCGCCGGCGGGTCAGCGGCGGGGGCGTGGCCGAGGTTGGGGCAGACGCGAGTCGTGTCGGGATACGCCAGGTTGCTCAGGCCGCGCGCCTCGTTGTCCCAGTCGATGTTCGGGTTGGTGTAGGCCTCCCGGACGTTGGAGCCATAGGTCGTCATATCCGGCAGGTGCTTAGTGATCCATTCGAGGGCGGCCGCGTATTGATCCGCATGCCGACCGTCTGTGTCCGGCCACGGCGTCGGATTGCGGAACGCGATCTCGTAGAGCTTGTCGTCGAAGTTGTGCGACGAGTCGGCGACGACCGGTGCGATCGCCCCGTCGCTCTGCATCCGCGCAAGCCCGTTGAGCGTTCCCGACTGACACTGGCCGCTGTTCGGGCACGTCGTCGGGGTCGCCCACTGCGGATCGACCGGGAGCGCCGTGCTCGACTGGGCGACTGCGCCGCGCGACAGCTGCGGTCCGCCGAGGAACGCGTACTTCCCGTCGACCCGGTTGAACTCGTCGGGGTTGGCGCCGAACCTCGAGATCGCGTCCGCGACGTTGCGCCACGCGGCGCTGGCCTGGTAATTGTTGGATGCCGGTTGTTTGACGGTGCCGATGCTCTGGACGACCATGTCGAAGCCGGTACCGGCCTGGTCGTTGAGGAACTGCGCCATTCGGTTGAGCTCGGCGGTCGGATCGCCCGCTCCGTTGGTGACGAACACCTCGCGCCGGTCGCTGGGCGTGAAGTCGATCGGATCGATCTTCTCGACCTGGAAGCCGCCGGTCGCTCCGGCGGGCAGCGACGCCTGCAGCTGCTTGTCGCCGATCTTGACCGTGTTCGTCGTCGCCGTCGCGGCAGCCGAGGTGTTGAACGGGATCCGGGTCGGCTGGAAGCGGTAGTTGACCTGGCCGGTGGTCTTCTGCGTCGTCGCATCGGGCATCAGCCATCCGCTCATCTCGTCGGGCAGGCCACCGCCGTGGGTGTACCAGCCAACCCCCGGTTCACTGTGCGGGATACCGAGGATCGTCAGCTGGTTGGAGTCCTGCAGCAGGCCGTCGGGGATCGGTCCGACCCCGAGCAGCTTGACCGCGTCGTTGAACGCGTCCCGCTGACCGCTCGGGACTGCCGGTGCCGAGTTACCCCGCGGGAAGGCGAGGATCACGAGCTGGTTGATGTTGCCGTTCTGGTCCAGCGCCTTGCGCAGCGCCTTGACCCCGTCGGCGCTGCCGTCGAACCAGGTGTTGCTGGCGTCCCCGTTCTCCGGTGCGAGCGTCGAGCGGTTGAGCGTCAGCCACTGCATCGACTTGTGGCCGGGGCTCTTGTTGGGGTAGAAGGTGCCTCCGACCTGGATCCCCGGCGCGCCGCCGCCGGCCACGACCTTGAACGGCTCAAGCAGCGAATCTGGGGTGGCCGTGATCGTGACTCGGTCGCTGCTCGATGCGCTGCGCAGCGGCGACAGCGGCACGGTCTTTGCGGTCGGCTGCCGGGTGACCGTCAGCGCGAACGTATAGGTGCCGGGCCGGCGCGGGACGAAGCGCAGCTGGACGCGATCCGGATTGCGCAGGCGCACGCGGGATCCCCGCGGCTGCCTGACGACTCGCCAGCGGTAGCCCAGACGCACCGCACCGAGCCCCGTCCGTGAGCGCGCCGCGCTGAGCTGCACCGGCAGCCCGGCGCGATCGTACTGGTCCCAGCCCGCGGCGGCCAGCGGCCGCGTCCGCTTGATCGTGAACGCGCGTCGTAGCTCGGTCCACCTGGCCGGGCGATGCTGAATCACCCGCACGCGCAGGTGGTTGGCGCCGTAGCGCAGCCACTGGGTTGCCGACAGCGACGCGGTCCAGCTCCTCAGGCCCGTGCGCCGGGCGGCGGGCGTGACCGCGTGACCGTTGAGCCACATCGCGAGCACCGTCTCGTGAGACGTGGCGCGATGCAGGCGGACGCGCACCGAAGTCACCGGCCCGCGCTTGACCTGCAGCCGCGCAAGCCAGTTGCGGCGCGGGGCGAGCACGAACGTGCTCGCCTGGATGATCGTCCGCAGCCGCCCGCGCTGGGCCTCCACGAGGAGATGGTTGCGCCCGGACCGCACACCGTTTCGGCGCGTCAGAACCGCAACTCGCTTCCGGGCGCTGACGCGCCGGAACCTCGCGCTCACCGCGCGTTTGTTGAGCTCCACGTGCAGGCGCGTGGTTCCCGCGGGAACCCGCACGACCACCCGCACCGGGCCCCGCAACAGGAACGCGTGCGCGCGCGGGGTCACCAGCAGCGCGCCCGGCACCGGCCGCTGCAGTCCCGGACCGCCGGTGGCCGCCGAAGCCGACACGGCACCGACGCACAGGGCGGCGATCGCAGCCGTCAGAGCAATCCAGCAACGCTTCGCGCACACACGTCCACTCACCACGGTTGGCCCCCTCTGCTCATTGGACCGCATCGACTCCCATACACCGACCCCGCGCGCGACCGGGCATGCGGGGCGGCCGATATACAACACCGTCGCGACGGTGCGCACATTGGGGCTACCCCTAGACGTCGCCCCAAGTGTTTTGTTCCGGCGACCCGTAGGGCCCGCCATGGGCTAGGGTCGAAATATGCGCTCAGAGCGCCTCGAGCCCGGCGCGAGCATCAACACCGGCGCGCCCGTGGTGCCTCGCCTCGCGGCCACCGTGATCGTGATGCGCGACGGAGCCGAGCAGCTGGAGGTGGTGCTCGCTAAGCGCACGCCGGCAGCGCGCTTCATGGGCAGCGCCTGGGTGTTCCCGGGCGGTGCGGTGTCAGCCGCGGACGGCGAGGGCCAGCCCGGTCTGCGCGCGGCCGCGACCCGCGAGGTCGCCGAGGAGGTCGGGATCACGTTCCCGGCGGGGACCGAGCTCGTGCCGTTCTCGAACTGGATCACGCCGGAGCCGTCGTCGATCCGGTTCGACACCTGGTTCTTCTTGGCGACGGCCCCACCGGGCGCCGAGCCGCAGGTCGACGGTTCGGAGATCGTCGAAGCGCGCTGGTTTGAGCCACGGCGGGCGCTGGAGGCCGCCGAGCGCGACGAGCTGCTGCTCGTGTTCCCGACGATCAAGCATCTCGAGCGGCTGTCGCGCTTTGCATCGGTGGACGAGCTGTTGCGCCACGCCCGCGGCCAGATCGTGGAGCCGGTGCAGCCACAGCTGCTCGACGGCGAGGGCGAGGTCGCGCGGATCGTGCTGCCGGGCGAGCCCGGCTAC
>DASUHF010000038.1:0-11612 GCA_036273655.1 Solirubrobacteraceae bacterium | reverse complement strand
GGCCGGTGCCGGCCCGCGCGCGGATCAACCACGTGTCGGTCAACGCGCGTGATCTGCGGGAGTCGGTCGAGTTCTATGTCGGCCTACTCGACGCCGAGCAGATCGCGACCCCGAACTTCGGCGTGCCGGTGCAGTGGCTGGCGCTCGGCGACACGCAGCTGCATCTGTTCGAGCGGCCGCTCGCGCCGTCCAGCCATCACCATTTCGCCGTGACCGTCGACGAGCTCGAGCGCCCCTACCGGTTCGCCGAGGCGTTCGACGCGTTCGACCGCGAGTCGTTCGGCAACCACCTCGTGCTGCTGCCCGGCGATGTCGTCCAGCTCTACATCCGTGACCCCGCGGGCAACCTCGTCGAGCTCGATCAGGCAGGCGCCGAGCGACTGCCGGCCGATCTGCGCGCGCTGCTCAAGGGGCTGTGGGACCTCCACCTCCAGGACGAGCGGAACATGCGCGGCCGGCTGTTCATACCATCGCGCGAAGCCGTCGGCTGAGCGACGTCGGCTCGGCCTCGCGCCGGAGCGAGTCGCCGATCAGCCAGAACATCGGGGGCCAGAGGCCGACGAACAGCGCCCGGCGCTCGCCGTTGCCGCGCTGCTCCTGGTCGTAGGTCTTGGCCTGGATCCAGAGGCCGATGCAGAGGGCGATTGCGCCGATCGACGCCGCGTGTAGCACCGAGTAGCGGACGCCGAGGCGGTGCAGTGCTTCAGTCACCATGGGTCACCCCGTTTGTGTTTGGTTTTTGATCCCAAGGTGGGTGGTATCGCGTCCGTATGCCACGCCGACCCCGGGCCGCCCGTCGCTGGCTGACCGCCGCAAGCTGGCCGATCGGCGTCGCGCTGACCTCGTGGGACTACATGTGGCGCACGACGGTCATGTATCGACGCGAGGTCGCCGAGAGCGAGGCGGAGCTTCATATGCCTCGTCCCTACCCCAACGGCGTGGACACAACCGAGGTGCAGTCGGTGTACGACGGCGTCGGCCCGCTGTTCCACCGGCGCTACCAGGCCTGCATCCGCGGCTGTGAGGTCGCGCCCGAGGAGCTGATGCGGTCCGTCAAGCGCGACCTCAACGCCGTTGCCCCGACCACGTTCGCGCGTTTCCAGCGCGTGCTCGGCGACGGCGACTCGCTCACGATCGGAGACGAGTACGTGGTGCGGATGCCGGGGCCGTGGGACGGGCCGGTGCGGGTGATCGAGGAGTCGCCCGAAGCGTTTCGGCTGGCGACGCTCGATGGTCACTTGGAGGCTGGGCAGATCGAGTTCCGGGCGTCGTCGGTGCAGGACGGCCGGGTGCGCTTCACGATCGAGTCCTGGGCACGCAGCGCGGACCGGCTCTCGAACTTCCTGTACCACCGCGCGAGGATGGCCAAGGAGGTCCAGTTGCACATGTGGATCTCGTTCCTCGAGGGCGTCGGCAAGCTCTCGCGGGGCAAGATCGACGGCGGGATCGACATCGACACCCGCCGCGTCGATGACTTCGCGGCCCGCTGACGACCTGTCGCCGGCGATGCGCCGGCGCCTCCGGCGGCTGCGCGGGCGGCCCGTCAACTACGACCCGGCAACGCTTGATCTGGATCATCCGCCGCCCGGCTGGCTCGTCGACGACCGCTGCCAGCCGCTGGAGCCCGAGCCGCCCGGCCTGCCGACCGACCGCGGCTGCTGGAAGATCGCCAAGACATTGATCGCCGGCTACGAGTTTGCCGATCCCTCGATCGTGCGTGCGTTCTATGAGCCCGGCGCGCCGCTGCTCGGCCGCGAGATGGTGCTCGAGTTGCGCGCGCTGAACGTCGTGCACATCCACGTCGGGGTCCGCGTCGTGGAGGTCCAGGACGGGGTCCGCACGATCGATCGCCGGACGGTCAGCGTGTTCGGGTGGGCGTACCGAACACTCGAGGGCCACGTCGAGCAGGGCCAGATGGAGTGGATGGTGTTCAAGTGGCACGACACCGGCGACGTCGAGTTCCGGGTTCGTGCGGTGTCGCGCCCGGCGCGGATCGCCAACCCGCTGATCCGAATCGGGTTTCTCGCCCTGCGCAAGCGTGAGCGTCGGCTGTTTCTGGACAGCACCGAGCGCCGTATGCGCGAGCTCACGGCGCTCGCCGTGCGCGCCGAGCGGCCCGGCGACGTGATTCGCGAGGCCAGCCCGCGGCTGACGAGGCGGCGGCCCGCGCGCGACGACCCCGGGCACGCGCGGCTCGGGCGCCGCACTGACCGACCCGAGTAAGGGGTTCGCGTAAGCCACTAAGGCCTGAGCGCCTGAGGAACGCTCCGTTCTCCCGATGTGCGCGGCCGAGGCTTAGCCGAGACTGATCCTCAGCACGAACTGGAGAGATCAGATGAACCCCACCACCAAAACCACCTTCGTCTCCAAGATCCGCCACGCCTTCCACGACATCTACCGTGCCCCCGAGGCGGCGATCAGGCTCGAGCAGGAGCGCTTCGATCGCGAGATCGAGCTTTCCCGCCGCCGGCTGCACGGCTGACTCCCTCCCCCCAGACGAGACGGCGCTCAGGCCTCGCCCGACATTCCTCCTCCTCCACCGTCAGGGCGCGCCTGGGCGCTGTACTCGTCGTTTGGAAGCATGTTCGTCGCCATCGCCATTCGGTTGGTGAGGTTGTACATCGCGGCGATCTCGGCCACATCCCACGCCTCCTGGAGCGTCAGGCCGACGTCAAGCAGGGTTTGCAGATCGTCGCGCGTGATCTCGCGCGGCGCCAGCGTCAGCTTCTCCGCGTAGGCGCAGATCGCGGCGCGCCGCGCATCGAGATCGGCCCGGCGCCAGTCGTAGGAGATCCGCTCGCCGAGCACCGGGTCGCCGAGCTCTTGCCGCAGTGCGGCTCCGTGCGCGACCAGGCAGTACAGGCACCCGTTCGCGCTGGAGACGACGACCGCGATCATCTCGCGGTCGGCCGCGTCGAGTCCCTCGGTCGGCTCGTGCAGCAGTCGGAAGTGCGCGAACCAGGCGCTGAGCCGCTCGGGCCGGAACGCGTACACGCGGAACACGTTGGGCACGAAGCCGATCCGCTCGCGCGCCTTCGCAAACAGCCCGCGCAGCCCATCGGGCAGCTCCGCGTCGCCCGGGACCGGGAACCACGAGCCGGTCTCTGGATCGGCCTCGGTGCGCGGTGATGACGTCAATGGTGGGGGTGCTTGTGCTTCTTGCCCGGCTTGCCGCCGGCGGCAGGGGTCTCGGTCCCCTTGAGCGTGATCTGGGTGATCCCGGTCCGCAGATCGTACGTGCCGGAGAACTTGTAGTTGCAGGTCTCCAGGCGATGCGCCTTGGAGCCCCGCGTGCACTTCCCGCTCCCGGTGATCGTGCCGACGCCGTCGGCGCGCGGGATCCCGAGCGTGAACGACTCCGTCGACCGCAGCCGCCCGTCCTTGAAGTAGCTGATCGCCTGAGCGGTGCCGCTGGCCGGGAAGGTGTTGCCGCTCAGCACCGAATCGCGGATCACGGTCCCAACCCCATCAGGCGAGCGCTTGATCTTGTAGACATCCTCGTACCGTTTGCCGTGCGTCGACAGTCGCGCCCCTGCCTCGACCTCGGTGAAGTGCCGCGTCGTCGGCGCGCCGACGGCGACGGACGGCAGCGCCAGCGCCGCCGCGAGCCCGACCGTCGACATCGTCAGCATCCTGCGCATCGCGACCCTCCCTCAGACGTTTGCTCGCGTCCGATCTACCCGATGGCGTCGCGGCGAGAACATCGGATCAAGCCGAAACGGCGTTTCGCTCGCGGCCCGCGGCACCATCGTCATTCCACGGCGAGCGAGTCGGCCACCATCCCATCGGCCTGGTCGGTGAGCCCCCAGATCGCCTGGATGTTCTGGCTGTCTCCCGGAGAGACCCGAAGGTCGAACTTCAAGAGGTCGCCGCGGTACTCGACGCGCGCCACCTCGAAGGGCTCGGGCGCCGCGCCCGCACCCATCGCGCGGAACTCGGTGCAGAGCACAAGGAACACGGCCGAGCGGTGCTCGATTCCAAACCGATCGGCCTCGAACTGCCCGCACTGGCTGGTCTCGATCGACATCTCGGAGTGGGCCAGTTCGACGCCATGCTCGCCGAGCACCAAATCCTGCGGGAGGTCGCGCCCAGGGTGCGCGGCGGCCTCGAGCCAGGCGACCTCCTCGCGGCGGAAGAACGAGTACGTGATCGCCAGCGGGATACCGCTGACCGACAGTGCGGTGGTCACCCGGAAGATCGACTGCTCGGAGCTGCAGCCGAGTCGGGCGCGGATGTAATCCTCGACATCGGCGGCGCGCACGTCGAGCACCTGCACCGAGACCCCGCGCGGACGGCGATTGACCAACAGCCGGGAGAGCCCGCCCGCTCGCGCATCGAGCTTCGCCCGCGCCACGAACGTTCCGCGTCCCTTCTGACGAACGATCTGGCGATCGTCTTCAAGGATCGCCAGCGCCTGACGGACGACGACGCGGCTGACCCCGAAGCCGCGCGCAAGCTCCGGTTCGGAAGGCAGGGCATCGCCCGGCCGCCAGATCCCGGACTCGATGCGCTCCTTGAGCACTTCCTGCAGCTGGTAGTACAGCGGCACGAAGCTCCTCCGATCAAGCGCAGACCGGTCAAGTGCAATCTCCAGGGGTTTTCGCTCAGGTTGCATGACTGCTGGATAGGACAAGCATACAGGCTATGTCAGGACAGCGGATGCTAGCTGGCGGTCTAATCGATATTCCTCGAGAAAATAGGTGTTGACAAGCATCCCGCGACTCGTGTAGAAGACCTGCTCACCTGTCCTAACAAGCGGAGAGGAGAGAGGAAATGTTCGGATCGGATCGCGGCGCCCCCGCGTGGGCCGGCCGCATCGCTGCACTCGTCAGGGCGGTCGATGTCGATGGATGACGCAAGCGTCCCGCTGGCTCGTGACGAGTCGGTGGCATTGGCCGACGACGAGCAACTGCTCAAGGAGATGGGCTACGAGCAGCAATTGCCGCGCATCCTTCGCTTCTGGACCAACTGGGCGGTCGGGTTCGCCTTCATCTCACCGATCGTCGGTCTGTATACGGTCGTCGCGTTGAACGCGACCACCGCCGGGCCGGCCTGGGTCTGGACGGTGCCGATCGTCCTCGCGGGTCAGGCGCTGGTCGCGCTCTGTTACACCCAACTCGCGGCGCGCTGGCCGGTTGCCGGCGGCATCTACCAGTGGTCGCGCCGGCTCATCGGGCCGAAATTCGGTTGGTGGGCGGGCTGGATCTACACCTGGGCCCTGATCGTGACGCTTGCGCTCGTGGCCTACGCGGGCGGGGGTTTCCTGGCTGAGCTTGTCGGCGTCTCGTCCCCCACGACGGGCCAGCACATCCTGTTCGCATTGATCGTGATGGCGTGCTTCACCACGGTGAACGTGATCGGACTGCAGATGCTTCGCTTCACCGTGAACATCGGCATCGCCTGCGAGCTGGTCGCCAGCGTCGGAGTCGGAATAGCGCTGATCCTGGGCTTCCGGCACCAGTCGCCACACATCCTCGTCGACACCAGCCTCGTGCCATCCGGCACCCACTTCGGCAGCGCCTTCATCGCGGCGCTCGCGGTGGCCGGCTGGGTGCTGCTCGGGTTCGACGCCTGCGGCGCGCTGGCCGAGGAGACTCGCGACGCCGTACGCAAGGTGCCGCGGGCGATCATCCTGTCGATCATCTCAGTCGGGATCGTCGACATCATCGCCGCGATCGGATTGATGCTGGCCACACCCGACATCGGCGCGGTCATCAGCGGACGGGTGCCCGACCCGGTATCGAGCGCGGTCACCTCCGCGTTCGGCGGCTGGGCGCAGAAGCCGTTTTTGGCGATCGTCGTGACCTCGTTCATCGCCTGCGGGATCGCCGTGCAGGGCGCCACCGTCCGGGTCGTGTACTCCTATTCGCGCGACGGGATGTTGCCTCTCTCACGGATCTGGGCGGCCGTGTCTGAACGCAACTCCACGCCGGTCTATGCGGTGCTGCTGGTCGCCGTGCTCTCATCGCTCGCGTTCTTGTACGCCAACGTCCTGTCGGTGCTCACCGGCCTGGCGACCGGCGGCTACTACCTGGGCTTCGCCTTCCCGATCGTCGGGTTCCTGTACGCGCGAGCGCGCAACCGTTGGACGCCCGGTTCGACCTGGAGGTTCAATCGGCTGGGCCTCGTGTTGAACATCGCGGCGCTGGCGTGGCTCACCGGCGAGTTCATCAATATCGCCTGGCCGCGTGCCACGAGCCTCCCCTGGTACCAGAACTGGGCTGTCGAGCTCGGGGTCGGGATCATCGCCCTGATCGGTGGGGTGTACTTCGCCGTCACGCGGCCCGATCGCAAGTTCGGACTCGAGCTCGAGAGCCCACCTGCGTTGACCAGTGACCGTGCCGCCGGATCCGATCCGGACCACCACTCGGCAATACCCACCATCGACACCAACATCAGGACCCACTGATCGAAAGGGGCTTGCAATGGGCATGTTCCACCAGCATCATTCCCACAGTCACGGCAACGGATTTCGTCGTGAGGACCTGCGCGGGATGCAGGTCCAGAAGCGGCTGAAGGACATCACCGACCGCAAGCAGCGTGAGGAATCCGAGCGCGGGATCGACCTCGGGCTCGAGGCGGCCTCCTCGGTGCAGGACCGGACGATCTCGACGTTCGCCCGCGGCCAGCAGCCGGCGTTCGCCGGCATCAACACGTTCCGCAAGGCCCCGTATTGCGAGAACATCAACGACGTCGGCAAGTACGAGGTGGCGGTGGTCGGTGCGCCGTTTGACATGGGCACCACCTACCGCCCGGGCTGCCGGTTCGGGCCGCAGGCGGTTCGCCGGATCTCCGCGCTGTATGACTCCTACAACGCCGACATGGGTGTCGACCTTGCCGAGGAGCTCAACATCTGCGACGCCGGTGACATCTTCGTGATTCCGTCGAACCTCGAGAAGTCGTTTGACCAGATCGACCGCGCGGTTTCGTTCATCCACGAACGCGGCGTGTTCCCCGTCGTGATCGGCGGCGACCACTCGATCGGGTACCCCGACGTCCGCGCGATCGCACCACACATCGATGGCAAGGTGGGGATCATCCACCTCGATCGGCACATCGACATCCAAGAGCGTGACATGGACGAGCGGATGCACACGACGCCATGGTTCCACGCCACCAATATCCCGAACGCGCCGCCCAGCAACCTGGTGCAGATGGGCATCGGCGGCTGGTACGGGTCACGCCCGGGCATGAAGGTCGCTCGCGAGCGCGACACGACCGTGATCACGATCTCGGACGTCGAAGAGCTCGGAATCGACAAGGCGGTGGAGGTCGCGCTCGAGTGCGCCTGGAAGGACGCCGAGGCCGTGTTCCTATCGTTCGACATCGACTCGATCGATGCCGGATTCGTCCCCGGCACCGGGTCACCCGAGCCTGGTGGGTTACTACCCCGCGAGGCGCTGCGGGCATTGCGGATGATCGCCCGCGAAGGGATCTGCGGGATGGAGGTGGTCGAGATCGCGCCTCCGTACGACGTCTCGGACATGACCGCCCAGCTGGGTTGTCGGGCGATCATGGACGTGCTTGGCACGCTCGTCGAAGAGGGTCACCTCGGCAGCCGCAGGAAGGTCGACGGGCGGCGGGAGGAACACTCCGCCCCGGCCAGCTAGGACCATGGGTGAGCACTTGAGGACGGGTCAGCGGCGCCACCTCGGCTTCCTCGGAGCCGCGGTGGCGGCTCTGCACCTCGCGGGGTTCGGCACGCTGCTGCTGATCGTCGTCCCCCACCATCTGAGCCTGGGCGGGTCCGGCGTGTTTGGGATCGGCCTTGGTCTGACCGCGTACACGCTCGGAATGCGCCACGCGTTCGACGCCGACCACATCGCGGCAATCGACAACACGACCAGGAAGCTGATGTCCGAGGGTCAACGGCCGCTCAGCGTCGGCTTCTGGTTCTCGCTGGGTCATTCGACGGTGGTGTTCGGGCTGACCGCGATCCTCGCCGCCGGGTTGCGGGCGCTCGGCGCCCAGATCGGCAACGGCGCCTCGCCGCTGCACCACGCGGCCGGGATCATCGGCGCCGGCGTGTCGGGGACGTTCCTGTACGTGATCGCGGGAATGAACCTGCTGGTGCTCGTGTCAATCCAACGGGCGGTCCGGGAGATGCGCAGCGGTCGGTTCGACGAGTCAGAGCTCGAGGCCAGGCTCCAGACCCGCGGGCCGATGAGCATGATCCTGGGCCGGCTCGGCGGCACCATCCGCAGGCCGTGGCAGATGTATCCGCTCGGGCTCCTGTTCGGACTCGGATTCGATACCGCGACCGAGGTGGTGCTGTTGTTCCTGGCAGCGAGCGCGGCGGGTGCCGGGCTCCCGTTCTACGCGGTCCTTTGCCTGCCCGTGCTGTTCGCCGCGGGAATGTCGCTGCTGGACACGATCGACGGGGCGTTCATGAACGTCGCGTACGGCTGGGCGTTCTCCCAGCCGGTACGCAAGGTCTTCTACAACCTGGCCGTGACCGCCCTGACGGTCGTCGTCGCGTTTGCGATCGGGACGGTTGAGCTCGGTGGCGTGGTCGCTCAGCAGGCCAGGGCGCATGGCGCGTTCTGGTCGTGGCTGGAGAGCATCAACATGAGCAAGCTGGGCTTCGCGATCGTCGGCTTGTTCGTCGTCACGTGGCTGGTCGCGATGCTCATCTGGCGGGCGGGACGGGTCGAGGAGCGCTGGGGTGCGAGTCGGAGCGCCGGCGATTCGGGCTGTCGGGAGGCGCTCCCGACCGAGCGCTAGCGCGAGGCAGGGGGCAGCTGCCGTGAGCCGTGCGACCACGGCGACCCACGCGATCCAGCGGAACGCATCCGCAATTTGAGCAAACCCGCCAACTTCTCGTATCACGACTTTCCATCAGCAGCGATGTCGATGCTTGTCGCCGCAGACCGAATCTTCGAGCTCTCGCCCGAGGCGCCGGAACGAGTCGCTGACTATCTGCGGGCGATCGGACAGGTGACGCGTCTGCACCTCATCGTGCATCTCGGTGAACGCAGTGCCACAGCCGTGGACCTCGCCCAGAGGCTGGGCCAATCCCACGCGAACATCACAAGGCATCTGCAGACCCTGTACGCCCTTGGGCTGGCCAATCGCAGACTCTGTGGTGGAAGGTTCGTCTACTCCCTGCGAGACCGAAGCACTCTGGAGCTTGTGAATCAGCTTGCCGCGCAGCTCTCACAGCCGATGCCAGACCAAGGCCCTGCCCCAGGCGATGCGCTCGATCTCAGACGCACTGGCTCCGGTGGGGCCGGGGGCGACCGTCGGAGCCCCGGCGCCCAGGATTCGCGCCGAACGTCCGCTGCGCGCTCAGGAATGCAGCCCGTGCTCGAGCGCGCCCTTGACGCCGGCGTCGACGGCGTTGAGCCGGTGAAGCGCCACCGCCTCGACGGACTGAAAGCGCCCGCCGGGTACCGACGACGGCCCGTGGTGGGCGAGCACGCAGTGCAGCAGCGCCAGTAGCCGGCCCTCGTCGAGCACTCCCTGGGCGCGTTCGGTCAGCATCCGGGCGCCGATCGCCATGTGGCCGAGCAGGCGGCCCTCGTCGGTGACGCCGATCTCGGCCCCGTACGTGAACTCGCGAGTGCGGCCGATGTCGTGCACGAGCGCCGCGCAAATCAACAGGTCGGAGTTGACGCCCGGGTGCAGCTGACAGGTCTCGTGCGCGAGCGTCGCGACCGCGACCGTGTGCTCGAGCAGCCCGCCCAGGTAGGAGTGGTGTGAGCTCGGCGTGCACGGCGCGCGACGCCACTGGCGGCGTAGTTCCGCGTCACCCAGCAGCGACTGGAGCAGCCGCTGGTAGCCGGCGTCGTAGACCTCGGTCGACAGGTGTTCGAGGAAACCGTCGAGCTCGTCCAGATCGCGGTAGGCGGTCGGCAGGAAGTGGCCTGGGTCGACGTCCTGCGCGCGAACGATCTCCGACACCTCGAGCACCAGCTCGTCGCGGAAGCGCTCGACCCGGCCGCGGACGCGGACCACGTCGCCACGCTCGAAGCGGCCCGCGAGCACATCGGCGTTCTGGAAGGCCCGCGCGGGCAACGTGCCGGTCCGATCGCGCAGCTCCAGGGCCAGATACGGCGATCCGTTGCGCGTCATCAACCGGTCCTTGCGCGTACAGGCGAACACGCCGACCACGTCCTGGCCGGCGCGCAGCGACGAGACGGCGGCCGTCGCGGGCTCCTCGGATGGGCCGCTGGGGGTCATACGATCATGATGTAGCGTGAAGCGGATGCAGCCTCTCCAGTGGGACCACCGTCCCGACGGCCTGCGAAACCCCGCGCTGGTGTGCGCGTTCAAGGGATGGAACGACGCCGCCGACGCGGCGTCGAGCGCGATCGAGTTCGTCGGGGCGTCGTTGCATGCCGAGCGATTCGCGGTGATCGACCCGGAGGAGTTCTACGACTTCCAGGCCACGCGGCCCAGGACCAAGCTCGCCGACGGCGAGACCCGCGAGATCGTGTGGCCGGCGGTCGAGCTGTTCGAGGCCCGCGTCCCGAAGGCCGATCGCGACCTGATCCTGATGGCCGGCTCGGAGCCCTCGTTTCGCTGGCGGACGTTCTGCGAGATCGTCGTCGAGCTCGCCGAGGCGCTCGGCACGCAGCTGTTCGTGACGCTCGGCGCGCTGCTGGCCGACGTGCCTCACACGCGGCCGGTGTCGGTCACGGGCCTGTCCTCCGACAAGGCGCTGGTGTCACGGCTGGGCCTCGCGCCGTCCTCCTACGAGGGTCCGACCGGGATCGTGGGCATCCTGCACGCCGCCTGCCAGCAGGCCGGGCTGCCGTCCGCATCGCTGTGGGCCGCGGTCCCGCACTACATCGCCGCCACCCCGAACCCGAAGGCCGCGCTCGCGCTCGTGCGCAAGCTCGAAGGGTTGGTCGGGGTCGTGATCGACGCTTCGGATTTGGAGCTGGCCGCCGCCGACTACGAGCGCCAGGTCAACGTCGCGGTCCAGTCCGACCCGGACGTGCAGGCGTTCGTCGAACGGCTCGAGCAGGCCGCCGGCGAGGAGTCGAGCGACGACCCCACGTCGCTGCCGTCGGGCGAGGCGATCGAGTCCGAGCTGCAGAACTTCCTGCGCCAGCGGGGGTCCGACGGGCCGCCGTTGGGGCCGGTCTGATCCGATCGCCGGTTGGGCTGCCGGCACCGGGTCTGTGCTCGGAGCAAACCCCGCGCACGTCGTGGTGCGGCGCAAACTGCAGCAATGAAGAGGCGGGTCGGCCGCCTGTAGCTGGTCGCATGTGCGCGCCGCGGGTCGGAACATGCAATTTTCGCCATTTTGGGCGTCCGAAAACGGCGGTTGGCGGGGATTTCATGTGAGTCATGGATCGGTCGCCAATCTGCTTCTGCGCGGCCCGATTTGGCAGAAGCTCATGAACGGGCCCGAGCAGGCGGGCCTCCCGGCCGCGGGCACGCGGTCCGCCCGCCCGGCGCCAGGTTCGCCCGAGGATCGGGGCCTTGTACCGCGGCCAAGTGAGATATGAGTCCGGCATGGACGTACTTATCTCTCAGGTCAGCCCGCGTTGAGTCCCTGCGCCCGCCCCGGCTCACTCCCCCGGCGGCGGCAACCGCGCCCCGGTCACCACCGACCCCGCCTGCTTGACGCGCCGCAACACCGGCGCCACCTCGGCGCGCTC
>DASUHF010000037.1:0-48359 GCA_036273655.1 Solirubrobacteraceae bacterium | reverse complement strand
CCGGTGACGGTGAGCGTGCCGACCATCCCCGCCTGGCGGTGGCCCGGCACCGAGCAGTAATACGTGTACTTCCCGGCCGCCAACGTCATCGTGATCGACTTCGTGCCGTGATCGAAGATCGGGGTCGCGGCGATCGTGGCGCCACTGGTCCCCTTCTGCACCGTCACGTCATGCGAAAGCGGCGAATCGTTGGTGAAATCGATCGTGACCTTGCCCGCCTTGGCCGTCAACGACTTCGTGTTAAAGGCCAGCAGACCCTTGGGGTTGGCAGACAGCTTCAACGTCGTCCCCGCACCCTTCGCAGCCGACGTCGACGTGCTCGAACTGGCGCTTGATGACGTCGAGGTGGTGCTGGCTGACGCCGGACTGGTGCTCGACGACGCGGTGGTCGAGGTGGATGACGACGGCGTCCCTGCCGAGGGCGTCGTCGTGGCGGCGCTGTTGCCGCATGCCGCCACAGCGAGCGCGACGAGTGGAACCGCGATCAACGGGAGCTTCCTGGGCATGTGATCCTCACTTCTATCGAGTCGAGCGGCTCCTCTCCTCGTGCCGCGAGTCTAGGCCAGTCGGCCGCGTCGGTCGAATGCGCACATAACGTCCGAGGCGGGCGTTATGTTGACCGCCGCGATGTCCGATCGCAGGCGCCACGAGCAGCGGCGGCCACACGTTCCCAGGCATGAGCGGGAGGGCTTTCGCCCCGACCGAGCGGCGGCGTTGGCGGTCGTGCTGGCGCTGCTGCTGATCTTCGTTGCCGCCGCCAGTGCACACGCCGCGGTCCTGGATCCCGCTGCCCCGCACGCGGCCCCGCCGCACCCGGTCATGCTGGGCACATAAGCGAACCAGCAGTTCGTTTATGTACCCGCCACAGCGGTAGCGCCATTGGTGATGCGTGACGGCGGCGCTCGTCGCTCCTGGGATTCATCGACCACGCTGATCTTCCGCTTAGGCGTCTACGTACAACGTGTTAGGAGCCAACATCCCACCTTGTGTGAAGATCGCACAAGAGCTACCTTATGAAGGGTAAGCAGGTTCGAAAATTAAAGGCGCGGGTCGGCAGCGCGGCCCGCGTTGGCCCCCACGAATCGTTTGGCGGTCAGCCGATGAAGACTTCGATGAGCAGATTCCAGATCCACGACGACCTCACCGCGCCCGAGGGCTCCGGCGCGGTGCTGCGCGGGGCGCTGTCCTCGGGCGGGCAGCTGCCGAATTTCCTCGGCGTGCTGGCCGGGTCGCCGGCGGCGCTGCGCGCGTATGCGCGCTTCCGCTCCGAGCTGCGGCACGGCAAGCTGACGCTTGCGACGCTCGAACGGATCGCGCTCGCGGTGGCCGAGTACTACCACTCCGAGCCGGGGATTGCGATGCACTCGCGGGCGGCCCGCGCCGCCGGGCTGGCGCTCGACGAGGTCGCGCTCGCGCGCCAGTTCCGCTCAAACGACGAGCGCGAGGCGGCATTGCTCGCCTACCTGCAGGCGTTGCTGACCGACGGCCGCCCCGCGATGCACCTGCACGAGGAGGCGCGCGAGGCCGGTTGGGAGGACGAGCAGATCCTGGAGGCGATCGCGGCCGTCTCGCTGGAGGCGTTCTCGGCGATGGTCAACGTCGCCGGGGAGGTCCCGGTCGACGGCTCCACCGAGGCCTCGCGAGCGCTCGAGGCGGCCTAGCGCGGACCGGACGTCAGCAGGTGGTGTCAGCGCGGGATAAGCTCGTGCGGCGATGACCGCGCAGGCGCAGAGCGGGGAGAGCACCGCGCCGAGTCGCGCCACCGGCTGCTGCCCTCTCTACCACCGGGCGGTCGAGCTCGTGGGGCGGCGCTGGACGGGCGCAATTTTGCGCGTCCTGATGGACGGGCCGCTGCGCTTCTCGGAGATCGCGCAGGCGATCCCGGAGCTGTCGGACCGGCTCCTGTCCGAGCGGATGAAGGAGCTCGAACTGCATGGCCTGGTGACGCGCACCGTGATCCCGGGCCCGCCGCTGCAGGTCCGCTACGCGCTGTCCGAGATGGGGCTGGAGCTCGAGCCGGCGCTCGCGGAGATCGAGACCTGGGCGCAGCGCTGGCTGGCGGACTAGGGCCTCTTTGAGCGCGTTGTCATCCGACGCCGGCGTGCCTCCCGAGGCGCCCGACACCGGCTGCAGATAACGTTCCGCGCCGATGACCGAGCATGCGCTAACCCCCGATGACGTCCTCGCGATCGTCGCCGAGCAGAGGATCCGGTTCGTGCGCCTGTGGTTCACCGACATCCTCGGTCAGCTGAAGTCGTTCTCGGTCAACGCGACCGAGCTGGCCGACGCGTTCGACGGCGGGATGGGATTCGACGGCTCCTCGATCACCGGCTTCAACGCGATCGAGGAATCCGACATGATCGCCCAGCCGGACGCGTCGACGTTCGCCCGGTTGCCCTGGCGGCCGGAGGAGGCCGGCGTCGGGCGGATGTTCTGCGACATCCTCACCCCGGAGCGCACGCCGTACGAGGGCGACCCGCGCCACGTGCTGCGCCGCGCGATCAACCGCGCCGAGGACATGGGGTTCGACCACTTCTATGTCGGCCCGGAACTCGAGTACTTCTATTTCCGCAATTCGAAGTCGACCGAGGTGCTCGACGAGGGTGGCTACTTCGACCTGACGACGCTCGACGCCGGCTCGGACCTGCGCCGTGAGACGGTCATGGCGCTCGAGCAGCTCGGCATCCACACCGAGTACACGCACCACGAGGTCGGTCCCTCACAGCACGAGATCGACATGCGCTACTCCGACGCGCTGAAGATGGCCGACGACTGCATGACGTACCGGATCACGGTCAAGGAATACGCGATGAAGTACGGGCTGCACGCGACGTTCATGCCCAAGCCGCTGTTCGGCGAGAACGGCTCGGGCATGCACACGCATCAGTCGCTGTTCCGCGGCGACCACAACGCGTTCTACGACCCCGACGACGAGTACTTCCTGTCCGATGTCGGCAAGGCATTCATCGCCGGCCAGCTGCGCCACGCCCGCGAGATCTGCTCGATCTTCGCCCAGTGGGTCAACTCCTACAAGCGGCTCGTGCCCGGCTTCGAGGCGCCGGTGTATGTCGCCTGGTCGCGCCGCAACCGCTCGGCGCTCGTGCGCGTGCCGCTCTACCACCCCGGTCGCGAGCGCACGACGCGGATGGAGCTACGCTGCCCCGATCCAGCCTGCAACCCATATCTGACGTTCGCCGCACTGCTGCAGGCCGGGCTCGAGGGGATCGAGCACGGCTACGAGCTGCCCGACCCGATGGAGAAGAACCTCTACCACCTGTCCCCGGACGAACGCCGCCGGCTCGGGATCGACCAGCTGCCCGAGACGCTCGGCGAGGCGATCGAGCTGACCGCGCAGTCCGAGCTCGTGCTGCGCACGCTCGGCGAGCACATGTTCAACCGCTACATCGAGATCAAGCGCCAGGAGTGGGACGACTACCGCGTGCAGGTCACGCCGTGGGAGCTGGATCGCTACCTGCCCGTGCTGTAGAGGGCGTGCCCCTGCTGGGGGAATGGCGGGCTACCGCAACCGCGCGAACAGCTCGTCGAGATCGATCGGTGGGATTGCCTGCTCCAAGGCGCGCAGCGTCCCCGAGCCCCGCTCGCCGACCTCCTGATACCGGTCCCCGTCCGGCCGGCGGTGGACGCGCATGACCGCGTGCGGGACGTCGACGATCCACAGCTCGGGGATGCCAGCCTCGGCGTAGATCCCGACCTTGACGCGCAGATCCCGCGCGAGCGTGCTGTCGGACACCTCGATCAGCAGCACCGCCGTCTCAGCGCCGCCGCCGCGATCGAATGTGCCCGCGGGGACGACCGAGAGGTCGGGCTCGGGCTCGGAGCGCAGCTGCGGCAGACGCAGCGGCACCTGGACCCCGACCGTGAACCGGCTCGGGTCGACGCCGCGCACGATCACACCGTTCAGCCAGGTGACTGCGATCCTGTGCCCGTCGCCCGGCGGCGTCATCGCCGACAGAACTCCCCGAAGCAGCTCGACCTTGTCGTCCTCGTCGAGCACGCCCGCGTCGACCATCTGGTCGTAGCGCTCGACCGAGATCGGGAACACCTCGAGACCGCTGTCGGTAACCGTCGCCATCGTCGAAATCGTAGTCTCATCACCTCCTATCGCAAGAGCCCTGAGCCACGCGAGAATCACCCCCTGGATGACCGTCACGCTCGGCGCCCAGCTACCCGACGACCCGCCGCCGCTGACCGGCTGCGACAACGAGTTCGCCGACGCGGCCCGGTCGCGCCGCCGACCGAGCCGAGGCCTGCGTGATGGACGACAACGGCGCGCTGACGATCGTCGCCGACGACGGCTGACCACGTAGGGTGGCCCGTTCTGGATCTTCCGGTCGATGACGAATGGGTATAAGGTGCGCGGATCCAATCGGGGGCGAGGGGGAAGCCAATGATGAATTGCAGTCACCGTCGTGGTGCCGATCGCGTGTCGCATCGGACCTCGACAAGAGCGGTGATCGTCGCGCTCATGGCGACACTCGCGTTCGCCGCCTGCGCCGGCGCCGCCGACGCAAGGACGCACGGGCGCCATGTCACGGCGAGCCATTTCAACGCGCGCACCAGCGCGCGACTGAGGACCGCGCTGCAGAAGGCATGGGCGACCACCTGGGCGCCGGGCGTGATCGTCGGCGTGTGGGTCGGCCACCGGGGCTGGACCGCGGTTCGCGGCTCGACCCGGCGTGCATCCGGTCCGCTACCGATCCGTGCCGACCATACGCGCGTCGGCTCGGTGACCAAGACGATGCTCGGGACGCTGATCCTCGAGCTCGTCGACCAACACAAGCTCAGCCTCAACGAGACGATCCAGCGGTGGTTTCCGAAGCTGCCGGACGCACGCAAGATCACGATCGAGCAGCTCGGCAACATGAGCAGCGGCATCGCGACCTATACCGGCAACGCGAAGCTCACCGACCGATATTTCGCCCATCCGACGGCATGGTGGAACCCCGACACGCTGATCGCGGGAGGGGCATCGCTGCCTCGCGAGTTCGACCCGGGCAAGGGGTTCGACTACTCGGACACCAACTTCGTGATGCTCGGACGGATCGCCGAGAAGGTCACCGGCAAGCCGCTGAGCGAGCTGCTGCGGACGATGGTCTTCACGCCGCTGGGGATGAGCCAGACGAGCTATCCCACGAGCAACCGGATACCGCGCCCGTTCTGGAACGGATACACGGTCCAGGGCTCGACGCTGGGCAACGCGCTCGATTCCACGAGCTGGACCCCGAGCTTTGCCGCCGGCGCCGGCGCGGCGATCTCGACGCTCGGGAACCTGCACCGCTGGGCGCGGGCCGTCGGTACCGGCGCGCTGCTGACTCCGGCCGCGCAGCGTGCCCGGCTGATCCCCAACCGCTATTCGGAGGGGGGCGGCCGCGCGTACCTGTTCGCGATGACCGACAGCAATGGCTGGCTCGGGCACGAGGGATCGACCCCGGGCTACAACACCGAGCTGCAGTACCTGCCCAGTCTCAAGGCGACGATCGTGGTTGCCGTCAACACCGACATCGGAGACCAGAACAACGTCAGTCCCGCGTTGAAGATCTTCTCAGCGCTGGCCGCGGTGGTGGCGCCGCACAACATTCCGTAACCACGCTCCCGTGATTCGGCGGTCCGGTCAGCGTGGCCGGACCGCCGACTTCGCAGGGGCGCCGGCGGTAGGGTTCCCCGCCATGGATCAAAGGGCGCGGGGGCGCGAGCGCCGCGATTCGCGGCGGACGGCGGCGACGGTCGTGCTGCTCGCCACCGGAGCGGGCTACGGCGGCGGCAACGTCGGTCCGGTGACCGATGCGATCGCCGGCGGCTTCGGCGTCTCGCTGTCGGCGGTCGGACTGACGATGACGGTGTTCTTCGCGACGATCACCGCGGTCACGCTCGGCTCGGCGCAGATTCTGCGCCGGCTCGGCCCGCGAGTCGCGATCGCGCTGTGCTGCGTGCTGTCGGGACTGGGCAACGTCGTGTGCGCGATCAGCCCGTCGTTCGCGGGCGTGCTCGTCGGACGCGGCGTCGTCGGCGTCGGCGCCGGGCTGGCGTTCGTGATCGGCCCGGTCGTGGCGCGGTCCTACGGCGGCGCGCGCCTGATCGGCGCGTTCGGCGCCGCGGTCACGCTCGGGATCGCGGTCGCGCTCGGGCTCGGTTCAGCGCTCGCCGACGCGGGCGTCAGCTGGCGGGTGGCGTTCTGGATCTCGGCGCTGATCGGCGCCGCCGCGCTGGCGACGCTGCCACGCCGGTTACCGAGCGCGACCGTCGGGCAGCCGCGACGCGCCGGCTTTGTCCGCGCCGCGCTGGCGATGCCGGCGATGTGGCGGCTGACGGCGCTGTTCATCGCCGCCAACGGGATCACGATCGTCGTCAGCTCCTGGTTAATCCAGTACCTCGTCAACCACGGTCAGCACCGGTGGTTCGCGGGCGTGCTCGGATTCGAGCTGTTCGCGGTGACGGCGGCGGTGCGCGAGTTCAGCGGCAAGCTCGCGGTCGGCAGCGGCGAGGCGCAGCGGCTGGCGGCGGGCGGGCCGCTGCTGACCGCCGCAGGCCTCGCGGGGCTGGCGGTCGACGCCGGCGCGCTGCCGGCGCTGGCGTGGGTGACCTTGATGGGCGCCGGCTTCGCGCTGCCCTACGCGCTCGTGATCGAACGGGCGCAGCGGCTGTTCCCGGATGCCCGGGCGGAGGTGATGGCGGTCCTGCAGACAGGGCCAAACGTGGTCCCGATGGCGGTGATCCCCGCGGTCGGCGCCGCGCTCGACGCCGGGCATGGGGCGGTCGCGTGGCTGGCGCTGGCCGCGTATCTGGTGGTAGCCGCGGCGCTCAACCTGCGAGCGCCGCAGCCAGCGCCTGCGTATCGGTGACCGGCGCCTTGCAGACGAACCGCTCGCACACGTAGGCGGCGGCGCCGCCGTCGACCGGCGCACGATCGCGCAGCAGCGGCACGGCAGCAGCGCCCCCGGGGGCCCGGGCGCCGGCGCCGCCGGCGAGCACCACGTGCGGTCGGTAGGTCTCTCGGACGACCGACAGCAGCCGCTCGAATTCCGGTCCGGTGCCGACGACCGCGACCTCGCGCACGGCCGACAGATAGAAGTCCAGCGCCTGCAGCGCGTGACCGAACCCGTGCGGATGTTGGCCGACGATCGGCGCCAGCACCCGCAGTACGCCGAGCGCCATCGACTCGTACTCGCGCTCGCCAGATAGCGCCGCCAGCCGCAACAGGCCGAACGCCGCCGACGATCCGCCCGCCGGCGTCGGCGAGTCGTCGAGGTCCTTGCGCCGCGCAAAGCCATCGGGTTGGTCGGCGCCGGTCGTGTAGAAGCCACCGCGGTCGGGGTCGGCGAAGCGGTCTCGCAGCACCCCGGCGAGCCGCACCGCTTCCGCATACCAGCGCTCGTCGAGCGTCGCCTCGTACAGCGTCACCATCGCCTCCAGCAGGTAGGCGTGATCCTCTAGATAGGCGTCGATGTGGGCGCGCCCGTCCTTGTAGGTGCGAAGCAGGCGCCCGTCGGCGGACACCATCGAGCCCAGCACGAACTCCGCGCAGGCCGTCGCCGCCGACACGTAGTCGGGGCGCTGCAGCGCGGCGCCCGCCTCGGCCAGCGCCGAGATCATCAGCGCGTTCCACGAGCACAGGCGCTTGTCGTCCAGGCCCGGGCGGACGCGCTGCTCGCGGACCTCATACAGGCGCGCGCGGACCTGCGCCAGCAACTCGGGCGCAAGCGCGGGGCCGCGCCCCTCGAGCACGTTCGAGCCCTCGAAGTTGCCGCCCTCGGTCGCGCCGAAGAACGCGATCGCCCGCTCGGCGACCTCGGCGCCGAGCGGCTGCAGCGCCTCGCGCAGCTGCGCGACCGTCCACACGTAGTAGCTCCCCTCGACGCCGTCGGAGTCGGCGTCCAGCGCCGAGCAGAAGCCGCCCTCCGGGCCACGCAGCTCGCGCAGCGTCCAATCGAGCGTCTCGCAGCAGACGCGGCGCAGCAGCGGCTCTGAGAACACCTGCCAGCCGTGCAGGTATGCACGCGCGAGCAACGCGTTGTCGTAGAGCATCTTCTCGAAGTGGGGGACGGTCCAGGTCGCATCGACCGCGTAGCGGGCAAAGCCGCCGCCGACCTGGTCGTAGATGCCGCCGCTGGCCATCGCGCGCAGCATCGATGCAGACATCTCGCGCTCGCCGCGCGCAAGCAGGAACTCGATCAGCGACGCCTGCGGGAACTTCGGCGCGCGCCCGAAGCCGCCGTTGGCCGCGTCGAAGCCGCCGCGCAGCCCCGCGACCGCCTCGTCCAGCAGCGCCTCGGTGAGCGGCTCGTCGGAGGCTTGCAGCCGCGACGCGCCGTCGAGCCTGGCGAGCACCTGCGCGCCCTGCTTGCGCACGTCGTCGCGTCGCTGCGTCCAGGCGTCCGAGACCGCGTCGAGCACGGCGCGCCAGCTCGGCATCCCGTGACGGGACGCCGGCGGGTAGTAGGTGCCGACGAAGAACGGCTCCTGCTCGGGGGTGAGGAACGCGTTCAGCGGCCAGCCGCCCTGACCGGTCATCACTTGACACGCCTCCATGCAGACGGCATCGACGTCGGGGCGCTCCTCGCGGTCGACCTTGACGCACACGAAGCGGTCGTTCATCAACGCCGCGATCGCGGGATCCTCGAACGACTCGTGCGCCATCACGTGGCACCAGTGGCATGCCGAGTAGCCGATCGACACCAGCAGCGGCCGGTTCTCGTCGCGGGCGCGCCGCAGTGCCTCGGCCCCCCACGGATACCAGTCGACCGGGTTGTCGGCATGCTGGCGCAGGTAGGGGGAGGTCTCGGCGGCGAGGCGATTGGCCATCGGACACCGAGGCTACCCGCATGCCGACGGCGCAATAGGCTGTGCGCTGAACGCTCGTGCTCGACTAGAGGAGACGCAGATGCCCGCCAGCCGTGAACCGGTCACCGCCCCGAACGCGCCCGAAGCGATCGGCCCGTACGTCCACGCGGTCAAGACCGGGGACCTGCTGTTCTGCTCTGGTCAGATCCCGCTGGACCCGCGGACGGGGGATCTCGTCGGCGCGAGCGCCGCGGACCAGGCGGGTCGCTGTCTGGAGAACCTCGCGGCCGTCTGTCAGGCCGCCGGGGCGAGCCTCGGCGACGCCGTGCGGGTGACGATCTACATGACCGACATGAGCGAGTTCGCGTCGGTCAACGAGGTGTACGGCTCGTTCTTCGAGTCAAGCCCGCCGGCGCGGGTCGCGATCGGCGTCGCGGCGCTGCCGAAGGGCGCGCAGGTCGAGATGGACGCGGTGGTCGCGCTCGTCGGTTGACCAGCCCGGGCTCGCCTCGACGTGGATCCGGGATCAGCGTGCTGATGCCGCCGATGCCTGCGACATCAGGCTGGGGCTGCCTTCGCTGGTCATCGGCTGTGACGTCGATGCCAGCGGCGGTCGCGCCAGCCAGCTGGTGTCGTCGGTCCAGCCGATCGCGGTGTCCCAGGGGTTGCCGGTGTTGATCCCGTCGCCGGCGAGGTACATCCCGCCTCCGAACATGCGCAGGAACCTGCCGGGGAAGTTCACCGACTCAAACGACGTACCGTGACCGTTGTTGCCGGCGTGCGGGCAGAACGTCGAGTCGTTGGCGAACAGCGAGCTGCCGTCGTCCGGTTGTAGGTGCAGCACGAAGTTCTGGTGGCGCAGGAACTCGCCGGGCCGGTTGATCGACTCGAAGGAGACGCAGCTCGGGTTGGCGTTGCCCTTGGTCTCGACGAACGTCGAGTCCGCCTTGGCCTGCTCGGAGCTTGCGGCCGTGACCGTCGACGTCACCACCCCGTCATCGGTGTCGTCGTGGGTGACGAACTGGTTGGTGGCGCCGGGTGCCGCGGACTCAAGTGACACCAGCGGTCCCGGCTGGAGCGGGATCTGGTTGCTCGCGCCGGGCGTCGGGGTCGGGGAGACGAAGAAGTCCGCGCAGTTGCTGTCCGTGTTGGACCCGTCCGGGTCACGGGCCGTGCTTCGGCCGGTCGGCGGCGTCGGCGCGAAGCACCCGGCGCGGCCAGTGCCCGAAGCGCCCTGGTAGCCCTCTTGGTTGGCCGGGTCGACGATGCCTCCGTAGTTGAGGCTGTCGACCGCCTGACCCCAGGCGTTGCGCAGCACCATCGTGCCCTCCGTCGACAGCGTCGGGCCGCCGAACCACAGGTCCGGCTCGGGCGGTCCCTGGTAGCCGGCGTTGGTCACGGCCGAGTCGACCACGGCGGTGTCGATCCCGTGGCTGTGGCTGAGCGGCCGGCCGAGCGTGATCGAGCTCATCAGGGCCCGCACGGGCTCGTCGCTCGAGTGTGCGAACCGGGTCGCAGGCTTGAAGCTGATGCCGGTGCCCCGGGCGCTGAACGGCAGGTTGCTCGAGTGCGAGAACTTCAACGGCGACGTCAGCGTGATACCGGTCCCGTTCGCGCCCGCGGTTCCGACGGACGCGACGGTGACCGTCTCCCGCCGCGATCCGATGTCGAGGTTGATCTTCGCGCCCGCCGTGATGCCCGCCGTAGAGGTCACCTTGATGACCGTGTCGCCGGCGGGCGCGGGGGCAGCGAGGTAGGCCTGATCACCCGAGGTGCCCACGTTGGTCACCGTCCCTGTCTCCTCGTGCTGGCCGAAGCCGAGTGAGATCTTCTGCCCGGCCGCGAAGCCGGACGTGCTCGTCACGGGCACGTTCGTCGCGCCCCTCGGGATCGTGATCGGGCCGTCGGGCAACGGCTGCCACAGCGGCGTGCTGACTTCCCCGACACCGAAGATCGTGGCGTCGTTGCCGTTGCCAGACGAATCGATCGCGGTTGGCCCGCCGGCCTCGTCGAACTTGTAGTCGGCGACGTTGCCGGCGCCCGGCTGACCGGCGGCCAGCGCGGCGATCTCGCCGGCGGACAGAGCGCGGCTGTAGATCTGGAAGTCGTCCACGGTCGCGTCGAGGAACGGGTCGGCGACGAACTGCGAGTGGCCGATCCAGTTCTGCGTGGTGACGCCGAGATCGGCGGGCGTCGTGGTCATGTTGGTGTTCGTGTCGACCGCCTTGCCGTCGATGTACAGCGTCCCGGTCGTCCCTGAAAGCGTGACCGCGACGTGCGACCACGTGTTGAGCGGAAGTTGGCCAGGGGCAAAGAGCGTCTGAACGACGCCGGCGGGATTGGTGTCGGAGAAGATCAGCGGGCCGCCGCCGGCGCTGAGCGTCATGAACATGAAGTCGCCGGTGCCGGTGCCGAAGTCGAATATCCGCGACCACGGCAAGTTGGCGGAGGGGTTGACCCATGTCGAGATCGTGAAGTCGTGCAGGCCGCTGACGATGCCATTGGGCAACTGGGCGTATTCGCCGTCTCCGTTCAGCTGGAGGGCCTTGCCGATCTTTCCGGGGACGCGAGGACCGGTCGCGCCGCCACTCGTGATCGCGGTGATCGTGCGGGTTTCGGCGTCGGCGCCGGCGCCGATCTGGATTTTGTCTCCGACCTTCAGCCCGGTCGTGCTGCGGAGGCTGATCGTGCTGGCGCCCGCCTTGACGGGGGTCGCGAGGCCTGACGCCGAGAGCCCGAGCAGGTAGGTCTTGCCGGCGGCGAGGCTGGTCCCGGGCGGGATCGTGATCGTGGAGTCGACCGGCTGGGTGGCCGCGTGCTCGGTCAGGCTCCAGCTCGAGAGGTTGACGGTTGTGTGGCCGGAGTTGTAGAGCTCGATGAACGAGTTGGTCGCGTTGCCGGCGGTGCCGACCCGGAACTCGTTGACCACGATCGGGTCGGTGTCGCGCACCGCCTCGGTCGCGGTCGCCGACTGGTTGCCCGCGCCCCGGCTATGCCATCTGGCGTCGCCGGTGAGATCGCCGTTGAACGACCTCTGTCCGGCGGTGACGTTGAAGGTCGCGCTGGCGGTGCCACCAGGAGCAACCGAGCCGACCGTGTCGCTGCCGACGGGCCTCGACTTCCAGCCGGCGGGCACCGACAGGTGAAGCCGAACGCGCTTGATCGTCGACGACGAGGTGTTGGTGAATGTCAGCGTCGACCGCTGCGAGGAGCCGGGAGTGAACGTCTGCAGCCCGGGCGGGGCGTTGACGGCGCTCGCCGGCGTCAGCGACAGCTGCTGCACGTTGTAGCGGGCGGCAACGATATTGGCCTGCACCGCTGCATCGGTCGCGTCGCTCGGGAAGCCCCGCGTCATCACGCCCTCGTAGAACGTGCCCTGCGCGCCGTTGCTGTTATCGCCGCCGTTGCCCAGCACGATTGCACCTTGCTTTCGCATCGGGGCATACGTCGGGCCGGCGCGCTGGCCGCTGAACATCGTTGCCAGCGGGCCTTGCTGCGCGTTGCCGGCTTGCGCCTCCCAGTTGCCCAGCGTGCCGGGGGCTGTCGAATCGCCCTTGGCCACCGCGGTCGTGAAGCGGAACTCGACGTTCGGCAGGTTCTGGCAGATCTTCGAGGCGCTGGGGTAGTTGGAGCATCCGACGAGGTTGTTCTCCTGGTCGGTCATCACCCACGGACCGGTGCCGGGGCCATGGAACCAGGCGGTGGCGTTGCCGAAATAGCTGGTCTCCATCGTCCCGTCGCCGTCGTCGTGGCTGTCGATCTCGGCGTTGCCGTAGTCAAAGCAGCACCCGTCGTTGAAGTGCGTGCCGTCGACGACCATGTACATGCCCTCGGGCTGATCGTCGACGGCGATCCCGTTGGTGTCGTTGTCGCGCAAGCCCATGCCCGGCTCGATATACGCGCCGTAGACCTTGTGCCCGGACAGCGTCACCGGCGCCATCGTCGCGATCGGAAGGTTGTTCTGACCGCCCAGCGCCGGTCCACTGAAGTTGCCACGCGGCGCCTGGGTCAGATCGTTGTGCTCCGGCGACTGGTCATAGATCTTGGTGATCACACACGTCGTACTGGCGCAGAACGCATCCTGCGCCGCCGCATCCGCGTAACCGCCGGGATCGGTGCGGGTCGCCCGCACCACGCCGATGTTCCTCGTCCTGCCGTCGGACGCGCGCCTCACCTGATACAGCGGGCCGTCATACGAGGCATACAGCGCCCGCGTCGTGCTGTGCGCCGCCACACACGGCGTACCACCGGCGGCATAGATGTCACACGGGCCTTGCGGCCGTGCCGACGGAGCCTTCGCGGCCGCCGCCGGCGCCGATGCGGCGATCGAGAACACGCCGGCAACAGCCGCAACCGCCGCAACCGCGGCGATGACAGCGCGGCGCACACGCCCGACGGATCTAACCATGGTGCGAACTCAAACCTCAACCTCGAACACGAATGAGCACCCGGTAGCCCGTCTCCGGCGCACGGTACGTGCTGTGACGTACCTTGCGCCGAAGCGCACAATGCGAGCGCGATTGTTATCGCTCACATCGGACGCTGTCAAGCCGTTTGGACGGGTAGGCAGTCAAACGAAGCGCACAGGCCGGCCTCGCCTGTGATCGCTAACACGAACCGATGGCGCGGCCCGGGGCGGCTCCAGCGGGCTATGTGATCAGACGTTGCCGCCGTAGAGGTCGAGCGTCGTCGACATGCCGCCGTCTGGCCGCAGCGTCTCGCCGGTGATGAACCGCGACGCGTCGGAGGCGAGGAACACGATCACGTCGGCGATGTCCTCGGCGGTTGCCCAGCGGCCGAGCGGCGTCCGCGCGTTGATCTGCTCGACGACGCCGGGGACCCGCTTGTTGCGCGCCCACAGCTCGGTGTCGACGACGCCGGGAGCCACCGTGTTGACGCGGATCCCATGACCGCCGAGCTCCCGCGCCAGGCACCGGGAGGCGGCGTCGAGCGCGCCCTTGGTGGCGCCGTAGCCAGAGCGCATCGGCGTGCCGATCACGCCGGACACCGACGAGATGCTGATGATCGATCCGCCTCCTCGCTCGATCATCGCCGGCACGAGCGCCGCGATCAGCAGCAGCGGCGCGCGGACGTTGACGGCGTGCATGCGGTCGATCAGCTCGGCGTCGTGCTCGGTGATCGGCAGCCGTTGCGCGTACGCGGCGTTGTTGACGAGCACGTCGACGCCGCCTCCGAGGCCGGTGCGCGCCGCCGCCGCGAGCCCTACGGGCGCGTCGGCGTCCGCGAGATCGGCAGCGAGCACGACCGGATCGTGCGACAGCCGCGCGGCGACCGCCCGCAGCGCCTCGACGTCGCGCGCGGCGAGCGCGACGCGGGCGCCGGCGGCATCCAGCGCGACCGCGGTCGCGGCGCCGATCCCGCGCGAGGCGCCGGTCACGAGCGCCGTCCGACCCTGCAGCGGGGCGTCCGCGCTCACGCCGTCGCCAGCGCGCGCTGTTCGCGGTACTGCGCGGCGGCGCGCACGAGCGCCCCGATCACGCGGCTGCGCTCGTCGGCCTCCGGATGCCACTGGACCCCGAGCACGAACCGGTGGTCGGGCAGCTCGATCGCCTCGACGAGATCGTCGAGCGTCGACGTGCCGGTCGCGACCAGTCCCGCGCCGAGCTCGCAGATGCCCTGGTGGTGGTGGGACTTGGTCGCGTGGCGCAGCTCGCCGGCGGCGCGCGCGGCGAGCGATCCTTCGGTCAGCTGCACGTCATGGTCGGCGTCGTCGAAGCTGCCGGCGACGCGCC
This sequence comes from Solirubrobacteraceae bacterium, assembly GCA_036273655.1. GTDB lineage: Bacteria > Actinomycetota > Thermoleophilia > Solirubrobacterales > Solirubrobacteraceae > Palsa-465. The sequence goes on along the minus strand of DASUHF010000037.1, from coordinate 33,807 downwards.
GGTGCTCCCCATGGCCGACATGCTCGGGCAGGTGCTGCAGGAGCGTGCCGCCGAACGCGACGTTGAGCACTTGGATCCCGCGGCAGACCCCGAGCACCGGCATGTCGCACTGCACCGCCCGGCGTGTCAGCGCCAGCTCGAACGCGTCGCGCTCGGCGCTCACGTGCGACGTCTCGGGGTGACGGTCGGCGCCGTAGGTGGCGGGATCGACGTCGCCGCCTCCGGACAGGATCAGCCCGTCGACCCGGTCGAGCAGCTCGCCGGGATGGTCGATGAGGTAGCCGTCGGGCGTCAGCACCAGCGCGATCGCACCGGCGCGCTGCACCTCGGTCGCGTACGCGGCGGGCAGCACCACGCTCGGCTGGCTCCACACGCCGTAGGTGGCGTCGGTGATCTGGGAGAGGATCGCGATCGCGGGCCGGGACATCACCCGCAGCCTAGTAATGGTCGCTCGGGAGCGGCCACCGGTCAGCCGGCCAGCGGCCGCTCGCGCAGCAGCGCCCGCCGCACCTTGCCGCTGGCGGTCTTCGGCAGCTCGGCGGCGAACTCGACGATCCGCGGGTACTTGTAGGGCGCGGTCTCGGACTTCACGTGATCCTGCAGCTCGGCACGCAACCCGTCCGACGGCTGCACCCCGTCGCGCAGTACGACGATCGCGCGCACGACCGAGCCCCGTTCATCGTCGGGAGCCGCGACGGCCGCGGCCTCGGCGACAGCGACATGGGAGACGAGCGCCGACTCCACCTCGAACGGCCCGATCCGGTAGCCCGAGGAGATGATCACGTCGTCGGTGCGTCCCTCGAAGAACAAGAAGCCGTCCTCGTCGACGGCGACCCGGTCGCCGGTGTGCCAGGGCCGGTGCTCGTCGACGGGGGTGCCGTCCAGGTAGCCGACGAAGAACGTCGGGTCGGTCGCGGGGTCCGTGAGCACGAGCTCGCCATCGATCACGTCGAGCGCGACGCCCGGCAGCGGCCGGCCCATCGACCCGGGGCGGACGTCGCCGTCGGCAGGCACCCCGGTCAGCTGCCCGGTCTCGGTCTGGCCGTAACCGTCGCGGATCGGCAGCCCCATGCCGTCCTCGAACACTCGCAGCACTTCGGGGTTGAGCGCCTCCCCGGCCGCGACCAGTCCGCGCAGCGAAGGCACCGGCGCAAGCGTCGTGCGCTTGGCGATCACGCGGTACTCGGTCGGCGCCATGCACAGTACGTTGACGCGCTCGGCGGCGAGCACCTGCAGCCGCTGCTCGGGATCGAAGCGGGCGTCGTGCAGGAGCGCGGCGGCGCCCTGCAGCCAGGGCGCGATGAACGCGTTGCGGGCCGACTTCGACCAGCCGCTGGCGGCGGTGCACCAGACGAGATCGCCGCGCCGCGCGCCGAGCCAGGTCGAGGCCTGCAGTGCCTGGCCGGGCAGGTAGCGCTGCCCGTGCACGATTCCCTTGGCGCCGCCGGTGGTCCCGCTCGTGAACGTGATCAGGCACGGGTCGGTGGGATCCAGTTCGACCGCCGGGACCGCCTCGTGGTGAAGCAGCGCCGGATCCGGGACCATGATCACGTCGGGCGCCGCGCCGTCGCCGGCCGTCGTGAGCGCCGCGTTCAGCTCCGTCGCGTTTCGTTCGTCGCACACGACCAGCCGCGGGCTCGCCGCGTCGATCCGCATCCGCAGGTCCTTGGCGCGCAGCTGCTCGTTGCACGGCAGCGCCACCGCCCCGATCCGGAAGCACGCGACCATCGTGAACGCCCACTGCGGGCGGCTGCCGATCAGCGTCATCACGACGTCGCCGCGGCGCACGCCGTGGGCGGTGAGCGTGCCGGCAAGCCGCGCGCAGACGTCCGAGACCTCCCCGAACGTGAATTCGCGGCGGGCGCCGCGCGCGTCGATCTCGACCAACGCCCGGTCGCGGGCGGGCGCCGCGTCGACGACGTCTCGGGCGAAGTTCACGCGCGGCAGTCTGCCAGGGTCGGGCGCGGGTCGGCGGGCTGGCGCGGCATCAGTCGGCGGCGGCGCGGGTCGGCGGGCGGCGCGGGTCGGCGGCCGGCGCGCCATTGGGTAGACGCGGGCGGCGCTGGTGCACACACAACGCTGTCACAGGCGAGCGGCGAGCGGAGTCTTAAGGAGCATGTCCTTAACACAATCTCTGGCTAACCGGACCAACCGGTCCGCTACTATCGGGCGCATGCCCGACTCCGCCCCCGCTTCCGCAGCCTACGCCCCCGCCGCGAACGCCCCCCAGGAGCTCGACCGTCAGACGCTGATCGTCTCCGGCGTCGTGATGCTCGGCGCGATTATGTCGATCCTCGATACGACCGTCGTCAACGTCGCTATCGACCGCCTCGCGGTCGACTTCCACTCGTCGCTGACGACGATCCAGTGGGTCGTGACCGGCTACACGCTGTCGCTGGCGGCGGTGATCCCACTGTCGGGATGGGCCTCTGACCGCTTCGGCACCAAGCGGCTGTACCTGACCTCGCTGGTGCTGTTCACGCTCGGCTCGGTGCTGTCGGGCCTGGCCTGGAGCGCGGGGTCGCTGATCGGCTTCCGCGTCCTGCAGGGCCTCGGCGGCGGCATGATCATGCCCGCGGTGATGACGATCGTCACCCAGAAGGCCGGTCCCCAGCGGATGGGCCGGGTGATGGGGATCCTCGGCGTGCCGATGCTGATCGCGCCGATCATCGGCCCGATCCTCGGCGGCTGGCTCGTCGACGACGTCTCGTGGCGCTGGATCTTCTTCATCAACCTGCCGATCGGGATCGTCGCGTTCATCTCCGGCCTGCTCGTGCTCGAGCCTGACCGGCCGGTGCCGTCGCACAAGCTCGACTGGATCGGCATGCTGCAGCTCTCGCCCGGGCTGGCGCTCCTGATCTACGGACTGGCGGAGTCGTCGCCGTACGGGTTCTCCGACGCGCGCGCGTGGGCGCCGCTGCTCGTCGGCGCGCTGCTGATCGTCGCCTTCTTCGTGCACAGCTGGCGCACGGCGACGCCGCTGATCGACATCAAGACGTTCACGCGCACGCAGGCGGGCGCCTCGGCGGTGGTGTTCGCGCTGTTCTCGATCGCGTTCTTCGGGGCGTTTTTGCTGGTGCCGCTCTACTACCAGTCGGTTCGCGGCGCGTCTGCGCTCGACGCCGGCCTGCTGCTGGTGCCGCAGGGAGTCGGGGCGATGATCACGATGCCGATCGCGGGCAAGTTGACCGACCGCTACGGGCCGTGGCGGTGGCCGGCGGTGGGGATCCCTCTGCTCGTGATCGGGCTGATCCCGTTCGCGTTCGTGACCGCCCACACCTCGTACGTGCTGCTGTGCGGGTTCAGCTTCGTGCTCGGCCTCGGGATGGGCATGTCGATGATGCCGACGATGACCGCGGCGATGCAGGCGGTGCCCTCCGCCGCGATCCCGCGCGTCTCGACCGCGATGAACATCATCCGCCAGGCAGGCGCGTCGATCGGCACCGCGGTGATGACCGTGCTGCTGTCCACGGCGATCAAGGACCGGCTCAGCTTCCTGCCTGCGGTCCAACACGGCGGCGGCAACGGATTCGCGTCGCTGCAGCACGTGAGCCCGGCTCAGCACGCGATTGTCGCCGAGCCGTTGGCGAGCGCCTTCGGGCACACGTTCGTGTGGGCGCTGGTGATGCTCGGGGTCGCGTTCGTGCCGGCGTTGTGGATGGCGCTGCGCGAGCGCCGGTCGCAAGCCGGCGCCCAGGCGGCCTCGTCCGGCCAGGCTGGCGCCAATGGGGCGGCGCGTCCCGAGGCGCAGGTCCCGGTCGACGCTCCGATCGCGGTCGAGTAGCGCGCGCGGCGCGAATGAACCATCGCAAGTTCCTGCGGAGAGTCCGCAGGAACTTGCGAACGTTTGCGCCCACCGCTCCGACTAAGCTCGGCGCATGGGACTGATGACCGGCACCGGCCCGCTCGGCAAGGACCCGGCGGGGCGGTTCAACTTCGACGGGCCACCGGCGGGCGGCGCGCTGTACCTGGAGCCGACCGCGAAGCGGATCCGGGCCGAGCTTCAGGGCGTCGTCGTCGCCGACAGCGAGCGCGCGTTCCTGCTGCACGAGTCGGGCCACCAGCCCGTGTACTACTTCCCGCCGGATGACGTGCGGACCGACTTGCTCGAGCCCTCGCCGCGCCGCGCGAGCGTCGCGACGAAGGGCGAGGCGACGTTCTTCACCGTTCGCGCCGGCGACGAGGTCGTCCACAACGGCGCGTGGACGTACGACGCTCCGCCGCCCGAGGCGCCGCCGGCGCTGAAGGGCCTGATCGCGTTCTACTTCAACCGCATGAGCCGCTGGCTGGAGGAGAGCCACGAGATCCACACCCACCCGCGCGACCCGTATACGCGCATCGACGTGCTCGAATCCGACCGTCACATCCGGATCTCGCTCGGTGGCACGGTGCTGGCCGAGACCGACCGCGCGCTGGGGGTGTTCGAGACGAGCCTGCCGGTCCGCTGGTACCTCCCGATCGAGGACGTCCACGCGTCGCTGACGCCGACCGACACCGTCACCCGCTGCCCCTACAAGGGCGAGGCGAGCTACTACTCGGTGCAGGTGCCCGACGGCGAGGACGGCCGCGACCTCGTCTGGTACTACGAGGAGCCCTACGACGAGGTCCGTCGCGTGAAGGGGCTCGTCTGCTTCTTCAACGAGAAGGTCGACATCGAGCTCGACGGCGTCCTGCAGCCGCGCCCGGAGTCGGCCTGGAACGGCCGCGTCGGCTCGCCGCATCTGCGCGGCGCCCAGAACGAGGACCCGGTCGTCACGCGCGGCTGACTGCGGGCCGGGCCCGCGGCTGACCGGGGGCCGGGCCCGCGGCTGACTGCGGGCTGAGTCCGTGGTCGACGGCCGGCCGAGCCCGCGGTCGACCGGGGCCGGCCGGCCGTGCAAAATCGCCAAGTCACGCCGGCTGCGGCTGAGTTGGCGGCGCCTGGATGCCCTGCATGCACCGGTCGCCATCGTGAGATGGCGCGGCCCGCGTTGGCGAAAATCCATGTGGATCGGGAGAGGTGTCGGCCGCGCGGGCCGCTGCGCGCCGTCACTGCCCGGGCGCGCTGTCCGCCCGCGGCGCAGCAAGCGTCGGTGCGCGCGCCACCATCGCTGCGAACACCGCCAGCCACACGGCGACCGCGACCCACACCCAGACGCGGGCGAACTGCGTGATCCCGCCGGTGCTCGTGACGGCGCCGACGACGAAGCTGCAGGCGGCGTACATGCCGACCGGGAACACCGTCGACCAGCGGCGGACCGAGTAGCCCAGGCGCGGGTACAGCGCCTCACAAACCAGCAGCGGCGGCAGCCAGCACATCGTCAGGCACCACAGCACGAGCGAGACCGTCTTGATCGCTCCGAGGCCGCCCGAGAGTGCGCCGGTGCGCTCGGCCGCGAGCGCGATCCGGCCGATCGTGACGGTCGAGATCGCCAGCGCGCCGCCCGTGACCCAGTGGTCGCCGATGCCGACGGCGAGCTGGCGGAAGTCAAAGCGGGCGAGCACGAACGCATAGAACGCCAGCGCGAGCACGAACGGCGCCAGCGCCGCGTACTCGAGCCACGCGACGCGGTCGGCGTCGGCGAGCGTGGCCGCCAGCAGCGCCAGCGACTCGGTCGCGACGGTGAGGATGAACGAGGCGCCGATCGTCGGGGTCTGCCAGTGCCTGAGCACGTGCGGGACCAGCCCCAGCCACACCAGCAGCGCGATCACCAGCAGCGCCGCGCCGGCCCAGTCCCAGCCGGCGAGCGTCAGCCGGGTGCCGAGCACGCCGGTGCCGGCGATCGACGTCAGCGCCGTCGGGTGGCGCAGGTCGACCGCGAACCGCCGCCGGTCGCGCAGCGCGCGGGCGGGCAGCAGCACCGCCAGCGCCAGCCAGAAGATCGCGTCGAGCACGAGCAGAACATCGGACAGGACGTGCCGCCCGTCGAGCAGCAGCGTGATCGAGACGATCCCGGTGCCCATCACGACCGCGCCCGAGGCGGGTGGGATCACGTCCAGCAGGCGGCGCAACAGGTCGGCGCCCAAAAAAGCGCCGCGCTCTCTCACCGGTTGCGGTAGGGCGCGCCGCGGGTGGACCAGCGGGCGGCCGGGAAGCGGCGACGGTAGATGATGTGGGGCCGACCGATGTACTGCAGCGGGATGCTCCACGCGTGCACGAGTCGGCTGAACGGGAACGAGGCCCAGAACACCCAGGCGATGATCGCGTGCAGCTGGTAGATCACCGGGGCCGAGGTGGCCGCCGTGACGTTCGGGTCAAAGTAGAACAGCGATTGCCACCAGACGCTGATCGAGTCGCGGTAGTTATACGGCGAGTCGGTGAACACGTTGTGGGTGAAGACCATGTAGTCGCCCATCACGATCAGGACGGTCAGCAGCAGGTACGTGAGGTAATCGGACCGCGTGGTGTTGCGACGGACTCGGTCACTCGTGATCCGGCGGTAGACAAGGCCGATGAAGCCGATCAGGGTCACACCCCCTGCGACCCCGCCAGGGCCGGCAGCGATCCAGCGGTAGGTGTGTTCGGGAATGCCGATCGCCTCCGTGACCGAGCTTGGTATGCACTCCCCGATGATGTGCCCCGCGGCGGCCGCCAGCGCGCCGTAGTGGAACACCGGGCTCGCCCAGCCGAGAATGCGGCGGTCCAGCAGCTGAGTCGAGCGAGTGGTCCACTCGAACTGGTCGTTGCGGTAACGCCACCAGTGACCAACCACAAACACCGCCGCGGCAACGTAGGGGAAGACGATCCACAGCAGGATCTGGCCGGCGCTCACCGCCCGTGCTCCTTGGCGCCGCCGCTCGGTGCCAGCGTGGGCGGCATCGCCGGCTCGAGCCCGACGAGCTCGTTCGGGGGCCCGGCGGCGGCCAGCTTCAGCGCTCGGGCGCGGTCGGCGGCGCTCGGCTCGCCGATCGTCACGCAGACGCCGTCCAGCACTCCCGCGTACGGGCTCTTGCGTCGATGCAGCGCGGCGCGCAGCAGCTCGAGCCCGGCGCGGTGCTCGCGCAGCACGATCTCGCCGCGGTTGCCGGGCGCGGCTGCGGCGAACTCGAGCATCACCGGCAGGTAGTCGGGCAGCTCTGAGCCCTCGAGCGGCAGGCCCGCGGCCCGGTACAGGCGCTTGAGCCGCAGCAGCGCCGAGCCGCGGGCGCGGCGGTCGCCCTCGTCGTAGAAGCTGAGGTACAGGCTGCAGCGCTTGTGCAGGTCAAACGTCTCGACGTAGTGCTGCTGTAGCGACAGCGGATCCTCGGCCGCCCACCACTCACAGAAGCGCGCAAGCGCCCGCGCCGCGTCCGGCGGATCGGCGTCCGCGCACGCCTGCGCAAGCTCGCCACGTGCGTCCACCAGCTCGTCGTCGGGATAGCAGAGCAGCAGCGAGCACAGCTTGTAGGTGTGCGCCGTGGCGGCGCTGGCGCGGCGCAGCCTCACGGTTCCCGCTCCCCGCGTTGCTCGCCGCCTTCGCTGCCGGGCGGGGGCTCGACCCGCGAGCCGCCGGCCATCTGGATGATGTCGAGCTCGCCCGGTTGGTCGCCGAGCATGAACCCCTGCACCTCGGCGGCAGACTCCGGGACCACCATGCCGCAGTTCCCGGGCCCGCCCTCGAAGTCAAGCCCGCAGGTGCCCTGCTGCTGCATCAGCATCTGTCCGAGCTCGGCGTGGGCCTTGGGGATCACGTAGCGCTCCTCGTACTTGCCGATCGCCAGCAGCCGGTACATGTCCTCGACGTCCTCGACGGTCATCCCGGCGCGACCGACCATCTCGGCGTCGTGCTCGTCAAGGACCTCGCGCTTTCGCATGTAGCCGCGCATCGTCGCCAGGCGTCGCAGCACGTCGCGGATCACCTCGGCGTCGCCGGCGGCCAGCAGGTTCGCGAGGTAGTCGACGGGAATGCGCAGCTTGTCGATCGCCGGGAAGACGTCGTCGGGATCTGCCTCGTAGCCGTCGGTCTCCAGCGTGTTGACGATCGGCGACAGCGGCGGCACGTACCAGACCATCGGCAGCGTGCGGTACTCGGGATGCAGCGGCAGCGCCACCCGGTAGCGGTGGGCGAGCGCGTACACGGGCGAGCGCTGGGCGTGCTCGATCCAGTCGTCGGGGATGCCGTCGCGACGTGCCTGGGCCTGTACGGCCGGGTCGAACGGGTCCAGGAACACGTCCTTCTGGGCGTCCAGCAACCCTTTGGGGTCGGGCGTCGAGGCGGCGTGCTCGACGCGGTCGACGTCGTAGAGAACGACCCCGATGTAGCGGATCCGGCCCACGCACGTCTCCGAGCAGACGGTCGGCAGCCCGGCCTCGATCCGCGGATAGCAGAGCGTGCACTTCTCCGCCTTGCCGGACTGGTGGTTGAAGTACACCTTCTTGTACGGGCAGCCCGAGACGCAGAAGCGCCAGCCGCGGCACTTGGCCTGATCGACGAGCACGATCCCGTCCTCCTCGCGCTTGTACATCGCGCCCGACGGGCAGGAGGCCACGCAGGAGGGGTTCAGGCAGTGCTCGCAGATCCGCGGCAGGTAGAACATGAACACCTGCTCGTAGGTCGCCTTGACCTGATCCTCGATCCCCTTGACGAGCGGGTCCTGGTCGAGTCGCTCGGCGGTGCCGGCGAGGTTGTCGTCCCAGTTGGGCCCCCACTTGAGGTTGTCAAGCGCCTTGCCCGTCAGCTGCGACCGCGCCCGCGCGACGGGATCGTTGTCTGACAGCGGCGCCGTGATCAGTTTCTCGTAGTCGTAGGTCCACGGCTCGTAGTAGTCCTCGATCTGGGGCAGGTTGGGGTTGGCGAAGATCGTCAAGAGCTTCTTGATCTGGCCGCCGGCCTTCAGCTTCAACCGGCCCTTGCGATCGAGCTCCCAGCCACCCTTCCAGTGCTCGTTGTCCTCCCAGCGGCGCGGGTAGCCGAGACCGGGCTTGGTCTCGACGTCGTTCCACCACATGTACTCGACGCCGGGGCGGTTGGTCCACACCTGCTTGCAGGTCACAGAGCAGGTGTGACACCCGATGCACTTGTCGAGGTTCATCACCATTCCGACCTGGGCACGGATCTTCATCTCGGCCTCCTGGGGGCGGCGCTCCTCATCTAGAACACGACCTCGGACTCGCGCTTGCGCAGGACCACGACCTCGTCGCGCTGCGACCCGGTCGGGCCGTAGTAGTTAAAGCCGAACGACAGCTGCGCGTAGCCGCCGATGAAGTGGGTCGGCTTCATCACGATCCGCGTCGCCGAGTTGTCGGTGCCGCCGCGCTTGCCCTCGAGCTCCGACAGCGGGATGTTCAGATGCCGGTCCTTGGCGTGATACATCATGCACGTCCCCTCCGGGACCCGGTGCGCGACGGCCGCGCGGCAGGTGATCACGCCGTTGCGGTTGACCACCTCGACCCAGTCGTTGTCGGCGATCCCGAGCGTCTGCGCGTCCTCGCGGCTGACCCACAGCATCCCGCCGCCGCGGAACAGCGTCAGCATGTGGAGGTTGTCCTGGTACTCGGAGTGGATCGACCACTTCGAGTGCGGGGTCAGGTAGTTGAGCGTCAGCTCCGCCCGCCCGTCGTGGCCGCCCTGGTCGCCGAACACGAGCCGATGGTGAAGCGGCGGTCGGAACGTCGGCAGCCCCTCGCCGATCTCCAGCATCCAGGCGTGGTCGAGGTAGAACTGCATCCGCCCCGACAGCGTGTGCCACGGCTTGTCGCGCTCGACGTTGATCGTGAACGGGCTGTAGCGGCGGCCGTGGGCCTCGATCCCCGACCACTCCGGCGAGGTGATCACCGTCCGCGGCTGCACCTGGGCGTCGGCGAACGTGATCCGGTCCCCGGCGCGCGGCCCCGACAGGTCCGCCAGCTGCAGGCCGGTCGTGCGCTCGAGCGCATGGAACCCCTCGCTCGCAAGCCGGCCGTTGCACGTGCCCGACAGCGCCATGATCGCCTCACAGGCGTGCTGCACGCGTTCCAGCGACGGCCGGCCGTCGGCCACCCCGCCGCGCACCGCGCCGTTCTTGGAACGCAGCTCGGCGACCTCCTCGTCGGCCACCCAGCTCGCGCCCTTGACCTGCTGGCCGAGCTGCTCGACCAGCGGTCCGAGCGCCGCCCACTTGGCATGCACGTTGGGATAGTCGCGCTCGACGACGACCAGCTTGGGCATCGTCTGGCCCGGGATCGGCTCGCACTCGCCGGCGCGCCAGTCGCGTACCTCCCCGTATGGCTGAGCGATCTCATCCGCGCTGTCGTGCGACAGCGGCGCCGCGATCACGTCCCGGCGCACGCCCAGATGCTCCGCGGCCAGCTCCGAGAACCGCTTGGCGATGCGGCTGAACGACTCCCAGTCGGTCTTGTTCTCCCACGGCGGCGGCACCGCCTCATTGAACGTGTGCACGAACGGGTGCAGGTCCGTGGTGCTGATGTCGTACTTCTCATACCACGTCGCCGCCGGCAGCACGACGTCGGAGAACAGCGCATTGGACGTCATCCGAAAGTCCAGCGTGCACAGCAGGTCGAGCTTGCCCTCGGGGGCCTCGTCGCGCCAGACGACGTCGCGCGGGCGAAGCTCTGGCGGGGTCTCCTCCGCCCGCACCGCCGACTCGGTCGTGCCGACCAGGTGCTTGAGGAAGTACTCGTGGCCCTTGCCCGAGGATCCGAGCACGTTCGCCCGCCACACCGTCATCACCTTCGGGTGGTTCTGCGGCGCGTCGGGGTCCTCGCAGGCGAACCGCAGCCGACCGGCCTTGAGCTCTGAGACGACATGCTCGGCGACGTCGCGCCCGGCGCGCTGCGCCTCGTCGCACACATCCAGAGTGGAGCGATCGAAGCTCGGGAACGACGGCAGCCATCCCAGCCGCGCGCCGAGCGCGTTGATGTCGAGGATGTGCATCCCCTCCAGCAACCCGCGGCCGCCGGGCCACGACAGATCCTCGGGGCGGTAGCGCTCATAGCGCCACTGGTCGGTGGCGATGTAGAAGAACGGCGTACCGGACTGGTGGCGCGGCGGCCTGACCCAGTCCAGCGCGAACGCCACCGTCTGCCAGCCGGACAGAGGCCTGACCTTCTCCTGGCCGACGTAGTGCGCCCAGCCGCCGCCGTTGACGCCCTCACAGCCGCACAGCATCACCAGCGACAGGAACGTGCGATACGTCTGATCGGAGTGAAACCAGTGGTTGGTGCCGGCGCCCATCGCGATCATCGAGCGGCCGTTGGTGACCTCGGCGTTGCGCGCGAACTCGCGCGCGACGCGGGCCGCCAGGTGCCGGTCGACGCCAGTCAGCCGCTCCTGCCACGCGGGCGTGTACGGCCGCTCCGCGTCGTCGTAGCCCGACGGCCAGTCGCCGGGAAGGCCGTCGCGCCCGACCCCGTACTGCGCCAGCACCAGGTCAAGCACCGTGCACACCCGCCGCCCGCCGATGCGAACGCTCGGCACGCCGCGGCGGATCGCCGTGCCGCGCTCGCCCGCGCCCGCCTCGAACTGCGGCAGATCGACCGCCACCGGCTCGCCCCCCGGCCGCCCGAACAGGCTCAGCACCGGCTCGATCCCCTCCAGCCGCAGGTTCCAGCGTCCCGGCTCGCCGTAGCGGTGCCCGACCGAGCCCTGCGGTATCGCCGGCTCCCCGGTTCGCTGGTCGAGCACGACCGTCTTCCACTCGGCGTGCTCCTGCTCGGCGTGCGCTCCCTCAAGGTCAGACGCCCGCAGCAGGCGGTCGGGCAGGCACGTCCCGTCGGGCCCGTCGCGCAGCGTGACCAGCAGCGGCAGGTCGGTGAAGCGCCGTGCGTAATCGGCGAAGTACGGGGTCTGACGGTCGACGTAGAACTCCTTGAGGATCACGTGCCCCATCGCCATCGCCAGCGCTCCGTCGGTTCCGGGCGGCGCCGCGAGCCAGTGATCGGCGAACTTCGTGTGCTCGGCGTAGTCGGGGGAGACGACCACCACCTTCTGGCCGCGGTAGCGCGCCTCGACCATGAAGTGGGCGTCGGGGGTGCGCGTCGTCGGCAGGTTCGTGCCCCAGATCAGCAGGTACCCGGCGTTCCACCAGTCGCCTGACTCGGGCACGTCGGTCTGATCGCCGAACACCTGCGGCGAGGACGGCGGCAGATCCGCGTACCAGTCGTAGAACGACAGGATCACGCCGCCGATCAACGACAGAAAGCGGGTGCCGGCGGCATACGACGCCTGCGACATCGCCGGGATCGGCGAGAACCCGACGCAGCGGTCGGGTCCGTAGCGCTTGATCGTGTGCACGTGCGCGGCGGCGATCATCTCCACCGCCTCGTCCCAGGAGGCGCGCACGAACCCGCCCTTGCCGCGCTGGCGGCGATACAGCGTGGCCTTATCGGGGTCGTCGACGATCTCCGCCCACGCTCGCACCGGGTCGCCCAGCCGCGCCCTCGCCTCGCGGAACATCTCCAGCAGCGAGCCGCGCACGTACGGGTACTTCAGCCGCAGCGGCGAGTACTCATACCACGAGAACGAGGCCCCGCGCGGGCAGCCCCGCGGCTCGTACTCGGGCATGTCTGGCCCGGTCGACGGATAGTCGACCGCCTGGGTCTCCCATGTCACCAACCCGTCCTTGACGAACACGTTCCACGAGCACGAGCCGGTGCAGTTGACCCCGTGCGTGGAGCGCACGACCTTGTCGTGGGCCCAGCGGCCGCGGTAGGAGTGCTCCCAGTCGCGGTCCTTGGCGACCAGCTGGCTCCAGCCCTCCTCGTTGACCGGTCCTCGCCGCAAGAACCGATGCGCTTCCAACAGCGGCCCATACCCGGCGGTGCGGGTGCTGTCCCCGCCTGCGGATCGGCCGCGGAGGCTCACGGGCTACGAGCTCCCCGGCGGTCTCGGTGTCGGCGTCCGGGCGCGGCTGGCGGCGGGCGCGCCCATGACCCGCCGGGTCATGCGGACCCTCCGCCCGGGTCGTTGTGCTCCGCGGCGCGCTCGCGCACGTTGGCCTTGTCCTGCAGCGACATCGTTCCCGGGTGGCCGTCGCCCGGCCACGGCGTCAGCAGCAGCAGCAGCCGCGCGTCGGTCCGCGCGGTCACGGCGTGCCGTTCGCCCGGGGCGAACTCAACGAGTAGGCCGCTGCCGCCGCTGGCCGACTCGCCGCCGGGCGTCGTGATCTCGACTTCGCCGTCGGTCACGATCACCCAGGCGCGCTCGTGCACCTGGTGGTCGGACAGGCTCTCGCCCGCCGGGATCTGGAGCGCCACCACGCGCGCCTCGTCGGACGTGGAGAGGACCTCCGGTGCGTGCGGCCGCAGCCTCAGCGATTGCATCTGCCAGCAGTTCACGGTCGCGGCCTCCGGCGACGCCTGTCGCGGTCGTTGATTGCTCTTTTCCAGCGCCTCGCTGGCGAAAACCTTATCGCGGATCGCCGCGCGGGGGCGGCTTAATCTGCTCAGTGCCGATGGTGGGCGGAACCGCGCCGATGCCGGTGCGCGGTGTGGCGGCGGTGGCGATCGGGCGGGCCGTGGATCGTGAAGATCACGCGCTTGGTGCGCCCGACGTTGTGGAAGATGTCGGTCGGCGTCAGCAGCGCCACGTAGCGCCCGGGGGCGGGGCGGAAGTGCGGGCCGCGGTCGGCGAAGCGGGCGTAGTTGAAGCCGATGTGGCCGTCGCGCAGCTGTAGCCAGCCTGCGTAGCGGGTGCGGCGGTGGCCGTGCAGGTGCCAGATTTCGGCGTCGATCGAGGACGGATCGTCGAGCGAGTAGTGGATCGTGGTGCCGCGCATGCCGATCCGCTTGGGCGTGAAGTACACGTGCGAGATCGACGGGCGCATCAGGTTGACGTTGGGCTTGGGGATCGGGTCGGGGTCGTCGTTGGGGTCGCCGGGCGTGTCGGACACGATCACGGTCCCGTGGACGATGTTGTGCAGCTTGCAGTGGAACTGGTAGACGCCCGGCTGCGTGAACACGACCGTGAACGTGAAGCCGACCTTGTGCATCGGCTCGGGGTTGCCCGCGTCGGAGTCGATGCCGAGGTCGTTGGGGGAGTCGCCGGTGACCGAATGCATCGTGTCAGGCCCGACCCAGTACCACGTGACGTGCTGGCCGAGGTCGACGTGGACCACCTGCGGCGTCCAGCGGTAGTGGCCGATCGCGACGCGGGCATCCGCCGCGCGGGCAGGGCCGGCCGCGAGCGTCGCGAAGCACGCGAGCGCTGCCACGGCGATCGTTGCCAGCGCAAGCAGTCGCCCGACGGCCGCGGTTGTTAGGGAACGTTCCCTAACAACGCGTGCTGGCGCCGGCCCGGGTCGGGTCGGCGGGCTGCTGGGTCGCGCCGCCGGGCTGCTGGGGGGCCCCGACGGGCTGGTGGGTGGCGCCGGCGGGCTGCTCAGTCGACGATGTACCAACCGTTCATCCCCATGTGCAAGTGGGAGAACACGTGGCAGTGGTAGAACCAGCGACCGGGGTTGTCCTCGGTGTAGTTCAGCGTGATGATGTCGGCCGGCCCGACCGTTTTGTTGTCGATCAGGTAGCCGCCGTCGGTGTCGATCCAGCGGTGGCCGTGCAGGTGGAACGTGTGGAAGTTGTTATCCAGCGCGTACACGTGCCAGGTGACCGACTCGCCGGTCTTGGCCCGCAGCGTCGGCGTGTTGCCGGCGTAGGCGCGGCCGTTGATGCACATGAACTGCGTGTCGAGCTTGATGTAGGGCGGCGCGAACGAGTGAAAGCAGATGAAGAACTCGCGGTCCGGGCGCGGGGCGGACGGGTCGCGGACGATCAGCGAACCGAACAGGCCCTTGAACACGGGGAACGGGTCCATCGGCCCGTGGTCGTGGTAGAACCAGGCACCGACGGTGTCCTCGCGCGCTTCCCACACGTAGCGGAACGTGCGGTTGTTCTGGACGAACCCGCTCGGCACCGTGTACTTGCCCTTGTAGGCGCCGTCCATGTCGACCGTGTAGAAGATCCCGTGCGGATGCATCGTCACCGGCACCCCGCACTCGTTGCGGAAGTGGATGACGACGGTGTCGCCGACGTTGGCCTCGATCAGCGGACCGGGAATGGAGGGCCGGCCCATCGGCTTCTTGAACCCCGGGTGAAAGCGCTGATAGGCGAGCGCCGTGATCTTCGTCTTGCCCTTGATCGGGCGGTCCATCATCCCGTCGTGATGGCTGGGGACGATGTTCCAGTTGTGGACCTTGACGGCCTTGATCCAGTACTGGCGGACGGCGCCGCCCGCGGCCGCGTGCGGCAGCGGACCGGGGTCATAGCCCGTCTGCGCCTGGCGCCGGTAGTACGCGGCGACGCCCGGCGGGACCTCCATCTGCATCGCCATCGCCTCGACATCGGGCTTGGCGTTGGCGTGGTATTCGAGGCCGCCGAGCGTCACCAGCGCGGCGCCGCCGGCGGCGGATGCGGCGATGAAGCCGCGGCGGCCGATCGGCTTGTCCGGCACGGCGCGGCTACTTCTTCTTGACCGTGAGGTACAGGTTCATCATCGTCGGGTGGAACGTGCAGAGAAAGTGATACTTGCCCGGCACCGTGAACTTGCGCTCGAAGTGAAACCGGGTGCTGGCGTCCATCGACGAGAACTTGCGCTTGTTGACGCCCTTGGGCGCCTTCACGAGCGTGACGTTGTGGGTGTTGAAATTCGTCGACGCCCACACGAACTTGACCTTGTCGCCGACCTTGATCGTCAACTTCTGAGGCGAGAAGAAGTCGTCGGCGACCTTAACCTTCTTGACGACGGTCCTGTGCTTGTGGTGGTTGGCGGCGGCGCCGGCGACGGGGGCCGCGACGGCTCCCGTCAGCGCCATCGCCGTGACCGCGGCCAGCGGCGCGCGGCGGGTGAGCGTGAGCGTGTGCATGGCGTTCATCCTCGGAAGGGCCTGATGCCCTTGATCTTGGTGTGCGGGTGCTTGTGCCAGAACTTCTCCTGTGCGGTCGGCGGGTTGGAGCCGGCGATCCCCAGCAGCAGCGCCACCTGCGTCCCATCGCCGTTGACCGTGCCGGTGCCGGCCGTCGTCGGGCACTGCTCGTACAGGTTCGGGTCGGTCGAGCTGGTCTGCAGCGTGAGCCCCGAGCCGTTGTTGGCAAAGCACGTGCCGCGGCCCGAGCCGTCGTTGAAGAAGTCGACGCCGTTGGGGTCCTTGCCGTCGTGGCCCATTTGGTTGTCGATGAACCGGTTGTCGTTGTTCATCGCCTTGAGGCTGGGATTGGTCGGGTCCGAGAACGCCGCGCCGCCCCACAGCCAGTTGCCGAAGATCTGGTTGTGCTTGACGACCCAGCCGGTGGTCCCGAACAGGATCACGCCGGCGCCGATCGGGTAGTTCAGCGCGCCACCGGGACCGAGCCCGCTCGAGACGGTCTTGACCGGCGAATTGGGGCGGTAGTAGTCGAAGTCGTTCCAGAAGATCTTGTTGTTGGCGATCACGCCGGTCGAGGCGGGTTGGAACGGCTCGGACGAGAGCGTGTTCGGAACCACGCCGGCGCCGTTGTTGTAGAACATCGACTTCGTGATGCGCACGTACTTGGAGTTCGTGCCCGAGTAGCCGAGCACGTTCTTGTAGGCCGTGTCGTGATCAACGGAGCTCCACACGGGCTTGCGCTGGAACGGCGTGCCGCCGATGTAGAACGCCGAGTCGCCGTTGCCGAATCCGACCGACTGCGTCATCCGGCCGCCGACGCACCTGAACACGTACATGCCGTAGGCGTGGTTGAAGCCCGCGATCAGGTTCTTCATCAGATAGCCGTGGCAGCCCTTGATGAAGAAGCCGTTGGCCGCGTAGTGCTGCTCCTTCATGTTCTCGAGCGTGAGGTCGTTGACGTTTGCGCCCTCGATCGCGTTCTGGGCGGCGTTGCCCTGCACGCGCGCGTGGGTGCCGTTGAGGTAGACCGCCGACGGGGTCTTGCCGGTGCCCTCGATCGTGAGGCCGTCATGCCGGTGACCCTGGACGACGACGCCCTCGGAGTACGTGCCGGGCTTGACCTGGATCGTGGCGTGCTTGCCGGACGCGTTGACAGCGCGCTGGATCGTCGTGTACCGGCAGCCGTGCTTGCAGACCACGAACACGTTCTTGGTCGTCGTCTTGGTCTTCGATGGCTTCGGCTTTGCCGCCGCGACCGCCGGCGCGATGGCGGTCGCCAGGCACGCGATGGCGGCGAGGCCACCCCGGATCGAGCCCCTCATGTCGTTCCTCCTCGCTTGACCCTCGGGCACCCCCAGAGGGCAAAACCTACACATTGGTGCAACTCCGCTCGGCACCGTATCACGCTTCGCGAGCGCCGGCCGCCGCGTGGCGTGGGCGCCGGTATTCTCGCCGGACCCGCACGTACGAGCACCACAGGAGCCCTGAAAACACGCATGGCAGTCGACACCGCCGCGGACGACATCACCGAGGAGCAGCGCGCGATCTGCGAGATGGTGCGCCAGTTCGCCGACGAGCAGATCATCCCCAACGCCGAGCACTACGACCACGAGGACGAGTTCCCCGAGCCGATCGTCGAGCAGATGCGCGAGCTGGGACTGTTCGGGGTCACGATCCCCGAGGAGTACGACGGGATGGGGCTGGACCTGTCGACGTACGCGATGATCGTCGAGGAGCTGTCGCGCGGGTGGATCAGCATCTCCGGCATCGTCAACACGCACTTCATCGGCTCCTACCTGCTGATGAAGTTCGGCTCCGAGGAGCAGAAGAAGCGCTACCTGCCGCGGATGGCCACCGGCGAGATCCGGGCAGCGTTCAGCCTGTCGGAGCCCGAGCTCGGCTCCGACGTGCAAGCGATCAAGACCAGCGCCAAGAAGACCGCCGACGGCGACTACGAGATCAACGGCCAGAAGATGTGGGTCACCAACGGGCTGCGTGCCGCGCTCGTGTTCACGCTCGTGCGCACCGACCCCGAGGCCGAGCCGCGCCACCGCGGGATGACGTGCTTCATCTGCGAGAAGGAGCCCGGCGCGCACGAGAACACCGGACCGCACAAGGGCCTGGACGTGCCGCCGCAGATCAAAAAGATGGGATACAAGGGCGTCGAGTCGACCGAGCTGGTGTTCAACGGCTACCGTACCCCGGCCGACAGCGTGCTCGGGGGCGAGCAGGCGGGGCTCAACAAGGGCTTTGCGCAGATGATGGACGCGCTCGAGCTCGGGCGCGTGAACGTCGCCGCGCGCGGGGTCGGGATCGCGCAGCGGGCGCTCGAGCTGGCGCTCCGGTACTCGCAGGAGCGGCGCGCGTTCGGCAAGCCGATCGCCCAGCACCAGGCGATCCAGTTCAAGCTCGCGGACATGGGCACCCAGGTCGAGGCGGCGCGGCTGTTGACGCGCCGGGCCGCGCGGCTGAAGGACGCCGGCGAGCGCTCAGACATCGAGGCCGGGATGGCGAAGCTGTTCGCCTCCGAGGCCGGACGCTTCTGCGTCGAGGAGTCGCTGCGGATCCACGGCGGCTACGGCTACTCCAAGGAGTACGAGATCGAGCGGCTGTACCGCGACGCACCGCTGCTGCTGATCGGCGAGGGCACCTCGGAGATCCAGCGGATGGTGATCGGCCGCAAGCTGCTCGAGCGACACAAGATCTGACGTCGGAGCCGGTTGCCCCCGGGCGACACGCGGCTCCGAGTCGACGGGCTGGGCATCAAACGTACGCATATCGAACGTTTGATGCCCAGCACCGCGGCGCGCGTGGCCGGGCGAGTGGATGCAGGCATGGGTGCCGGAGGGCGCGGGCGGTACGCTGCAGGACGAGTGTCGATCGGCTGGGAGGTCCAGCAATGAGCACACGCAGAACGAAGATCATCCGCAGGCGGATCGTCGCGGGCGCTGTCGTGCTCGCCGCCGCCGTGAGCGCCCCGGTCGCGGTCGCCGCGACCTCGTCGAACCCGTCGAGCTCGTCGAAGACGGCCGTGCATACGCAGGTCCAGCGCGACGGGACCGTGCAGGTCTCCGGCTATGACGGCGGCGTCGCGCTGCAGCCCAGCGGCCGGTAGGCGGCCCGCTTGGCCTCGGACACGAAGACGCTGATCGAGACTGCGATCACGCGGTTCATCGAGGAGGTGCCGGCACTGGCGCCGCTGAAGCTGGTCGCGGGTCTGGAGCTGCGCGGCCGCGGCGACGTGCAGATGTACCGGATCGAGATGCCCGGCCCGAAGGTCTCAAAGGACATCGCGCCGGACGCGAAGGTGCGGCTCGAGATCCCGCGGGCGGCCTTCAACGAGCTCGCGACCAAGGGCCATGTCGGCGACTGGCGGCGCTCGTTCGAGCGCGGCGAGGCGAAGGCGACCGGGGTCGAGCAGGTGATCCGGCTGATCGGGCAGGTCGTCGAGCGCCAGGAGGAGCGCTCGCGAACCCGCCGTGCCCGCGCACGCTGAGCGCGGACCCTCAGCGCCGCGAAAAACAAGGCCGCGTCAGCGGCCCCACAAAGATCAGCCGGCGAGCTGCTCGGCGTCGCGCAGCTGCTGTTCGATCAGGTCCAGGCCCGCGTCCCAGAAGCCCGGGTCGGCGAGGTCGATGCCGACGATCGCGCCGAGCTCCTCGGGGCTGCGCGAGCCGCCGGCGGCGAGCATCTGCAGGTAGGCCGGCGCGAACGACGGACCCTGCTCCAGGTAGCGGCTGTAGACCGACAGCGCCAGCAGCTGCCCGTAGGCGTAGGCGTACACGTAGCCGGGCGTGTTGATGAAGTGCGGCACGTAGGACCACCACATCCGGTAGCCGTCTGAGACCTGCACCGAGTCGCCGAACATCTCGGTCTGGCTCGCCAGCCACAGCTCGGCGATGCGGTCGACCGACAGCTCGCCCTCGGCGAGCCGGCGCGTGTGCACGAGGTGCTCGAAGCGGTTCATCGCCATCTGCCGGAACACGGTCGCGATCGAGCCGTCGATGCGTTCGGCGAGGAGGCCGAGGCGGGCTTCGTCGCTGGGCGCCTGCTCGAGCAGCCGACCGAACGTCAGCGCCTCGCCGAACACCGACGCGGTCTCGGCCATCGTCAGCGGCGTGCCCTGGTGGAACACGCCTTGGGGCTGCGCGAGCGCGGCGTGCAGGCCGTGCCCGAGCTCGTGGGCCATCACCAGCACGTCGCGGCGGTTGGCGGTGTAGTTGAGCATCACGTACGGGTGGACGCTCGGGACCGTGTAGGAGCAGAATGCGCCGCCGCGCTTGTGTGGCCGCGTCGGCGCGTCGATCCAGCGCTCGGTGAAAAACCGGCGGACGACGTTGCCGGCGTCGGGCGACAGCGAGTCGTAGGTGTCGAGCACGAACTCGCGCGCCTGCCCGTACGAGTACGTGATCTCCTCGGTCTGCAGCGGCGCCATGCGGTCGTAGTCGGCGAGGACGTCGACGCCGAGCAGCTTGGCCTTGAGCCGGTACCAGCGCTGGGGGATGTCGAAGCGGCCGCGGACGGCGCGGATCAGTGCCATCACCGACTCGTCGGACGCTTCGTTTGACAGGTTGCGCGACGCCAGCCAGTGCGGGTAGGAACGCAGCCGGTCGTCGACGGACTTGTCGTAGACGAGCGTGTTGTAGATGAACGCGCGCGTGCGCAACCCCGGCTCGAGCGCCTCGGTGATGGCCTCGGCGGCGCGCCGGCGGGCGTCGCGGTCGGGGTCCATGAGGCGGCTGAGCGCGACGTCGAGCACGACCTCGTCGCCGTCGAGCGTGACCCGCAAGGCCGCCATCAGCTCGCCGAACAACCGCGACCACGAGGCCGACGCCGACAACGACTTCTCGGAGAAGATCCGCTCCTCGGGCTGGGTCAGCAGGTGCGGCCGGTAGCGGCGCACGGTGCGCAGGTAGTGCGCGCAGAAGTCGAGCGCGGGATCGGCCAGCAGCTCCCGCACGTGCTCGTCGGACAGCGCCGCCCACTGCAGCTCGAAGAACAGCAGCGTCGTCTCGAGCTCGGTGGCGCGCTCGCGCACGAGCTGCAGCAGCGCGCCGCGGGCGGGATCGTCGGAGTCGGTCGCAAACCGCAGCGACGCGAACGAGCCGGCCTTGCCGGCCAGCTCCTCGATCGCCGCAAGCTCGTGCATCGCGGTCGCGAGGCCGTCGCTGTCGAGCTCCGCAAGCTTCCCGTCGTAGGTGGCCGCGAACGTCTTGGCGCGCGTAAGCGCCTCCTGGAGCTGGCGCTCGGCGCCCTGCTGCTCGTCGCCGTCGACGAGCGGGCTCAGGTCCCACTCGGTGGCGAGCAGCTCGGGATCGTTGAGGACGTCGGCGGTGGCCATCGGCGTGCAGTGAGCTTAGTGAGGCGGCGCCGCCGCGAAGCTCGTCTAGTTCGTGCGAGGGCTCCGCACGAACTTGACAGACTTCGCGCGTGCGAGCCGGGAACCTGAGACTGGCGGTGGTGGCGTCGGCTATCGCCACGGTGCTGTGCGTGAGCGGCTGCGGGCAGGGGAGCACGCCGACGGCCGCGTCGCTGCAGCGGGTGCCGCTCGCGCCCGGCTCAACGATCGTGTGGCGCGCGCGGCGCTGCGACCAGGGCTCGCACGCGTACTGCTCGCTGCAGTTCGTCGTCGTCGGGCGGCGCTACCGCAGCTCGGCGGCGCTGCGAAACGCCCAGCGCGCGACGCTGCGCCACGCCGGCTGGACCGAGGCCCGCGGCGACACCGACGCCGAGCGCTCGGCGACGTCGCCCGGCGGCAGGCTGCGGATGACGGTCGCGACCGCGTTCAACGACCTCGTCAGCGCCGAACAGGGGACGATCGACCGGGCACCGGGGGTGATGCGCGCGCTCTCGCGGCAGCTGTTTGCGCGAACGCCGACCCTGTCGGCGACGGTCGAGAGCGGAAGCTCCTAACGCGTCAGGACGGTGCTCGGTCGTGCGCCCGCAGCTCGATCCGCCCGTTGGCGGCGACCGACAGGCTGCCCTCTCCGTGCAGCAGCGTGCGCAGGTCCGAGCCCACGAGCTCCGCGCGCCAGCCGGTCAGCGGCCGCACCGCCGGCTCGGGCTCGTGACGGCGCGCGGCCGCGACGATCTGCTCGAGCTCCGCGCGTGAGGCGATCAGCTCGTAGGCGAGCCCGGCCTCGAGCGCGCGCGTGCGCAGCAGCGCCTCCGACAGCGAGATCAGCGGCGCGTCGCCGGGCTCGGTGCGCATCCGCGGCTCGTCGCGGGCGATCGGCTCGGCCTCGCGGCCGCGCGCGATCGCGGCCAGGATCGCCTGCCCGCGGCGCTTGATCACGGGCGGGTGCAGGCCGCGGATCTGCCCGAGCGCGTCGATCGACGTCGGCTTGCGCTTGGCGAGCTCGACGAGCGCCGGATCGGCGAGGATGGAGCCGACGGGGCGATCGAGGTCAGACGCGGTCTGCTCGCGCCAGGCCGCAAGCTCGCGCGCGACCGCGCGCGCCCGCGGATCCAGCTGACCGGAGCGCGGCAGTCGCTCCCACGCCGTCCACGGATCGCGCTGGTCGGTCGCGGCCTCCAGACGCCGGCACTCCTCGCGTGCCCACTCGACGCGGCCCGAGCGCTTCAGCCGCGCCTGAATCTGGTCGGCGAGCGCGAGCAGGTGCAGGACGTCCTCGGCCGCGTAGGCGAGCTGCTCGTCGGTCAACGGGCGCGCGTCCCAGCGCGTGTAGCTGGCGGTCTTTGCGACCCGCAGGCCGAGCACCGAGCCGAGCAGGTTGCCGTAGCCCGACTGCGCGCTCTGGCCCGCGAAGCCCGCCGCGATCTGCGTGTCGAAGATGTTCGAGACGTCGGTTTGCCAGGCGCGGCGCAGGATCGCGACGTCCTGGCGGCCGGCGTGCAGGACGACTTCGACCTCGGGGTCGGCGAGCAGCGCCGCCAGCGGTGAGACGTCGACGTCGGTGAGCGAGTCGATCAGCACGATCGTCGGCTGCTCGGGGTGGGCGGGGTCCGTTTCCTCGACCGCGACCTGCACCAGGCACAGCAGCGCCCGGTAGCGGCCCTCGGACATGAACTCGGTGTCGATTCCGAGCCTGCCGGCCCGTCGCGCCGCCGCAGCCGCGTCCGCGATCTCGGCCGATGTCGCCAGTCGCTGGGTCATTTTGAAGCGTGACCCTATAGGAGCGCGCGGCCTGTGCGCGGACCTTTCGGGGCTAAACCGACCGCGGTGGTAGGATTTAGGCCCGACGATGATCTTCTCCTCCAAAGCCGAGTACGGCGTGCGGCTGATGATCGAGCTCGGGCGCCAGACGCCAGAGCACCCGACGGCGCTGAAGGCGATCGCCGACGCCGAAGGGCTGCCGCTGGCCTACCTGGAGCAGGTGGTGGCGCGGCTGCGCCGGGCCGGGCTCGTGCGGTCCGCGCGCGGCGCGCATGGCGGCTACTGGCTGTCGCGGCCGGCCGATCAGATCTCGATGGACGAGGTCGTGCAGGCGCTGGAGGGATCGATCGCGCCGATGGAGTGCTTCGTCTCCGACCACACCGAGCGGGTGCTGTGCTCGCACGAGCCCGACGCCGGCCGTGGCTGCGCGACGAAGCTGTTGTGGACGCGCGTGCAGGGCGGGATCATCCGCTCGCTGCAGGCGACGACGCTCGCCGAGCTCGTGCAGTTCTCCGACGGGGTCGCGCTTCCGATCGCGGCGTCGACGGCGCGCGACACCGTGGCGGCCGGCGTAGCGCCGACCACGTGACCGAGTAACTGAAAACCAGAAGGACGTTTATGCCAGATCTCGAGATCCGAAACCTCCATGTGCGCGTCGGCGAGCAGGAGATCCTGCGCGGCGTCGACCTGGCCGTCGGCAAGGGCGAGATCCACGCCCTGATGGGGCCGAACGGCTCGGGCAAGAGCACGCTCGCCAACGCAATCATGGGTCATCCGCACCTCGAGGTGACCGACGGCCAGATCATCTGGGGCGGCGAGGACATCACCGAGGCCGACACCGACGAGCGCGCCCGCATGGGGCTGTTCATGGCGTTCCAATACCCGGTGTCGATCCCCGGCGTGACCGTCACCAAGTACCTGCGCACCGTTTTGAACGCCCACCGCGAGGCGCGCGGCGAGGATCCGATCCCGCTGCGGGAGTTCGCCGCGACCGTGAAGTCCGCGATGGAGCAGACCAACGTGCCCGAGGAGTTCTCGCGGCGCTACCTCAACGAGGGCTTCTCCGGCGGCGAGAAGAAGCGGATGGAGATCCTGCAGCTGATCCTCCAGCACCCGCAGTTGGCGATCCTCGACGAGACCGACTCGGGCCTGGACATCGACGCGCTGAAGGTCGTCGCCGAAGGCGTCAACTCGGTCGCCGGGCCGGACCTCGGGGTGCTGATCATCACCCACTACCAGCGGATCCTGCACCTGGTGGAGCCCAGCCACGTGCACGTCATGTACCGCGGGCGGATCGTCCGCGAGGGCGGCCCCGACCTCGTCACCGAGCTCGAGGCCAAGGGCTACGGCTGGATCACCGAGACGCTCGAGCCCGAGCCCGTCTCGTAGAGGAGCCTCGATGTCTGCGGTCCAAGAGATACGGGACGTAGCGACCGAGTTCCCGGTCCTGCGCCGGGAGTTCGACGGGCGGCCGGTGGTGTACCTGGACTCGTCGGCGACGGCGCTGACGCCGACGCCGGTGATCGACGCGATGGACCGCTACTACCGCGACTCGCGCGCGTCGGTGCACCGCGGCGTCTACCCGCTCGCGGTCGAGGCGACCGAGCAGTTCGAGGGGGCGCGCGGACAGATCGCGCGGTGGCTGGGATCGACCGAAGAGGAGACGATCTTCACCGCCAACGCCACCGCTTCGATCAACCTGGTGGCGTACACGTGGGGCCGTCAGAACGTGAAGGCCGGCGACCTCGTGGTCGTCACCGAGCTCGAGCACCACTCCAACATCGTCCCGTGGCAGCTGTTGTGCACCGAGGTCGGGGCCGAGCTGGCGTACGTGCGGCTCGGAGCCGACGGCAAGCTCGACCTCGACACGCTCGACTCGCTGCTGGCGCGCTCGCCGCGACTGGTGTGCGTCGCCCACGTCTCCAACGTGCTCGGCACGATCGTGCCGGTCGCCGAGATCACGCGCCGCGCGCACGCGGCCGGCGCGGTCGTCGTCGTCGACGGGGCCCAGGCGGTGCCGCACCTGCCCGTCGACCTGCGCGCTCTGGATGCGGACTTCTACGCCTGGACCGGCCACAAGGTCTACGGCCCGACGGGAATCGGGGTGCTGCACGGCCGCCGCGAGCTGCTGGAGGCGATGCCGCCGTTCATGGGCGGCGGCCACATGATCCGCACGGTCGGCGACACCGAGTCGACATGGGCCGAGCTGCCGTGGAAGTTCGAGGGCGGCACCTCGCAGATCGCCGAGGCGATCGGGCTCGGCGCCGCCGTCGACTGGGTCCAGTCGCTCGGGATCGACGCGATCCGTGAGCACGAGCAAGCGCTGACCGCGTACGCGCTGGAGCGGCTCGCGTCGGTGCCGGGGCTGACGATCCACGGGCCGCTGGACCCCGCCGACCGGGGCGGGCTGGTCTCGTTCGTGATCGACGGCACCCACCCGCACGACGTCGGCGAGATCCTCGGGCGCGAGGGCGTCTGCATCCGCACGGGCCACCACTGCGCGCAGCCGCTGATGCGCTACCTCGGCGCGCACGCGACCAACCGCGCCTCGTTCGGCGCGTTCAACACGTTCGCCGACGTCGACCGGCTGATCGATGCGCTCGGCACGGTCGCGCGCGTGATGCAGCTGTAGATGCGGCTATAGGTACTGGTATGGAAGAGCTATACCGCGAGAACATCCTCGAGCACTACAAGCGGCCCCACAACTGGAGCCCGCCCGCGCCCGAGCTCGACCACGTCGACGCCCAGTTCCACGACCTGAACCCGCTGTGCGGTGACGAGCTGACGGTCAAGCTCGCCGTCGACGACGAGGAGCGGATCACCGGCGTGCGGTTCGAGGGCCACGGCTGCGCGATCTCGCAGGCGGCGGCGTCGATGGCGTCCGACGAGGTGGTCGGGATGACGCTGTCGCAGCTGCGCGAGCTCGACCGCTCGTTCGTCCTCGACCTGCTCGGGATCGACATCTCGGCGCAGCGGATGAAGTGCGCGCTGCTGTCGCTGAAGGTGCTGAAGTCAGCGTCGCTGGGCCACGCCACCGGTTGGGAGCCCGAGACGCCGGAGTCGCGCGCTCCGGCCGGGCGCGTCGACGCGGTCTGAGCGGCGCCTCGGCGATTGCGGGCGTGGGTGATCGGGATAACTCACACCTGTCGATAGAAATCCCGATCACCCTCGCTGGTGAGCTCGCACGTGACCAGCGATAGCCTGCGGGGACCGCGACCGCCGACCCACGAGGAACCGCTGTGGCTGACATGAAGTGGTGGGGCTGGGGCTCGGAGTCAGAGCAGTTCACCGTCGACGACAAGCCGTTTCTGCCCCCGTTCATCGCCGACAAGCTCGGGGTCGACGTCAGTCGCGTGACCGACCCGCCGCCGCGCTTCGAAACGCTTGAGGTTCCCGAGCCGGCGCTGCCGGCGGCGCTGCGGCGGGCGCTCGACGACGCGCTCGGTGCGGCGTGCGTGTCCACCGACGCCCGCGACCGGGTCGTCCACGCCCGCGGCAAGTCGCTGCGCGACCTGATCCGCCAGCGCCGCGGCGATCTGCCGCGGATCCCCGACGTGGTCGTGCGGCCGGCATCGGAGGACGAGGCCGCCGCCGTGCTGCGGGCGGCGCTTGACCACGACGCGGTCGTGATCCCGTTCGGCGGCGGCTCCTCGATCTCCGGGTCGCTGGAGGCGCGCGCCGACGAGGCGCGGCCGGTCGTCTCGGTCGACCTCGAGCGGATGCGCCGCGTGCTCGAGCTCGACTCCCAGTCGAGGCTGGCGCGCGTGCAGACGGGGGCGCTGGGGCCCGATCTGGAGCGCCAGCTGCAGGCGCTCGGCTACACCCTCGGCCACTACCCGGACTCGTTCACGCACTCGACGCTCGGCGGCTGGATCGCGACGCGCTCGTCGGGCATGCAGTCCGATCGCTACGGCGACATCGCCGACGTCACCAAGGGGCTGCGGGTGCTGACGCCGAGCGGCACGCTCGTCGTCAAGCCAATCCCGGCCGCGTCCAACGGGCCGAGCATCCGCGAGATGATCCTCGGCTCCGAGGGCCGGCTCGGGATCATCACCGAGGCAACGCTGCAGGTCCGCCGGCTGCCGGCGCAGCGGCTGATCCTCGGCTACCTGTTCGAGACGTTCGCGCAGGGGCTCGCGGCAATGGAAGAGATCGCCCACTCCGAGCATCCGGTCTCGGTCAGCCGCGTCGCCGACGGGCCGGAGACCGCGTTCTCGCTCGCGATGCGGACGTCGCCGAGCCCGCTCGAGCGGCTCCAGTCGCGCGCTCTGGAGGAGTACCTTACGCGCCGCCGGCGCTGGGACGTCGGCGACATGTGCCTGGCGTTCATCGGCTATGAGGGCTCAGAGCGCCACGTCAACTCCCAGCGCCGGGCCGTCGGGCAGATCGTCAAGCGCCACGGCGGGCTGTGCATCGGCGCCGGCCCGGGCGCGCTGTATGACCGCAAGAAGTTCGACACCCCCTACATCCGCGACTTCCTGCTCGACCGCGGCGCCGCCGGCGACGTGTCGGAGACCGCGATGTCCTGGCGCCAGCTGCGGCCCGTGTACGACGCGGTGATGACGGCCGCGCGCGGCGCATTCAGCGACCAGCGCGTGCAGGGCTACGTGATGTGCCACCTCTCGCACAGCTACCAGACGGGCGCCTGCCTGTACTTCACGTTTGCGTTCCGCACCGACCCCGGCGACGACATGCTCGCCCAGTACGAGGTCGTCAAGTCCGCGATCCAGCAGGCGTTCGTCGACAACGGCGCGACGCTGTCGCATCACCACGCGGTCGGGACCGAGCACGCGCCCTGGTTGCAACAGGACATCTCCGCGCCGGGGGTGGCGATGCTCGACGCGCTGTTCGATGGCGTCGACCCGTCGGGCCAGCTCAACCCCGGCAAGATCACGTGAGCCGCGTGTTCCTGACGGGCGGCGGCGGGTACATCGGCGGCCAGCTTGCCGACGCGCTGATCGCGCGGGGCGACGAGGTGATCGCGCTCGCGCGCTCAGACGAGGCGGCGCGCGCGCTGGAGGACAAGGCCGTCACGCTCGTGCGCGGCGACGTCTGCGAGCTCGACTCGTTCGCCGACGCGCTTGAAGGCTGCGAGCTCGTCCACCACGTCGCCGGGATCAACGCCCACTGCCCGCGTGACCCGGAGCGGATGTGGCAGGTCAACGTGCTCGGTCCCCAGAACGTCGTGCACGCGGCCGCGCGCCACCGGGTGCCGCGCGTCGTGTTCACGTCCTCGTCGGCGACGATCGGCGAGGCGTTCGGGACGGTCGGGTCCGAGCGCACGCCCCACCGCGGCTCGTTTCTGAGCGGCTACGAGCGCTCGAAGTACGAGGGGGAGCGGGCCGCGTTCGCCGCCGCCGCGGTGACCGGCGTCGACGTCGTCGCGCTGAACCCGACCTCGGTGCAAGGGCCGCCGCGCGCCGGCGGCACCGCCGCGCTGATCCTCGCCTATGTGAAGGGCAGCCTGCCCGTGTTCGTCGACACCCACGTCAGCATCGTCGACGTCGGGGACGTGGTGGCAGCCCACCTGCTCGCGGAGGGGCGCGGCATGACAGGGCGGCGGTATCTGCTCAGCGACGAGGCGCTGACGTCGCGGGAGACGATCGCGTTGCTCGCGGAGCTGTCGGGCGTCTCGCATCGGGTCCGCTTCGTGCCGCGTGAAGTGGCGCGACGTGCCGCGCAGCTGGCGGACCTGGGGTTCGAAGCCCGCGGGCGCGTGTCGCCGATGTGCTCGGCGCGGGTCGCGACGATCCTGCACGGCCACCGCTACGACGGCTCGCTGGCGACCCGCGAGCTCGGGTTGCGCTACACGCCCGTCGCCGACACGTTCCGCCGCACGATCGAGTGGGCGCGCGGCGAGGGGCTCGTGCCGGTGGGCTGACGCCGAGCCGATCCGGATCAGCCGACCCGCAGCGGCGGCGCCGAGCCGGCCAACCGCCGTTGCACGGGGGCCGAGCGCGAGAGCGCCCACGCGACCGCCGAGCGCGCGCTCAGCAGCCGGTGCGGCCAGCGGGTCATCATCCGCACGTACGCTCGCCCGTAGCGCTGCGTCGCGTCGACCATCGGCCGCTGCGCCGCCTCCCACGCCGCGAGCGCCGTGTCCGGATCGCCGCTGGGCTCGAGCGCCTGCGCGAGCGCGACCCCGCAGTGCATCGCGATGCACGCGGCCTGTCCGAGCGTCGGCGCCATCGCGTGCGCGGCGTCGCCGACGAGCACCACGCGGCCCGCTCGCCAGCGATCACAGCGCACTTCGTGGATCGCCCGCCACGGCTGGTCGAACGAAACCCGCGCCAGCACCGACGCCTGGCGCGGGAACGCCCGCTGCCACTCGGCATGGGCGCCCGGCAGCTCGCGCGCGGCGTGGTCGTCGGGACGGCAGAACAGGAACACGTAGACGCGGTCGGGGCCGCAGCCGGCGATCGCGATCCGCCGGCTGGCGCTCCAGTAGCCGGGGAAGCTGCCAACGGGGTCGCCCGGCACGCGCGGCAGCAGCGTCCGGTAGGAGAGGTACTCGAGGTCGCGCACCCGCGACTCGATCCCCGCCGCGGGGCGGACCGTCGACCAGATCCCGTCGGCGCCAACGACGAGGTCGGCGGCGTGCAGCGCCGGCCGGGTGACCGTGAAGAAGCGGGCGTGGTCGTCGAGCGCGCCCGAGCTCAACAGCCGCTGGCGCTCGTCGCGCAGCTCCCAGTCGAGAATCCGCTCGCCGCGGGCGACCGTCTCGTCGAGGATCCCGAGCGCCTCGAGCGCCCGCACCCCGTTCTCCCGCAGCGAGATCCCCGCGCCGAGCTCGCGCAACTCGACCGAGCGCTCGTGGACCGTGACGGTCCAGCCGCGCTGCGCGAGCGCCGCCGCGGTCGCCAGCCCAGCGATCCCAGCGCCCACGATCTCGGCGTGACGAGCGGCGGCCGACGGCGTCCGCCCGCCCGGCTGTGGAGCCGCGGGTACGCCAGCCATCCCGTTATTCTGCCAACACCCGATGGTCATGTCGCAACAGATCTCGAAGGTGCTCGGGACGCGCGCGGAGGTGCAATCGGATGCCGGCGTGGTCTCGGCCGGCAACGAACCGGCGGTGCGGGCCGGGTTGACGGCGCTCGAGGCGGGCGGCAATGCGATCGATGCGATCGTCGCGGGGGCGTTCGCGGCGTTCGTCGCCGAGCCCAACAACGCGAGCATCGGCGGCTACGGGCACCTGAGCGTCTACCAGGCCTCGGCCGGCGGCGGCAGCTTCTTCGCGGTCGACCACGGCCCGCGCGCGCCGGCCGCGGCGCGGGCGGACATGTACGACGTGCTCGACGGCCCACTCGACGGCCACGACTGGCCGTCGGTGGCCGGCGACCGCAACTACGTCGGCGGCTCGGCGGTCGCCGTGCCCGGCGCCGTCCCGGGCCTGTGGGCGGCGCACCAGCGCGCCGGCAGGCTGCCATGGGCGCGGCTGCTGGAGCCTGCGATCGCGCTCGCGCGCGCCGGCGTCGAGGTCACGTGGGTGCTGCAGATCGAGATCGCCAACCGCCTGCCGGAGATCGTGGAGCACCCCGCGCTCGCCGCGATCCTGCTGCCTGAGGGCCGCGTCCCGCGCAGCCGCACCGCCGACGGGCCGGGCGAGCGGATCGACCAGCGCGCGCTGGCGCGTACGCTCGAGGCGATCGCCGCGCGCGGGCCTGACGCGCTGCACCGCGGTGAGACCGCCGATGCGATCGTGCGGGCGATCGCCGGCGACGGCGGGATCGTCACCGCGGAGGACCTCGCCGCCTACGTGCCGGTCGTGCTCGACGAGCCCGCCGCCGGCTACCGCGACCTGCGCTACATCACCTGCCGGGACACGGTCGGGTACGAGACGCTCGGGATCCTCGAGCACTTCGACCTGGCCGGCGCCGGCGCCGGCAGCGCCGCCGCGCTGCACCTGCTCGCCGAGGCGACCGGTCACGCGTTCGCCGACGCCGCCAGCTACGCCGACGACCCCGACCTCGCCGCCGAGCCGATCGCCGAGCTCGGCGGCGCGGAGTTCGCCGCGGCCCGCGCGGCTGCGATCAGCCCCGAGCGGGCTGTCCCCCGGCCGATCGCGGCGACCGCGCCGTGGCTGAGCGCGGGCGACGCCGCGCGGCCGCGCTCCGCCGGCGGCGTGCACGGGACCACGCAGGTCGTCGCCGCCGACAGGGACGGCAACCTGGCGGCGCTGATCACGACGATCGGCGCCGACTTCGGGTCGCTGGTGGCGGTCCCGGAGGCCGGGATCATCCTCAACAACTCGATGGTCAACTACGACCCGCGACCGGGCCGCTCGAACTCGATCGCGCCCCACAAGATGCCGTTCTTCGCGGTGCCGGCGATCGTCGCCGCGCGCGACGGGCGGGCGGCGTTCGCGGCCGCCGGTGCCGGCGGCTACGCGATCCTCGCGGCGGTGATCGCGGCGATGGTCGGCTATGCCGACCACGGTCTCGGGCCGCAGGCGGCGATCGACGTGCCGCGCGTGCACTCGCAGGGCAACCGCACGTTCGTCGACTCCCGCGCCGGCCCCGAGGCGATCGCGGGGCTGCGGGCGCGCGGGCACGACGTCGTCGTCCAGGACGTGGCGCCGGGCGAGCTCCCGTTCGGCCGCGTCAGCGCGGTCGCGGTCGCCCGCGGCGACGGCGACGACCGTGCCGGCGGCGGCGATCGGGACCGTCCGCGTCTGTCCGCGGGCGCCGGACCCGGCTGGAACACGGCCGCGGGCGGGTTGTAGATGCCGCGCTCGGGATGGCCCGCGGGCGCGGCGCAGATCGAGGTCGTCGACCCGCTGTGGATCACGCTGTCGGACGGGGCGCGGCTGTGCGCGCGGATGTGGCGGCCGCGGACCGCGGAGTCCGAGCCGGTCCCCGCGATCCTCGAGTACCTGCCGTACCGCAAGGACGACGTGCACGCGCGCGAGGACTCGACGATCCATCCCTACTACGCGGCCGCCGGGTACGCCGCGATTCGCGTCGACATGCGCGGCTCGGGCGACTCCGACGGGGTCCTGACCGACGAGTATTCGGCGCAGGAGCATGCCGACACGCTCGAGGTGATCGACTGGATCTCGCGCCAGCCGTGGTGCACGGGCAACGTCGGCATGACCGGGATCTCGTGGAGCGGCTTCAACAGCCTGCAGATCGCGGCGCTGCGACCGCCGGCGCTGAAGGCGATCATCACCGCCTGCTCCACCGACGACCGCTACGACAACGACGTCCACTACCTCGGCGGCGTTCCGCTCGCGTGCTACCTGCTGCCGTGGGCGAGCGCGCTGATGAGCTTCAACGTCCGCGCGCCGGACCCGGCGATCGTCGGCGAGCGGTGGCGGGAGCTGTGGATGACGCGGCTGCAGGGCAGCGTCGACCTCGCGGAGCTGTGGCTGTCGCACCAGGCTCGCGACGACTACTGGCGCCACGGCTCGATCTGCGAGGACTACGCGGCCCTGGAGTGCGCGGTGCTGGCGGTCGGCGGCTGGGCCGACGCGTACGTCGACGCGATCTTGCGGATGCTCGAGCGGCTGCAGTGCCCGCGGCGGGGACTGATCGGCCCGTGGGGGCATCAGTGGCCGCAGTACGGCCACCCGGGCCCGCAGATCGGATTTCTGCAGGAGGCCGTCCGCTGGTGGGACCACTGGCTCAAGGGCGCCGACAACGGCGCGATGGACGGGCCGATGCTGCGGGCGTGGATGCCCGACGCGGTCCGCCCGGCGCCCGACTACGTGGACCGTCCCGGTCGCTGGATCGCCGAGCCGGCGCTGCCGGCGCAAAGCACGACGCCGCTGAGGCTGGCGCTGTCGGGCGACGGGCGGCTCGCGGCTGCCGGCGACGCGCGGCCGGCCGACGCGACGCCACTTGCGCACTGCAGCGGCCAGACCGTCGGCCTCGACGCCGGCGCCTGGTGCGCGTACGCGCTGCCCGGCGACATGCCGCTCGACCAGCGCCGCGACGACGCGCAGTCGCTGAGCCTCGACTCCGATCCGCTGCAGCGCGCGATCGAGATCTTCGGCAACGTCACCGTGTCGCTGCGCGTCAGCGCCGACCGCCCGTCGGCGTTCGTCGTGGCGCGACTGTGCGACGTCTGGCCCGACGGCGCCTCGACGCTGATCGCGCGGGGCGTGCTGAACCTCTGCCACCGCGAGGGACGCGACCGGCCGCTGGCGCTGACGCCCGGCGAGCCGGTCGACGCGATCGTGCCGATGAAGGCGACGGCATACGCGGTACCGGCCGGCCACCGGCTGCGGCTGTCGATCTCGACCAGCTACTGGCCGTGGCTGTGGCCGTCGCCCGCGCCGGCGACGATCACCGTCGCGACCGGCGGCGACAGCGTCGTCGAGATCCCGGTCCGCGCGCCCCAGCCCGGCGATGCGGCGCTGCCCGAGTTCGGGCCGGCCGAGCAGGCGCCGCCGCTGCAGACGACGTGGCTGCGCCACCCCGACCCGGGCATCGCGCTGACGTTCAATCCCGGGACCGGCGAAACCGGATGCGAGATCCGCCGCGACTTCGCCGCCGGGCAGCGGTTCCCGAGCGGTCTGGAGTACCGCGACCACGATCCGGCGACGCTGACGATCCGTGACGGTGATCCACTGTCGTCGGTCGTGCGCGTCCACCGGCGGATCGAGCAGAGCCGTGACGACTGGCGCGTGCGGGTGGAGCTGCGTTCGCAGATGACCGCCGACGCGACCGACTACCTGCTCTCGACCGCAATCGACGCCTACGAAGGAGACACCCGCGTGCACAGCCGCACCTTCACCTCGCGCGTGCCGAGGAACCACTCGTGATCGCCCGGCGATTGGACAACATCGACGTCGTCTGCACCGAGATCGAACCGATGCGGCGCTTCTACGCCGAGCTGCTCGGGCTGCCGCTGCGGCTGCCGTACGAGCCAGGCCAGGGCTGGGTCGGGCTGCGGGCCGGGGACGTCGTCATCTACCTGATCGAGGAGGACGC
>DASUHF010000036.1:0-17092 GCA_036273655.1 Solirubrobacteraceae bacterium | reverse complement strand
TGCGCGGTCTTACGCCGCCGCGACCACGCCTCAAGACGTCCGCGTTCTTCGTCGGTCAGCTCGATTGCAACAGCAGAAGGAGTAGGCATGACCCCCACCTACCCTAACCGCCAACGAATTAAACCAACGAGACACTAGCGTGCAAGGCGAATTTGAACCGATACCCGCCCAGAAGGCAACGATGACCACCATTACCCAGCGCCTCGGCGACCGCATCCGCCACTCCGTCGCTCGCAGCCGCGCGCGCCGCGAGCACGACCGCGCAATGACTGACCCCCGGATCCGCGACGAGCACTTTGCTGCCCGCGCTCGCGACACCGCCGCCGGCGGCCGCGACTGTGAGTTCTGCGTCTCGTAGCGGCGACTCTGCGGCGCGCTCAGCGCGCGTTGATCATCAGCAGCGCCGCTGAGCCCTTCGGCATCCCGACCGTGAACTCGTCGCCGCGGCCTTTCAGCGTCGTCAGCCGCGGCGCGCCGAGCACGCCGGTCGTCTTGAAGCTGCGCCCGCCGAGCGTGATCCCACGCGTCGCATAGGCGCCACGGCCGCGCGCCGCCAGCAGCCGCTGCAATGTCGCCGACCGGGCGCGCAGCGCGCTCGTGAGCCGCAGGTGGATCGTGCCGCCACTGTGAAGGCTGTCGTTGACGATCGCGACCCGCACGGTGTGGCCGCGTCGGCTCGCCCACACGCGCAGCGCGCGGCTGGTGCCGCCGGCGACGCGCAGCAGTCGCGAACCGGCGGGGTCGGCGCGTTCGAACAGCAGCGCTCCGTAGTAGAGCGGCCGCACCGTGGCCCGCCACCGCCCACGCGCGAATCGCAGCGCGAACAGGTTGTTGATGCGCTCGTAGTCGGTGTGCAGGTTGACGCCGTCGACGCCGTGGCGGGCGGCGTCGAACAGCGCGTCGATCGCCCACAGCGCGGTCGCCATGCTGTCGGAGACCCCCGGCCGCCCGCTGCACGTGATCGCCCCCATCTCGTCGATCCGGTAGCTGCCGCGCCGCGCGTGCACGAGCGACACGTACGGCGCCATTCCCCGCAGCAACGACCGTGAGGCGTGCAGGCTGAGCATGTTGGAGATCGTCGGATAGTCGATCGAGCGGGGATCGCGGATGCAGTTGTTGACCCCGTACACGTGCGTGGTCAAGGTCGTCACCCTGCCGGTGGGTCTCAAGAATCGCACGAACGCCTGCGTCCAGGAGGGGACGTTCGTCTCGGGCCCGGCGATCGGGAAGCGCGGGATCGCGCGCGTGATCCGCGACACCTCGGCGACGAACCGCGCCGGACCGTAGCTGCGCGACCGCGCATACACGGGCATGCCGACGTGGCTGTACCAGACGAGGCTGTGGCCGTGAAGCCGCCTGTACCAGGGGATCGACGGGTACAGCTCGGGCTCATTGCCGATCTGGAAGGACTGGACGTAGCGGCGACCGACGCCCTGCAGCAGCTGCCGCGCCTCGACCCGATCGATGGCGGGCCGATCGGCCTGAAGCTCGAGTCCCAGCATCAGCCGCGCGTTCGTGGCGCGGGCGAGGCGATGCGCGATCGCGGTCCATGCCGGCCCGAGCGCGTCCGTGATCCCGGTCGGCTTGCGGTAACCGCTGATCGGCCACCAGCTGCGGTCGGCGCTCTCGCCGCCGATCCGCAGCCACGGACGGCCGACCGGCGTCAGGTTGCGGATCAGCCGCACGAGCACCGGATCGACAGGCCCGCGATCGGACATCCACCGTGTGAGCGCGCTGTAGGTGAACGCGAGCCCGACGAAGCCCTGCGGCAGCGGTCGCGTCACCGTCTTCGGCGAGATCGTCACGGTCGCCCGATCGGCGCGGGCGATGCCCGCCCGCAGCGCCAGCACGCTGCCGCATGTCAGCGCCGCGATCGCCACCAGCACGGTCGCCGCGCGCCGGCCGATGCGGTGCGTCGATGTCATGCGCGTCAGCCCGCGCGCGTGAGCGTCAGCAGCCCGGCGCTGGCGGGCGGCAGCGTCACCGCGTAGGCGCCGGCGCGGCGGTGGACCGACCGTGTGATCGGCTGCCTGAGCACACCGGTCGTGGTGCGGCCGAAACTGCGGCCGCCGAGGCTCAGCCCGTGCGTCGCGTAGGCGCTGCGGGCGCGCAGCAGCTCGAGCGACCCGGGCCGGCGGCCGTAGTCGGGCGGGTTGCGGACGAGCACGCGGGCGCCGGCGTCGATGCTGTCGTTGATCACGAGCACGCGGACGGCGCGGTCGCGCCCCAGCGTCGCCCACACCCGCGTGTCGGCCAGGCCGCCGCCGGCGACCGGCAGCAGCCGCGAGCCGGCCGGCGACGCCTGCGTGAACATCAACGCGCCGTAGTACCACGGCCCGACGGTCGCATGCCAGCGGCCGTGCGAGCGCTTTGGCACGAACAGCTTGTTGACGCCCTTGACCGTGTGCAGGTTGACACCGTTGACGCCGGAGGCGCGCAGCGAGAACAGCGTGTCCATCACCCACAGCGCCGACGCCATCGTGTTCGACACGCCCCACAGGCCGCTGCAGCTGACCGTTCCGAGCTCATCGACGCGGAACCCGTCGCCGCGGCCGTGGGCGACGCCGATGTACTGGCCGATGCCCACGAGCTGATCGCGCGAGGCGGGCAGGCTCAGAAGGTGCGGGACCGTCGGGAAGTGCCACTGGCTCGGGTCGACCGTGCACTTGTTGCCGCCGTACGCGTGTGTGGTGAGCGTGACCGCGCGCCCGGCCGGGTGCAAGAACCGCGTGAACGCGGCCAGCCACGGTGCCTCGTTGGTCTCCGGACCTGCCACCGGGTACCTGGGCATCACCCGCAGCATCCGGTAGACCTCGTCGGCGAAGTCGGCCGGCCCGTAGGACGGCGGCCGTGCGAACACGGGCGTGCCGACCTTCGAGTACTGCGGCACCGGATGGCCGTTGAGCATCTTGTACCAGGGGATCACCGTGTACAGGTTCGGCTCGTTGCCGATCTGGAAGGACTGGACGTACTTCGCGCCGATCCGGCGCAGCAGCTCGTGGGACTCGACCTTGACGAGCTTGGGCCGGTTCGCCTGCAGGTTGACGCCGAGCATCAGCTTCGCGTGCGCTGCCTTCGCGAGGCGGCGCGCGGCGACGGTGAAGCCCGGCGTCAGGTCGTAGGTGATACCGAACGGCTTGTGGTAGTGCGGGATCGGCCACCAGCTATGGTCGGCGCTCTCGCCGCCGATCCGCAGCAGCGGCCGCCCGTGCGGGGCGAGGTTGCGGATCAGCCGAACGAGCACCGGATCGACGGGGCGCGACGGCGGCCCGACCCAGCCCTCGATCGGCTTGTACGTGAACGCCACCCCGAGGTAGTTGCTCGGCAGCGGCCGACCATGCGGACGACCGCCGACGCCGACCGTCGTCCTATACGCCTGCGCGGGCGCGACGACAAGCGCGATGGACGCGCCGGCGGCGACCAGCATCCCCGCGAACGCGGACACAGCACGCCGCACCCCGCTACTCATGGCGAGGGAGTATCCATGCTGGGGCGGTCAGCCGCGCCGAGAGCCCTTGCCGCGCTTGCGCGGCGGCGGTGGCGGCGGCCGCTTGGTCTGCTGCGGCGCGCCACGCTCGGAGGCAGCGCTGTCCTGCGCGGTCGCGACCGCGGCCCGCGGCGCCACCACCGGCCGGCGGCCCCGGGGCCGGGCCTGGCGGCCGCCGGGCACCATCGAGCGCGGAGGCGCCGGCTCTGCCGGCTCGCAGCCGCGGCCCCACAGGCCGCGCTGGATGATCACGAACGACGCGAGCCCGATCAGGCACAGCCCCGAGGCGATCCAGAAGTTGACGCGCATCCCGAGGAAGTAGTTGGAGTAGTCGATCCGCTGCGTCTCCTCGAAGATGCGAAAGCCCGAGTAGCCCGCGACGTACAGCGCAAACAGCCCGGGCGCGCGGACGACCCGCTTGGTCCACAGCCACATCAAAAAGCCCGCGAACCCGAGGTCCCAGATCAGCTCGTACAGGAACGTCGGCTCGAACGTCGTGAACTGCGCATAGCCGGGCGGTCGATGGGCCGGCGCGATCCGCAGCGCCCATGGCAGGCTCGATGGCTGGCCGAACAGCTCCTGGTTGAAGTAGTTGCCGACCCGGCCGATCGCCTGGGAGACGAGTAGCGCCGGGCCGACGATGTCCATGAACCAGCGCCGCTGATCCTTGCTCAGGCGCCGGTGCACGACCCACAGGCCGGTCAGCACGCCGCCGAGGATCCCACCCCAGATCCCCAGCCCGCCGTCCCAGATCGCGAACACGCCCCACCAGTGGTCGGGGATCTTCGACGGCGTCGTGATGTCGAAGTAGATGCGCCCGCCGATCAGCCCGCCGGGAAATGCCCACAGCGCGATCTCGTAGGGCAGATCCGGATCGCCGCCGATCTTCATCCAACGCCAGCGTGAGATGAAGATCGCGGCGGCGACCGCGAGCACGTACATGATCCCGTACGCGTGGAAGAAGACGGGGCCGACCGAGAACCCGTTGCTCGAAGGGCTCGGGATCGACGCCAGCGCGCTGGTGGCGAAGTTCACAACTCCCATCCTGCCAACAATCGTGGCACGACCTTCTGCTCGAGCGTCGCGCTCACCGAGGCGACGCTGAACGGCTCGACGAGCTTCGCCGCGCGGGCCGCGTAGTCCGGCTGCGGGCGGTCGAGCGCGTGGCGCAGCGCGACCGCGATGTCGTCGGACACGAGCCGCCGGTCGAGCTCTGAGGCAAGCGCCAGCGCCGGGTATGGGCCCGGGGCCGGCGTCGTCACGAGCATCGCCCCGTCGGCGAGCGCTTCCAGCGCCGTGATTCCGAAGTCCTCGCGGCGCGGGGCGGTCACGAATACCCTCGCGCGGCGCAGCAGCGCGCGGAACTCGTCGGGGGCGACGCGGCCGGTGAACCGCACGCCATCCTTATCGGGGGCGGCGATGCCGGTCACGACGAGTCTCTCGTCGCCTCGGCGCGCGCGTTGCCAGGAGTCCAGAATGAACTCCAGGCGGCGCTTGACGGGATCGCCGGTGTAGGCGAGCACGTCGATGTCGCGGTCGCGTGCTGGCTCGCCGGCGCCGGAGCGGTCGATCGCGACCGGCACGACGACCGATTGCGGGCGATGGTGATCGTCGAGCGGCGCCAGCGAGTCGGCGGCCATCGTCATCACCAGCGGTGCCTGTCTGATGCGATGTCGCTCGACGTGCCGCTGCCAGACGCCGTGGCGCCCGGGGCGGTTCTCGGCGGCGAGCGAGTCCAGCCAGATCGCCCCCGGCGCCGGCCACAGAAGCGCCGCCGTGATCGAGCAGTAGATGAGCGCCCGCGGCCGGTGCGCGGCGAGCGCCGCCGCCGCGGTCCGGCGTGCCGCAAGCGCCTGCACGAAGTCGGTGGCCATGAACGTGCGGACCTCGGGCACCGGCCCGGTCTCGGCGATCCCGACGCGCGCGCCGGCCGCCGTCAGCGACGCGGCCAGCTGACGCGCGGCGTTGCCCCAGCCGGTCGTCGAGGTCACGCTCACGAGCACGATGTCGGGGGCTTGCACGGCGACTCGGCGCGACGTCGGTCAGCGCGGCTGCGCAGTGCGCGGCGGCGTGTGCTGCAGCTCGGGGTGGTTGGCGCGGAAGCCGGGCGTGCGCACCAGCCGGATCGGGCTCAGGGGCGAGGTGTGGTCGACGTAGAAGCGGGCGCCGTCGCGGTCCTCGATCGCCTTCACCGCCGACGCCTGCCGGCGCCACGCGAGCGCCCACACGATCGCAAAGCCGGCCGCGATCGCGGGAATCTGCGGCTCCACGAACCCGATCGCGACGGCGACGATCGTGACGACCATCAGCGGCCACAACCGGTTGAGCACCGTCCGTGCCGGGCTCATCTCGGGCAGCGAACGCTGCGCGCGGGCCGCGGCCAGCACCGATCCGATCGCCTGCGAGATGTGCGACTCGCGGCCGATCCAGAGGCCGACGACGCCGCCGATCAGCCACCAGGCGATCGCGAGCACGACCAGCTCCCCGTGGCCGGCGCCGGCGACGATCGCGACCAGCGCCAGTGCGGTCGCGGAGCCCGCGCTCATCAACACGGTCGTACGCAGGAATTCGTGGAACCGCACGGCGCTGGGTCAGTCGTCGGCGGCCAGGAGCGTCAGCAGCGCGCGCACCCCCGTCGGTCCGTCGACGACGAGGTCGGCCTCGTCGGTGATCTCCGACGGCGCTTCGTCGGAGGCGACGCCGACGCGCAGCGCGCTGCTCAGCATGCCGTCGCGGCGCATGCGGTCCAGCGCGCGGAAGGCGTCGAGATCGGTGACGTCATCCCCGGCGTACATGGCCGCATCGATCCCGCCGCGCTCCTCCAGCAGGCGCTGCACGCCGAGGCCCTTGTCGATTTGTACGGGCGGACGGATCTCGAGCACCTTGCGCCCCCAGTGCGGCTGTAGGCCGGCCTCCTCGGCGCAGCCGGCGATCTCGGCGACGGCCGCCTCCGCGATGCGCTGGTCGGGGGCGCCGCGCCAGTGAAACGCGACGATCGGCCCTTTGTCCTCGAGGCGCACACGCAGCCGGCGCGAGTCGGCGGTGTCCTGCTCGCGCCCGAAGTCGTGGATCCGCCGCGACCATTCGGCAACCGCCGGGTCGAGCTCGGCCTGGGTCCAGCCGGGGCGCAGCTGCTCGGCGCCGTGCGAGCCGAGGTAGGTGATCGTCCCGATCGAGACCATCGCGCGCGCCTCCGAGGCGCGCCGCCCGGTCACGCATCCCACGAGCCGGTACGTGCGAGAGATCGAGATCAGCAGCTGGCGCGTGGACTCGGGCACGTGAGCGTCGGACGCGCGCTCGACGATCGGGGCCAACGTGCCGTCGATGTCGAGCAGGATCGCTGCCGCCTGGGGCTGCGAGGACAGCGGCTCAAGCGCCTCCGCTGACAGCGCTTCGGTCACTCCCTCAGTATGCCCACTGGCGCGCGTGCCCCGGAATTGAAGCCGTCGCGCGACCGGCGGCGCGACTCCGCCGTCGATTCCGCGTCAATCGGATCGCTACGCTCAACGCTTTGAGAGGGCTCGTGTGCGTCGCGCCTCCGTGGCGCCCGCCCGTCCGCGTGGGTGGCGCGTCTGCATCCGGGCCCCTCGTGCATTCCTTCTCATCGCTTCGCCTGTGCACGCAGCCTCGGATCCGATCGACCCCAAGCACGATCACACGGTCGCCATGGCGGGCGTGAGCGACGTCGAGGTGTCCGGCGACGGCGCCGCGGTGCTCGATCCGCCGGCGACGCTGCCCGGGCCCGAGCCGACGCGCTCTCGCCCCCGGTCGCGCGCACGGCGGCGGATCGGCGGGGGATTGAGGATCTCGGCGACCGCCCGCCGCGAGCTGTTGTGGATCACGGTCGTGTACGTGGCGGCGCGCGTGCTGCTCGTGCTCGCCGCGTACCTGCAGGGCAAGTTCGGCCATCACGGGATCCTCACCGGCTTTGCCAACTGGGACGGCCTCTGGTATCGGCGGCTGGCCAACCACGGCTACCCCCAGCACGTCGACTACGGGCAGACGACGCTCGGGTTCTTCCCGCTGTTCCCGATCGCGATCTGGCTGCTGACGCCCGTCGTCGAGCTGGTGTCGCCGTGGCAGCAGGTGTGGGCCTCGACAATGGCGGGGCTCGTGATCTCCGGCGTCGGCGGCTGGGTCGCGACCGTGTTCGTGCACCGCCTGTGCGACGGCTGGTGGGATCGCGCCGCGGCGCGCCGGGCGACCGTCCTGTTCGTCGTCTTCCCCGGCGCCGTCGTGTTCTCGATGGTCTACTCGGAGGGGATCCTGCTGCCGCTGGTCGCGGTCTGCCTGTGGGCGCTCGAGCGTCGCAAGTGGTGGCTGGCGGGGATCTGCGCCGCGTTCGGGACAGCCGTGCAGCCCGTCGGGCTCGTGCTCGGGCCGGTATGCGCGTCGGCCTGCCTGGTCGAGCTGTGGCGCGGCGGCTGGCGTTCGCCGGAGTTCCGCGCGAGCCTGAAAGCGCCGCTGCTGTCGGTGATCGGCGTCGGCTGCTTCATGTTGTTCTTGTGGCGGTGGACCGGCAACCCGATGGCCACCTACATCGCCCAGCACCACGGCTGGGGCGAGAAGACCAACCTGTTCGCGCTCGCCGACGCGGCGCAGCGCATGGCGCCCGCGTTCGACCCCAACCACTTCAACCACCCGACGATCGACCTCAACCTCGTGTTCGGCGAGATCGGGGCCGTGATCATGGCCGTCGAGCTCGTCCTGCTCTGGTTCTACCGCCGCGAGCTGTCGCTGCCCGCGATCGTCTGGACGCTGGCGATCATGTTTTTGGCGGTCACCTCGCAGTACACGCCGCCGAACCCGCGGATGGTGATCACCGCCTTCCCCGGGTTATGCCTGTTCGGCCGCTACATGAAGGGCCGCTCGTTCAACATCCTGATCGCGATCAACCTCGTGTTCTTCGTGTTGCTGTCGTTGCTGACGTTCGTCGGGCATGCGATGCGGCCGTAGGGCCGGTGGTCATCGTGGGAGCGGGGCGGGCGATGGTGGCGGCGCGAGCGGGGCGGACGATGGCGGTCGGCGAACGGCAGCGGTGAAGGGAACGGGCGGACGACGGTAGTCGGCGAACGGCGGCACTGAAGGGACGGGACGGACGCGGCGGCGCGGGCTGGGTGAACGCCCGCATGGAGCGGGATCTGCGAATTCCGCCAATCGACGTCCGCCGCGGCCAGAATGGCTGATGGCGTTACCTGTGCCCATCAGGATCCGCCAACGTGCCCGGGCGGCAGCCAGGATGGTGATATTTCGTGCTCTCAGCGGCCGGGGCGGCGTCGACGCGGCGGGAGAGTCGCTCTCGACGCTCGACGGCATCCTCACGCCGGACCGCGGCGGGGCCTTGGCGACGAAGACACGAGCGGTGACGATTGTGCACCCAGTTCGCGAGTAATCGCCCAACCCGGCCTACCTACCCACCCCCCTCGGTGCCGTCGTTCGCCGACCGCTGTCGACCGCCCCGCTCGGCCTCCGCGTCGCCGCTTGGGGGATTTCTTTCATAGGGCGAAAGAAGCATCCCAACCCGTCGCCGGGTGAGAGAGCCCGTCACCCGCGACCGGGCAGCAGCCGCACGTGGATCGCCGACGCGTACCCGTAGGTCTTCACCGGCCCGTGGCCGAAGACACGCTCGAGCTCGCCGCGGAAGCGGTTGAACGTGCGCAGGTTCCGGCGCGACTGTGGGGGGCCGTTGCTCTGCCCCTCGTGGCTTGAGACCAGCCATAGCCGGCGACAGCGCGCGGCCAGCGCCGTCTGCTGCGTCGGGGTCAACGTCTCGTAGCGCTCGACGTAGGAGCGGATCTCGGGCCACCCGCTCGACGGCAGCACCGAGCGCGGTAGAGACGCGCCTGCCGGCCGCGCGTTGTGCTCGTAGTACTGGAACGGGTTGTGGCCGTCCTCGGGGTAGAACAGGACGCAGTCGCCCGGCCGCGCGGACGACAGGACCGCGTGGGTGGCCGCATCCCACGGCTCCGGGGAGACGTCGTAGGAGGTCGCGAGCGGCACGAGCCGGATCCCGAGCGCGACGACCAGCGCGGCGCCGGCGGCCCGCCGCGGCAGCCGGCGGTCGCAGATGCC
Source organism: Solirubrobacteraceae bacterium (assembly GCA_036273655.1). GTDB lineage: Bacteria > Actinomycetota > Thermoleophilia > Solirubrobacterales > Solirubrobacteraceae > Palsa-465. The sequence goes on along the minus strand of DASUHF010000036.1, from coordinate 7,533 downwards.
GAGCGCCAGCACGAACGCGACGCCCGGCACCGACGTCAGCAGGTTGCGGGGCTGAAACAGCGGCTGGGACGCGAACGAGTAGCCGAACACGAGCACCGGCGGGACGATCGCCCACGCCAGCACGAGCAGCGCACCCCAGCCGGCCAGCGGCGCGTCGCTTGGCTGGGCCGCCGCGCGTGACCGCGCGATCAGTGCCGTCACGAGCACCGCGGCCACCGCCGCGATCGTCAGCCAGTACCCAGGCGTGGCCAGAAACGTGGGATGAAAGACCGACTGCAGCCCCGACCCGGTCAGCGACTCGAGCACCTGCTTCTCGACCTGGTGATCCGGACGCGGCACCCAGAACAGCTGGCCCGAGCCGCGCCGCCGGGCGAGCACCGCCAGCGGGACGGCGCAGACGGCGAGTCCGACGAGCGCGACCAGGAACCGCCGCCAGGCCGAGCGCCGCCAGACCAGCGCCACGACCTGTGCCGGGATCACCAGCACCGCAACGAAGCTGCAGTAGATGGCGAGCGCCATCGCGGCCGAGTAGCCGGCGACCGGCCACCACCGCCCCGCCGGCCACGACCAGCGCGCCCCCGGCCACCGCCGCGGCGCCGGCTGCCCATCCGGCGACGGCCCGACCCCATTGGCGAGCAGCACGAAGCACAGCATCCCCGCGCACGTGAACGCCAGCATCGGCGCGTAGCCGCGCGCGGTCTGCTGCCAGTAGACCACCGACAGCGTCACCGCGGTCAGCACCGCCCCGAGCACCGCCACGCGCCGCTCGAACAGACGCAGCCCGATCGCGGCCACGAATCCCGCGGTCACCGGGGCCGACAGCACCGCCGGCAGCCGCAGCACGAACAGCGAGTCTCCGAAGGCCGCGATCAACAGGTGCTCGAGCGCGTAGAAGCCGAGCATGTTGCCGCCGTCGTGAGCGATCCCCGCGCCGAGGCCGTGGCCGGGCAGATGCTGGCTGGCGATCGCCCAGGTCGCGCCCTCGTCGAAGCCGAGGCTGCGCCCCGTGATCCCGATCAGCGACAGCACCAGCGCCAACAGCGCCGGCCCAAAGATCGCGACCACGTCCGAGTGCGCCGCCCCAGCCAACCTCGTGCGAGCGGGCACGCGCCGGCTCCTCGTCCCGGCAGCCACTAGTGGCCACTCCCGTACACACGCCCGCATTCGAGGCACGTCTGGCGGCGCCGGCCGGCGTCCTCGAATCCTCGCGTAGCTCTGCTACGCCACAAATTCTGCGTCCTTGGCCGGCATCCACCAGCCGTACCTCTCGGTGCGACCGTGTGTACGCGAGCGACCACTACGTGTGCACCAACGGCGCCCGCGTCCCGGGCCCGGTGGCACCCGTCCCGGCGCCCCGCTCGCCGTCGGCGCCGTCCCCGCCCGACAAGCCACCGCCGGCCCGGCCGTGCCACCCCGAGCCATAGCGATGCCACGCCCACACCCCGATCAGCACATACACCGCCAGCACCGCCGGCGCCGAGCCCAGCGGCAGCACCAGGATGCCGTTGGGCTTGACCAGGAACGCCGAAACGACGAGCGCCCACGCGACCGCGGGGGAGCGCTGCACCCCCGTGCACGCGGCCACGAGCACGAGCCCCCAGCTGAAATACCAGGGCCACGCGGCCGGCCCGCCCGCCGCCGCGATCAGCAAGCAGCCGCCGAGCGGCACCACCAGCCGCGGGACGCGCACGCCGGCCAGCAGCCACAGTCCGAGCGCGGCCGCGATCACGGTCGCGACGACGCCGAACACCGACTCCAGGCCGCGGCCGCCGACGTGGACCGAGACCAGCCCGAGCAGCTTGGCGACGGTGTAGCCGACGGCGGTCGCGGGCGTGATCGCGAGATGCACCTTCGCGGGGGTCGAGAACACCGAGCTCGACAGCCAGCCGACGCCGACCCCGCTGGCGAGCGTGACGATCGCGAGCACCGCGACGACGATCGCTAGGCAGCCGGCGACGAACCGCAGCCGGGCGCCGAGGTCGCGTTCGGCGCGTGCCCACGCGACCGCGATGAATACCGCCCCGACGAGCGCCGGCACCTTGATCGTCGCCGCCACCGCGCACACCGCGACGCCGCCGTAGGGATTGCCGCGCAAGGCGAGTGCCACGCCGAAGGCGAGCAGCCCGATCATCAGCGCGTCGTTGTGGCCGGGGGCCACCAGCGCCAGCAGCACGAGCGGGCAGGCAACCACCAGCCACACCGAGGCGCTGCGATCGGTGCCCAGCGAGCGAGCGATCCTCGGCACCGACGCCGCCGCCAGCGCGAGGCCGATCACGTCCAGCAGCTTGCACAGCAGGACGCCCCCGATCAGGTGCTGGCCGGTGATCCCGACGATCAGGCTCACGAGCTCCAGGAACAGCGGCCCGTACGGCGCGGTCGTGTGGCGCCAGAACGGCGACACCGCGTCGAGCACGTGCTGGTGGCCGAGCCGCCCCAACTCCGCCGGGGCGACGTGGTACGGGTTGTGGCCGAGGTGCAGGATCGTCCCCTGCGCCAGGTAGCTGTAGACGTCGCGGCTGAACAGCGGTGGCGCCAGCGCCAGCGGCAGCAGCCAGACGGCGGCGATCGCGATCGTGATCGGGCGCTCCGGCGGGCTGCGCCACAGGAGCAGCCAGGCGAGCGACAAAATCGCCATGCCGATCCAGACGACATGCACGCCGGCGCTGCGGCTGCCCGGGAACGACGGCTGATACCACCATCCGACGACCCCGTCGTCCAGCGCGCGGGGGGCCGCCACGGCCACCAGCAAGGATCCGGCCAGGCCGAGCGCCGACCAGGCCCAGAGCCTCGTGCGACGTCCAGGCACGCGCGGAATGTAGCTGACCGCCGGTTGAACCCGGCGATCGTTGGCGACCCTCACTTGCCCGCAATCGCCGATTGGCGCAATCCTATGTTCGTCCAGGTCGTCGTGCAGGCGGACCGACCGACACGACGAAGTGACGAAATGAGGTACGACGTGATCCGGCCGCGTCCGTGTTCGGCCTGATCGATCAGACGGAGCCGCGCTCGCAGCCGAAGGGGGTACCCGAGGTGTCCAACAAGATTCTGGTGTTGACGGCGATGATCTTCGCGGTCGCGATGATGTTCATCGACCAGACGATCGTCTCGCTGGCGATTCCGAACCTCAATCACGACCTGAAGCTGTCGCCGACCGCAGCGCAGTGGATCGTCAACGGCTATCTGCTGTCGCTCGCGGCGCTCTTTCCCCTCGGTGGGCGCGTCGCCGACATCGTCGGCCACCGTACGACGCTGCTCGGCGGCGTGTTCTGCTTCGCGCTGTTCTCGGCGCTGTGCGGCGCGACCCCGACCGGCTCGGGCGGTGAGGAGTGGATCATCGCCTTCCGTGTGCTGCAGGGCGCGAGCGCGGCGTTCCTGTTCCCGGCCGCGCTGGCGATTGTCGTTTCGAGCTTCGACATCGACGAGCGCGGCAAATACCTCGCGGCGTTCTTCTCGATCTCCGGCGCCCTGACGTCCGTCGGTCCGATCGCCGGCGGCTACCTCACGGCATGGACCTGGCGTGCGATCTTCTGGGTCAACGTCCCGGTCGCGCTGATCGCGATCGTGCTCACGCTGATCGCCAAGCCCCACCAGGACGCGCACCGCGCCGAGAGCCTGGACATGACCGGCGCGATCCTGTCGATCGGGGGGATGGGGCTCGCGGTGCTCGGCCTGCAGCAGGCGTCGGCGTGGGGTTGGTCGAGCGTCGCCACGTGGGCGTGCCTCGTGGTCGGCGTGATCCTGATCGCGATCTTCGTGCGCTGGGAGCTGCGCGTCGAGCAGCCGCTGGTGCCGATGCGTCTGTTCGGCAACCGCGCCTTCGCGGTCGACAACGCGGTCCTGTTCCTGCTCTCGATCTGCTTCGTGCCGCTGTTCTTCTTCGCCAGCCTGTACGCGCAGATCGCGCTCGGCTACAGCTCCTCGAACGCGGGCCTGATGCTGCTCGTGTTCTTCGGCGGCTTCGCGCTCGCCTCCCAGTGGGGCGGACGCATCCTCGACACGCGCGGCGCGCGGCCGACTGTCGTGCTCGGTTGCGCGGTCGCTGCGGTCGGCTTCTACTTGTGGGCGGTAAAGCTTCCGGCGTTGTCGTTCGGCAACCAGTGGCCGTATCTGGCGATCGCGGGCGCCGGGATGGGATTGGTGCTCGGACCGGTGTCGACCGACGCGCTCAACCGCGCGGCGTCGACCGCGTACGGCGCCGTGAGCGGGGTCACGCAGACCGTGCGCAACTTCGGCGGCAGCCTCGGGCTCGCCGTGCTCGGTTCGATCCTCGTCACCAACGTCGTGTCCAAGGTGGAGGACACGCTCACCGGCCACGGCGTGCCGCAGGGCGTCGCCTCGCGGATCGCCCATGCGGTCTCGGGCGCCAGCACCGGCGGCGGCTCGGGCTCGTCGGGCTTCGGTCGAGCGCCGCACAGCATCGTGCACGACGTCCAACATGACTTCGGGACGGCGACGAAGACGGTCGTGATCGGGATGGCGGCGGCGATGGCGGTCGCGTTCGTGTTGTCGCTGGTGGCGATGCCGGGCGGGCGGCCCGACGAGGAGGTCGTTGCCGACGCGCAGCCGCCGGAGACGACGTCGAGCTCGCCGACCGGGGCGGCCGCAGCCGGCAGATAAGCCAGGCCGGCGATCCGCGGCCGGCGGCCTACCGCCGCAGGCGGAACGTCTCCGTGCCGGTGTTGTGTGCGCCGCTGCGGATCGTGGCGGTGCCGGTCACGTGGGCGTACGCGCGCGTTCCGCCGGTCACCGCGATCGTGAAGTGACCGGTGCCGCCCGCCGGCCCGATCCCCTGCAGCTCCAGCTGGCCCTTGGGCAGCGACACCGCGGCGATGCACAGCGACGTCCGCTTCGTCGCCAGCACGCAGTGCACGATGTCGTGACCGACGACCTTGCCGTGGGCGAGGTACTGGTCGGTGATCACGACGTAGTCGCCGGGCCGCGGCTTGCGGCTGGTCTGGCCCGCGACCGGCACCGCGGTCAACTTCGTCAGCCTGGTCTTGAACGACAACGTCTCGGACGTGGGCTTGGCGTTCGTCGTGGCGCCGGCGGTGCCGAGCGAAGGAACGGCGAACGCGCACGCGCCGGCCGCGAGCGCGATCGTGCCGCCGCGGATGATCGCTGTGTTGATCGGTTGCATGCTGCTTGTCCTCCCGGGGATGCGTTTGACCGCGAATGATCGCGATCGGCCCCGACAGGTGGGGCTCATCCAGATCAGCCAGGGCCGAGCACCAACGAGAACAGCTCCGCGGCCTCGTCGGGCGAGATGTCCAGCGCGGGCTCGCCGATGTTGAGCTCGATCCGCGCCACGTCGTCGACCTCGGTCGGCCGCAGCGGGCCGAACAGCCACACGCCACGCTCGCGCGCGAGCTCGCGCGCCCGCTGCTCAAGCCGCTCGCGATCGCCGCGCAGGAGCACGTGAAACAGCGGCGTCTGTGGGGGGTCGGGGACGAGCTGCAGACCGGGAACCTCCCGCAGCGCGGCCCCGAGCGCACGAGCGTGCGCGAGGAACTCCGGCATCCGTGGGGCGAGCCGGTTCAGGCCCGACAACGCGCCCGCGACGAAGCCGAACAGCTGCGGTTGCGTGCCGCCGTGGCGACGGCGCCAGACTCGCGCCTCGTCGATCACTCGCGCCGGGCCTGCGAGCACGCTGCCCCCGATCCCGCCCAGGCCCTTGTACAGCGACACGTAGATCGTGTCAAACAGCGCCGCCAGGTCGGCCGGCGCGCGCTCGTAATACGGCGCCGCCTCCCAGATCCGCGCGCCGTCGAGGTGTGTCGCAACCCCGCGTTCGCGGGCCCAGTCGAGCTGTGCGAGCAGCTCGTCCCACTCCGGCAGGCGGCCGCCGATCTCCCGCTGGGGCAGCTCCAGCAGCAGGGCACCGAGCCGCGCGTGCAACCCGTCGAAGTCCTCGCGTGTGATCAGCCGATCGGGAGCGCCGACCAGCTCGGCCCGTAGCCCGTGCAGGTGCTGGTAGCCGGCATGCTCGTGCAGCTCCAGGTGGCAGGTCGGATGAAACGCGACGGTGTCGGCTCCGCGCGCGTCGCAGTGGATGCGCAACGCCACCTGCTGGGCCATCGTCCCGCTCGGGAACACCGCCGCCGCCTCGGTGCCGAGCAGCTCGGCGAGCCGGCGCTCGAAGCCGTCGACAACATCGCCGTCGCCGTAGTGGTCGGGCCAGTCGTCGGGGTGCAGCGCATCGGCGGCGGCGCGCAGCCGGTCGGCGGCACGCAGCGGCCGCCGCGACCCCAGCCAGCGGTCGCAGCCGCGCATCACCAGCTGCCATTCGGGTGTCTCTGCGGTCACCTCGTCACCTCCGGGATTCGTTGCCGTCAGCGGGCGATTCTCATCGTGCGGGTTCCTGCAGCAGCGGCCCGGAGGCGCCCGAGCGCAGCCACGGCGCGGCCGCCTCGGTGGGCGACACCGGCGTCGGCCTCGGCGCCGTCAGCCGCACGACCGTGTAGGTCTTGGCGTAGGTGGTGCCGGCGACCGCGAACCCATGCGGCAGCGGCTGGCCGGGCAGCAGTTGCGGTGGCGTGCCGATCCCGCCGCCCTGGACATTCGACGGCATCACGACGAGGTCGAGCTCGCGGACGGCGACCGCCCCGGTCAGCGCGCGCAGCCCGGGCATGTAGGGCTGCAGCGGGATCAGGCCCGACCCCGGGTCGACGAACACGACCCGTTTGGCGGTCGCCGGACCGAGCGCGTGCGCGACCCCACGCCAGTCGTCGCGCTGGTAGCGCGGATTGGTGTCGACGAGCACGACGATGAGCACCGAGATCGCGGCCAGCGCGATCGCCGCGAGCACGCCGGCCGGCCGCCAGCTCGGGCGGCGGCTTGCGATCGCCAGCTCGCTCCAGCCATCGAAGCCGATCGCCGCCGCGATCACGAGCGGCGGCAGCGCCGGCAGCAGGTTGCGCGTGTCCAAAAAGTCGATGCCGCCGAGCGCCAATACGACCGGGACGAGCACGGCGGCGACGCCGACCGCCAGCGGCCATCCGGCGCGGGCGCGCACCGCCGGCACGAGTGACAGCGGCAGGACCGCGCCGCCGAGCACGAGCAGCCCAGCGAGCACCGCGGTCACATCCTGGCCGGGGCTCGCGTAGCCGATCAGGAGCTGCTTGGGGATCTGGGCGATTACCGTGTGCAGGCTCGAATGGGCGATGTAATCGGCGTGCCCCGTGCTCTGCTGGGAGATCGCGAGCGGCAGCAGCGCGCAGCCGACCGCCACCACGACCCCGACCGCAGCGGCGAGACGGCGGTGCCGCGGCGCCACGCGCCACAGCCACACGATCTCGGGCGCGACCACGAATACGAGGAAGTAGTGAGTCGCCAGCCCGAGCGCGGCCGCCACCGCCCACCCCGCCAGCCAGCGAGCGCAGCGGCTGCGCTCATAGCCGGCCACGCACAGAACCGTCAGCGACGACAGCAGCGCCCCGAGCGCGTAGGCGCGCGCCTCCTGGGAGAACCACACCATCAGCGGCGAGACGGCGACGAGCAGCCCCGCGATCGCCGCGGCACGCGGTCCGGCGATCC
>DASUHF010000035.1:0-69458 GCA_036273655.1 Solirubrobacteraceae bacterium | reverse complement strand
CGCTATCACGGCGACTCGCCGCTGCTCTGCGGACTCGTCCACAACGGGCTTGTGACGGCGCGCGCGTACCGCCAGAACGAGACGTTCGCAGCGGCCGTGCAGTTCGCCCACACCGAGGGGATCATCCCCGCGCCCGAGCCGCCGCACGCGATCAAGGCGACGATCGACGAAGCGCTCGCCGCTCGCGAAGCCGGCGAGCACGCCAGGCCGAGCTCGACCGGGCGCTGGCGTCGCTGCCGGACGCGCCCGCCCTGACCCTAGAGCGCGTGCACCCGCGAACTTTGCAGCTTTCGTAAACCCCCCTGTTACGCGATCTGCAAAGTTCGCAGCGACACCGCGCCTGATCGCGCCGCCGGGACACAATGGTGGCCAATGCAGCCACTGCCGTTGATCGCCCCGGCGCTCGTCGGCGACGAGGCCACGCTGCATGGAACGGCGGCAACCGGCAGCAGCTCCCCGAACAGGACCACGTCGGGCTTCAACGGCTCGCCGCAGTCACAGCGCGGGATCCCCACGGCGTCGTCGCTGCAGCGGTCGCGGACCTCGGCCAGCGGGTAGCGCGAACCGCAGCGCAGGCAGGAGGAGTGGCCGATCGTGCCGTGAATCTCGACCAGCTCGCGCGTTCCGGCCCGGTCGTGCAGCCGGTCGATGTTCTGGGTGATCACCGCGTCCAGCAGCCCGGCGTGCTCGAGGCCGGCCAGGGTCCGGTGGGCGTCGTTGGGCCGCTTGTGCTCGAGCGTCTGAAACCGGTCCGAGTAGAACCGCCAGAACCGCTCGGGGTCGCGGTGGAACACGTCGATATGCGCGACCTCCATCGGGTCGACGTTCGACCACAGGCCGGTGCCCGGCGTGCGGAAGTCCGGAATCCCCGACGGCACCGAGATGCCCGCGCCGGTCAGCGCGACGACGCTGCCGCAGTCGCGGATCATCGCCGCGAGGCGCTCGGTCTCGGTGCCGATCGCGTTCACCGGGCGCGAGTCTAGATTGGGCGCGCCCGCCGGCCGCGTCGCCGTCGAGAGGAGGACCGGCCGCCCGCACCCACGACGAGGAGTAGGCTCGCGTGCAGCGCATGGTGCAGTCGCTCCCCGACGCCGTCGAGCCGTACCCCGAGATCTCGTCCAAGGCCTACGAGCATCCGGCCGACCGCGCGGCGACCGCCGCGCTTCACTCGATCCCGGTGCTCGACACCGTCGTGCGCAAGCTCGTCGAGTACGGCTACGAGCGATCGCTGCGCCAGTCCTACCTCGGTAACGCGATCAAGGTCTCCGAGCGCCAACTGCCCGAGCTGTACGGGTCCTACCGGGGCGTGCACCGGATCCTCGACATGCCGGCCGACTACGACCTCTACGTCAGCTCCGCCCTGAACTGGAACGCGGTCACGATCGGGTCCAAGAAGCCGATGCTCGTGCTCGGCTCGAACCTGCTGCTTCAGCTCGGGCCCGGCGAGCAGCGCGCGGTGATCGCCCACGAGCTTGGGCATGTGCTGTCCGACCACGTGCTGTACACGACCGCGCTACAGATCCTGCTCAACGCGGGCGGCTCGATCCCGCTGATGGGACTGCCGCTGGTGCCCGTGCGAGCGGTCCTGTTGGAGTGGGTCCGTGCTGCCGAGCTCAGCTGCGACCGGGCGGCGACGCTTGCCGTCCGCGATCCGCAGATCGTCTGCCGCGCGTTGATGGTGCTGGCCGGCGGCATCTCCGCCGACCGGCTCGACCTCGACGCGTTCATGGCGCAGGCTCTGGAGTACGACAACTGGGAGGACAGCCACGACCGCGTGCGCCGGTTCTTCAACGAGGTCGGCAAGACCCACGCCAACGCCGTCCGCCGCGTCTCGGAGATCATGCGCTGGGTTCAGAGCGGCGACTACGACCGCATCCAGCGAGGCGAGTACCGCCGCCGTTCGGATCCGGTCGACGTGCGCGCCGAGGCCGGGGACGCCTTCGATTACTACTCCGAGCGCTTCCGGGCGATGTTCCGCGAGCTCGGCGACAGCATCAACAACCTCGGCAACCAGGTCGGCAACATGAGCTCGCAGGTCGCCGACTGGCTGCGCAACCGCCAGCCGTAGCCCCCGGAACCCGGCCACGCCAGGGCGGCTCCCGAACCTTGTCACGTTCGTGCGAGGGCCTCGGACAAACTCCACAGACCTCGAGGCGCACCCAGGGCTAGGCTCGGCGCGTGAATGACTATCTGGCCGCCAACCGCGCCAACTGGGACGATCGCGCGGCGGCACACGCCACCTCGCCCGACTACGAGCTGCAGAGATTCGTCGAGGACCCCGCGCACCTGAGCGGCGTCGTGCGGTTCGACCGGCGGCGGCTCGGCGACATCGCCGGCCTGCGCGCGGTGCACCTGCAGTGCCACATCGGCACCGACACGGTGTCGCTGGCGCGACTCGGCGCGCGCATGACCGGCCTTGACTTCTCCTCAGTCTCGCTGCAGCGGGCGCGAGCGCTGGCGGCCGCGACCGGCACCGACGTCCGTTTCGTCGAGTCCGACGTGTACGGCGCCGTCGACGCGCTCGCCGGCGAGACGTTCGAGCTCGTGTACACCGGCATCGGTGCGCTCTGCTGGCTGCCGTCGATCACGCGCTGGGCGGCGGTCGTCGCCGAGCTGCTTGAGCCCGGCGGCCGGTTGTTCATGCGCGAGGGCCATCCGATGCTGTGGGCGCTCGACGACGAACCGCACGGCGAGCCGCGCCTCGCCTACTCGTACTTCGAGCGCCCCGAGCCGCTCGTGTTCGACAGCCCCAAGACCTACGTCCAGACCGACACGCCGATCGAGCACGGCCTCACGTACGAGTGGAACCACGGCCTCGGCGAGATCGTCACCGCGTTGCTCGACGAGGGCCTGACGCTCACCGGCCTCACCGAGCACGACTCCGTCCCCTGGGAGGCCCTGCCCGGCCACATGGAGCGCGACCACACCGGCGAGTGGCGTCTCCGCGACCGCCCCGAGCGCCTCGCCGCCTCCTACACCCTCATGGCGACCAAACCGCGGCGTGGAGCCGTCCGCCGCGGACGCGGAAGCGCGCCCGCGCGCTGAGGGACGAACGAGGCGCTGCCCCCGCGGCGCGACCGCGTCCGCTGCGGAGACCCCACGGCCTTCGCCGCACCGGGCCGGACGCACGTCTCGCCGCCCAACGTGTTTACATGACGATACAATTGCGATATATCGTTACTACATCGCCGACACTCGGCGACATACGACAACCTCTACGAAGGGAAACACGACATGACCGGTGCATACGCACACGAATGGCCAGGGCAAGGCCCCTGGGGACAACAATGGAGCCGCGGACGCGGCTTCGGAGCCGAGCGCGGCCGTCCCGGCGACGAGCGCGAGCGGCTGCATGACGAGCGCTGCGGTGGACACCGCGGCGGCTCCGGGCGCCACGGCGGCGGCCAGAGCGACCTCGAGGCGCTGGCGAGCTGGGTGCTGAGCCGCGCCGGCAAGGTCGGCCCCCGCGGCCACCGGCGCCCGACGCCCGAGGAGCTCGACGAGCTGATCGCGCTGCGCCGGCTGCGCGGCTTCGGCGGCCCGGGCTTCGGCGGCCCGCGGGGTCGCGGGCGCGGCCGTGGCCGCGCGCGTCGCGGCGACGTGCGCCTCGCGGTCTTGCGACTGCTGGCGGAGGAGCCCCGCAACGGCTACCAGCTGATGCAGGAGATCGAGGAGCGCTCGGGCGGCCACTGGCGTCCGAGCCCCGGCTCGATGTACCCGACCCTGTCCCAGCTCGAGGACGAGGGCCTGATCGGAACGATCCAGGCCGAGGGCCGGCGTGCGTTCGAGATCACCGACGCGGGCCGTGAGCAGCTCGAGACCCGGGCCGGCGAGCCGGACCCGTGGACGCCCGCCGACGACCGCTCCGAACATGCGATGGCCGAGCTCGGCCCGCTCGTGATCGGGATCGGCAAGGCCGTCTGGCAGGTGGCCTCGGTCGGGACCGACGAGCAGCGCGAGCGGGCGCTGAAACTCCTGCACGAGACCCGGCGCGGGCTGTACGGGATCCTCGCCGAGGACCCCGACGACGCCGATGACATCGAGCCCGACGACGCCGACGACACAGACCCGGCAGGAGCCGCCGACAGCGACGCCGCAGACGCCGGTGACGGCGAGGCACCGCAGGACGACAACGGCCACGACGAGGGCTAACGTAATGGCCGCGATGGCGCCGACCGCAGTCGACTCCTCCGGCCGACCCGCAGTCACCACCCCGGCGATCTCGGTCACGGACCTCGCCAAGCACTACGGCGAGGTCCGGGCCGTGCGGGGCATCGACTTCGAGGTCGCGCCGGGCGAAGTGTTCGGCTTCCTCGGCCCCAACGGCGCCGGCAAGTCGACGACGATCAACATGCTCTGCACGCTCGCCAGGCCCAGTTCGGGCTCGGCGCGTGTGGCCGGCCACGACGTCGTCTCCGAGCGCGACGACGTGCGCCGCAACATCGGGCTCGTATTCCAGGACCCGACGCTCGACGGCTACCTGACCGCGGCCCAGAACCTGCAGCTGCACGCCGAGCTGTACGGGGTCGAGGGCAGCCTCGTCAAGCCGCGCATGCGCCAGGTGATGGAGATGGTCGGGCTGTGGGAGCGCCGCGACGGGACCGTCGGCACGTTCTCGGGCGGGATGCGCAGGCGGCTGGAGATCGCGCGCGGCCTGATGCACTCGCCGCGGGTGCTGTTCCTCGACGAGCCGACGATCGGCCTCGATCCCCAGACGCGCCGCTCGATCTGGAGCTACATCCAGCAGCTGCAGCAGCGCGAGGAGATCACGATCTTCATGACCACGCACTACATGGACGAGGCCGAGTGGTGTGACCGGATCGCGATCATGGACCACGGCGAGATCGTCGCGCTCGACACGCCCGAGGCGCTGAAGGCGACCGTCGGCCGCGACCGCGTGACGATCCAGACCGACGACAACGAGGCCGCGATCGACGCGCTCGCGCGGCAGTTCGGGCTCGAGGCGCAGGTGTCGGAGGGCGCGGTCGTGTTCGGCGTCGTCGGCGGCGAGGCGTTCGTGCCGCGCCTGTTCGCCGAATTCGAGCTGCCGATCCTCTCGGTCGCGGTCAGCCGCCCAACGCTCGACGACGTGTTCATGTCCTACACGGGCACGACGATCCGCGACGCCGAGGAGGACCAGTCCAAGCACCGCAACCGGGTGATGATGCAGATGATGAGCGGCGGTCGTCGATGAGCACGACGACCGAGCCGACCCGGCCCGAGGAACAGCCGGCGGCGGCGACCGCGCCGATCGTCCGCGTCACGGTCCCGGAGCGCACGCTGAAGTCCGAGCTGCGCGCGATCAAGATCGTCTGGAAACGAGAGCTGATCCGCTACTTCTCCGACCGCCTGCGGATCGTCACCGTGCTCGTGCAGCCGCTGCTGTTTTTGTTCGTGCTCGGCTCGGGACTGCAGCAGCTGTCGGCGGCGAGCACCCACGGCGTGCAGCTGAAGACGTTCATCTATCCGGGGATCCTCGCGATCTCGGTGTTGTTCACGGCGATGTTCTCGGCCGCCTCGATCGTCTGGGACCGCGAGTACGGGTTCCTGCGCGAGATGATGGTCGCGCCCATCCGCCGCAGCTCGATCGTGATCGGCAAGTGCCTCGGCGGCGCGACCGTGGCCAGCACCCAGGGCGTGATCGTGCTGTGCCTGGCGGGCGCCGTACACGTTCCGTACGACCCGCTGATGATCATCGAGGTGCTCGTGTTGCAGCTGCTGCTGGCGTTCTCGATCACCGCCTTCGGCGTGATGATCGCGGTGCGAATCAAGCAGATGCAGTCGTTCATGGGCGTGATGCAGATGGTGATCACGCCGATGTTCTTCATCTCCGGGGCGTTGTTCCCGGCCTCGGGACTGCCCGGCTGGCTGACCGTGCTCAACCGGGTCGACCCGCTGACGTACGCGGTCGATCCGATGCGACGGGTCGTCTTCAACCACCTCGACATCTCCGCCGCCGCGCGCCATGCGCTCGATCCGGGGATCACCTGGTGGGGCTGGCGGGTGCCGACGCTGCTCGAGGCGGCGGTCGTGGTCGGGCTCGGGCTGGTGATGCTCGGCGCCGCGATCTGGGAGTTCAGCGCGACCGACTGAGGTACGTTTCGCCAGGTGAGCGACACCGCACCGGCGTCTGGATCGCGCGATCGCCACCGCCTGCGGGCTCGGTGCCTGCACAACCCCGACGGGGCGGACATCTCCCGGCACATCCGCGAGGACGGGTTTGCCTGGATCGACCTGGAGGGACCGAAGGAGGCAGAGCTTCAGGAAGTCGCTCGCCACATGAAGCTGCACCCGCTGACGATCGACGACGCAAAGACGTTCGGCCAGCGTCCGAAGATCGAGGACTACGAGGACTACGTCTACCTCGTCGTGTTCGGTGTCGATCCGGACACCAAGTCCGGCGATCGGCTGCTGCGAGAGGTGCACATGATCATCCACGGCCAGGCCGTGGTGACGATCCATCCCAGCCGAAACGAGTCCCTCGACGAGCTTCGCAGCGAATGCCACGACCGTCAGATTCGCTCCGAGCAGTTCCTCGTCTACAAGATCCTCGACGCGGTGGTCTCCACGTTCGTGCCGGTGCTCGAGCGCGTCGACGACCAGATCGATGCGCTCGAGGATGCCGTGATCCAGCGCATCAGCTCCGATCAGCTGCAGGCGATCTTCTCGCTCAAGCGAGACCTCGTGTCGATGCGCCGGGTGGTCACGCCGATGCGCGACATGTTCCAGCGCCGCGGCGATGACATCGCAGCGCTGCCCGGGCTCGACACCGACGACAAGCTCTATTTCCGCGACCTGTACGACAGCCTGATCCGGATCTCCGAGCTCGTCGACTCCTACCGCGACCTGCTGTCGGGCGCAAGCGACCTCTATCTGTCACAGGTCGCCAACAACCAGGGCGAGATCAACAAGCAGCTGACGATCATCGCGACGATCTTCTTGCCGCTGACGTTCCTGACCGGGTTCTTCGGCCAGAACTTCTCGCTGCTCACCACCGACTTCATCGATTCGGCGTGGTCGTTCTGGGTGCTCGGGATCGGGCTGCTGGTCGCCTCGGTGGCGATGATGGCGATCTGGTTCAGGCGCAAGGGCTGGTGGTGACGCACCCGAGCAGGCGAACCGCGCTGAGGTTCGGTCAGGCGGCGACGGCCAGCCGCGGCCGGGCCGCGGCGCGGACCATCGCGACGCGCATCGGCTCGGCCAGCGCCGCGTGCTCGGGCGTCGCCAGCAGCCACAGCGGCGCTTGGAGCCGCTCGGCGAGCGGGCCCTCGCAGATCGCGCGCAGCCCATCGCCGCCGAACGGCAACAGCGCATACCCGAGCCCGTTGCGGGCCGCGGTGGCGACCCCGGACAGATGCGGCGCCTCGGCGGTCACAAGCGGTTCTGCGCCGAGCTCCCGGATCCGCGCGATCGCGAGCTCGCGGAAGCTGCACGGCGACTCGTAGGCGACGAGCGGCACCTGCGCAGGCAGCGTCGCGGGCGCGTCAAGCGATGCGGCCGTCCACCATCGCAGCGGCAGCTCGCCGAGCCTGACCCCGCGACTGTCGCCGCGGGGATCCATCACCAGCGCGGCGTCGAGCTCGCCGCGTCCGAAGCTCTCGGCGAGCACCCGTGAGCGGTCGACGCGCAGCCGCAGCCCGCGGTCGCCGAGGTGGCCGCGGACGATCGCCAGCAGCTCGGGCAGCAGTGGCTCGGACAGGTTGTCGACGGTGCCGAGCACGAACGGCGCCCGCTCGTCGCGCAGCAACCGCGAGACGGCGCGATCGTGAGCGTCGAGCACCGCGCCGAGCTCCTCGACGGCACGGGCCCCGAACGAGGTCAGCTCCACACCGCGGCCGCGCTTGCGAAACAGCGGCTCGCCGAGCTGCTGCTCGAGCCGGCGGATGTGGCGGCTGATCGCCGGCTGCGTCAGGTGCAGCGCCTCGGCCGCCCGGTGGTAGCCGCCGTGGCGGACGATCGCGTCGAACGAGCGCAGATGCGTGGGATCGAGGTCCATCGTGAGGACGATCGTGGCAGGCACGCGGCGCCCTTGCAAGCGACCGATAACGCATCGGCATCGATCATGCCTGCGTGAGTGATTGCTGCCTCGCCGCCCGGCATCGAGGATCGTCGTCATGTCCAACCGAGCTCTCGCCCCGCTGTTCGTAGCGCTGTGGGCCTCCGGCTACGTGATCGGCGATCTCGCGATCCAGGCCGCCGGCCCGCTGCCGCTGCTGGCCACCCGCTTCGGCCTGTCGGCGCTGGCCGCGCTGCCGCTGGCCGCGCGCCACGGCGACCTGCGGCGCGCGCCGTGGCGGCGGCTGATCGTGATCGGGCTGCTGCTGCAGGTGACGCAGTTCGGCGGCGCCTACACGGGTTTCGCGCTCGGCGTCCCTGCGGGCCTGTCGGCGCTCGTGGTCCTGGGCTGCGCGCCGCTGCTGACGACCGCGTTCGCGATCGCCGGCGGCCACGAGCGCGCCGATCGGCGTGTGTGGGCGGGCCTCGTGACCGGCCTCGGCGGCGTCGCGATCGGTCTGATCCCGTCGCTCGGCAGCGCCCGGCTCGGCCTCGGCCTGCTGTTCACTGCCTCCTCGATGCTCGGCCTCGCGGGCGGCACCGTGCTGCAGAAGCGCTGGACGGCCGGCGTCGACCCGCGCGTGTCGGCGGCGGTGCAGTCGGCGACCGCGGCCGTCCTGTTCGTGCCGGCGGCGCTCATCGCCGGCGGGCGCTACGAGCTGTCTGCGAAGCTCGTCGGCACCGGCCTGTGGCTCGGGCTCGGGATGGGCATCGGCGCCCTGCTCGTGTTCGTGACGCTGATCTCGCGGATCGACGCCAGCCGCGTCGGGGCGCTGCTGCTGCTCGTTCCCGCGGTGACCGCGATCGCGTCGTGGCCGGCGCTCGGCGAGTCCGTGCACCCGCTGACGTTCGTCGGCATGGCGGTCGCTGCGGCCGGAGTCGGGACCGTACTCCTGCGTCGGACCGAGGCCGCGCCCGCGCCGGCGCGTCAGCCCGCGCCCGCGCCCGCGCCGATTCGATCGCGGCCCGCGAGCGGCATCGCGAAGATCTGCCCCGGCCAGCCGTCGACGTCGAAGGTGGCGGTCGGCACGAAGCCCTGATCGCGGTACCAGCGCACCAGCGACGGCGCACCCGCCCAGCAGTCGACCCGCAGCTGCTCGGCGTCACGCTCGTGCGCCTCGCCGATCGCGTGGCGCACCAGCCGCGACCCGATCCCCTTGCCCGCGTGCCGCCGCGAGCTGATCAGCAGGTTGACGTACAGCTCGGGCACGTCGGCCGGCGGCACGTACAGCGGCGCGATCCCGACCACGAGCGCCGCAACCGGCTCGCCGTCGAGCTCGGCGACCCGCAGGCCGCCCGAGTCGACCAGGCCGCCGACGCGCGCGGTGCGCTGCGGATCGCCCGTGAACGGCTTCGAGCCCCACTGCCCGGTCTGCCCGCGCTGCACCATCCACGCGACCGCCTCGTCGAACAGGCCCAACAGCCAACCGAGGTCGTCTTGGCCTCCGTCGCGCATCTGGAACATCACGTCCAGTCAAGCAGCGGCCGCCGTTCGACGCGCGAGCGCGGTCGCGATCCACACGAGCACGCGCTCGGGCTGCTCGATCAGCTCCGTCCACGTGATCCGGATCACGGTCCAGCCGGCAGCGATCATCTCGGCGTCGCGCCGGCGGTCGCCCTCGAACGCGTGACGGCCCGAGTGGTGCTGCCCGCTGTCGAACTCGACGACGACCCGCTGCTCGCGCCACAGCAGGTCGGGTCGGTAGCGGTCGAGCGCCGACGCGCTGCCCGGGTCGCCGAGCGAGACGTTGATCTCAGGCTCGGGCAGCCCACCGCGGCGGACGAGCTCGAGCAGCAGCGCCTCCGGAGGCGAGGCGGTCGCGGTGCTGCCACGGCCGGGGTCGAGCAGCGGCCGGATCGTTGCCACGCCCGCGCGCCGCGGCGCCCGCGCGATCGCCTCCTGGATGGCGGTGCGGCTCGTGAGCCGCGCTGCCAGCGCCCGGTCGAGCGCCAGCTCGGCCTCGCGCGCGGAGCTCTCGGCGGCAAAGTCGATTACCGTGCGCGCCGGCGCGGTGACCGGCAACCCGGCGCGGTGGCGGATGTCGGCCGGGTCGAGCGCGCGCGTCCGGTGACAGTGGATCCAGCTGCGGGCCCGGCCCGCTGCCCGGCCGAAGACCGTGACGCCGACCGGCCCGGCCGATGGCTCGGCGAGACCCCACACCGCCGCGGCCGACCGATGGCTGATGACCATGTCCGGGCCGCACACGAGAACCGCCGCCTGCTCGGCCGCCAGCGGCGGCAGCGCGATCTCCTCGACGAGCGCGTACACGCCCGCGTCGAATCGATGCAGCCGTCCGCGCGCGAGCGCGTAGTTGATCGAGCCCAGGCCCGCGCCGAGCGCCAGCAGCTGCCGCCGGGACACGAGCAGCCGCTGCTGGGCGCCCAGCGCCGACACCGCCCGCTCCGGCCACCCGCGTCGCGTCGCCGTCCTCCGAATCGGGGATTGTGTCGTCGCCATGGTCTGAGGAGAGGGACGCGTTGTTGCCGTAGGAGCGGGATGCGTTGTCGCCATGTCTCGTAAGAGCGGTTGGCGACCACGATTTCACCCCCCTCGACTTCCACGGACGTGAATTGCTCGCCATTTCACGCGGCCTCAACGCAGGATGGCGACGGATCACGATCGCTCACGCATCGCCAACCAACCCACCCTGGACGGGGATGGATTGGCGAATCACTCAGGGCGCCCGAAGCGTGGCGCCGAACGTGCGACGCCGAGAAAGTGCGACGCTGGAGTGGATGCCGACCCCTTCAGAGCCGCCGTTCGCCGCCGACTCGCGGCCGGCGGCGCCCACCGGCGCACGGCCACCCGTCGACCCTCCGTCGGCGCGGCCGTTCAACCCGCTGCCGTTCCCCGACCCACCGCTCACCGACGGCACCACCACCCTTCGCCCCTGGCGAGCCGCGGATCTGCAGACCCTCGTCGCCGCGGGACAGGACCCGCTCGTGCACCGCTTCCGCCACTCGCTGCCCAACGGCACCGACGAAGCGGCCGCCTGGCTGCAGCGCACCGAGACCGCCCGTCGAAACGGCGAGCGCCTCGAGCTCGCGATCACGACGCACGACGAGCCCACGCATGCGCTCGGCTCGGTTTCGATCTGGGGCTTTCATCCCCGCAACCGCACGGCGCTGGTCAGCTACTGGCTGCTGGAGCGCGGCCGCGGCCACGGCCGGACGACGTCGGCGGTCACGCTGGTCGCGCGCTGGGCGTTCACCGCGCTCGGGCTCGAACGCCTGATGGCCCGGGTCGAGACGGCCAACGGCCCGTCACAGCGCGTGGTCGAGCGCTGCGGCTTTCGCCACGAGGGGACGCTGCGGCGGGACGCGGTCGACCTCGAAGGCCGCCGCGTCGACGTCCGCGTCTACGGGCTGCTGCGCGACGAGCTCGGCTGAGCGACGACTACGCCGCCGCCGCGGGCTCGGCGACGCGACGCGGCAACAGCGTCTCGCGCGCGATCACGAGCCGCTGGATCTGCGCGGTGCCCTCGTACAGCTGCAGGATCTTCGCGTCACGCATCAGCTTCTCGATCTTGTACTCCTTGATGAAGCCGTAGCCGCCGAACACCTGGACCGCGTCGGTCGTGATCTCCATCGCGGAGTCGGCGGTGAAGCGCTTGGCGTGCGAGGACTCGATCGTGTTGCGCTTGCCCTGGTCGAGCAGCACGGCCGAGTTCCACGTCGCGAGCCGGCCGAGATGGACCTTGGTGGCCATGTCGGCGATCATGAACTGGATCGCCTCGTGCATCGCGATCGGCACGCCGAACTGGACGCGCTGTTTGGCATATTCGGCGGCCATCTCCATCGCGGCGCGGCCGACGCCGACGCCCATCGCGGCGACGCCGGGACGGGTGCGATCGAGCGTCATCATCGCGATCTTGAAGCCCTTGTTCTCCTCGCCGACGAGGTGATCGAGCGGGATCTCGACCTCGGGAAACGTGATCGTCGCGGTGTTCGACGCCCGCTGACCCATCTTGTCCTCGTGCTTGTCGACGACGACGCCCGCGTCGCGGGGAACGATGAAGCAGGAGATGCCGCGGTGCCCGGCCTCCTTGTCGGTCTTGGCATAGACCGTGTACCAGTTGGCGTACTCGCCGTTGGTGATGAAGCACTTCGAGCCGTTGATCACCCACTTGTCGCCCTTGCGCACGGCGGTCGTCTTCATCCCCGACACGTCGGAGCCGGCGTCCGGCTCGGTCAGGCAGAACGAGGCCAGCAGCGGCGCCTCGGCGAGGCGGCCGAGGTACTCCTTCTTGAGCTTTTCGGAGGCGGCGACCTTGATCGGCGTCGCGGCCAACCCGTTGCACGACAGCGAGGTGCCGATCCCCGAGCATCCCCAGGCGATCTCTTCTTCGATGATGCAGCCGTCGAGCGTCCCGAGTCCCGGGCCGCCGTACTCGGCCGGCAGATGGGTGTTCATGATCCCCAACTCCCAGGCCTTCTCGATGATCTCGCCGGGCCAGGTGGCGTCGCGGTCGTAGTCCCACGCCACCGGACGGATCTCCTTCTCGGCGAAGTCGTGCGCCATCTCGCGCATGTCCTGCTGCTCGTCGGTGAGCGTGAAATCGACCATGGTTGCTCCTTCGATTGACTAGTCAGTCAATATGCTTCGGGAGCGTAGGATAGCGGCTGCCCGGACGGCTGCCATGGCGACGCGAGCCGTGCCAAAAAGCTTGCCGATTCGCTTCCGGACGGCGGGAGCGGATCGCCGAACTTCGCCGGCCGCGCCTGGTGCTCGGCCAGCCGATGCGCGACACTGATGGGGTCGTGGAGAGCGCGTTCCTGTTCGTGGTCCTGGGGGTCTGCGCGGTCGGCGTGCTCGGCGCCCTGATCGCGGTCGCGACCTCCAGGCGCGACTGGGCGCGGTACGGCTCAGACCGGCTGGTGCTCGACTCCGAGGCGCCCCGCGCTCCGGCGGCGTTCCGCCAGCGCGACGAGGAGGTTCGCCAGATGCTGGAGGCGCGCAACGCCCGGCGGCGGCGCCGGGGCGAGCCTGAGCTCGACGTCGAGGCGGAGCTTGCGCGACTGACGACCGTGCCCGAGGCGGACGACGAGCTGCGCGAGGAGATCCGTCAGCTGGTGCTCGCGCGCAACCATCGGCGCGCCCGCAAGGGCCTGGAGCCGCTCGACGTCGAGGCCGAGATCGAGCGCGAGCTGGTGGACCTGAGCGGGCTCGCCAGCCCCCCGACGCACGGGGCGGCGTGACCGTCTAGCCTGCACGCGCTATGGCAGATCCTCGCGTATTCGAACTGGACGAGCTCGTCAACCGTCCCGGCACGTACTTCAACCCGCAGACGGAGGTCGTCGTGATCGTCGACGACTCCCCCGACCTCGACTCCGAGGTCTTCAACATGGAGCAGTACGAGGGCGCCGAGTGGGTCCTGATCGCCGACGACACCCCGGTCGACGAGAACCGCCGCGACGAACTGCTCGAAGCCTTCCAGGTGCACCTCCACGCCGGCGCCGCCGAGAGCGACCCCGACAACGAGGAGCCCGACGACGCCGAGGACGACGAGCAGGACCCCGGGCGCGAGTAGCGCCCGCGAGCCGCTGACGCCGGCGAGCAGGTGACCGCCCGCTGAAGACTCGAGCCCTGCCCTCAAGTCCCAGCGCCGATCTGCCGATTCCCGGAGTGGCGCCGTGTCGGCGCGTATATGGCCATCACCGGGGGACAATCCGCCGCCGTATCCGAGCGGCCGCCTGAGCCGCCGCTCGGGCCACCGGCGCCCGAGCTCTCACCGATCCGGGTGCTGTTGCTGTTGCTCGTGCTCGCAGGGGCCGCATTCGGGATCTGGCGCCTGTTCGCCCACAACAGCGCCGCGGGCGCCACGTCGGTCTCTCCCGTGTACGCCCCGTACGTCGACGTCACCCAGACGCCCACCTACCCGTTCCAGCTGCCATCGGCCAACCCGGTGTCGAGCGTGTACCTGGCGTTCATCGTCAGCGCGCGGTCGCAGCCCTGCACACCGACCTGGGGCACCTACTACACGCTGGCGCAGGCCGAGCAGGCACTCGACCTCGATGCGCGCACCGCCGAGCTGCGGGCCCAGGGAGGCGCGGTCATGGTCTCGTTCGGGGGCCAGGCAAACAGCGAGCTGGCGGTCGGATGCACCAGCCGCAGCCAACTGGTCAGCGCGTACATGGCGCCGATTCGCCGCTACCACGCGACCGCCGTCGACTTCGACCTCGAGGGCGCGACGCTCGCCAACACCGCCGCCGATACGAGGCGGGCGGCGGCGGTCGCCACGATCCAGCGTCGGCTCGCGGCCGCGCATACGCCGCTCCGGGTCTGGGTGACGCTGCCCGTTTCCAAGACCGGACTGACCTCACAGGGCACCGCCGCGGTGCGGGCGATGCTGCGGGCCCACGTGAAGCTCGCCGGTGTCAACGCGATGGCGATGGACTTTGGACCGGGCGAGGGCGCGACGCACGACATGCTCGGGACCGTCGAGCGCGCGCTGACGGCGACCCGTGACCAGGTGCAGTCGCTGTGGCGGACATCCGGTCTCAGCCTGAGCGCCGCGGCGGCATGGAGTCGCGTCGGCGCGACCGTGATGCTCGGCGTCAACGACGTCCCAGGACAGCGGTTCACGATCCCCGACGCTCGAGCGCTGTCGAGGTTCGTGGCCCAGCGCCGAATCGCCCGCGTGTCGGTGTGGTCGCTGAACCGCGACTCGGAATGCGGTGGCGCGTTCGCGCGTACCGGCGTCGTGTCGAACACGTGCAGCGGCGTGACCCAGCGCAAACTCGAATTCACGCACATCTTCAGCGGCCTGCGCGGCACCAAGACCGCGCACGCGTCCGCGTCTGCTCCCACCTCGTCGGCGCCACCGACGACGTCCGACAACCCGGCGACGAGCCCCTATCCGATCTGGAGCGCAACCGCGCCCTACGTAGCCGGCTACAAGGTCGTGTGGCAGGGGCAGATCTACCAGGCGGGCTGGTACAACCAGGGGACCGCTCCGGGTTCGGCGGCCGGCGACGCACCGACCGGTCCCTGGCAGCCGATCGGGCCGGTACCACGCGGCAGTCATGCACCGGCAATCGTCCGGCTCGCAACCGCCCGCTACCCGAGGTGGTCGCCGACCGCCGTCTACCGTGTCGGCGACCGCGTTCGGTTCCAGGGCCTGCCGTACCGCGCCCGCTGGTACAGCAGCGGCCAGCAGCCGCTGGATCAGCTCCCGCCCGACCCGAGCGCGCCGTGGCAACCGCTGTTCAAGTACGCCGGCGAGCCGGCGAGCAACACCACGAGCGGAGCTTCGTGATCATGCTCGGCCGACGTCGAATCGATTCCCCGCGGCCCCGGCGCCAGTGGGGCGTCAGCGCCCATCAAGACCCGATGCCGGTCGTGCCGCGCGTGGCGGGCGACCGGTCGATGTTGTTCGGCCGCGGCGCGGTCGCGGTCACCGTGGCCGCCTGGCTGGCATTGGTGATCACGGTCGTCAACGGCCAACTACTGCACGACGGACCCGGCCACTCGAGCCTGCTGCAAACGGTCGGCTTCCTCGTCGCGGTCAGTCTGCTGGCCGCGTCGGCGGTCGGCTACCTGTTCGGGCGGCTCGGGTTCTACTACCGCGCACGCCAGCACCGCCGCGCCCCGCGAGCGGTGATCGATGCATTCTTCTCCGAGCGGCGTCCGACGATGACGGTGCTGGTGCCCTCCTACCAGGAGGAGCCCAGAGTGATCCTGATGACGCTGCTGTCGGTCGCTCTGCAGGAGTACCCGGACCTCCAGATCGTGCTGCTGATCGACGACCCGCCCAATCCCCGCTACGCCGAGCCACGGCGGCTACTCGACAGCGCGCAGGCGCTGCCCGCGGAGGTCGAGCGGCTGCTGTCGGAGCCGCGACAGCGCGTGGAGCAGGGATTGGCGCGGTTCGAGGACACCGTTGACCGCAACGGCGAACCGACCGTCGAGCAGGTCGTCGCGCTCGCGCTCGAGTACGAGTACGCCGGCACCTGGATGCAGTCCCTGGCAGACCAGTATCAGGCCACCGATCACAACGAGCGCTTCTTCGCCACACACGTGCTGGGCAGGCTCGCGTCCGACCTGATGCTGACCGGGCGCGTGCTGCGGTCCGCCGCTGCGGACGATCCCACCAAGCTCACGATCGAGCGCCTGGAGCAGCTGTATCACCGGCTCGTCTGGACGTTCCAGGCGGAGGTCTCAAGCTTCCAGCGCAAGCGGTATGCGTCGTTGTCGGCCGAGCCCAACAAGGCGATGAACCTCAACAGCTACATCGGACTGATGGGCTCAAGCTACGTCGAACGCCAGACGCCCGCGGGCCTGCACCTGCTCGACGCCGGCGACGCCGAGCCGGACCTCGTCGTGCCCGACTGCGAATACGTGCTGACGATCGACGCCGACAGCGTCATCATGCCCGAGTACTGCCTGCGCCTGGTGCATCTGCTCGAGCGCGAGGAACATGGTCGCGTCGCGGTCGCCCAGGCGCCCTATAGCGCGTTCCCCGGGCCGGCGACGCGGCTGGAGCTGATCGCGGGGGCGACCACCGACCTGCAGCACATCATCCATCAGGGGATGACCTACCACGACGCCACGTTTTGGGTCGGAGCCAACGCGGTGCTGCGCAAGCGCGCGCTGGAGGACATCGAGGAGGTCGAGTATCAGGGCGAGTTCAAGATCTACCGCTACATCTCCGACCGGACCGTGATCGAGGACACCGAATCCACGATCGACCTCGCGGCGCACGGCTGGACATTGCACAATTACCCGGAGCGGCTGGCGTATAGCGCGACGCCGCCTGATTTCGGCTCCCTCTGCATCCAGCGCGAGCGGTGGGCCAACGGCGGCTTGTTGATCGTTCCGAAGCTGGCGCGAGCGGTTCGCCTGCGCCGCACCCGGGGCGAGCGCACGACGATCGGAGAGATGCTGCTCCGGCTCAACTACATGGCCTCGATCTTCTGGAGCTCGCTGTTCGTCCTGTGCCTGATGGTGATCCCGTTCAACGGCCACCTGGTGTCGCCGCTGACGTACGCCGTCGCCGTCCCGTACTTCCTGGCGATGGCCGTCGACCTGCGCTACTGCGGTTACCGCAGGCTCGATGCCCTCAGCATCTACGGGTTCAACCTGCTGCTGCTGCCGGTCAACCTCGCGGGCAGCCTCAGCTCGATCGTGCAGGCGCTGACCGGCGCCAAGGGCAAATTCAAACGCACCCCGAAGGTGCGCGACCGGACGGTCCCAGCGTTCGTGTACGTGGTCCTCCCATACCTACTCGTCGCGTTCTCGGCGTACACGTTCAAGCGCGCCTATGACCACGGCCTGTGGGCGAACGCGGTGTTCGCGGCGATCAACGCCGTGCTGGCGGCGTACGCGATCGTCGCATTCATCGGCTTGCGCAACTCGCTCGTCGACATCTGGGTCAATGTCGTCTCGTGGCTGTACAAGCCGCGCCACCCGGCGCCGATGCCCGCCCGCAGCGCGCCCCGTCCGCGCGAGCAACCCGACGGTGTCGCGATGCCCGACTGGGAGCGGGTCCTGTACCTCGGCTTCCCCGACCGTCGCCGAGCGTCGCGCGACACGCCCGGCCACCCGACCGACCCGGACCGCGCGCCGCTGACGCTGCCCGTCTCGGCGCCGGTCGTGGACGTTTCCAAGCTCCTCGGCGCAGCTGATCAGGAGCACGACTACGACGTCGAACACAGCGGCTGACGGATCCGCGAGGTGGTTACCGTCGCCTCGGTGCGCAGGTGCCTGGTCGTCCTGCTCTGCGTCGTCGCGTTCCCCGGCACGGCGACCGCGGCTCCGGTACTCGTGCTCGGCCCCCACGGGCGCGTGCACGAGCGCGACGACCGCTTTCTGAGCCCGGCCGCGACGACGCCCGCCCCCTCCCTCGGACCGCGTGTCGCCGTGAGCGCGCGTCGTGGCCGCACGCTGCCCCCCAGCCATAAGCACAAGCGCAAACCGGTCACGGTCAAGTCGGTGCTGTCGCGCCTGCGTAGCCATCGCCGCATCAGCTCCGGGCAGTACCGGCAGACGCTTCGCGCCTTCAACGCCGCGCTGCGGGCGGAGCGGCGCCTGTACGGAACGAGGAAGTCCGAGCTTGCAGCCGTGACCGAGACCGTCCACAACCTCGCCGCCGGCGGCGCGCTGTCGCCGCCGCGACTGGCCGAAGTGGTTGCGACGCTCGACGCCAATCGCAGGTGGTGGACGAAGGGATCGCTGCCCGCCCCCGATCAGCGGATCGAATTCGCCGGCTCGCAGCTCGTCTGGCAGTACTACCCGAGGCAGGGCATCCAGCTGCAGGTGCTCGGCACGTTCGGCAAGGCCGACGGCCTCTATACGGCCGGACCGTCGTACTACTCCGCAATGGAGCAACTGCTGTCGGAGATGATCGCGCTCGCGTCCCGGCGCGGCCGCGGCCTCACCTGGGAGTACCTGTTTGAGTTCGACGGCGGCAAGCCGCCGTGGACGAGCGCGATGTCGCAGGCGACCGGGCTCGAGGCGCTGACGCGCGCCTACGAGGCGACCGGGAACCGCGCCTACCTGGTCACCGGCGCGCACGCGCTCCAGATCTTCAAGCGGCGCCCGCCGACCGGCGTCGCGGTCCCCACCAAGCGCGGCGTCCGCTTCCTCCAGTACACGTTCGCGCCGAAGCTGTCGATCATCAACGCGTTCCTGCAGACGCTGATCGGGCTGCACGACTACGCGCAGGTGAGTGGCAACGCGACCGCGCAAACATTGTTCGACGAGGGAAATGCCGAGGCGATCGCCGAGGTGCCGCGCTTCGACACCGGCGCCTGGTCGCTGTATCAGCCGGGCGTCGAGGACGATTTGTCTTACCACGAGCTCGTCACCGGCTTCTTGCAGGAGCTGTGCACGCTGACGAACACGCCGGTCTACTGCACGACCGCGCGGGCGTTCGTCGCCGACGAGACCACGCCACCGACACTTGCCGACCTGACTCGGCGCGCCAAACCGCACACCTGGTTCGCGCTGCGATTCCGGCTCTCGAAGGTCTCCCACGTCGGCATCGTCATCACCAGCGGTACGAGCACCGTCTTCTCGACGAGCGCGAGCTTCGGCTATGGCGTACACCGCTTCAGCGTGCCGAAGCTCAGGGTCGGGACCTACGGGGTGCGGCTGGCCGCCACCGACCTCGCCGGCAACTTCAACCGGATCACCGGGACGCTCACGGTCTCCGGGTAGCGGCGCGGGGTCGCGGCGCCCGTAGACTCGGACCGCCATGGCCCCGAGGACGATCCTCTACACCGGCAAGGGCGGCGTCGGCAAGACCTCGGTTGCGGCCTGCACGGCGCGGGCGTGCGCGGCCGCCGGCCACCGGACGCTAATCGTCTCCACCGACCCCGCGCACAGCCTGTCGGAGTCGCTGTCGGCCGACTGCGGAGGCGAGCCGACGCGCGTGTCGACGCGGCTGTGGGCCCAGGAGGTACGCGCGCAGGAGGAGATGCATGGCCACTGGTCGGGCGTGCAACGGTGGCTGTCGGAGCTGCTCGTGGAGCGCGGCGTCGACCGGATCTCGGCCGAGGAGCTGACCGTGCCACCGGGCATGGACGAGCTGTTCGCGCTGCTGCGCCTGCAGGCCCACCACGACTCCGGCAAGTGGGACGTGATCGTCGTCGACTGCGCTCCGACCGGTGAGACGCTGCGGCTGCTGTCGTTCCCCGACGTCGCGCGCTGGTGGATCGACAAGGTGTTCCCGCTCGAGCGCCAACTGCTCGCCGCGGCGCGGCCGATCGCTCGCTCGCTGCTGGACATCTCGCTGCCCGACCAGGCCGTGTTCGCCGACATCGAGCGGCTCTCGCAGAACCTGATCGAGATGAACGAGATCCTGCGCGACCGCAGCCGCTGCACGATCCGGCTGGTGATGAACCCCGACCGGATGGTGATCGGCGAGGCGATGCGCACGTTCACGTACCTGAACCTGTACGGGTACCTGACCGATGCGGTGATCGTCAACCGCATGTTCTCAGAGGCCGTCGGCGACTACTTCGCGGCCTGGCGGCGCGTCCAGCAGGAGAACCTGGAGCTGGTCGAGTCGGCGTTTGCGCCGGTGCCGGTCCTGCGCGCGCCGTACTTCGAACAGGAGGTGGTCGGGCCGGGCATGCTCGACCGCCTCGCCGATGCGCTGTTCGGCAACCAAGACGCGTCCGCGGTGCTGTTCGAGGGGCCCGCGCAGACGCTCGACGTCGATGACGATGGCGCGCGACTGCGGTTGGCGCTGCCGTTCGTCGACAAGGGAGACATCGCGCTCAAGCAGATCGGGCTCGAGCTGGTCGTCTCCGTCGACGGCCAGCGGCGCACGATCATGCTGCCGCCGGCGATGGCGACGATGCGCCCCGGCGCCGCGACGTTTACGGACGGCTCGCTGGAGATCCGCTTCGATGGCTGAGCTCGGCGCCGCAGGCGACGACCGCGAGCGGCTGCGTCGGCTGACCGAACGTCTGGACGCCGCCGCCCAGCGCGCCGAGCGGCTGCTGTCGGAGTCGGTGCTCGAGGCCGCGGTGGGCGCGCGCGAGCCGGCCGCCGAGCCCGAGCCAGAGGTCGCGCACGACGACGATTCCGGCGACCCCGAACTCGACCCCGAGCGGCCGCCGGCGGCGGGCTGGGAGCGTCCCGCCGGCGAGCACCGTCGCCGCGATCGGTGGCTCGACCCCGACGAGCTCGAGCTGCTGATGGCGCTGCTCGCCGGCGTCCGCGACCGGATCCCGCCGGAGCTGCGTCGACGACTTGCCGACGCCGTGCGCGAGCTGTTGATCGCCCTGCGGGCACTGATCGACTGGTATCTGGAGCGCGCCGAGCGGCCGACGGCGCCGGCGTCGGACGTACACGACATCCCGATTTTGTAGGCGCCGGCGACCGGCAGGCCTCATACAATCGGCCGCCGTGCCTCGGCCCTCGCGTCAGATGCATGGCCGGCGGGCGCTCGCCGCGGCGGCCGCAGCAGGGCTGCTGATCAGCCTGTTCGCCCCCTGGTACCGCGACTCGGTCGTCGCTCGCGGCCTCACCGGCCTGAAGACGATGACGCTCACCCGCTCGGGGTGGGACGCATTCTCGTTCACCGAGGGGCTCATGCTCGTCGTCGCCGTCGTCGCGCTGGTGTTGATGGCGGCGATTCCGCTCTCCGCCGCCGACGAGGGCGGCAGCCGGCGGCGGTGGCTCGGCGCGCTCGTCGCGTCGCTCGGCGCGCTTGCGTTCGTGGTCGTGCTGATACAACTGGCGACCGCTCCGGGAACGACCAGGCACGCGCTCGACGCGACGGTGGTGTCGGTCCGCTGGGGCCTGTTTCTCGCGCTCGGCTGCGGCGCGCTGCTGGCCGTCGCCGGCGTGCGGCTGATCCGCGTGCCGGCGCCGGACGCGGTTGGCTCGGCGCGCAGAACGCGCCCGTCGCGCTCGCCACGTCGGTCGCGCCCGTCAGACCCGGACCGGCCGCCGCCGCCCGGCCGCGTCGATCGCGCCGCCCGGCCGGCACGTCCCGACCGCGTGCCGCGGCACGGGCGCACACCACGGTCCGACCGCGTCGCTCCCCGCCCCGACCGCACGCTCTGGGAGGAGCAGGCGACGGGCTGGCTGGACCTGGGCGACTGACGGCGCGCCGCCACGCTCTAAAAGAACGAGCCGGAACTGCC
This sequence comes from Solirubrobacteraceae bacterium, assembly GCA_036273655.1. GTDB lineage: Bacteria > Actinomycetota > Thermoleophilia > Solirubrobacterales > Solirubrobacteraceae > Palsa-465. The sequence goes on along the minus strand of DASUHF010000035.1, from coordinate 47,801 downwards.
CGGCCGCAGCGCGAACGTGAAGTACGCGCTGACGATCGCGATCATCAGGATCCCGATGACGACGAGCGCGCGCGAGCGGGTGAGATGGCCCGCGATGCCGATCGCGAAGCCCAGCGCCAGCACGAGGACGGTCGCGCGGGTGTCGGACTCAAGCGTTGCGACGATGAGGGGCACGGCGAACGGCAAGCCTATATTTGACGCGACCGCCACCCGCCAGACGATCGAGCGCGATGACCGACACGATGATCCAGCCCACCTCCGTCGACGACGTCACCGCCGGCCTGCGCGAGGTCGGCTATCTCGCCGGCGAGTCGACCGCGCTGGTCAGCTTTTTGGCGACCAAGCTCGACAAGCCGGTGCTCGTCGAGGGACCGGCCGGCGTCGGCAAGACCGAGCTGGCGAAGGCGCTGTCGCGCTACCTGGACCGGACGCTGGTGCGGCTGCAGTGCTACGAGGGCCTGGACGAGGCCAAGGCGCTGTATGAGTGGAACTACCGCAAGCAGCTGCTGCGGATCCAGGCGGAGTCCGGCGACACCGGCTGGTCCGACGTGCAGGAGGACATCTTCGGCGAGGAGTTCCTGCTGCCGCGTCCGCTGATGACCGCAATCGCCTCCGAGCAGCCGGTCGTGTTGTTGATCGACGAGATCGACAAGACCGACCAGGAGTTCGAGGCGATGCTGCTCGAGCTGCTGTCGGACTTCCAGATTTCGATCCCCGAGCTCGGGCGGATCGAGGCCCGCACGCAGCCGGTCGTGCTGCTGACGTCCAACAACACGCGCGAGCTGACCGAGGCGCTCAAGCGCCGCTGCCTGTACCTGTGGCTGGACTACCCCGACCATGAGCACGAGCTCGAGATCGTCCGCCTGCACTCGCCCGGCCTGCACGACGCGGTCGCGCGCAAGCTCGTCGAGATCGTCGGGCAGATCCGCGAGCTCGACCTCAAGAAGCCGCCGAGTATCGCCGAGTCGATCGACTGGGCGCGGGCGCTGATGCTGCTTGGCGCAGAGGAGATCGACGGGGACACGTTCCGACAGACGATGAGCGTGATCGTCAAGCACCGGACCGACCTGGACACGGTCGCCGCCCGCGTCGGCGTCAAGCTGGAGGCGGCGCAGGATGCCCGCCCGGCCGCCTGACCGAGACGGCCGCGCCGGGCAGCCGCCGGCCGCCAGGCTGTACGCCAAGATCCCGGATCGCCCGCCCGGCGGGTTCGACGGCCAGCTGATCTCGTTCGCGGAGGAGCTGCGCTCGGAAAACGTGGCGATCGGCACGTCGGAGCTGCTCGACGCGTTCGACGCGCTGACGCACGTCAGCTGGCGCAACCAGCCCGCGTTCAGGGAGGCGCTCGCCGCGACGCTCGCGAAGTCCCCCGAGGACCGGCGGGTGTTCGAGCTGGTGTTCGACCGCTTCTTCTTCCGGGCGGCCGAGGCCGAGGCGGCGCGCCAGCAGATCACCGAAGGTCCGCCCGCCGGCACCGCGGGCGAGCTCGAGGTCGACCTCGAGGAGCTGCGCCGCCAGATCGCGGCGGCGCTGCGCGACGGCGACGAGGCGACGCTGCGCGACCTCGCGCGGTTGGCGATCGCGGCGTTCGGGCGCGGCGAGGGCTCGGGGGTGTTGGGCGTCGACGTGCAGCGCATCCGCCGCGCGCTCGGCCTGCGCACGGAGCCGCAACCGACGCTGCCCGACGACGACCCCCGCCACGACGGCCTCCCTCGTGACCAGCTGCGGCGCTTCGAGCAGCACCTGCGCCGTGAGCTCGAGCGCGACATGATCGAGCGCACCCAGAGCCTGCCGCCGAAGCGGCCGCTGTCCGAGCTCGACCGGGCGCTGCCGAGCGGGCCGATCCAGGACCTCGCGGCGGTGCACCGGGTCGTGGCCCAGCTCAAGCGCCGGCTGGCCACGCAGGGCCACGAGCTGCGCGGCCGCAAGCGCCATGCCCATGTCGACGTGCGCCGCACGATGCGCGCGTCGCTGCAGTCCGGCGGCGTGCCGATCGAGCTCAAATACCGGCCGCGGCGCCCGCGCCGGCCCGAGATCTTCGTGCTCTGCGACGTCTCGACGAGCGTCACCAGCGCCTCCACGTTCTTTTTGAGCGTGCTGCACGCGCTGCACGACTCGTTCCGCAAGCTGCGCTCGTTCGTGTTCATCGAGCGGATCTCCGAGGTCACCGACGTGTTCGAGCGCGAGCGCGACTTCAAGGCCGCCTCGGAGGCCGTGTCGCGCGATGCCGGCGTCGCCGACATCTCCGGCTACACCGACTACGGCCGCGTCTGGACCGAGTTCCTGGAGACGATCGAGGACGAGCTGCACCCGCGGGCGACCGTGATCGTCCTCGGCGACGCCCGCACCAACGGCCGCCCGCCCCGCGACGATGTGTTCGCGCAGATCACCGCCCGCGCCGGCCGCACGTTCTGGCTCAACCCCGAGCCGCGGCTGTACTGGAACTACGGCGATTCGGTGATCGCCGCCTACGCCGAGCACTGCGAGGCGTTCGAGTGTTGGCGGACCGATCAGCTCGAGGATTTCGTCAAGGCGCTGACGCAGCCGGTCACCGTCTAGCGATCCTCGGTCGCGCCGAGGGACGCGGGTGGCGGATGCCGGTATGGACGCTGGGGCGAGAAGACGCGCTCGCGGCCAACCCCCGAACATTTTTCCGTTTTCCAGACGGTATTTGGAGTCGACGGGAAAATGTTCGGCTGGACCGGACATTGCAACGTCGGCGCCCGCGCCGTCGCCAGTTTCGTTGAAATGTTCGGCCGCTCCGGGGCCTACCAAATGCGGTCGCGGGTCTCGCCGTGCCCGCCCGCGCTGGCCGGGCGCGTGCCGCCCCATCAGTGCTGCGCCGCAATGAGTTGCGCGGCATAGCCGCTGGCGCAGAGCCGAGCGTCGGTGATGCCAAGAACCCCACGAAGCTCGGCGACATGCGAGTGTTCGGCCGCGAGGTCCGACCCTGCGGGCGCGACTGCCTCCAACTCGATGAAGCTGCCCAGCCCAGCAACCTCGTCGAGATGGATGCGGACCTGGCGCCACAGGAAGAGACGGCGGCGCTTCTCCACGGTCACCACCACACCGAGCGCTGCCGCCAACGCCTCCCGCAGCCCATCGCCGTCGTCGAGCGCAACGATCCGGTAGGCACTCTGGCGTGCCTCCGGGCGATCGGCGCGCTCGTACTGGAGGAGGTGCGGTCGGCCCGGCGACTCGACGCGGAGCTTCAGCCTCCCATGCGGGACGGCGAAGTACGTGTCCAGTTGATGAATGACGCCGGCATCCTCGGCGCCGATCGCTCGGCACGTATGCACCGAACGCGCCGGGGCCGGGTCGACCGCCTTCAGCTCAATGTTGCGTCGGACGCCGTCGCCGTCGATGGGTCCCATCCGGGAAGGATGCCAACGACCCCGGTGCAGCTGCCCGCGAACGTCGCGCGCTCGCCGGCCCGCACGCGACGCGGCTGCCCCCGCGGCGCAACTTGGCTGCAAATCTGGTGTTGTCCAGTGACAGTGGGTGCAATCCGGCTAGCGCGGCGCGTCGTTGCCCCGACCGCGGCCGCAGTGTTGCTTGCTTTGCTGGCGTCGACGGCGGTCGCGCGCGGGCACGCGCCGCGGACGTCGCGCGGCCTCTCGCCACACGCCGTCGCGACGCCGGGGTTGAGCGTCCAGGGCAACCAGCTGTATGCCGACGGCTCGCCGTTCGTCGCTCGCGGCGTGCAGATCGTCGGCCTTGTCGCGCCCCGCGACGACCTGTGGGGCAAGTACATCCCCGCCGGGCAGCACTTCGGCCTCCAGGAACTGCAGGCCGCGGCCGCCGACCACGCCAACCTCATCCGCTTCCAGATCTCGGAGTACGGGCTCGATCCGGCCAGCTCCGAGTACTCGCGAGCGTACGTGCAACAGGTCGAGAACGGCATCGAGATGGCGCGCTCGCTCGGGATGTACGTGATGGTCTCGCTGCAGTCCGAGCCGCCCGCCGGCCAGGCCGACAGCGGACACCGCTGCCCGCTGCCCGACGGCGGCGCTCTGACTGACTGGAACGAGCTGGCGGCGATGTTCAACGGCGATCCGGGCGTGATGTTCGAGCTCTACAACGAGCCGGGGCTGGCGGCGACCGCGACCGGGTGGTCGGAGTGGCTGAACGGCGGCACGCTCGTCTACGGCAACGGGCTCGGCGACTCCTGCACCGCGATCGGCATGCAGCAGCTGGTCGACCAGATCCGTGCCGACGGCGCCGACAACGTGATCGTGCTGCCGTCGCTCGGCGGCGAGACCAACCTCGCCGGCGTGCCGGCGGTGAGCGACCCCGCGAACCCGTCGAACCCACAGCTGGCCTACGGCGTCCACTACCCGAACCTGCCGCTCGGGGTCAACTCCTGGAACAAGGCGTTCGGCAACTTCTCGGCGCGGGCGCCGGTGATCGTCACCGAGTGGGACGGCGCCGCGATCACGCCGGCCTGCACCCCCGGATCGCCGCAACAGAGCATCGAGCTGCTCGCCTACCTGGCGAGCAAGCGGATCGGCCTGGTCGGCTTCGCGTTCGACCTGCCCGGAACGATCGTGACCGGCTACACGTACACGCCGACGACGTACACGTCCAACTTCCAGTGCAGCACGGTCGCGGGCGACGGACCTGGGCAGATCCTGTTCGACGACTACGCCGCCGAAGCGCAGGCCGAGGCGATGGCGCCGGTCAATGGGCTGCAGGGGCCGGCGTCGTGGATGGTCTCCGCGGGCGGCGCCAGTCGCCTGATGGCGGCCTCGCCGAGCGCGTCGACGCTGCTGTTCGACACCCCGTTCTCGTTCGTGACCGGCACCGGCGCCGCCGGCGCTCAGGTGATCGGGTTGGGCAACGCGGTGCCGACCGCGACGTTCGCCAACGAGAAGCTGCTCTCACAGCGCGTCACCCGCGGCCAGCTGCCCGCGGGCACGGTCGCGGTGCAGTACCAGCCGCGGACGCCGGCGACGCCGCGCAACCAGCTCCAGGATCCGGCCGAGGCGTTCCGGCAGGCCGGTCTCGTCGCCCATGCGCACGGCCTGCTGCTCGTCGGCTCGCCGTCGCTGAACGTCGCCAAGTCCGGCTCGCGGCACCTGCGGAAGATCAAGTGGACGAGCAAGTACCTCAAGCGCCGGTTCGCGGCGGGGGCGGCCCGCTACAGCGATGTGTACGTGATCCAGGCGCAGTCGCTGCAGCACCGGCCCAACCGGTTCGCGGCGTTCGTGCGCCAGGCGTCGGCGCAGGCGACCAACGCCCATCGCTCGGTCGAGATCCTGACCGAGATCCGCTCCGGGTCCGGCGCCCACGCGCCGACGGTGCCGATGCTCCAGCGCGATCTGTCGAGCGCCGGTCCGTCGGTCTCGGGCTACGAGCTGATCGATCCTTCCTCGGCGGCCGTGTCGAGCACGGATCCCGCGGTCGGGCTGATCGACTCGTTCGCGGGCCAGGGATGACCCGGTAGGATCTGCAGCGCAACTTGACACCAGGGGGGCTGGCGGGCATGCCGGCTGAGATGGCGCCAACCGCGGCGGATGCGGCGGCCCGGCGCAGACCCTTCGAACCTGTGGGGTAATTCCTACGTAGGGAGCGACGCGATGATCGAGACCCCGTTGCAGGCGTCTCGCGAAGCGGCTTCCGGGCCGCCCAACGAATCCGAGCAGGTGACGTTCCCGGTGCAGGTCGACCGGGTCAGCCGGATCTTCAAACCCAGCCGGCGCCCGCCGGTGCACGCGCTCGCCGACGTCTCGCTGCATGCGGCCGCGGGCGAGATCGTCTCCGTCGTCGGCCCCTCGGGCTGCGGCAAGAGCACGCTGCTGGAGTTGATCTGCGGCCTGCAGCGACCCGACGACGGCGCCGTCCGCTGTGCGCCCGCGGCGCTGATGCCCCAGCGCGACCTGCTGCTGCCATGGGCGTCGGCCCTCGACAACGCCGCGCTCGCGCTGCGCGCCGCCGGCATCGGCCGCGACGAGGCGCGCAGGCGCGCGCGGCCGTGGCTTGAGCGCTTCGGGCTGGACGAGTTCGCAGCGACGCGCCCGGCCGAGCTCTCGGGCGGCATGCGCCAGCGGGTGTCGTTTTTGCGCTCGCTGCTGGCGGGCAAGCCGGTGCTCGCGCTCGACGAGCCGTTCGCGTCGCTTGACGCGATCACGCGCGCCGAGATGCAGGGCTGGCTCGGGCACGTGCTCGCGACCGAGCCGCGGACCGTCGTGCTCGTCACCCATGACGTCGAGGAGGCGGTGATGCTCGGCGACCGCGTGGTCGTGCTGTCGGGCAGGCCCGGGCGGGTCCTGGCATCCGTCGAGGTGGCGCTCGCGCGCCCGCGCCGCCGCGCCGACACGGCAGTCGTCGCGCTGCGTGAACGGGTCCTGACGGCACTCGGGGTCGGCGAGTGACCGCCGTGGGCAGGACGCCGGCGCGCGTGCCACGGCGCGCGGTGGCCGTGCCGTGGCGCACCGCGCTCGGCCAGTGGCGCGCGGTCGTGCTGCTCGCCGCGCTGATCGGCGCCTGGGAGCTGTATGTCGACCTCGGCGGCGCCGATCCGCTGATCCTGCCGGCGCCGCACGCGATCGCGTCCTCGATGTACGACGACCGCGCACTGCTGTGGTCCAACTTCCTGGTGACGGCCGAGGAGGTGCTGCTCGGGATCCTGGTGGCGGCGGCCGCGGCGCTCGCGCTGGCGACCGTGATGCACTTCTTCGCGTCCGTGCGGCGTGCGGCCTATCCGCTGCTGATCGCGTCGCAGACGATCCCGATCCCGATGATCGCGCCGGTGCTCGTGCTGTGGCTCGGGTTCGGGATCCTGCCGAAGCTGGTCGTGATCGCGCTCGTGTCGTTCTTCTCGATCGTGATCACGACGCTCGCCGGCTTTGCCTCGGTCGACCCGGAGCTGCTGAAGCTCGTGCGCACGTTCGACATGTCGCGGCGGCGGACGTTCATGACGATCGAGCTGCCGAGCGCGCTGCCGGGTGTGTTCACGGGCGCAAAGATCGCCGTGATCGTCGCCGTGATCGGCGCCGTGTTCGCCGAGCAGGCGGGCTCGAACTCGGGGCTCGGGTTCGTGTTCACCCAGGCCATTCCGCAGCTGTTGATGGCACGCGCGTTCGCCGCGGTCGTGATCCTGTCGCTGTTCGCGATCCTGCTGTTCTGCGCGCTGACCCTGGGCGAGCGACTGACCGTTCCGTGGGCGTACTCCACGGCGACCCGGATAAAGGATGACGACCGATGAGGAAGACCATCGCCTTGGCGCTGCTGGCGGCGCTCGCCGCCGTGCTGCTCGCCGCCTGCGGCGAGAAGCACGATCAGATCGAGCCGGTCTCCTCGCAGGCCGACAACGTGACGATGATGCTCGACTGGTTCCCGAACGCCGACCACGTCGGCATCTACGAGGCGATGGCGAACGGCGACATGAAGACAGCCGGGATCAACCTGCACGTGGAGACGCCGCCGAGCCCGAATGCGCCGCTGTCGCTGCTGGAGGCCGGCAAGGTCGATGTCGCGGTCTCCTACGAGCCCGAGGTCATGCTCGCCCGCGACCACAAGCAGACCATCGTGTCGATCGCGGCGCTCGTCCAGCAGCCGCTGACGTCGCTGATCTCGGTCGGGTCAAAGCACATCACGCGCGTCTCGCAGCTGCGCGGCAAGACCGTCGGCACCGCCGGCATCCCCTACCAGACCGCGTACCTGAACACGATGCTCGGGCACGCCGGGGTCCCGATCGGATCGGTCAAGCAGGTCAACGTCGGCTCCAACCTCGTACCGGCGATGCTCACCGGCCGCGTCGACGCGACGCTCGGCGGTTACTGGAACGTGGAGGCGATCCAGCTGCGCCAGCAGCACCGCAAGCCGAACGTGATCCCGGTCGCGCGCGGGGGCGTCCCCTCGTACGACGAGCTCGTGCTGGTCACGACCGAGAAGTACTTCGCCGAGCACCTGAGCCTGCTGCGGCGGCTCGTGCAGGCGATCGGCCGCGGCTACTACGCGGTCCGCGCCAACCCCTCGCAGGGGATCTCGGCGCTCGAGTCCGCCGACCCGTCGCTTGATCCGAAGCTGACCTCTGCCTCCGTGCACGCGTCGCTGCACGCGTTCTTCCCGAGCCAGGACAAGCCGTGGGGCTGGCAGTTCCAGACGCGGTGGAACGCCTACGGCAAGTGGATGTACGAGCACCACCTGATCAAGCACCTGGCGGCGAGCCGATACGCGTCGACCAACCAGCTGCTGGCCGGGCAGGGCCCCTAATCCGGCCGCGGCGGGCTATCGCGACGCCGCCGCGCGTCATCGCGACACCCGCTGCCGGACCTGGATTTATCGCCATCTTGGGCGCTCCCGTGGCCGGGCGGCCGGCCCTCCCCCTCGGTGCTGCCGTTTCTTTCGGCGACGACACCGTCACGACGCAAGCAGCGCGACCGCCCTTCGAACGACGGCACTCCCTCACGCAGCCAGCTGCGCCGCCGCACCCGCTCCGGTCAGCCCCGCCCCGTGTCCGACCAGCGCGTGCAGTGCGGCAAGCGCCGCCCACTTCCCGTACGGCTCGAACAGCCGCGCCACCTCCTCCTCGGTCGCACGCGGCGCCGGCGACCCGGGCGGACCGTCGTAAGAAAGCCGTCCCACGAGCTTCACATACGCGAGATCGCCGGCCGGCAGCTGGTCGATCCGACCCTGGCCGCGCAGCGCCAGCGTCTGCACGGTCCAGGAGCCGATTCCCGGGATCGCCCGCAGCCGCCGCCAGCCGCGCTCCTGCACGGCGGGGTCGGCGCTGTCGAGGTCGACGCGGCCTGAGGCGACCTCGTGGGCGGCCCGCCGCAGCGCCAGCGCACGGCCCTCGGTCAGGTCGAACGAGGCCAGCAGCGCCGGCGCCTGGGCGGCCAGCACCGCCGCGGTCGGACCGTCGCGCAGGCCGCACGCGGGGTCACGGCGACCGAGCCGCGCGATCACGCGCCGCTGGATCACGGCCGCCCGCTCGTACTCGATCAGCTGCTCGCAGACGGCGAACCAGAGCGCCTCGAACGGATCCGGGCGCGCCGACGGGCGCAGCTGCGGGTTGGCGCGGACCGAGGCGCCGATCAGCGGGTCGAAGCGGTAGCGCTCGTGGAACGCGCGCAGGTCGAGATCGACGCCGAGCCAGCGCCGCATCCGCGCGATTCCCCACGCGGCGAGCTCCTGGCTGCGGGCGCGAGCGCCGAACAGCACGCGGTCGGCCGACAGCTGCACGGCGCGGATCTCGACCGGCTCCTCGCCACGGTGGATCAGGCGCCGCACGACGTCGCCGCGCCGGCGCGCGAGCCGGTCGAGCCCGAGCCGGCGCGGCATTCGAAACGGCGACGGCGGCCGCACCTCGACGCGGACCTCCACGGCGACGTCGATCCCGGCCCGGCGCGAAGCGCCCGCGACCGTCACCTGCCGGGCTTAGGGGTGTCGAGCAGGTGGATGTCGACCATGAAGCGCCGCGACGCGACGATCTCGAACACGTCGTCGGTGCGGCGAACGGGCCGGCTCACGGCCCGCTTGAGCTGCTTGCGGGCGCCGTGGCGGCGGACCAACGCGAGCATCGCGGCACCGGCGGCGAAGCTCGTCGCCGCGACCGCGACCGCCTGCACCGCCGGCAGCATGCCGGTCGTGGCGGGCGCAAGCGCTCGGACGTCGGCCAGCACCGGGACGCCGTCGACCGTCTCCTCCTCGAGCTCGGCCAGCTCCTGGCCGGGCGTTTGGGGCTCAACGCTCATCGAGCACGACATGTTGCCACCGCCGGCGGTCGCCTCGCAAGCAGCCGCGGGGCGTCCCGCCCCCCGATCGGGGGAACGCGCCGGCCGCCGGCGCATTCTGAGCTTTACAGTGGCCCGATGCCCACCACGACCGACGTCTTCGCCAAGGCGCGCGACCACGAACGCGTGCAGCAGTTCCGGGCCGCCCGGGAGATCGACATGGTGCCCTACTTCCGGGTGCTGGAGGGGCCGACGCTGCCGGTCGTGGAGATGGAGGGCTCCTCGCGCGTGATGCTCGGCTCCAACAACTACCTGGGCCTCACCGGCGACGAGCGCGTGCGCCAGGCGGCGCTGGACGCGGTCAACCGCTACGGGACCGGGATCACCGGCTCGCGCTTTCTCAACGGGACGCTTGACCTGCACCTGCAGCTGGAGTCAGAGCTCGCGCAGTGGCTGCGAACCGATGACGCGCTCGTGTTCACGACCGGCCACCAGGCCAACGTCGGGGCGCTCGGCACGATCCTGTCGCCGGGCGACACCGTGATCGCGGACTCCGGCGATCACGCCTCGATCCTCGACGGATGCCTGCTGTCAGGCGCCAAGGTGCGCGGCTTTCGGCACAATCGCCTCGACCTGCTCGAGAAGCGCCTGCGCTCCGCCGACTCCGACGGTGGCGGCGTCCTCGTCGTCGTCGACGGTGTCTTCTCGACCGAGGGCGACGTCGCGCCGCTGCCGGAGATCGCGGATCTATGTGCTCGTCATGACGCCCGGCTGATGGTCGACGAGGCGCACGCACTCGGCGTCCTCGGGGCGCGCGGCGCGGGCGCCACCGAGCTGCTCGGCGTCGAGAATCGGGTCGACCTGCGGATGGCGACGTTCTCGAAGTCGCTGGCGTCGTGTGGCGGCGTGATCGCCGGGCCTGCCGATGTGGTCGAGTTCCTGCGCATTCAGGCGCGGTCGTTCATCTTCACGGCGTCCGGGGTCCCGGCCGCGCTCGGCGCCGCGCTCGCGGCGGTGCGCATCTGCCGCTCGCCGGAGGGCCCGCCGCTGTTCGCGGCCGTGCTCGACAACGCGCGCTACCTGCACGAAGGACTGAGCCGGCTCGGGTTCGCGGTTGTCCCGCCGACGAGGCTCGCGGACGGCACCGAGGTGGTCACGGCGGTGGTGCCGGTGCTCGTCGGGGACGACTGGAAGGCCGGACTGTTGTGGAAGGCCCTGTACGACGCCGGCGTGTACGTCAACGTGATGATCCATCCGGCGGTGCCGCCGGGCGGGGCATTGCTGCGCTGCAGCGTGATGGCGACCCACGACCGCCCGACGCTCGACCGCGCGCTCGACGCATTTGCTGCGATCAAGCGTTCGTTCGAGGCTGAGCACGGGCCGTTGCCCGCGGCCACGGACTGACGGCCGCGCCCGCTCGGCAATCCATTTTTCGGACATCCGTCCAGGGGCAACGGGCGCGAGGCTGCCGCATCGGACGGTCGGCCATCAACCGGTACATCAAGCGATGCCCGCAATCCCCGCACGTCCGTCCGGCCAAGGTTTAAATGCAACGCTGCACAAGCTCGCGGGCCACACAAAAAAAAGGCGCTCTAAGCGCATGTCATCGCGTTGTGACATTGCTGTGACCGACGCGGTGTTCTAGGTTCACCGCAGTCGTAAGTTGGTCGGTCGGTCAGGCGGCCATGGCGCCGTCGGGCAGGGAGCATCGGCCGGGGACTCATCGTAAATAGACGAAACCGAGATCAGCTCGGCTGCCAGTCGATCAAGGCCGGACGCGTTGTGCTGGCGACAGCCGCGCGCGCCCGGTGGAACGCCGACGTCCGCATGCGCGGACAACCCAGGGAAGTGAGAGCGCCCTATGACGGATACCGCCCAAAAGACCTCTGAGCCGCAGCGCCTACGTGCGCTCGAGCGGGCCAACGAGATCAGGCTCGAGCGTGCCGCGCTGAAGCGACGGATCGCGGCCGGCGAGGTCCCTGCTGCGGAGGTCATCCTGCACCCGCCGAAGGCTGCGGAGAGCTGGTCGGTGGGTGACCTGCTGATGAGTCAGCGTCGCTGGGGCACCACCAGGTGCCACAGGTTCCTCGCTCGTAACGGCATCACCGAGACCAAACCGATCGGGACGTTGACCGACCGGCAGAGACGTCTGCTGGCCGACTCGCTGCGTCCCGGACTGGGCGACGCGGTGCCCGCGGTGCCGGTGATGCCACGCGAGATCGAGATGGCGGTCGCCTGACCGCTGGGCTGCAGCCGGGACGCGCCCCGTCACGGCCGGGGGCGCGCCTCGGCCGCAGGTTCAGATCTGGATGCCGACCGGCGCGGGCGCGGCGCCCGCGAACAAGAAGAACCAGATCGTGAATGCCGCCAGCGAGATCCCGGCGCTGACGACGAGGACGCCCTCGAGCATCACGTGCCCCGGATCGTCGAGCCCCCGCGCGACGCGGTTGGCGCGGTACAGGTCGCTGAGCCTTGCCAGCAGCGACGCGAGCAGCAGGACCGAGACGATCACGCCTGCGAACGCCGCCACCAGCGCCGTCCCCAACGACTGCGTCGCGCCCTGGATCTGAGCGCCGACCCACAGCCACGCAAGCGGCGTCCCGGCCCACAGCACGATCGATCCGATCACCATGATCGCGATCACGAGCACCGCTCCGGCGCCGGTCCTCAGCAGCCGTCGCACCGGTCAGCTCTCATGCGGCTCGATCAGGGCCGTGACGGCGCCGCGTGCCGCCGCCGGCCCACGGCTAACGGACAGCCCGATGAGAGCGTGACCTGCCACCACCCCATCAGCATGCCAACCGGTCCCAGCCGCGGGCGGACCTGCCACACCCCGCACCCGGGCTCGCCGAGCTCGCGACACGAGATCCGGGTGAACCGGTGCCGGCCGGGCTCGAGCTGCATCTGGGCCAGCAGCTCGCGCTTGCGCGCCTGAAGCTCGGCTCCCGCGCTGATCCGCAGCCGCAGCTCACGCAGGCGACCGGCGAGCTCGTCGCGCACCTGCTCGAGCTCGCCGAGATCGAGCAACCGCGGACCAGGGACGGCGGCGGCAGCGACATCGCCGGCGCGATCGAGCCGCATCTCGAACGCGGTCACGAACGCCTCGGCGAGCTCCGCCTCCAGCGACGCGATCTGGGTCCGCAGCGTCCGCCTGGCGGCCGCCTCCGCGGCCGGCCCGGGTCGCGTCAGCCGCGAGCCCGTCCCAGCGGCCGTCAGCAGCTCGGCTCCCATCTCGAGCCGACCCTATCACCCGTCCTCGGCCGCGCCCAGCATCTCGCAGGCCAGCCACAGCGCCTCGTGCAGATGGATTTCGGGCACGCCCGCGACGCCGATGGCGTACAGCGCGACCGCGCTCGTCGACGGCCCCGGCGCCGACCGCGCCAGCGGCGCCCCGAACAGCGCCGCGTGGACGCGGCGCACGTCCGCGACGACGAGCGAGCCGGGAGCCACGGGCGCTGGCGCGTCGGCCGGCGCTTGCGCGATCCCGAGCCCGGGCCCGACAGCGTCGACGGCCGCGGCGTCGAGCGCCCACACCGGCACCCCGGTCTCGACCAGCGCGATCAGGCACGCGTCGGCGATCAGATCGACCGAACGCAGGCGGCCGTGCAGCAGGCGCGCGGTCGCCGCCGCCTCCGCCGGGATCCGCTCGACGTCGGGATCGAGCCCGATCTGGCGGTAGCAGGTCCGGTACGCGCGCGGGATCGGACGCGTGCGCATCGCGACGACGGTCGAGCCACGATCGCGATCGGAGAGCGCCCGCAGCCGCGCCACCACCGTCGGTGGCGAGGAGACGACGCCGGCCGGCACCGTCAGCCACACGAGCCGCAACCCCGGCAGCTCGCTCGCGACGGCCGCCTCGACCTCCCCCGGCCGCGGGCCCGGGGGTTCGGCGCCGGTCATTCGCCGCCCCGCACCAGCGCCCGCACCCGCGGCTGCAGCGCCGCGGCGCTGTTCCAGCGGTCGCCGATCAGCCGCGCCACGACGATCCCGCCGCGCCGGGCGAGCTCGACCATCGGGCATGCCACGACCCCGTACTGCTCCCTGACGCGGCCGTCCTCGTCGTAGGCGACCGGGATCGTCCAGCCGTGCGCGCGGACAGCCTTCGCGGTCGCCGCATGCGACGCGTTGAGCGCGACGGCGGCGAACCGCACGCTCGTCCCGGCGAACCGGCGCGACAGCGTCTGCAGCGCGCCGACCTGGTGCTCGCAGCCGAGCACGAACAGCGTCAGCACGACCGGGCCGCGGTGCGCGTCGAGGCACAGGTTGAGCGCGCGCGGGTCGTGATCGCCGGCCCTGCACGGTGGGCGCAGGTTCGCGGCGCCCTGCAGGTCGGTACTCGCCAGCGGCGCCGCGAACCAACGCAGTCGATGACCGGCGGTCACGCCGGTCGTGCTCGTCCCGTGCGTGACGAACAGGTAGACGCCGACGGCGACGACGACCGCCAGCCCGATCGCACCGATCATCCGCTGGTAGCGACGGGTGTCGATCGCGAGCGGCTCGGCGGCCGGAGTGGCTCGCGGAGCCGGATCGAGGCGCTCAGAAGCCGCAGCGTCGGGGTCGAGCCGCGACAGCTCGTCATTGTCGCCGCTCATGCCGCCGGCACGCGGTCGCGATGGTGCTCGACCGCCGGCCCCGACACCGAACGCCCTCGCGTGCCGCGCCGCACACGGCGGCCGCGGCGCTCGCCGACGGTCAGCACCGCCGGCAGCACGAGCAGCACCCCCGCCAGCGACACGGTCAGGTCGACGAGCGTCACGACGCCGAACTGGCGCAGCATCTCGATCGGCGAGACGATCAGCACCGCGAACCCCGCGATCGCCGTCGTGCCCGACGCCAGCACCGCCGCCCCGGTCAGGCGATAGGTCCGCGCAAGCGCCGCGTCGCGGTCGCCGCCGAGCGCGCGCTCCTGCGCGAAGCGCTCGGACAGCAGCACGCTGAACTCGGTCGAGATCGCGATCACGAGCGCCCCGAGCGCGGCCGACATCGGGTTCAGCGGGATCCCGAGGGCGTACACGATCAGCGCCGACCAGCCCGTCGCGAGCACGATCGGCACGATCGGGATCAGCGCCCGCCGCACGCTGCGCAGCGCCACCAGCAGCACGAGCGCGACCAGCGCCAGCCCCGCGACCAGCATCTCGTCCCGCCGTGACGCCGACGACAGCGAGCCGTTTGCTTGCGCGGCGAGCACCGGCAACCCGGTCAGCGTCGCCGACACGCCGGCCGGTGGCGCCAGATGCGAGCGCATGTAGTCCAGCACCCGCTGCTGGCGCGCAAGCGGCATCAGCCGGATCCCGAACGCCATCGTCGCCGCCCGGTGATCGGGCGCCAGCACGGTCTGCGAGAAGTACCCCGGCACGTTGGCGAGCAGCTGGCGGATCTGCGCGCTGGCGACGTGGCCGCCCGTCGACCCCGGCAGGCTCGACAGTAGGCCCGTCAGCGACAGCGCCGGGCATAGGGTCGCTTGCGCGCACCCGCGCCGTGAGCTGTAGCCGAAGTGCCGCAGGACCTCGTTCTGATAGGACGTCATCCACGCGAGCGTCGCTGGCGTCGCGACGTCGCGGCCGCGGACGAACACGTCGACCTCGCCCGAGACACCGGTCACGTGCTCGAGCGTGCGCAGGTCGCGCAGCGCACGGCTGTCCTGGGGCACGAGCTTGGTGACGTCGGACTGCACGCGCGTCTGACCGGAGAGGGTCCAGCCGGCGATCGCCAGCGCCAGCGCCGCCGTCAGCACGAGCGCCGGCCGCCGCGCGGTCCCCGCCACCACGCGGGCCGGCGCCGAAACGCCGGCCGGCCGCGTCGATGACGCCGAGTGCCGGCGCCGGCGTCCCGTCCGCGTCCCAGCGGCCAACAGCTCCCCCGCCCCGCGCACCGACGGCGCCAGCAGCGCCACCAGCCGGCGCGGCGCCCACGCCGCCAGCTCGGCGGCGCCCCGCAGCGAGGCGCGCACAAGCCCGGACGGCGGCGCGCGGCGAGCGGTGCCGATCGCTGCCGCCAGCGCGGCGGCGCCCGCCGTCAGCGCGCAGCCGAGCGCGACCGCGACGCCGACGACGAGCAGCAGCCCGAAGCCGCGGACCATCGGCACCGGCGACAGCTGCAGCGCCACGAACGCGACCGCGGTCGCGAGCGCCGCCGTCGCCAGCGACGGCCCCCCGCGCGCGGCAGCGAGCGCGACCGCCGCCCCGCCCTCGCGCGTGCCCTCGGCCGTGACCTCGTCGACCCGTGCCTGGAACTGCACGGCATAGTCGACGGCGAGCCCGACGAGGATCGGCAGCACCGCGATCGCGGCGACCGTCAGCCGCGCCCCGACGACCGCCAGCAACCCGAACGTGATCCCGACCGCGGCCAGCGCCACCGCCAAAGGCAGCAGCCGCAGCCAGAGCCCGCCGGCCGATCCGCGGCGGCGGCGAAACACGAGCAGCAGGACGATCGCCATCACGAGCACGGCGATGCCGAGCAGCGCCCCGATCGCGCCCGTGACCTGGCCGGCGAGCTCGTCGGTGACGATGGTCTCGCCGGTGACCGTGTAGCGCACGCCGTGGCCGAGCGCGAACATCGGCATCGCCACCGCGCGCCGGATCGCCGCGATCGCTCGCGCCTGCTGCGCGTCCGTCAGCGACTGCCTGAGGCGGACCGAGATCAGCGCTGCGTGGCTCGTCGGGAACAGGTACTGGAAGCGGGCGGCCGGGTGGCCGGCGCCGAGCGCGGGGTCGAGCACGAGCTGCGCCAGGAACGTCGGATCGCGGATCGAGGGCGCGCGATCGATCCCGGTGCTGCCCGCCAGCCCCTCCAGCTGCCCGAGCTGGCGCTGGGCCTCGGCCGCCGCCGCGGCGCGTGCCGCCTGCCCGGCCTGCGCGCGGGTGAGGCCACGGTGCAGCGCGAGCATGTACGCCCGTCTGGCGACCTTGCGGTCGGTCGCCTGCGCCGTGCGCAGCAGCGCCCGCAGGTCGGCGTTGAAGGCGCCGACGGCGCGGTTGAGGAACGTGGCGGGGCCGTAGACGACCTTGGTCGGCGCCTCGCGCATCAGCTGCCCGCAGGGGCTGCGGTCGCCGCCGTAGGCCGCGTGTGTCCCCGCGGCTACCGGACGGTAGGACTTCAGGCTTGAATCGTAGGTGTCGAAGCGGCCGCCGAGGCATGCCTCGAGTGCCGTCAGTCGGCGCATCTGCGCTGGCGCCAGCAACCGCGTTACCGGCGCGGAGACGAGCACCTGCACGCCGTTTGCGCCGAACAGTCGCTGCTGGGCCACGGTCGCGCGGTAGCTCGACGACGACCTCGAAACGAACGTGTCGACCGCCGCCGACGGCCGCAGGCCGAGCGCCAACACGCCGCCGGCGATCGCCAGTGCCAGCACGATCCCGGCGGTCACCGCGGGACGCCGCGCCGCGACGCCCGCCAGCCGCTGCAACAGGGTGCTCATCGCGTGGCCGCGCCGAGGCCCACTAGTCCATCGTCAGCGGGCCCTCGGACTCCCCGGATAGGAACTGGCGGATGAACGGGTTCTCGGAGTTGAGCATGTCCTCGGCCGGCCCGGCCTCGACCACCCGGCCCTTCCAGAGGACGTTGATGTAGTCGGCGACACGGCGCGCGCTCATGATGTCGTGGGTGATCACGCAGAACGTCGGCAGATGCTCCTTCTGCTTAGCCTTGGCCTCGTCCATCATGTCGCGGTGGATCTCCAGGATCAGCTCGCCCAGCAGCGCGGTGCGGACCGGATCCAGGCCCGAGTCGGGCTCGTCGAACAACAGGATGTCGGGCTCGAGCACGAGTGCCCGCGCGAACCCGGCGCGCTTGCGCATCCCGCCGGAGAGCTCGTTGGGCATCTTGGTGCGGGCGGTGCCGAGGCCGACCTCGTTGAGCCGGCGCATGACCGTCTCCTCGATCTCGTCCTCGCCCTTCTCGGTGTGCTGGCGCAGCGGGAACGCGACGTTGTCGAACAGGTTCATCGAGCCGAACAGCGCGCCGTCCTGGAACAACAGGCCAAACTTCTTGCGCATCTCGAACAGGTCGTCGTCGCGCATGTTCGGCACCGACTGGCCGTGGACGAGGACGTCGCCGCGGTCGGGATACAGCAGCCCGACCATGTGCTTGATGCAGACCGACTTGCCCGTGCCCGACGGCCCCAGGATCATCGACACCATCCCCTCCGGGAGGCCCATGTTCAGCCCCCGCAGGATGTGCGAGCGCCCGAACGACTTGTAGGTGTCGACGAACTCGACCGCGTCGGGGCGGCCCGACGGATAGACCTTGTAGGTGTGCCAGCGGTACTCGTCGGGCGTGACGCCGTCGGGCGGCGCCGGGCGCGGCGGCGCCTCGTCGACGACAGACACACGTGAGCCCCCGCGCTCCGCGCGAGCGACGCTGCGGCCGTCGTCGGCCCGCTTGGGCACGAGGTTCAGCGGCGACGGCTCGCCCCCGTCGGGCGATGTCTGATCCTTGTTCACCTGCTCGTCGTCGTCGTGTCGCATCAGTACCTCCGCCCTGGAATCTAGACCGTCGGGCCTGGTCATCCGCCGATCGGCGCGCGCGGGTTGGCCCCCCAGAACAGCTGCGTGCCGAGCATCCCGATCAGGTGGACCGAGACGAGGTTGACGACCATCGACTTGGCCGTGGCCGTGCCCACGCCGACGGGGCCGCCACTGGCGTTGTAGCCGTAGTAGCAGCCAACGATGACGATGACGAACGCCATCGCCATCGCCTTTATCAAGCTGAATAAGACATCGGTCGGGTTCTGGAACTGCCAGAAGATCAATAAGAAGCCGCCCGAGGAGACGTATCCGAGCTGCTGCACGACCGCCAGATAGGAGGCGAAGAAGCCCGCGCCGATCGAGCACAGGTAGACGAACGGCAGCACCATCATCGCCGCCAGCAGCCGCGTCGCGCAGAGGAACCGCATGCCGCTGATGCCCATCACCTCGAGCGCGTCGATCTCGTCGGAAATCCGCATCGAGCCGAGCTCGGCGACGATCCCGGTGCCGACCTTGGCGGCCATCATGTAGCCGAACACGAGCGGGACCAGCTCGCGCAGGTCACACCACGCGGCGAACACGCCCGAGTACGCCGGCGTCCCCTCGCCGTAGGTGAAGTAGCCGCCCTCGATCCCGCACTCCAGGCCGATGATGAACACGAGCCCGAAGATCACGAGCGTCGAGGAGACGATCAGGATCCCGGCCTGCCGCAGCGCCTCGCCGAAGAACTTGAACACGCGCAGCGAGACGACGTCGCCGATCATGCGACCGGCGAACTTCGTCATCTCGCCGAACGATTCGATCCAGCCCCGGGGTGTCGCGATCAGCTCGTTCACGTGGTCACTTGACGATCGTGGTGATCTGCGGGTGGGTGGCCAGCAGCGTCTGGGTGAACGCGTAGTTGAACGCGAACACGCCGAGGAACGCGATCACGACCGCCTGGTTGACGGCGCGGCCCACGCCCTCGGCCCCGCCGGACGCGGTCATGCCCTTGTAGCAGCAGACGATCGCGATGATCGCCCCGAACAGCGTCGTCTTCACGACCGAGCCCCACAAATCCGTGGTCTCGGCGTTGTTGAAGAACGTCGCGAAGAACGGCCCCAGCGGCGCGTGGTTGACGAGCGTCGCCGCGATCCCGCCGATCACGCCGAAGATCAGCGCGTACACGTCGAACAGGCCGGTCAGCAGCATCAGCGCTAGAAAGCGCGGCACGACGAGGTTCTTGACCGGGTCGACGCCGAGCACCTGTAGCGCCTCGAGCTCCTCACGGATCTTGCGCGCGCCGAGGTCGGCGGTGATCGCCGTGCCGGCGACGCCGGCCAGCACGATCGCGTCCACGAACGGGGCGAACTCGCGTACCGACGACAGCACGAAGAAGCCGCCGAGCCGGTCGATCGCGCCGAACAGCACGAGGAAGTTCGCGCCCTGCAGCCCCGGCGCCTCGTAGCCGAACGCGATCGTCGAGATCAGCAGCGGAAACCAGCACAGCCGCATCGCGAACAGGAATTGACCGACGAACTCCGGGCCGTACGGGTACGGGGGCCGCACCGCTGAGACGATCGTGCGTCCCGTCAGGATGACCATGTTGCCGACCTCCTCCAGCGCCGATCTGGTCGGCGAGAAGGTTCGATCGGCGACGGCTCTCAGCAACGGTGGTCTCCTCCCTGAACCCGCGCCCACGGGGGCCGCGCGGCGGCGCAAAGCCTACGTGACGGGCATGTCGAGCACCACCGGTAGCCGCCAAGACGCCAGAAGGTCGACTGTTAGTGTTGACGGCGCGTTGAGCGGGCGGAGAGCGAGGATCTGCATGGTCATCGCCACGGCGACGGTGGCGCTGGCGGCGTCGGGCTGCGGCGGCTCGGGCTCGGCGTCGAGCACGACCGGCCCGGCCGGTCAACGCGTTGCGGCCGAGAATTACCCGATCGCGGTGAGCGCGTCGTTCCCGCGCCGGCAGTCGCTGGCCCAACGCGTGCGGCTCGTGCTCGCGGTCCGCAACACCGGCCGCCGGGCACTGCCCAACGTCGCCGTCTCGATCTGCAACACGACCTGCTCCTACAAGGCCCCGCGCGGCGAGGGCACGACCGTCCAGGCGTTCTCCTACGCGATCGGCAAGGCGCCGAACCTCGCCAACGCGTCACGGCCGATCTGGATCGTCCTGCGGCCGCCCGGCAAGTGCGGCTATAGCTGCCGCAACCTCGGCCCGGGCGCGGCCGTCACCGCCTACTCCAACACCTGGGCGCTGGGCCGGCTGGCGCCCGGCCACACGGCCCGGTTCGTGTGGACGGTGACGCCGGTCAGGGCGGGGCGGTTCACGGTCGCGTGGCAGGTCGCGGCGGCGCTCAACGGGCACAATCGTGCGGTCCTCGCCGGCAACAAGCCGGCGCGCGGCACGATCGTTGGCACGGTCTCGCCCAAGCCGCCCCACTACATCGTGCAGCCCAACGGCAAGGTCACGACCAAGCGCTGAGTCGCGTGAGACCTCAGTCCGGCATATCCGGACTGATATCCCACTCAGCGTTGCATTGGTCCTGCGGAGCCGCCCGGAACCGAGCTGCGGCTACGCGTTGCTCGACGCGGCCCAGATGTTGATCTCGCCGTCCACCGCGTAACGGTCGATCTCCGCCAGCTCGTCGGCCGCGAAGTCCGGCTGCGCCAGCGCCGCGACGCTGTTTTCAAGCTGCGCGACGCTCGACGCGCCGACGAGCGCCGAGGTCACGCGCCGATCGCGCAGGACCCACGCGATCGCCATCTGCGCCAGCGTCTGGCCGCGTCGCTGCGCGATCTCGTTGAGCGCGCGCGCCCGCTCGATGTTGGCGTCGGTGAGCAGCCCTTCGGAGAAATGCAGCCCCCGCCGCACGCGCGAGTCCGACGGGATCCCGTCGAGGTACTTGTCGGTGAGCAGCCCCTGCGCCAGCGGCGAGAACGCGATGCAGCCGACGCCCTCGCGGTCGAGCACGTCAAGCAGCTCGGGCTCGATCCAGCGGTTGAACATCGAGTAGGACGGTTGATGAATCAACAACGGCGTCCCCAGCCGGCGCAGGATCGCCGCCGCCTCGAGCGTGCGCTCGGGGCTGTAGGAAGAGATCCCGGCGTAGCGCGCCTTGCCCGAGCGCACGGCGAAATCCAGCGCCCCCATCGTCTCCTCCAGCGGCGTCTCGGGGTCGAGGCGGTGCGAGTAGAAGATGTCGACGTGGTCGAGGCGCATCCGCACAAGCGACTCGTCGAGGCTGTCGAGCAGGTACTTGCGCGAGCCGAGGTCACCGTAGGGCCCCGGCCACATGTCGTAGCCGGCCTTGGTCGAGATCACGAGCTCGTGGCGCAGCCGCGAGAAGTCCTCGGCGAAGATCCGGCCGAAGTTGGTCTCGGCCGAACCGTACGGCGGCCCGTAGTTGTTGGCGAGGTCGAAGTGCGTGATCCCGAGGTCGAACGCACGCCGCAGGATCGCGCGGCTCGTCGCCAGCGGGCGGTCGTCGCCGAAGTTCTGCCACAGGCCGAGCGAGATCGGCGGCAGCTTCAGGCCGCTGCGCCCGCACCGTCGATATTCGACCTCGTCGTAGCGGCCCGGCGCGGGCAAGTACCAGGTCGCGGGTCCGATGTCGGCGTCTGAGCTCATACGCGCACTATTACCCAACACGGCGTGCGCCACGACTCGGATGCTCCGCGCGGCCGAGCGATTGTCGCCCAGTTTGGACATTGGGATAGTGACCCGGCGCCGAACGTGACCTAGCCTCTGGCCTCATTCTCCAGGAGTGCGGCCATCGCGTCCGCGCCACGCCGCTATCGCCGGCATCCGGAAAGGAATCACTAAAGCCCATGCCCATCCGCCAGCAGAACGTTCTCGCAGCCAAGTGGAGCCCCAACGGCGACACGCTCGGCACCACCGACCTGACCGTCTCGGACAACCAGATCTTCGGCGAGAACGTGTTCAGCTCGGCGATCCAGCGCCAGCGCCTGCCCAAGGAGGTGTACGGCAAGCTCTCCAAGACGCTCGCCAAGGGCGAGGCGCTCGACACGTCGCTGGCCGACGCGGTCGCGCTGGCGATGAAGGAATGGGCGCTGGAGCGGGGTGCGACCCACTACGCGCACGTGTTCCAGCCGTTGACGGGGCTGACCGCCGAGAAGCACGACAGCTTCTACGCGCCGACCGGCGAGGGCACCGCGCTGCCGGAGTTCTCCGGCAAGGAGCTGATCCAGGCCGAGCCCGACGCCTCGTCGTTTCCGACCGGCGGCATCCGCGCGACGTTCGAGGCCCGCGGCTACACCGCCTGGGACCCGACCAGCCCGGCGTTCCTCCTCGAGAACCCCAACGGCGCGCTGCTGTGCATCCCGACCGCGTTCGTGTCCTGGACCGGCGAGGCGCTGGACAACAAGATCCCGCTGCTGCGCTCGATGGACGCGCTGTCGAAGTCGGCGGTCCGGGCGCTGCGGCTGTTCGGCAACTCGACCGCCGAGCGGGTGTTCACGACCGTCGGCCCCGAGCAGGAGTACTTCCTGATCGACGAGCAGTATTACTTCGAGCGGCCGGACCTGATCACGACCGGCCGCACGCTGTTCGGCGCCAAGCCCCCGAAGGGGCACGAGCTCGACGACCACTACTTCGGCTCGATCCCCGAGCGGGTGCTCGCCTGCATGCTCGAGACCGAGCAGGAGCTCGCCAAACTCGGCGTGCCGATCAAGACCCGTCACAACGAGGTGGCGCCGTCGCAGTACGAGGTCGCGCCGATCTTCGAGAACTCCAACGTCGGCGCCGACCACCAGCAGCTGACGATGCAGATCATGCAGAACGTCGCCCGCCGCTACGGGCTGGTGTGCCTGCTGCACGAGAAGCCGTTCGCGGGCGTCAACGGCTCGGGCAAGCACAACAACTGGTCGATGGGGACCGACGAGGGGGAGAACCTGCTCGACCCGGGCGACACGCCCCACGAGAACCTGCAGTTCCTGTTCTTCGCGGCGGCCGTGATCCAGGCCGTCCACAAGCACCAGGGGCTGTTGCGGGCGTCGGTGGCGACCGCCGGCCAGGACCACCGGCTCGGGGCCAACGAGGCCCCGCCCGCGATCATCTCGATCTTCCTCGGCGCCGAGCTCGAGCGCGTGTTCGGTGCGATCGAACGCGGCGAGTCCGGGGAGTCGACGCCGGAGTCGTTCCTCGGCCTCGGCACGCCGGTGCTGCCGCCGATGCCGATGCACGGCGGCGACCGCAACCGCACGAGCCCGTTCGCGTTCACCGGCAACAAGTTCGAATTCCGGGCGTTGGGCTCGAGCATGTCGCTGTCGCTGCCCAATACGGTGCTCAACACGATCGTCGCCGAGGCGATCGACTACCTCGCCGAGGAGCTCGAGGACGCGCTCGAGGGCGGCGCCGACCTCGAGGCAGCGCTGCGGCCGATCCTGCAGGGCAGCTACGCGGCCAACAAGCAGGTCGTGTTCGGCGGTGACAACTACTCGGAGGACTGGCACGCCGAGGCGATGTCGCGCGGGCTGCTGAACCTGCCGACGACGCCCGATGCCCTCCCCTACATGCTCGCGGACGACACGGTCACCGTGTTCTCCAACTACGGGGTGCTGTCCAGGCGCGAGCTCGAGTCCCGTTACGAGGTGTTCCTCGAGCAGTACACGACGAAGATCAACATCGAGGCCGAGACGGCGGCGACGATCGCCAAGACGATGCTGCTGCCGGCGTCCGCGCGACACCTGTCGATGCTGCTCGCCGCGCAACTGGGCGAGCTCGCTGCCGAGGCCGAGTCGCTGATCTCGACGCTGGTCGAGGCGATCAAGGTGCTCGAGGAGGCCAACCTCGCGGTCAACCAGCCCCAGGAGTCGCTCGCGCACGCCCAGTACATGCGCGACACGACGATCCCGGCGATGGCGGGCGTGCGCGAGGCGGCCGACGCGCTCGAAAAGGTCGTCGCCGACGACCTGTGGCCGCTGCCGAAGTACTCCGAGATTCTGTTCGTGAAGTAGTGCCGGGCGCGAGCCGGCCTCGGGCCGGGCTCGCCCCAAACACCACAACTTGCGAGCAACTGCCGGGTTTTTCGGTACGGTGACGATCCGTATGCTGCTCGACCGCGACCATCGCGGCGGCCGTCGTACGCGAGGACCGACACGGGGCCGTCGCGCTCGCGCGGCGCTGCTACTGGCCGTCGCGTTGACGATCGCCGCCGCGTTCGCAGGCGCCGCGTCCGCGTTCGCCTCCGGCGGTGGCGGCGCCTCGCTCGGCGGCCACACCAAGCACCAGCGCCATCAGCGCCATCAGCGCCATCACGCGCGCTCCCGGCACCGGCACCACCGCGCCCACCACCACGGCTCCAACCCGCTGCACGGTCGCGGGGTGTGGATCTGGGAGCTGGGCTCGACCGCGCACGGCAACCTCGCGACGATCCTCGCCCGCGCTCACCGATACGGGATCTCGACCGTGTTCATGAAGTCCTCGGACGGCGGCGGCTTCTGGTCAGGCCAGTTCAGCTCGGCGGTCGTGCACGCGCTGCAGCGCGGCGGCCTGAAGGTCTGCGCCTGGCAGTACGTGTACGGCTACAAGCCGGTCGCGGAGGCGAACGCCGGCGCCGAGGCGGTCAGGCACGGCGCCAACTGCCTGGTGATCGATGCCGAAGCCCAGTACGAGGGTCGCTACGTGGCCGCGCAGACCTACATCGAGCGGCTGCGCAGTCTGATCGGCCCGCGCTATCCGCTGGCGCTGGCGAGCTTCCCGTACGTCGACTACCACCCGAGCTTCCCCTACTCCGTGTTCCTGGGCCCCGGCGGCGCCCAGTTCAACGTGCCGCAGATGTACTGGAAGGACATCGGCACGAGCGTCTCGTACGTGTACGCGCACACGTACGCGTTCAACCGCCCCTACCGCCGCCGGATCTACCCACTCGGTCAGATCTACTCCGACCCGCCATCGGCCCAGATCGAGCACTTCCGGGCGATCTCGCGCGCGTACGGCGCCACCGGCGTGTCGTGGTGGGACTGGCAGTCGGCCCGTCAGGCGGCCTGGCGCGCGATCTCGAGGCCGGTCGGCCGGCTGCCGGGCTTCGCGCCCTACCAGGCGCTTGCCACGGTCGGCCGCGGCGCACGCGGCGACCTCGTCGTATGGATCCAGGAGCATCTCGTGTCGGCCGGCTACGCGGTCAAGGTCAGCGGCAAGTTCAAGGCCAGGACGGTCGCCGACGTGATGGCGTTCCAGCGCGCGCACGGGCTCGGCGTCGACGGCATCGTCGGCTCGCAGACGTGGGCCGCACTGCTGCGCTACCGGCCCGCGCATGTCGACTGGACCAACGCCCGCCGGCTCGCGACCGCCGCGCGCATGCGCACCGCGGCCGCCGGCGCCCGGGCGGGTCGTACGCCGACGGTGACGCTGCCGGTACCGCTGTCGGCAGGCGCGCCCGCGCGTCGCGACGAGATCCCCGGCGCGCTCGGCGCCGGGCGGCCCCGCTGAGCGTTCAGCCGCTCAGCACGGTGCCCGGATCGATCTGCTCGGGCTCGGTCACGTCCAGCGACACCGAGCCGCGCACGACCACGTCCGCCCCGAACGTGACGTCGCCCGACACGACCAGGCGCTCGGCCTCCTTGAGCGACGGCGGGCCTTCGGGGAAGCGCGCCTCGAACGCGTCGATCAGCTTGTAGTAGCGCTTGTCGAGCTCGACGTACGGCAGGTTCGCGGCGCGCTCGGGCACCGGTGCGACGACCATCTCGTCGGAGATGGTGTACACGTCGGAGCGCAGCACGAGCAGGTCGTCGGTCGTCTTGACGGGCGCGAACCGGGTGCGCGGGACCAGCAGCAGCGCGGCGCCCTCAAAGCTCTCGATCGCGGCGCCCATCGCCGACTCGAGCTGGATCACGGGGGTCGAGTCGCCGTCGCGGGGATCGACCGTCTTGCGGTTGACGATCAGCGGCAGCGACAGGACCCCGTCGCGCTCGTCGAGCCGCTGCGCGAGCACGTCCAGGTCGACCCACAGCGTGTTCGTGTTGTAGTAGCGCCAGCGCCGGTAGTCCCGAAACGACTCCTCATCCTCGGGCGGGGTCTGCGCGGTCTCGCGCAGCACCAGCTGCCCGTCCGAGCGCCGCCGCGCAACGTGGCCGCCTTTGCGGTCGGCCTCGGTGCCCTGCACGACCTCCATCAAAAACGGGATCTGCTCGGACGCCATGTGCGCGACGATCCTCGGGTCCAGCTGCGCGCCGAGATTGTCGGCGTTGGAGATCATCGCGAAGCGGATCCCGTGCTCGCGCAGCGCCGCGAGCATCCCCGAGCGCCGCAGCGCGCCGTAGACGTCGCCGTGGCCGGGCGGAGACCACTCGAGCGCCGGCGCTTGGCGCCACGTCACCGGCGCCAGCGTCTCGGCGTCCAGCTTGGGAATCATGCTCTGCAAGAAGTCGGCGTCGATGCCGTCGTTGTCGGCGCCGCCGATCGACTGAAGCGCCGCAAGCGTCGCCTCGCGCGTGGCGTCTGAGTCCATCAGGATCAGCGGCAGCCGGACCCCGTAGCGGTCGCGCAGCGCCTTTGCCTGGCCGACGATCACGTCCAGGAACGTATGGCCCTCGTGGACCTCGATCAGCGACTTGGGCTCCCGCAGCCCCATCGACGTCGCCAGGCCGCCGTTGAGCTTGATCAGCGCCGTCTTCGCAAGCGCCTGTGCGGCGTCGGCCTCGGGCAGCTCCTCGAATCTCGGCACGTCGCCGACGGGCTGCAGCGACGCGGTCGGCAGCAGCGCCTCGCCGCCCTGGACGAGCCGCTCGTAGGCGTCCTCGAAGGCTCCGATCGCCTCTTCGTGCGCGCCGGCGGCCCGCATCTTCTCCGCCGCCTGGGCTCGACCCTGCTCGTCGCTCACCGCCGACATTGTGCCCGACCCGTGGGCCACTACGGGGTGAGCACGATCTTGCCGAGGAGGTGACCGCTCTCCAGGTGGCGGTAGGCGGCCTGCACCTCGTTCAGCGGGTAGGTGGCGGCAACCGGGATCTCGAGCTCGCCCGCATCCATCAACCCGACGAGCTCGGCGAGCACGTCGGCGTTTGCAGCGACGGCGTGGCCCTCGAACTTGACGCCGTGGCGCTCGACGGCGGTGGGGTCGACGATCGTGTCGATCCGTTCGGGTGCGACGCCGAGCTCAAGCGCAAGCTCGACGTATCCGTCGCCGTGGCCGTCGATGAACGCGTCAATCGGTCCGAGCCGGCGGAGGCGCTCGAGCATGCCTTCGCCGTAGCTGACGGGGATCGCTCCGTGGTCGGCGAGCCACCGGTGGCGAGGCGTGCTGGCAAGGCCGATCACGCGCGCGCCGCGGCGCCGCGCAAGCTGCACGGCGATCGTGCCGACACCCCCGGCAGCGGCCGAGATCGCGACCGTGTCGCCCTCACGTAGCGCGACCGCGCGGACCGTCGCGTAGGCGCTCGTACCGGCGACGAACACGGCTCCGGCCTGCTCCCAGTCGACGTTCGCCGGGCGCGGCACGAGGTTGTCCTCCTCGACCAACGCCAGCTGTGCGTGGCTTGCTCGGCCAAGGCTGAAGCCGATGACCTCATCCCCGGCCGCGACGCGCGTGACCCCGTCGCCGACCTCCGCCACGACCCCCGCAAGATCGGTGCCCTGGCCGGAGGGGAACGTCGTCGGCCACACGTCTTGCATCAGCCCCTCCCGCGTCTTTGACTCGCCGAGGTTGATCGCGGCCGCCTTGACCCGGACGAGCGCCTGGCCGGGTCCAGGCACCGGCCGCTCGACGTCGACCACCTTGAGGACGTCGACGGGACCGTAGGCGTCGAATCTGACTGCGTGTGCCATCTGAGTGCTCCTTGGGTCGATCAGCAACCCTCAGCAGCAAATCGCGGCCGCCGCAGACTGTCCATGCTTGATCAGCTTCCATCCATATGAAATCGTCTCTCGGTATGGATGTCCTCACCGATCTGCTCACCCGCTCGCGCGCCCGCGGCGCGGCGTTCGCGCGGGCCCGCGTCCGCGGCGACTGGGGGATCGCGCTGCCCGCCGTGCCGGGCCCCACGCTGCACACGGTTCTCAGGGGCGAAGTCACGTTCTGGGTCGGCGACCCGGCCGATGCGATGACGATCCGCCCGGGGGACGTGTTGCTCGTACGCGAGCGGACCGAGCAACATCTCGCGCACGCTGCCGGGGCCGCGTGCGTGCCGATCGAACAGCTCGCCGCCGACTCGCCGGGCCGTCATCTCGTGCTCGAACGCCCCGGCGGCTCGGCCGCTGCCGCGTTCTTCTGTGGCGCGTACCTGTTCGAGGGGGATCTGTCGGTGGCCCTGATCTCATCGCTGCCCCCCACGCTTCTGGTCAAGCCGGCCGCCGGCGGCCCCCTGCGCGCCACGACGGATCTGATCGCGCGCGAGCTACTCGAAGACGAGCCGGGCCAGCAAACGCTGCTCGACCGGCTGCTCGACGTCGCGTTCGTCCAGATCCTGCGCGAGCACTTCACCGCCAACCGGCCGGCGGCGCCGGCATGGTTTCGCGCCTCCAGCGACCCTCATCTCGGCCCGGCGCTGCGCGCTGTGCACGCCGATCCGGGACATCCCTGGACGGTCGCGGAACTGGCGGCGCGGGCGTCGCTCTCACGTGCGGCGTTCGCACGCCGCTTCAGCCTCGAGCTCGGGGTCACGCCGCTGGCGTACGTCACCGGCTGGCGGATGGCGCTGGCACGAGAACGGCTGCGAGACACCAACGACGGAATCGCCGCGATCGCGCAGTCGCTCGGCTACGCATCCGAGTTCTCGTTCGCGGCCGCGTTCAAGCGCCACGAAGGGATCGCGCCGGGCCGCTGGCGCAGGCACGCTCGAACGAATGGGCACGGCGCCGCGTGACCGCGGGGAGGCTGTACGCTGCAAAGGGTGATCGCCCACGACATCCTGCAGCCGACGCATCTGCTGATCATCCTGCTCGCCGTCCTGCTCATCCTGGGTCCCAAGAAGCTCCCCCAGGCCAGCCGCGCCGTCGGGCGTTCGATCCGCGAGTTCCGGTCTGCGACGTCGCTCGAGCCGCCGCCGCCCGCGAAGGCCGCGGCCGACTCCTCAGAGCGGACCGACCGGGGCGCCTGAGCCCGACTCCAACAGACTGAAGCGCATCCGCACCTCGGTGCCGCCGTCGGCGCGCGGTGCCAGCGTCATCTCGTCTGAGACCTCGCAGATCACCGCCAGGCCAAGGCCGAGCCCGCCGCCGTCATCGCCGGAGTGCACGCCGCAGCCGTCGTCTGCGACCACCACGTCGAGCGCCTCGCCACCGACGCTCGCGTGCACCCGGATCTCCCCGGGATCGAGGGGATACGCGTGACGGACGGCGTTCGTCACGGCCTCGGACACGGCAAGGCGGACGCCGTCCAGCAGCGGCTCGGAGGCGCCGGCGTGCGCTGCGAAGGCGGCGAGCTCGGCGCGAGCGAGCCCGACCGAAGCCGGCTCGGCCTCATAACTGCGCGTAAACGTCGTCGTCCCGGCCTGCATATTCCTGTAGTTACCCCAGCTGTCGCCAGGATACGCGTCCGGCCGCGAAACCAAACCTTGCCACAACCGTGTCAAGGTTTGCTAGGGTCCGCGATCGATGCATGACTACCTGCAGACGACCCGCGAGCGAACCGTCGTGTTCGACGGCGGTATGGGCGCCACCCTCGAGCAGTTTGACCTCAGCCTCGAGCACGACTACCGCCTTCCCGGGCGCTGCCACGAGGTGCTCGTGCTCAACCGCCCTGACGTGATCGAGGGCGTGCACGCGTCGATGATCGAAGCCGGTGCCGACGTGCTTGAGACCGACACGTTCCAGGCCTCGCGGTGCAAGCTCGGCGAGTGGGGACTGGCCGACCACACGCGCGAGATCAACGTCAAGGCCGCCGAGATCGCCCGCCGCGCGGCCGGCGCCGAGCGCTTCGTGGCCGGCTCGATCGGCCCCACCGGCTTCCTTCCCGCCTCCGACGATCCGACGCTCGGTCAAATCACGTTCGCCCAGCTGCGCGAGGTGTTCGCCGAGCAGTCCGCGGGCCTGCTCGAGGGCGGCGTCGATCTGATCATCATCGAGACCACGCAGGACATCCTCGAGCTCAAGGCGGCCGTGTTCGGCGCGCGCGACGCGTTTACGGCGGCCGGGCGCGCGGTGCCGATCCAGTGCAGCGTGTCGCTGCTGCCGCAGGGCGGCAAGATGCTGCTCGGCACCGACATCAGCTCGGCGCTGGCGACGCTCGAGGCGCTGCGGGTCGACGTGGTCGGGCTCAACTGCTCGACCGGCCCCGAGGACATGCGCGACGCGATCCGCTTCCTCGGGGAGTTCAGCTCGGTCCCGGTGCACTGTATCCCGAACGCGGGCCTGCCGCTGCAGGGGCCCAACGGCGAGACGATCTTCCCCGAGCAGCCGGGTCCGCTGGCGGAGGTGCTCGGAGAGTTCGTCGACCGCTACGGCGTCTCGATCGTCGGCGGCTGCTGCGGCACGACGCCGGAGCACATCGCGGCGATCGCCGAACGTGTGCGCGGCCACGCGGTCTCGGCCCGGCCGGCGCGCCGCCCCGCCCACGTCAGCTCGATGATCGCCGCCACGCCGCTCGTCCAGGCACCGCGACCGACGCTGATCGGCGAGCGGGTCAACTCGCAGGGGTCGCGTAAGGCCAAGGAGATGCTGCTCGCCGACGACTACGACGGGCTGCTGACGGTTGCCGAGGACCAGGTCACCGGCGGCGCCCACGTGCTCGACATCTGCGTCGCGCTGACCGAGCGCCAGGACGAGGCCGAGCAGATGCGCCAGGTCGTCAAGCGCGTGTCGCTGACCCAGCCGGCGCCGATCCAGGTCGACTCGACCGAGCCCGACGTGATCGAGACGGCGCTCGAGCAGATCCCCGGCCGCGCGATCGTCAACAGCGTGAATTTGGAGGCCGGGCGCGACAAGCTCGACCGCGTCGTACCGCTCGTCAAGGCGCACGGCGCCGCGCTGATCGCGCTGACGATCGACGAGGTCGGGATGGGCAAGACCGCCGAGCGCAAGCTCGAGATCGCCAAGCGGATCACCGCGCTGTGCTGCGAGGAGCACGGGCTCGATCGCGACGCGCTGATCTTCGACTGCCTGACGTTCACGCTGACGACCGGCGACCCCGAGTGGCGGCCGTCGGCGGTCGCGACGATCGAGGGGATCCGCGCGATCAAGCAGCAGATCCCGGGCGTGCAGACATCGCTGGGCGTCTCCAACGTCTCGTTCGGCGTCGGGCTTGCGGCGCGGAGCGTTTTGAACAGCGTGTTCCTGCACCACTGCGTGGAGGCGGGGCTGGACCTGGCGATGGTCAACCCCAACCACATCACTCCCTATGCGGAGATCCCGGATGTGGAGCGCGAGCTCGCCGACGATCTCGTGTTCGACCGTCGTGAGGACGCGCTCGAGCGGTTCATCGCCCACTTCGAGGCCAAGGGCTCGTCGGACGCCGATGACGGTGCCGCGGCCGCGGACCCGACGCTCGGCATGGAGCCCGAGGAGGCGCTGCACTTCCACATCCTGCGCCGCAAGAAGGAGGGCGTCGAGGACTGGATCGACCGCTCGGTGGAAAAGATCGGCGCCGTTCCCACCTTGAACGACGTGCTGCTGCCGGCGATGAAGGAGGTCGGCGACAAGTTCGGCGCCGGCGAGTTGATCCTGCCGTTCGTGCTGCAGTCGGCCGAGGTCATGAAGAAGGCCGTCGCTCAACTGGAGCTGTATTTGGACAAGCTCGAGGGCTACACGAAGGGGACGGTGGTGGTCGCGACCGTGTTCGGCGACGTCCACGACATCGGCAAGTCGCTGGTCAACACGATCCTCACCAACAACGGGTACACGGTCGTCGACCTCGGCAAGCAGGTCCCGATCTCCACCATTTTGGAGGCCGCGGTCGAGCACGACGCCACCGCGATCGGCCTGTCGGCGCTGCTGGTGTCGACGTCGAAGCAGATGCCGGCCGCGGTGCAGGAGCTGCACACGCGGGGTCTCGAGTACCCGGTGCTGATCGGCGGGGCCGCGATCAACCGCAACTTCGGCCTGCGGATCCTCTACCCCAACGGCACCGAGTCAGACGAGGTCTACGAGCCGGGCGTGTTCTACTGCAAGGACGCGTTCGAGGGGCTGGCGAAGATGGACCAGCTGATCGACTCCGATGCCCGCCAGACGCTGGTGGCCGACGTTCGCGCCGCCGCCAAGCGCCTGCGCGAGCAGCCGGAGGCGCCCGAGGACGACGCGCCGCCGGTCACCGACGACTCGGTCCGCTCAGACGCGTCGGTGGAGGTTGCGGTGCCGTCGCCGCCGTTCTGGGGCGTGCGCGAGCTCGAGGTGCCGATGGACGAGGTCTACCGCCACCTCGACACGCACGTGCTGTTCAAGCTGCACTGGGGCGGGCGCGGCGTCAAGGGCGAGGCCTGGGAGGCGCTCGTCCGAGACGACTTCAAGCCGCGTCTGGAGCGGATGTGGCGCGAGCAGACCTACCTGCATCCGCGGGCGCTGCTGGGCTATTTCCCGTGCAACGCCGACGGCAACGAGCTGATCGTGTGGGATCCGGACGCTCCCGGCGAGAGGGAGTTGGAGCGGCTCGTGTTCCCACGCCAGCCGCGCCACGACCGGATCTGCCTCAGCGACTTCTACCGACCGGTGGGGTCCGGCGATGTGGACGTGGTGGCGCTGCAGGCGGTGACCGCGGGCTCGGAGGTCACCGAGCTGATGGCGTCGCTGGAGGCCGACGGAGAATTTGCCGAGCAGCTGTTCACGCACGGACTCGGCGTGCAGACCGCCGAGGGCATGGCCGAGTGGCTGCATGCCCGCGTCCGCTCGGATCTCGGGATCTCGGCGTCGCAGGGCCGCCGCTACTCGTGGGGCTACCCGTCGTGCCCCGAGCAGTCAGAGCTCGAGAAGGTGTTCCGGCTGCTGGACGCGCCGTCGATCGGCCTGGCGCTGTCGGGCGGTCACGCGGTCGAGCCCGAGCAGTCGACGCTCGCGATCGTCGCCCACCACCCGCAGGCGATCTACTTCGGCATGCGCTCCGGCCGCCTGCAGCCGATCGAGCGCACCGCCGGCGACGAGCTGATCGCCGGCACCGAGCGCGATCCGACGCTGCTGGACGAGCTGCCCGACTCCGACCCCGATCAGCGCGCCGCGACCGGCGGCGAGGGCGAGGGCGCGGGCGAGCCGGTCATGGCCGACGCCTGACGATCAGCGTCGGCTGGCGATCAGCGTCTGCACGAGGCGGATCGACCGCGACGTTGGCGTCACGCCACACGAAGTCGGGCCGGAGCGGCGGGCCGCGGTCGCCCGGGTCGACGTAGGCGTTGCATTCGGGCTCGGGACCGCCGGCGGCGCGCCAGGCGGCCAGGAGCCGCGCGATCGCGCGGACATGGAGCACCCCCAGCAGCTCAGCCCGGTGCAGTGCGCAGGCCGTGTGGCGCAGCGGCACGACCGCCGCGAGGTCGAGCAGCGTCCGGGCGACCGTCGTCACGGGGATGCCGTGGACCTCGGTGAGGTCGTCGGTCGTGAGGTTCGCCGAGCGGTGCAGCTCGATGCCCGGGTGCCGGCGGGCGGTGCGTCCCACGACGATCACCTCGATCCCGCTGCGCGTCGTCGCCCGCAGTTCGTGCAGGTGGGCAGCCGAGCGGTGGCTGAGCGCCGCCCGATCGCCGCAGGCCAGCACCGCCGCCAGCCAGCGGCCCTCGCGGCTCAGCAGCCGGCGGGGGACGAGCGCGTAGACGCCGTGGTGGATGCCGAACAGCCGCCCGGCCCGCTCCCGCCGCCGCACCGCCTGGGCGTGCTCCGGGACCTGGCGCAACGCGAACACCCCATGCTGCCTCCCTGCCAACCCGACAGCTGGGCATCAAACGTTCGATATACGAGCGTTTTGTGCCCAGCATCGGCTTGCGCTGCCATGCTGTGGAGCGTCCCACCCAAGGTCTGACAGCACGGTGACGAACGCAAAACCTCTGACTCAACTTGAACAGATGCGCAGGGCCGGCGAACAGGCGGCGGCCCTGGTGCAGCCCGGGATGCGCGTCGGCCTCGGCACCGGGCGCACCGTCGCCTGGCTGCTCGACGCGCTCGCCGCCCGCCACGTCCCCGATCTCCGCTGCGTCGCGACCTCGCCGGAGACCGAGCAGCGCGCGCACGAGCTGGGGATCGAAGTCGAGCCGTTCGACGCGCTCGATCGGCTCGACATCGCGATCGACGGTGCCGACCAGGTGACCGACGACCACTGGGCGATCAAGGGCGGCCACGGCGCCCAGTTGCGCGAGAAGATCGTCGCCGCCGCGGCCGACCGCTTCGTCGTGATCGCGTCCGCGGACAAGCTCGTCGACGCCCTGCACCCGCCGGTGCCGCTCGAGCTTGAGCGCTTCGGCCTCGCGTCGACGCTGCGCGAGCTCCAAAACGCCCGCCTCCGTGACAACGCGCCACCGACGCCCGACGGCGGCGTGCTCGCCGACTACGTCGGGCCGATCGACAACGGTCCCGGCCCGCTCGCAAATTGGCTGGACTCGATCCCCGGCGTCGCCGGCCACGGCCTGTTCGGCCCGCAGCTCGTCAACGACGTGATCGTCGGCCGGCAACCCTGACCGGCCACCCGGGGGCGTCGCGCAACCCGCCGCCCAGGCCGCTCAGACGTTCGCCTCGGCCCCGGCCCGCCGCCCGGACCGCCCCGACCGTCCGGAACGCTGCGGCCGCGCCGGCAGCTTGACCGGCGTGGCGTGCATCGCCCGCAGCCGCACCTCGCGCCAGGACATGCCCTCCTTCAGCAGCGCCGGTGCGCCCATCAGGATCGCGGTCGTGATCTCGACCGCCTGGAGGATCACGCCGTAGGCGACGCCGGTACCGATGCCGACGTGCCAGCCGGTGTGCAAGACGGTCGCGCAAGCGGCCTGGAAGACGCCGAGATTGGCCGGCGTCGCCGGGACCACCGCGGTGATGTTGACCGCGAACAGGACCGCGGCCGCCGCCGCGAGCCCGGCCTGATGGTTCAGGCCCAGCGCGACCAGCAGCGTGTAGCACGACAGCCACTGCAGCGCCCACGCCGCCAGCTGCGCGAACGTCGCGATCGCGCCGAGCTTCGGGAGCCGGAACACGAGCAACCCGGCGCGGACGCGAGTCATCGCGCGTCGCGCGGACTGCAGTGCCGCGGTCACGCGCGCCGAGCGCGTCCCCGCCGCGCCGTGGCGCAGTAGCAGGGGCGCGAGCAGCACCGCCACCAGCAGCGCCGCGGGGGCGATCGCAGCGAACAGCAGCACGTGCTCGTGGCCGGAGAACAGATCGACCGACGTGAACATCACGGCACCGAGCACGATCAGCGCGACGATGTTCAACAGCGTCTGCGACACGACCGTGCCGAGCACGATCGGCAGGTTCTCCCGCGGACGGCCGGTGCGGCGCGCGATCACGAGCGCGCGCGAGGGCTCGCCCAGACGCGCGGGTAACGTCGCCGACATCAGCACGCCGATGAACGTGCCCTGCATCGAGTCCGACAATCGCACCGCGGCCTTGGGCAGCGCGGCGCGCAGGATCGCAAGCCACGAGACCGCCCGCATCGCCATCGCGGAGCACATGATCAGCAGGCCAAGGAGGACGTAGGACGGGCTCGAGGTGGCGACCGCGTTGGCGATGTTCTGGATGCCGATCTTCTTCAGCGCCATCCACACGAGGTAGATCACGCCGATCGAGAACGCGGTCAGCGCGACCCGGCGCACGGCCGTCACGACCGGCCGGCGCCTGGCGACGGGCTTGGGCTCGAGCGACGGCAGCCGGCGAGCGGGCACGTGGGGCTTGAGATCGGCGGCCTTCAAGCCGACCGCGACCGACAGCTGCTGGGCGGAGCCGGCCGGCTTCGGGGTCGCGATCGCGTCGGCGTAGGCGGACATCACCTCGGAGGCGACCTGTGGCCACGCGAAGCGGCGGACGTCGTCGGCGGCGGCGCGCGACATCGCGACCCGCCGATCGGGCTCGTCGTACAGATCTCGCAGCGCCTCGGCCAGCGCCTGCGCATCGGCGGGCGGCACCAGCACCCCGTCGATGCCATTGCGCACGACGTCGCGGTAGCCGGCGATGTCGGAGGCGACGACCGGCGTGCCGGCCGCGAACGCCTCGGTCAGCACCATCCCGAAGCTCTCCCCGCGCAGCGACGGCGCGCACAGCACGTCGGCGGCCGCGAGCTCGATGCGCTTACGCTCGTCGTCGACGTGCTCCAGCCGCCGCACGCCCTCAGAATCGAGCATCAGCGGCTCGAGCTGCTCGCGCGTCGGACCGATCACAGTCAGCTCGCAGGGGATGTGCTCACGGAGCGCCTCGAACGCGCGCATCAGCAGCGGCAGCCCCTTGCGCTCGACCGCCTGGCCGACGAACACGATCCGCAGCTTGTCCCCGATCGGCCGCCCGGCGGCCGCGAGCGCGGTCTCGTCGAGGTGAACGCCGTTGGGAATCACGCGGTAGTGGCCGCCGAAGAACCGACGCCCGGTCCATGCCGCCGCCTGCGACACGGCGATCCGCACGTGCAGGTGGTTGAGCACGAGCCGCGTACCGAACGCGTTTCCGACGCCGTTGGTGAGCCGGCTCTCGGAGAACGAGTGGAACGTGCCCACCAGCGGCAGCGGCGTCAGCGCGGCGCTGAACCAGCTCGTCAGCGGCGCGACCGGCTCGTGAATGTGGACCACGTCGTAGCCGCCGCTCCGCAGCTCGCGCTGCACGCGCGCGATGCCCTGCGGCGTGATCGACAGGTTCGAGACGGCGCCGTTGGCCTTGATCCCGACCGTGCGGCCGAGCCCGATCACGTAGTCGGGCAGCGTCGTCGGCACGGGACGGGCGCCGCGATGCAGTGCCGTCGAGCCGAAATCGACGGGATCGAACGGCGCCAGCACGCGCACGTCGTGGCCGTCGGCCATGAACTGGTGCGCGAGCGCGTCGATATGTCTCGTCACGCCCCCCGGATAGCTCCAGGAATATGGGGAGACGAGGGCGACCTTCATCGTTGCCATCTTATCCTTGTACCCCGCCGGGGAACGGGCGTTTCGGGATGCTTATCATCGTATTCGCATGAGGGTCAGGCACTTCGTCAAATACACCTTCCTGAAGGTGGATCCTGCCTGGAGGCGCCTGGATTCATCCGAGCGCGCCGAACACAAGCTCCAGTTCGCGGCGGCCTGCGAGGACTTCGCCGACGGTCATCTGCTGCGGTCGTTCTCGCTGGTCGGGACCCGTGGCGACGCAGACATGATGCTGCTCTCACAGGCCCAGAACCTCGAGCGGATCCACGAGTTCCACGTCGTCTTGCAGCAGAGCGGCCTGATGAAGTGGTGCGAGACCAGCTACTCGTTTCTGGCGATGACCAAGGAGTCCGAGTACTCCGATGAGTCGCGGCTGGAGGTGCGTCCGGCGCACGGCAAGTACCTGTTCGTGTACCCGTTCGTCAAGACGCGCGACTGGTATCTGCTGGATCCCCAGGAGCGCTGGCGGATCATGCAGGAGCACATCAAGGTCGGCAAGGAGTTCCCGAGCGTCGACCTCAACACGAGCTACTCGTTCGGGCTCGACGACCAGGAGTTCGTGGTCGCGTTCGAGTCAGACAACCCGGGCGACTTCCTCGACCTCGTGCAGCGGTTGCGCACGACCGAGTCGAGCGCCTACACCAAGCGCGACACGCCCACGTTCACGTGCGTCGCGTGCTCGCTGGAACGCGCGCTCGGCTCGCTCGACGGCGAGTTGCTCACCGTCGGCGTTCAATGAGTTCTACATCCGGAGGAGGTCTCCGGGTGCGCTAGGCTCGACGCGATGCTCGAGCCCTCACCCACCATAGAAGGGGTGCGCTGATGCGCCAAGGACCCCTCGCCGGCCGCTACTACCCCGTCGCCTCGATGGTCGTATTCGCGCTCGTGCCGTACCTGGCGCTGTCGGGTGCACTCGGGCCGATCACGCCGACGATCGCCGGCGACCTGCACATGAGCCTGCAGACGATGAGCCTCGGCCTCGGGCTCGCGAACGCCGCCTACGCGGTCGGCACCGTGCTCGCCGTCCAGTTCGCGGCGCTGCTGCCGCAGCGACGGATGATGGTGCTGTATGCGATCTTCCTCGTGATCGGGTCGGTGATGACCGCGGCCGCACAGAGCCCGGCGATGTTCATCGTCGGCCACGTGGTGCAGGGGCTGTGCACGAGCCTGTTGCTGATCGCGGCGGCGCCGCCGCTGTTCCTCGGCTTCCCGCCGTCGCGCCTGCGCCCAACCGCGGTGATCATGAACATGTGCATCTTCGGCGCGGTCGCGCTCGGGCCGCTGATCGGCGGCATCCAGGCGGGCGCCCACGGGTGGCGGCCGCTGTTCTGGGTCGTGGCCGGAATCGCGATGACGGCGCTGCTGCTGTCGGTGCTGACGTTCGAGGACGCGCCGCCGGCCGACCCGACCGCGCCGAAGGACCCGCTCGCGATCGTGCTGGCGGCGGTCGGCTCCGGCGCCGCCTTCTTCGGCGCCTCGCAATTGCTCACGCACCCGTTCCTCGGCGCGACCACCGCCGTGCCGCTGATCGGCGGCCTCGCCGTGATCGTCGTGCTGATCACGAGCCAGTCGCTGAAGGAGCGGCCGCTGCTCACGATCAAGTCGATGCTGACGAGCACGATCCCGGTCGCGGGCATCGTGATCGCGCTGTTCGCCGCTGCCGCCTCGGTGTCGGCCACCGATCTGTCGGCGAACGTGCTGGCGCCGCTGCACAGCCCGCTGCACCTGGGGCTGCTGTATCTGCCCGAGTTCGCGGGCGCAGTGATCACCGCGATCGTGCTCGGCGCGGTGCTGCAGCGCCGCGGGCTGCAGTACCTGCCGCTGATCGGGATGCTGTTCCTCGCGGCCGGCATCGTCACGTTCAGGATCGAGCTGCCGCCGACGGTGGCGCTGACGCTGGTCGGCTCGGGCCTGACCGGGATCGGGGTCGGCGCGACCGTCGCCCCGGCGCTGTTCGTCGCCGGCTTCTCGCTGCAGGCGCTGAACCTGCAGCGGGTGTTCGCGATCGTGGAGTTGATGCGCGCGGTCGCGGCGTTCATGATCGCTCCTGTGTTCGCGCACTTCGCTCAGACGGTCGGCACGGGACCGTACGGCGGCACCGGGATCGCGCTGTGGATCGGCGCGGGCCTGGCGATCGCCGGCTCGCTGATCGCTGTCGCGCTGTACGCGCTCGGCGGCGCCCGGGCGGCCCCGGCCGACATCGAGCAGTTCCTGGCCGGCGAGCACCCGGCCTGGTACTCGCCGCCGCTGCTGGCGGCCGTGCGCGAGCGCACTGGGCGCCGCGTCGCGGAGATCCATTCGTGAACGACGGCCCGATCGTCGTTGCGTTCGACGGCTCAGATCTCGGCCGGCTCGCGATCGAGCAGGCCGAGAAGCTGCTGCGTCCCGACCGGTTGCTCCTCGTCGTCTGCGTGTGGCAGCCGTTCGATGTCGGCTTCGTCCCGGCGGACGGCGGCTCGTTCAACGCCGAGCACGTGCCGGCGGTGCGCGCCGCGGCGCTGCAGACGGCCGAGCAGGGCGCCGAGCTGGCGCGCGAGCTCGGCTTTCAGGCGCAGGCGGTCGAACGCGAGGCGTCGCCGATCTGGAAGGGGATCGCCGAGCTCGCCGACGAGCGCGACGCGGCGGCGATCGTGCTCTGCGCCCACTGCCACGGCCGCTTCGGCGGCCTGTTGTCGGGCAGCGTCACGTCGTCGATCACCGCTCACACCGAGCGGACGGTGATCATCGCCCACCCGCGCGGCGCGCGCGACTAGACCGCGGAGACCTGCTCCTCCTCCGCCACGCGGAAGGAAGAGCCGCAGCCGCACGCGGCGACCACGTTGGGGTTGTCGACCTTGAAGCCGGCGCCTTGGAGCCCGTCGACGAAGTCGATCACCGAGCCCCGCACGTACGGCAGACTCGGCGTGTCGACCAGCAGGCGGATCCCCTTGTCCTCGAACACGGTGTCCCCGTCTCGCTGCTCGTCGAACGCGAGGGCGTACTGGAAGCCCGAGCAGCCTCCGCCCCGCACCCCGACGCGCAGGCCCGCCGTGTCGGCGACGGCCTCCTGAGCGGCAAGGAACTCGCGAACCTTCTCGGCGCCGTTGTCGGTGAGAGTGATCATAGCTTTACGAAGTGTAGCGACGGGTGCCGCGGCACGGTGCGGCTACGCTTAAC
The DNA here is from genome assembly GCA_036273655.1 of Solirubrobacteraceae bacterium. Lineage (GTDB taxonomy): Bacteria > Actinomycetota > Thermoleophilia > Solirubrobacterales > Solirubrobacteraceae > Palsa-465. The sequence continues at coordinate 7,558 of DASUHF010000035.1, read as the reverse complement.
CCCATGTCCGCAACCCCACAGGAGCTCAAGGAGCGGATCGAGGCGGGCATTCCCGGATCGGTGGCCGAGGTCACCGGCGACGGCCACCACTTCAACGCCGTGGTCAGCGCGCCGGCGTTCGAAGGGCTGTCTCGGATCGCCCAGCATCGGCTCGTCTACGACGTGTTCGGAGCCGAGCTCGGCGACCGCATCCACGCGCTCTCGATCCAGACTCGAAACAAGACGCCAGAGGAGGCGCGATGAGCGACGAGACCTCGAACCCGATGCGAGACGCGATCCAGGAAGCGATCACCGAGAACCCGGTGATCCTGTTCATGAAGGGAAACCCCGACGCTCCCGCGTGCGGGTTCTCGGCCCGCACGGTCGCGATCCTGCAGTCGGTCGGCGCGCGCTTCGCCGCCGTCGACGTCCTACCCGATCCGCGGATCCGCCAGGAGCTGTCGGCGCTCTCGAAGTGGCCGACGATCCCGCAGCTGTTCGTCGGCGGCGAGCTGATCGGTGGCTGTGACATCGTCACCGAGATGTACGAGTCCGGCGAGCTGTTCGACACGCTCGGCGTCGAGCGGCCGGCCGACTCGCAGACGGCCGATCCGGTCGCGGCGCAGCCCACCGCCCCGCTCTCGATCGACAACCGGCTGTAACGGACTAGGCCCGTCGTGGCCCAGCAGCTGAAGGCGCTGCGCCACGACGACGGTGTCCTCTGGGCGCTCGACCAGACGCTGCTGCCGTGGGACGAGCGCTGGCTTCGGTTGCGCGGCGCAGACGACGTCGCGCGGGCGCTGCGGCGCCTGAGCATCCGCGGCGCGCCGCTGATCGGCGTCGCGGCGGCCTACGGGGTCGCGCTCGAGCTCGCCGGAGACCCGGGCTCGCTGCAGCGCGCCTGCGGGACGCTAGTGGCGGCACGGCCGACCGCCGTCAATCTCGCCTGGGCGGTCGAGCGTGTCCGTGCCGCCGCGGAGACGGGCGACGACGGCGGGCGGGCGGCGCGGGCGTTGGCCGAGGCGCAGGCGATCGAGCGCCAGGAGACCGCTTCCAGCGAGGCGATCGCCGCGCATGGCGCCGAGCTGCTGTCGTCGCTGGGCGCGCGGCGGATCCTCACTCACTGCAACACCGGCGCGCTGGCGGCGCCCGGTCGCGGTACGGCGTTGGCGCCGATCGCGGAGTTGCACGACCGCGGCGAGCTCGAGCTCGTGCTCGCGACCGAGACGCGACCGCTGCTGCAAGGAGCGCGGCTGACCGCCTACGAGCTCGGGCGACTCGGAATCGAGCACGCGGTGATCGTCGACGGCGCGGCCGCCGGGCTGATCGCGCGCGGCGATGTCGGCGCGGTGATCGTCGGGTGTGACCGCGTCGCGGCCAACGGCGACGTCGCCAACAAGGTCGGCACCTATGCGCACGCGCTGGCGGCGGCCGCGGCTCAGATCCCGTTCGTCGTCGCGGGCCCGTGCTCGACGATCGACCCGGACACGCCGTCGGGCTCAGAGATCGTGATCGAGCAGCGGGATCCGGACGAGGTCGCCTCGGTCCCGGCCGACGGCGGCCGCTTCCGGGTGGCACCCGCGGCCAGCGCGGCACTGAACCCCGCGTTCGATATCACCCCGGCGCACCTGGTCACCGCACTCGTCACCGAGCGCGGCGTCGCGCGCCCGGTCGACGGCGACTCGATCGCACGGCTGCTGGCACCGGCGGTGGCAGCGCGCTTGGGTTGAACATTGCGGGATCCGTTCGGGCCGTCCGAACGAGATCTGCAATGTTCGCCAGTTGGCGGTAGGCGGTGACCGCGTTGGTCATGTCGCCGCTGCCGGCCGAGCCGCCCGACAGCAGCACGACCCGTTGCACTCCCGCCGCCATGACCGCCCGGAGGATCGCCGGCGTCTCGTCGTATCCGGGCAGCAGGAACACGCCGCCGACCCCGTCCCACACGCCGCGCAGCGTCGAGGGATCGGTGAGGTCTCCCTGCGGCACCTCGACATCCGCCGCGAACGTCCCGGCCGGGAGCGGCCCGAACCCCGAGCCTCGCCCGTAAAGGCCCGAACGCCCGAACCCGAAGCGTATGTGCGCGCCGGTCAGGTGCCGGCAGTCACGCGGCGCGTGTCGAGCAGTGCTGCGAGCGCTGTGCGGTCGCGGACCCCGAGCTTGGTGGTGGCTCGGTAGACGTGCGATTCGACGGTGCGGACGGACAGCGACAGTCGCTCGGCGATCTGGGCGTTGCTCAGGCCGAGCGCCACGAGTCGTGTGATCTGCTGTTCGCGCGCCGTCAGGCCGGACGTGCGCATCGTGGCGACCAATGTGAGACCGCCGGCACCGCAACCGGCGGCGAGGCGGGCAGCCCGCGCCTCTTGACGCCGAGCGGCGTCGCGGTTGCCGGTGCCAGCGTGCGCGATCGCCGCCTGGGCGGCAGCTTCGGCCGCGTAGATGCGCGCGCCGATCTGTTCGTAGCCGCTGGCGACGGCTGCGAGCGCGGCCGCATCGTGATCGCGGGCGCCGGTCGCCTGGCGCGCCCACAGCTGGGCCATGGGCGCTTGGGTGGCCGCTGCGATCTGCTCGAGTCGGCTGGCGACGTGCTTGGGATCGCCGCCGACGCGCAGATGCAGGTGCAGCATCTCACCCTCCACCATGATCGCCTCGCCGGCCGCACGCGCGCCATCCAGCGCGAGTGCCCGGGCGCGGACGGGGTCGCCCTCGCCGGCACAGACGAGCACGGCGGCACGATCGACCAGGGTGCGAGCGAGCGGATTGGGTGGCCGTTCGCCGAGCAGCCGGGCTCCGGTCTCCCAGGCCTCCCTCGCGCCCTCGACGTCGCCGGCGGTGGCGCGCGCGGCGGCGAGCGTCGTCGCCGGCGGCACGAGCCGCGGCGTGGGGTTCGTTGAGACTGTCGCGGCGCTCGGCCCACTGCTCGCCGGCGTAGAAGGCGGCGAGCACGGCGATCGCGGCCAGCGGCCATTCCGACTCGACGCCCGCGGCGACCCGCTGCGCGCGGTCGAGCAACTCCAGCGCGGCGCGCGGCTCGCCGAGCACAGCGAGGCCATATCCGCCTGCGATCGCGGCGATCGCAGCCGGTCGGTGGTGTCGGCGGCGAGCGCCTTCCGGGCGGAGCTGACCGCTTCACGGTGACGTCCCTCGTAGGAGTACAGCGCCGCGGCGATCGCCTCGCTGTCACGCGCGAGATCCCGGCGAGCGAGAAGGGCACGCGCCTGTGCGGAGTCGCCGAGCGCCCATGCGTTGCCGACGCGCAGGAAGAGATAGGTCGTGATGCGCGGCCCGCCCCGGGCGGCGGCCTCGACCGCGCGGAGATGTTGCTCGGCCTCTCCGAAGCGTCCGACCGCCCGCAGCGCGCTGGCCAGGCTCAGCGTGGCGTCGAGTCCGCCGCCGGCGTCGACCGCGGCCCGGCCCAGGCGAATCGCCAGCTCTGGATCGAAGGCAGCCAGCGCCGCCTCAGCGCCCTCCGAAAGCTCGCTGGTCTCCACCGGCTGGCCGTCCTCGAGCGCCCACGACACCAGCCGCAGGCGATTGCCCGCAGCCGCCGGGTCAAGCTGCTCGGCCAACTCGCGGTGCAGCGCCCGCGCCTCCGTCGCCCGCAACGAGGCGCGCACCGCCTCGCCGTACAGCGGGTGACCCACCCGCAGGCCTGCTCCAGCCGCCGTCGGCGCACCGGCCAGCAGTCCGCGCGACTCCAGCGACCGCGCCGAGTCGAACGCGTCGAGCCGCGCGAGCAGCTCGAGGCTGGCCGGCTCGGTGAGCGCCACCAGCGCAAACGCTCTGCGCTCGGCCGCGGTGAGCGCATCGATTCGCTCGTCGAGCAGATCGAGCAGCCGCTCGGCCGGCGGGACAGCGGCGACGCGCCGCCAATGCCCCCGCTCGAGCACCAGCGCTCCGCGCTCGACCCCTGAACGCACCAGCTCGCTCAAGAACAGCGGGTTACCGGCGCTGGTTTGCCACAGCCACCGCTGGGTTCCCCGCTCGACCGGGGCGCCCAGCAACCGAACGGCCATATCGGTCGTCGCGTCCTGGCCGAGCGGCTCGAGATCCAGCCGCAACAGTCCCGCGTCCTTCCACAACGCCCTGACCGCGTCGGGCGCCGGGGTGCCCGCGCGCACGGTCGCGAGCACCCGCACGTGGTGGCGCGTCACCAGCGCCAGGAGCAGCGCCGATGACGCCGGATCGAGCCAGTGCGCATCATCGACGACCACCACCAGACCACCTCGACGCGCCCGCGCTGCCAGGCGCTCGCCGGTGGCATGCAGCACTTCAAGCAGATCGCCGGGCCCGGCTAAAGAGTTTGATCAGCCCGGCCCGCGACCAGTCGGGCGTCGAGCCGACAGCGGCGACGCCTTCGATCCGCCTCAGCCGCGGCGGCGCTTGCGTCGCGTCAGCAGCCCGGTGACACCGGCGATGCCGCCGGCGAGCAGGAAGCCCGCCGCCGCCGCGCCGATCATCACTTCGCGCTGATGGATGCGCAGCTGCCCACGCCAGTCGGTCAGCTTGACGACCTCGCCGCGCAGCTTTTCGACGGCCGTGCCCAGCTCGGTGCGGTTGACCTCGATCGAACGACGGATCTCCTCGGTACTGCGAGTCGCGGCCATCAGCTCTCGCCTCCCGTGATCGTCGTCCGGATCTTCTTGCCCTCCTCGATCGCCATCTGCGGCGTCGGGGGTCCGACCTTGAGCTTGCGAACGGCGAACAGGACGGCGCCGAGCGTCAGCACCAGCAGCAGGACCATCACGATCGCAAAGCCGAGCCAGATCGAGTCAAGCAGCGAGTTCAGGCCCCAGGCGAGCGTCAGCAACGCGAAGATCAGCCAGAAGAAACCGAACACCGCGCCGACGGCGCCGGCGGCCGCGCCCTTTCCGAGGGTCGTGACCTTGGCCATGACCTCTGCCTTGGCGAGCTCGATCTCCTCGCGGACGAGGACCGAGACCTTCTCGGAGACCTGCTGGACGGCGACGCCGAGGTCCGAGGTCTTCTGCGGGTCTTCAGCGGCCAAGGCGCTTGAGGATCAGGGCGAACACGATTCCGCCGGCTAACGCGCCACCGGCTCCGAGCTCCGGGCGCTCGTCGAGCATCGCCGCGAGCTTGTCGGTCGTCGACGGGCCTGGCGGCGGCTCGGCGGCCGGGGGCACCGGCGGTGATACCGGCGGAGGCGTCTCCGCGCTCGGCGGCAGCGGCGTTGCCGGCGGGGCCGTCTCGGCGGCCGGCGTAGCCGCGGTGACCACGGTCGGCTGCTCGGTCGTCGGCTCAGCCGTGGACGGCGACGTGCTCTGGGCGTCGTCGGTCACTCAGGGGGCTCTTCGCCGAAGACGCGCAACCAGATCATCGCAGCGACCCGGGACGCCGCGATGCTTGCCAGCGCGCTCAGCCCGGCGACCATTCCCGACCAGACGAGGCGCTTCACGAGCGGGCTCTCCATCATCGGGTTCGCATTCAAGCAGACTCGCTGGCGGCCGGTTCGGCGCGGGCCTCCAGGCCGCCGCAGATCATGTCGACGATCATCGCCTTGGCCTGCTCGAATTCCTGCTCGCCCCGGGGCTTGGGGTCGAAGATCCAGCCGGTCAGCAACTGCTCCATCGCGCCGTAGAACGTCTGCGCGGCGAACTCGGGGGTAATCTCGGTCCGGAACGTGCCCTCGGCCTGGGCGGCGGCGACAATCGCGGCGATCCTGGTGTACGCCTCCCGGATCTTGCGCAGGTGGGTGCGACCGAACGTGTTGGCGGCGCGCGTGACCTCGACGATGATCACCTTCATCAGATCGGGGTCGTGGCGGTAGGAGTCGACGATGAACCCGGCGATCGCCGCGAGCTTGGACCGCGCTGATGTCCGCGACGCATCGGCCGACGCGATCGCGTCGAGCATCACCTCCCACCGGTCGAGGAACAGCGTGTCGAGGATCTGCTCCTTGGAGGAGAAGTAGTGGTACACGAGCCCGTAGGCGACGCCCGCCTCGTCGGCGATGTCGGACACCCGGCAGGTGTGGAACCCCTGCCGCGCGAACACGCGCACGGCGGCGTCGAGGATCTGGCGCCGGCGCTCGGTCGCGGCGGCGGTCACCGCCCGGATCCGTGGCTCGTGACGGGCGCCGCGGCGCTCCAGTCATAGGCGTCGGGCTCGCGCCGCGTCAGCGTCGGCAGCTGCTCGCGCACGCGTCGCAGCACGTCGAAGTCCAGCTCGGCGACGATCACGCCCTCCCCGTCGGAGGCGCCCGCCAGCACCACTCCCCACGGATCGATGATCAGCGATCGGCCGCCGGAGCGCAGCCCGCCGGGGTGCTGGCCGATCTGGTTGGGCGCGACGACGAAGCACTGGTTCTCGATCGCCCGGGCGCGCAGCAGCACCTCCCAGTGATCGCGTGTGGTGCGCAGCGTGAACGCGCTCGGCACCGTCACCAGCTCGGCGCCCCGCAGCGCCAGGATCCGGTACAGCTCGGGATAGCGCAGGTCGAAGCAGATCGTCAGGCCGGCCCGCGTGCCGTCGCCAAGCGTCGTCACGACGATCTCGGACCCCGGCGCAAATGTGCTCGCCTCGCCGTACACGGCGCCGTCGATCTCCACGTCGAACAGGTGGATCTTGCGATAGATCGCGGCGATCTCGCCGCTGGGCTGCACGTGCACGCTCGTGTTGGCGAGCGGCGGCTCGCCGTCGCGGCGCTCGCTCAGCGAGCCGGCGATCAGGTCGACGCCGAGCTCGGCCGCCGTCGCCCGCGCCCACGAGACGGCGGTGCCGTCGAGCGTCTGCGCGCCAGCGCCAAGTTGCTCGCGCGTGCCCATCACCGTCCAGCACTCCGGCAGCACGATCAGCTCGGCCCCGAGGCTCGCGGCGTGGCGCACGAGCCCGTCGGCCGTCTCGAGGTTGCGCTCGACGTCGTCTGAGGCGTTCAGTTGAATCGCGGCGGCTCGCACTCGCGCTCCTCTCGAGATGGCCGATTGACGAGTCAGTCAACGATAGCGCCGCGGGGCGTCTGGTAGCCATCGTGGCGATGAGCGACCACGGACACGCTACCGCGCTGAGCGCCCTCCCCCGCCGCGGCCGCTTCGGTGACCCGCGACCGCCGAGACTGGCCGCGCTCTCGCTGCCGCCGGCGCCGATGCCGGCCCTGAAGACGCGGCCGCTGAAGGCCTGGCGCTACGTCGCCGTGTTCGCACCCGAGCTGATGGCATGCAATCGCGAGCGTCCGCATCGGCCGCGCCCGCCAGTCGTTCTGGGCCGTCTGGGACCGTCGCGCACAGCGCCTGCACGAGCGCACCGCGCTGGGCCGCGCCGGCGTCCGGCTCGGCCCCGAAACCGTGTCGCTGGGCGCGGCCGGCGTGCGGATCGAGCTCGTGCTGCACGAGCGGCCCGGGATCGAGTGCGTGTGCCGCAGCGGCGAGGGGTACGTGTGGACGCGCAAACAGGGCGGGATCGCGGCGTGCGGGACCGTGACTTTGCCCGGGAGCGCGCCGATTGCCGTCGACGCCGCCGCCGTCGTCGACGACGGCGGTGTCGTCGACGCCGCCGCCGTCGTCGACGACACCGCCGGCTACCACGAGCGCCACACGCGCTGGCGCTGGTCGGCGGGCGTCGGCCA
>DASUHF010000034.1:0-30988 GCA_036273655.1 Solirubrobacteraceae bacterium | reverse complement strand
CCGGTCCCGAGAGGATCGTCTCGACCGACCGCTCGGTCGCCTCGTCGAACGTCATCGCGCCGCCGCCGGAGCGCATAATCAGGCAGCGGCCGTCAAAGCCGTGACCGCGCAGCCCCGACTGCAGCCGCGCCAGGTATGAGTTCATGCGGTCGCGCACGAACGCGTCGATCACGGTCGTCGTCGTCCGCTCGTACTCGCGATACTCGCCCGAGACGCGGTGCGAGAGCGAGATGTGGCCGTCGAATCCGGCCGCGCGCAGCAGCCGCTCGGCCTCCAGTTCGTGCGCCGGGTTGGCGTATGCGTTGATGAACGCGACCGCGATCGCGGTCACGCCGTCGCTGGAGAGCTCGGCCAGCGCGACCCGCACATCGTCGCCGTGCAGCGGCTCGTGCTCTGAGCCGTCGGCGCGGATTCGGCCGCTGACCGGCAGGCGCAGGTGGCGGGCGACCATCGGCGCCGGCGGTGTCCAGAACAGGTCATACGGATCGTCGCGATCGCCGCGGCGGATCTCCAGCACGTCGCGGAAGCCTCGCGTCGCCAGCAATCCGACGCGCGCGCCGCGGCCCTCAAGCAGCGCGTTGAGCCCGACGGTGGTGCCGTGCAGGAAGTAGTCGGCGGCCTCGATCTCGCCCGGCTCCAGTGCCTCGATGAGGGTGCGCAGCACCCCCTCGTCAGGGGCGTCGGGAATCGTCGGCCGCTTGGCCACCTGCACCCGGCCGCCGCCCTCGTCGCGGTGGATCAGATCCGTGAACGTACCGCCGACGTCGACGGCGATGCTGCTCGACATCACGCGCAGTGTTGTCGCCGAGACGGGGTCCCTCAATGTGCCAGTGGCACAGTTCAGCCATGATGCTTGTGCCGCAGACCTAAAATCACCGGATGCGTGTTGACGAGTTGCTGCGGGCCTCGGGCGTCGCCGGCGTCACGCTCGTTGCCGGTCCCTGGGACGCGCGGACCGTTCGGGACGTCACGATCGTCGACGAGCTCGACGACATCGATCAGGCGGCGACCGGCTGCCTGGCGATCCTCACCCGGCACGCGTCGTCGAGGGCCGCCGGATACGCGCTCGACGTCGTCCTGCGCAAGGCCGGCGACCGTGAGCTCGCGGCGGTCGCCGTGTACGGGTCGACGACCACCTCGATCACGGCCATTCGCCTGGCGGACCGCAGCCGTGTGGCGCTGTTGGCGATCGCACCCGACCGTGATCTCTCGGAGCTGTCGTTCGAGCTCGAGGACACGTTGCGCAGCGGCGCCGACGCGATGCTGCGGCGGATCCTGACGGTGCTCGAGATCATCGGCGACGCGTCACAGGCGCCGACCGAAGGGGTGTTGGCGAAGGCCCAGCAGGCGCTCGGAGCGACGGTACGTCTCGCCCCGATGCCCGACGACGCCGTGTCGGTGCCGGTCATGATCGACGGCGCGCCCGACGGGTACGTGTGCGCCGACACCGACGACGCCGCGGTGCGGGTCGGCTGTCAGCTGATCGCCGATTCGGTCGCCCGCGCGCAGATCTCGCTGCGCGCATCACGCCGCGCGGCGGCGCTCGCGCGCGCCGAGGCGATCGCCGATGTGTTGCGAACGCCGATCGCGGGAGTCGATGGCGCCGCCAAGCGGGCGCGGTTGCTGGACCTGCCGGTCGACGGCCGCCATGTCGTCGTCGCCCTGGAGACCGTTGCGTCCAGCGACGCCGGCGATCGCGACGCGTTGCTGCGCAGAGCGACGGCGCAGTTGGATGAGCTCGAGCGGGGCTGGCACCCGTTGCTGTTGGACGAGACGATCGTGCTCGTGCGGATGACGGCGTCGCAGGCGAGCGCGCGCGCGGCCTCGGAGGTTGCCCACGCGCTGCTCGCGCGGCTGGCCGGCGGCCGCGGGTCGCGACCTCTGGTGTGCGGCGTCAGCAGCGAGCGCGTCGGGGTCGACGGCTTGCGTGCGGCCGCCGACGAGGCGCGCGAGGCGCTGCACGCGGCGCGCTCGGAGGAACGTGTCAACGAGCCGTTCAGCTTCGACCGCTCGCCGCTGCGTCAGCTCCTCGTCGAGCTCGTCTCATCCAATGCCGCCCGGGGGTTCGTCGACGGGCTGCTGGCGCCGCTGGACGAGCTCGGGCCCGCACGTGCGCCGACCGCGATCAGAACGTTGCACGTATACCTGGACGAGCGCGGGTCGCTGAAGGCCGCGAGCCGGCGGCTCCATCTGCACCCGAACGCGGTCGCGTACCGCATCAAGCAGATCCGGACCCGGCTCGAGGCTGACCTCGACGACCCCGACCTGCGGCTCGCCGTACAGATGGCGTGCCGGGCGCGGCTGTTGGCCGATGGTCAGCGACCGGTCACGCGGTGACGGCTAGCGATCGGCGCCTCGGACGGAAGCGAGCACCCATAGACTGCCGTCGTCCTGCGCGACGCCGACAAGGAGCTTGACCGATGCCCGAACGTGCCGCACTCGTGACCGGGGGAAGCCGGGGGATCGGCCGCGCGATCGCCGAGGCCCTGAGCGAGGACGGCCACGCGGTGACGATCACCGGCCGAAAGGCCGAGCGCGTCGAGCGGGCGGTGGCGGAGCTGCGCGAGCGCGGCGCCGACGTCCACGGGATCGCGCGCAACCACGCCGACGCCGACGCACCCGCGGCGATCGTCGCCGAGCACGCGGAGCGGTTCGGCCGCCTCGACGTGCTCGTCAACAACGCCGGCATCGGGATCGGCGCGACCGCGGTCGAGCACCAGACGCGGTTCATCGACATGCAACTCGACGTCAACGTGCGCGCGATGGTCCTGTTCTACCGGGAGGCGATCCCGCTGCTGAGCACCGCGGCCGAGCAGACCGGGCAGGCGCATGTGATCAACTTGTCCTCGATCAGCGGCAAGAGCGGGCAGCCGTGGCTGTCGGTGTACGCGGCGACGAAGGCGGCGGTGCTCGGCTATACCGAGGCGATGAGCAAGGAGCTCGCATCGGCGCACATCAAGTCGACGGCGTTGTGCCCGGGGTTCGTGGACACCGACATGTCCGACGTCGTCAAGGACCGGCTGCCGGCCGAGGAGATGATCCGTCCGAGCGACATCGCCGAGGGCGTGCGCTTCGTGCTGCGCATGTCGCGCGCGTGCACGATCCCGGAGATCGTGTTCATGCGCCCGGGCGTGTCGAGCGGGCTGGTGTGACCCGAACGGGGGTCTGAAGCGATGGCGATGGATTGCACCTACCGGCTGCGGATCCCGCACGTGGCCGGCCAGCTGGCCAAGGTCTCCACCAGGATCTTCGAGTACGGCGGCCTGATCGGCGACGTCTCGACGATCTCGGTCGCTCGGCACGAGGCGATCCGCGAGATCACGATCGAGATGCGCGACAAGGAGCATGCCGACGCGCTCGCGGCCGGGCTTGACGAGCTCGAGGGCGTGAGCGTGATCTGGTTCCACGACCGCGCGTTCATCGCCCACGACGGCGGCAAGATCCAGATGGTCGGGCGCCACCCGATCAACACCAACCAGGACGTCCGCGACGTCTACACGCCGGGGGTCGCGCGCGTCGCGACCGCGATCTCCGAGTACCCGCGGCTCGCCAGCCGCTTCACGATGATCGGCCGCTCGGTCGCGATCTGCACCAACGGCAGCCGCGTGCTCGGCCTCGGCGACATCGGTCCGGTCGCATCGATGCCGGTGATGGAGGGCAAGGCGCTGTTCTACGCGCAGCTCGTGGGGATCACCGCGACCCCGATCCTGATCGACACCCACGACGTCGACGAGTTCGTCCAGACCGTGACGCGGGTCGCCTCGGGGTTCGGCGGCATCCACCTCGAGGACATCTCGACGCCCGAGTGCTTCGAGATCGAGCGCCGGCTGATCGAGGCGCTGCCGATGCCCGTCATGCACGACGACGTCCATGGCACCGCGGTGGTGACGATGGCCGCTGCGATCGCCGCCTGCCGCCAGGTCGACATCCGCCTCGACGAGGCGATCGTCGGCCAGATCGGGCTCGGCGCCGCCGGCTACGGCATCGCCGCGTTGCTCCACGACGCCGGCGCACGCGTGATCGCGTCGGACCCGAACCCCGCCGCGCAGGCGATGGCCACCTCGCGCGGGATCGAGGTCGTCGATCACGAGACCGTCATGTGCGAGGCCGACGTCGTCGTCGCCACCAGCGGCGTGCCCGGCCTGATCACGCCGGAGATGGTCCGCCGCGGCCAGGTGATCCTTGCGCTCACCAACCCGGTGCCGGAGATCGAGCCCGACGTGGCGCTGGCGGCCGGCGCCGCGTTTGCCGCCGACGGCACCAGCGTCAACAACGTGCTCGGCTATCCCGGCATCTTCCGCGGCGCACTGCTGGCCGGCGCGACCCGCATCAACCTTCAGATGCGCCAGGCGGCCGCCTGGGCGCTGGCGGGGCTGACGGTCACCTCCGAGCTCGTGCCCGAGGTGCTCGACCGCCACGTCCACGACACCGTCGCCGAGGCCGTGCGCAAGGCCGCGATCGACTCCGGCGTCGCCGATCCCGAGCGGATCATGCCGGCCCTCTGAGCCACGGCGGCGGCGAGCCATAATCGGCGTTCGATGACGTCGGCGAATGAACGCAGCGGTCGCGCCTGGCCCGTTGGCCCGTTCGGGCTGTGGTGCACGGTGCCCGGCACCTACGTCTCGGAGATCGTCGCCCGCTGCGGCTTTGACTGGCTGTGCGTCGACCTGCAGCACGGCTTCATGACGCTCGGCGACCTGCTCGGCTTCGTGCAGACCGCCGACATCACCCAAACACCTGTGCTCGTCCGGATCGAGTACCTCGACAGCCGCGCCGTCCACCGCGTGCTCGACGCGGGCGCTCGCGGCGTGATCTTCCCGACGATCGGCACCGCGCAGCAGGCCGCCGACGCGGTCGCGATGTGCCGCTATCCGCCGAACGGCCGCCGCAGCTGGGGCCCGGCGCGCCTGGCGCTCGTCGACGCCGGCTACAACCCCGAGCGTGCCGACGACGAGGTGCTCGTGATCATCATGGTCGAGTCGCGCGCGGGCCTCGACAATCTCGACGAGATCCTCGCCGTGCCGGGGATCGACGCGATCCTCGTCGGCCCCAGCGATCTCGGGATCGCGCTCGGCGTCGGCCCACAGGCCGATCCGCTGCCCGGCCCGCACGTCGAGGCGCTCGAGACGATCGCGCGGCGCACCGCCGAAGCGGGCCTCGTGCCGATGGCATACGCGGTCAGCGCGGCCGGCGTCGCGATGTTCCGCGAGCTCGGCTACGAGGTGTTCGGGGTCTCGAGCGACGCCAGACTGCTGCGCGGCGCCGCGACCGCGCTCGTGGAGAATCTCCGGACAGACGACCGTCAACCCACCACACCATGACCGATTTGCTTCCTGACCGTTCCGCCCCGCCGAATCTGAGCTCCTATGAGGCCGAGCGTCGGTCCTACTCGGTGCAGGTGCCTGAGCGCTTTAACCCGACCGTCGACATCGTCGAGCGGTGGGGGGCCGAGGCGCCCGACGAGCTCGCGCTCGTGTCGCTGGGGCCGACCGGCGAGATCCTTGCCGAGCACACCGCGGCGCAGCTGTCACAGCGGGCGCGGACGGCGGCGCGGGCGCTTGCGGCTCAGGGGATCGGGCCTGGCGACCGGATCTTCATCATGCTCCCGCGCGAGCCCGCCTGGTATGAGGCGATGCTCGGCGCGATCCGGATCGGCGCCGTCGTGATGCCGGGCACCAACCAGTTGACCGCGCGGGACATCGCCTACCGGATCGGGGCGGCGGGCGCAGCCGCGGCGATCACCTCAGACGACGGCGCGTTCAAGATCGACGCGATCGAACAGGAGCTGCCGTCGTTGCGGCTGCGGATCGCGCACGGCACCGGCGAGCAGCCGGGCTGGCTGGACTGGGACGCGCTCTTGGACGAGGCCGGCGACGGCGAGCTGCCGGACGCGCCGACCGCCCGCGAGGACCCGATGATCCTGTTTTTCACCAGCGGCACCGTCAGCTACGCGAAGATGGTCCTGCACGACCAGAGCTACGGGCTCGGCCACGTCTCCACCGCCCGCTTCTGGCACGACCTGCGACCCGGGGACCGCCACTGGACCGTGACCGACACCGGCTGGGCGAAGGCCGCCTGGGGCGGCCTGTACGGCCAGTTTCACGAACGGTGCACCAACATCCAGGTCGCGCTTGGCAAGCCGGACGCCGACACGATCCTCGGCATCCTGCGCGACGCCCGGATCACGTCGTTCTGCGCGCCGCCGACGCTGTACCGGCTGCTGGTGCAGGCCGACCTGGCAGCCTATGACCTGAGCACGCTGCGTCACTGCACCAGCGCCGGCGAGCCGCTCAACCCCGAGGTGATCCGCGCCTGGCGACACGGCACCGACGGCCTCACGGTCTACGACGGCTACGGCCAGACCGAGACGACGGCGCTCGTCGCCAACTATCGCGCGGTGCCGGTGCGGCCCGGGTCGATGGGCAAGCCCGTGCCCGGTTGGAACGTCGAAGTGCTCGACGACAACGGCCATCGCGCCGCCGACGACGTCGTCGGCGCGATCGCGGTGCAGGTCACCGACCCCCGGCCCGTCGGCCTGTTCTGCGGCTATGACCGCGACGAGGAGGCCAACGCCAACGCATTCCGCGACGGCTGGTACTACACCGGCGACAAGGCCTGGCGCGACAGCGACGGCTACCTATGGTTCGAAGGGCGCGACGACGACGTGATCACCTCCTCGGCCTACCGGATCGGGCCGTTCGAGGTCGAGTCCGCGCTCGTCGAGCACCCGGCGGTGGTCGAGGCGGCGGTCGTCGGCAAAGACGATCCGCAGCGCACGCAGATCGTCTGTGCGTTCGTGATCCTCGCCGCCGGCCACGAGCCCGGAGACACGCTCGTGGCCGAACTGCAAGACCACACGCGCACCCTCACGGCGCCCTACAAGTACCCGCGCGAGATCCATTTCGTCTCCGAGCTGCCCAAGACCGTCAGCGGCAAGATCCGCCGCTCCGAGCTGCGCGAGCGGTTGCGCTCGCAGGCATCCGGGGGATGACCGCCACCTCCGACAGCGGCTCGACATCGGCGACGCCGGCGCGCCAGACGCGCGCCTCCGCCCAGCAACTGGCCGAGCTCGCCCGGCTGCGGCGCGTGCGCGACCGGATCGACCGCGAGTACCAGCGGCCGCTCGACGTCGAGGCGCTCGCGCGCGATGAGCACGTCTCGGCCGGCCATCTCAGCCGGCAGTTCAAGCTCGCCTACGGCGAGCCGCCGTACGGCTATCTGATGACGCGGCGAATCGAGCGCGCGATGGCGCTGCTGCGCCGCGGCGACCTCACCGTCACCGAGGTCTGCTTCGAGGTCGGCTGCTCGTCGCTGGGCACGTTCTCAACACGGTTCACCGAGCTCGTGGGGATGCCGCCGAGCGCCTACCGGCAGCGGGCGGCGAACGCGACCGAGGGGATGCCGTCGTGCGTCGCCAAGCAGGTCACCAAACCGGTCAGGAATCGAGAAGCGCGCGCCCAGGGCCGCACCTAGCATCGCCGCCATGGACACCACAACCACCACTTCAGGAGTGACCATGAGCGACACACGCACCCAGGGGATCAAAGTCGTGCTGCACCCTGTCAGCGACCTCGCGGCAGCAAAGCGGGTGTACACGGCGCTGCTGGGCACCGCGCCGCAGGCCGACGCCGAGTACTACGTCGGCTACGAGGCCGAGGGCCAGCACATCGGGCTGGTGCCGGGCGGCGGGCCGCAGGGCATGGGCACGCCGGTGGCGTACTGGCAGGTGGCCGACATCGCGGCAAAGCTCGATGAGGTCACCGCAGCCGGCGCAACCGTCAAGGAAGCTCCGCACGACGTCGGCGGCGGCCGTCAGGTGGCGACGTTCACCGACCCCGACGGCAACGTGCTCGGGCTGATGCAGGATCCCGCATGACGCCGCGCCGGTGACGACGAGACCCGTTATGGACATCAGGATCAACGCCAGCTTCCTGCCGCACGACGACCCGGAGGCGTCGCTCGCGTTCTACCGCGACACGCTCGGCTTCGAGGTCCGCAACGACGTCGGCTACCAGGGAATGCGGTGGATCACGGTCGGCCCGCCCGACCAACCCGAGACGTCGATCGTGCTCGCGCCGCCCGCCGCGTACCCCGGCATCACCGACGACGAGCGCCGCATGATCGCCGAGATGATGGCCAAGGGCACATACGCCACGATCGTGTTCGCGACCGGGGACGTGGACGCCACATTCGAGCAGCTGCAGGCCGGCGACGTCGAGGTCGTGCAGGAGCCGGCCGACCAGCCCTACGGGGTCCGCGACTGCGCGGTCCGCGACCCGGCCGGCAACCTCGTGCGGATCCAGCAGCAGCCCTGAGCGACCCGTCGCCGGCACAGTCGTAAGCCGACACCCTGCGCGTCAGTCGCCGTCGCCGAGCGCCCACTCGCTGGCGACCGGCAGCCGCGCCAGCAGCCGGCGCAGCGTCCGGCACTCGTCGGCGTCCAACCCGGTCAGCATCTCGCGCTCGACCGCCTCGACCGCGTGGTCGACTTCGCACAGCGCCCGCTCGCCCTCGGGCGAGAGCTGGACGATCGCGCGGCGGCGATCCGAGCGATCGCGCGTGCGCACGACCAGGCCCGCCTCCTCGAGGTCGTTGAGCAGGCATACGAGGCTCGACGGGTCCATCCGCAGCCGCGTCGCCAGCGACTGCTGCGCGGTCGGGCCGAAGCCGCGCAGGTAGCTGAGCGCGACCACGTGGCGCTGGCGCAGTCCGGTCGGCGTGAGAACCTGCTCGAGGCGATGGCGAACGACGCGGGCGAGCCGTGCGATCAGGACCGACACCTGCGTCGGCACCGGCCCGACCTGCATCGCCGCGCTCTCGGCACTCATCGACGTCTCATTTTAACTGAGGTATATCCTTTGGCGAATGTCGATCGTTGGGAGTTAACAACGAATTCCGGGACCGCGCTTCACACGTCGCTTCAAGAGGAGGTCTGATGTCCCACAAGCCAGCTTCCCGTCGACTCGCTCGGCTAACGCTCACGGTCGCAAGTCTGCTCGCCGCGAGCGCAGTGCTGATCCCGAGCGCCGCCTTGGCCGCAAGGTTCACGGCCCACGTGTGGTTCCCCCGCCACAACCCGGTCATGAACCAGAAGTGGCCGATCAAGATCACCGCCAAGCACAACGGCCACAAGGTGCACGGCAGCACCCGCTATCAGTTCTACCTCGGCAGCTCGCTCGTCGCGCACCGCAAGGGCATCTCCTTCTACGGCGTCGGCCACGACACGCTCAAGTTCCCGGGCGCAGCCGTCGGTCACAGGCTCAAGCTCCGCGTGCTCGTCGCGACGAAGTACGGGACGGTCGGCTTCAACCACTACATCACGACGCAGAAGTAGCCGAGTGGCGGGCGCACGCGTCGTCGCCGAGCACGTCAGCCGCCGCTACGGCCGCGCGCTGGTGCTCGATGACGTCTCGCTGGAGATCGCGGCCGGCGAGCTGGTCGCGCTGTCGGGTCGCTCGGGCTCGGGCAAGACGACGCTGCTGCAGTTGCTGGGCAGCCTCGACGCCCCCACCTCGGGCACGATCCGCGTCGATGACATCGAGGTGCAGCGGCTCACGTCACCGGCGCAGTTCCGGCGCGACGTGGTCGGGTTCGTGTTCCAGCTGCACTACCTGCTGCCGTCGCTCAGCGCCCAGCAGAACATCGAGCTGCCGCTCGTCGCCGCGCACGTCGGGCGCTCTGAGCGGGCGCAGCGCGCGCAGGCGCTGCTTGAGGAGGTCGGCCTCGGCGACCGGGCGCGGGCGCTGCCGTCGGACCTGTCGGGCGGCGAGCGCCAGCGCGTCGCGGTCGCAAGGGCACTCGCCGGCCGACCGCGGCTGATCCTCGCCGACGAGCCGACCGGCGCGCTTGACTCGAGTGCCGCGGCGAGGGTGTTCAAGCTGCTGGCCGACGTCCGCGACAACCACGGCACGACCGTGGTCGTCGCCTCACACGACCAGTCGCTGGCCAAGCACACCGACCGCGCGCTGCACATCGTCGACGGCCGGCTGGTGGAGCCCGCCGAGGCTGACGAGCCGGCACGCGTGATCGCATGACGTCGCTGCTGCAGACGCTGTCGTCGATCCGGCACCGTCCGGGGCGGACGTTGTTGACGGCGATCGGGACCGCGTTGGGGATCGCGACGATCGTCGCGCTGCTGGCCGTCGGCGCCGGCGCCCAGCGCTCCGCCGGTCAGTTCTTTCACCTCGGGCCGGCTGACTTCGGGCTGTTCCAGAAGGACGCGGCTGACCCGACGACGTCGGTGCTGCCGACGAGCATGATCCCGAAGCTCGAGCGGCTGCCGGGGGTCGCGTCGGCGACCCCGTTCGTGCTGATCGTCGAAGCGGTGCCTCACAACCCGGGCGTGGTCGTGTTTGGGGCCACGCCGCACAACTTCCAGGTCGACCGCATGGTGTTCTCGGCCGGCCACATGTACACGAACAACCACGAGGCGGTGATCGGCAACGGCACCGCCAGGCAGATGCACGTCGGTGTCGGCGACACGCTCACCGTCAAGCATCACAAGCTGCGGATCGTCGGCATCTACCACATCGGCGTCGCCTACGAGGACACCGGCGCGTTCATCCCGCTTCCCGTGGCCCAATCGATCACGGGCCGTCAGGATGAGGCCACGACAATCCCGGTGCTGCTGAAGGTCGGGGCGCGACCCAAGCAGGTCAAGCACGAGATCGAGCGGCACTTCTCGGGCCTGACCGTGCTCACCGACTCCGACGAGTCGCTCCGGCTCGGCGCCAACGGCGACCTCGTGTCCAAGGCGGCGCTGGTGATCGCGGTGCTGGCGCTGGTGATCGGCGGCATCGGCGTGATGAACACCGAGCTGATGGCCGTGATCGAACGGCGCTCGGAGTTCGCGCTGCTGTCCGCGGTCGGCTGGAGCGGGCGCCAGATCGCCTGGCGGGTGCTCGTCGAGGGCGTCGTGACGACCGTGATCGGCGCCGCGATCGGCTTGCTGCTGGGGGTGATCGGCGCCCACTATCTGGTCAAGATCCTCGGCGCCTCGGAGTTCGTCTCACCGCACATCACCGCCTGGGCGCTCGGGCGGGCGCTGCTGATCGGAGTGCTGATCGGCGTGCTCGGCGGGCTGTACCCGGCGTGGCGGGCGGCGCACGTGTCGCCGGCGCGCGTGCTCGCGCAGCACTGACGGCGCGCGCCGGTGTAGATCGTTCGCCTGGCCGACGTCGTTGCGCGCGGTGGCCGCCAGCCCAACGATGGCGAGCACCACGGCACCACGACCCCTTTTGCGCCATCGTTCGTCGACGGCGCGCCTCGCCTCCTCCCGGGCGTCGCGAACATGAGAACTTCGCCGATGCGCCCGCGCGCGAGGCGAGTTGGCGTCCACCCGCTCGATCCCAGTGAACGTCAACCATCTCGCCGCCCGGCGACCCAGGTTGGCGGAAAACCCCCCGGCTTTGAACGATCGTTTAGCGGCTCAACGATCGCTTGAGCGATCGCTCAGCACCCCGGGCCGGCTCAGTGGTGGACCGTCACCGGCCATCGCAGCGCGACCGTGCCGGCGCTCGTGTGCGCGACCGTCTGCAGCGCGATCGGATGGCCGACCGCAGCCGCGGGGAACGTCAGCGACTCGCGCAGGCGCCCGCGGCGAAGCTGGTGGACCGGCGGCTTGTCATGCCCGACGACAATCGAGCCGAGCACGAACTCGACATCGACCTTGCCCGACAGCGGCCTGCCCGACGCGCTGCGCACGGTCAGCACGTAACGCCACGGCCGGCCGGCGCGAGGGGCGTGGTTGGCGCCGTGCAGGGTGGCACGCACGGGCCCGCTCGTGACCGACGACCCGGGCGAGGACGCGCTCGTCGTGGTGCTGGTGCTCGAGCCGGCGGTAGATTTCGCGGGCGACGCGGTCGAGGAGTGGTTGCCGGAACCGCCGCCGCAGGCGCTCAGCGCGAACACCGCCACCACGCCGATCAGCCATCCTCGGAACCGTCTCATTGCCTTGCCTGCACGTAGTCGCCGAGCGCACACAGAGTCTACGCTCGGCACGCCAGCGCTCAGGCCAGGGGGCGTGCGGTCAGCCCAACGCGGCCCGCAGGTCCGCGACCAGATCCTCCGGGTCCTCGACGCCGCATGAGAGCCGCACCAGGTCGGCCGGCACCGCCGCCGCCGACCCCTCGACCGACTGGTGGGTCATCGCCTGCGGGACCTCGATCAGCGACTCGACGCCGCCGAGCGATTCCGCGAGCGTGAACAGTTGCGTCCGCGCGGCGATCGCGGTCGCGTCCGGGTGTCGAAACGAGACCATCCCACTGAAACCCGGCCAGCGGACATCGCTCGTGCCGGGCACCGATTCAAGGAACGATGACACCGCCTCGGCGCTGCGGGCGTGCGCGGCCATCCGCAGATGGAGCGTTCGCAGGCCGCGGTGCACGAGGAAGCAGTCCAGCGGACCGGGCACGGCGCCGACCGCGTTCTGCACGAACCGCAGCCGCTCGTACCAACCTGGGTCGCGGGTGACGACGACGCCGCCGACGACGTCGGAGTGGCCACCGAGGTACTTCGTCGTCGAGTGCACGACGAAGTCGGCGCCGAGCTCGAGCGGCCGCTGGTTGACCGGCGTCGCGAACGTGTTGTCGACCGCGACGAGCGCGTCGCCGCTGCGCCCCACGACGCCAGCGATGTCGACCACGTTCAACAGCGGGTTGGTCGGCGTCTCGACCCAGATCAGCCGCGTCTGCGGCGCCCGTACGGCGGCCGCGACCGCATCCAGGTCGGTCTGCATCACGAGATCGTGCGCAAGACCCCAGCGAGCGAGCACCTTGTCGACGAGCCGGAACGTGCCGCCGTACAGGTCGCCGGGCATCACGACGTGCGAGCCCGCTTCGCACACGACGGTGAGCAGCGCGTGCGACGCGGCCAGCCCAGAGGAGAACGCGACCGCCATCCCGCCCTCGAGCTCGCCAAGCGCCTCCTCCAACGCAGCGCGCGTCGGGTTCGCCGAGCGCGAGTAGTCGTAGTCGGCGACGAACTCGCCGGGCGCCGTCTGCGCGTACGTCGAGGTCTGATGGATCGCCGGGATCACCGACCGAAACGACGGGTCGGGAGCCAAGCCCGCGTGCACCGCCCGGGTGCCGAAGCCGCGCTCGCCGCGAAAACCGCGCTCGCCGCCGCTCACGTCGCGAGCGCCTCGAGCAGGTCGGTGCGGGTCACGAGCCCGTCGGCACGCCCGTCCTCGACGACGAGCAGCGCCTGCTGCTCGCCCGACAGCACCTCGACGGCCTCACGCACCGGGTCCTCGGCGTCGACCGACGGGAACGGCGGCTCCATCACGTCGGCGATCTCGGCGTCGAGCAGCCCGGGGTCGCTCGCGGCGTGCTTGAGCAGCCCGCGCTCGCCGATCGCGCCGACGACGTGCGTCATGTCATCGGCGGACACGACCGGCAGCTGCGAGACGCGGTACTCGTGCAGCAGCGACACCGCCTCGCGGACCTTGTAGTGCGGCTGCACCGTGACCAGCGACGGGAACTCGCCGGCCGCGCGCTTGCGCCGCAGCACGTCGCCGACGGTCAGGTGCGCGTCGCGCGCGAGGAACCCGTACTGGCGCATCCAGCTGTCGGAGTAGACCTTGGACAAGTACGAGCGCCCGCCGTCGGGCAGGATCACGACGACCATCGCCTCGGGGTCGCCGAGCTCGGCGCCGATCTGCAGCGCCGCGTGCAGCGCCAGACCGCCCGAGCCGCCCGCGAGGATCCCCTCGGTCTGCGCCAGGCGCCGCGCGGTCAAAAACGAGTCGCGGTCCGACACCGTCACCCAGCGGTCGACCGCGGCCGGGTCGAACGTCTGCGGCCAGAAGTCCTCGCCGACGCCCTCGACCAGGTATGGCCGGACGTTCTCGGCACCACCGGAGTAGATCGAGCCCTCGGGATCGGCACCGATGACGACCAGCTCGGGCGCGCGCTCGCGCAGGTAGCGGACCGTGCCCGAGACCGTCCCGCCGGTCCCGACGCCGACCACCAGGTGCGTGATCGCACCGCCCGTCTGCTCCCACAACTCGGGGCCGGTGCTCTCGTAGTGGGCCTGCGGGTTGGCGGCGTTGGCGTACTGGTTGGGTTGAAACGCGCCCGGGATCTCGTGCGTGAGCCGGTCGGCGACGCGGTAGTAGGAGCGCGGCGAATCCGGCGGCACGTCGGTCGGCGCCAGCACCACCTCGGCGCCGTAGGCGCGCAGCAGATCGATCTTCTCGCGCGACATCTTGTCGGGCATCACCGCCATCACGCGGTAGCCCTTCAGTCGCGCCGCGATCGCGAGGCCGGTGCCGGTGTTGCCCGAGGTCGGCTCGACGATCGTGCCGCCCGGGCGCAGCTTGCCCTCGCGCTCGGCCGCCTCGATCATCGCGACCGCGACCCGGTCCTTGATCGACCCGCCCGGGTTGAACACCTCGAGCTTGGCGACGAGCTGGCAGCGCAGGCCGGCGCCGATCCGCGTCAGGCGCACGAGCGGGGTGTCGCCGATCGTGTCGAGGATCGAGTCGTGGATCGCCGGCTCGGATGAGGTGGTCACGCCCCGCCGTCCTCGTCGTTCGGAATCTCGACGTCAGCCCACAGGCTCGGCAGGTTGACGACGATGCCCTCCTGCGTCGAGCGCGCGAGCACCACCACCGCGGGCTCGGGATGCGGGTTCTCCTCGCGGTGCGGCACCCACGGCGGCACGAACACGTAGTCGCCCGGCGACGTCTTGATCCGGGTCTCCGAGCGCTCGTCGTCGAGGAACACGAACTCGGGATGGCCCGACACGACGTAGATCCCGGTCTCCGCCTCGCCATGATGATGGTCGCCCGAGTTCATCTCGGGGCCGACGTGGTTCTCGCCCATCCAGATCCTGCGCGTACCCCCATGCCGCGCCGACAGCGCCTCGAACCGTCGCATCCCGGGCGTCTGCGCGGTGTCTGAGTCGAGCTCGCCGTGCGCGGTGTGGTGCAGCGGCCGGTGCCAGTCGACGGTCCCGGCTCGGCGGTCCTCCCGTTCGTCGCTCACGCCACGGATTGTGACGGGTGCGCCGCGACCAGGCCAGCCGCCTTTGCCAGACGTGCGCAGCAGACGAGCCATGGCTGCCCGAGCCGACGAGACGGGCTTGTATCATCTGTCGCGATCAAAGGCGCGGTCCGTCGTCGCGTTCCCTTCCCGAGATCGAGACTGCCGAGACAGAGGGGCGTACGGTTCGCTCGACGGGCACACGCAGCGGCCACGACTGAAGCGGCAACTGAGTGTGTGGGAGGCCACCGGGGTTTCACTGGCGTTGATGGCGCCCTCGATGGCCGCCAACATCAACCCGCAGGCGTCGGCGACGACAGTGGGACGCGCGGTGCCGCTGACGTTTGCGCTGGCCGCGGTCGGCATCCTGCTCGTGTCTTACACGTTCGTGCGTCTGTGTCAGCGGTTCCACCACTCCGGATCGGTGTACGGGTTCGTCGGCGCCACACTCGGCGCGAGGACCGGCGTCATCTCGGGCTGGGCTCTCACCGGCACCTATACGTTCTACGGTGTCGTCACCTCTGGTCGTCTGGTGGCTGGCGACGACTCCGATCCGCCACGGGACGCGGGTCGTGCTTGTGGTCGAGGCACTCACCGTGCTGTTGATCCTTGCCGTGACGGCCACCGTCACGTACAAACTCATCACCCACACCGCACCCGGCGGCCTGGGCGTGGATTGGTCGGTCTTCACTATCCCCAAGAAAACCGGGACCTCGACGCGCCGCGCAAGGACATCCCGCGCGCGACCTCGGTGTGGCGATCTTCGGCGGCTGCTACTTCGTGATCGTCACGGCGGTCGAGGCGATGGGATTTGGCACCGGTGCCGCCGGGGTGAAGGCGTTCATCAACGCTTGGCCGCGACCGGGTTCTGTTCGGGTGGCTTGACCACATCTCATGGAGGCTCCGCACGCCCACGCACTCCAAGGCCGGCGTCCTGCTCGCGATGTACCTGATCATCGCCATCACCTGGTTCGCCCTCGGCGGCACGCCGTTTGAGCTGTTCGCCGAATCGGGCACGATCGGCACCCTGTGACGATCTCGTGCGCGGCGTTTGCGATCACGTGGCCGAAGTCTCCGAAGACCTCGCGAGCCTGCTCATCCGAGACCGACCCCGAGACGATCACGTCCTCGCCCCGGCGCCGGTTGACCGGCGTCGAGACCTTCCACGCCGGCCACCGCCGCATCGATCACCCCCCAACTCGTGCTCGCGCTCGACAAGCCCATCCGGCCACTCGACATGCGCCATCCCCGACCGCAAACGATACGTCCGCCGGCGAGGCTGATGACAGGGCGCGCGGAGCCGAGGAGCCGGTTACGCACGCGGGCTGCGGGTATCCCCCTCACAACGAGCAACCCAGGGAGGAAGTGGCGATGAGCATCTTGGACAAGCTCAGAGGACGCACAAAGAAAGCCGCCGGCGATCTCACCGACGACCCGAGCCTGCGCCGCGAAGGGCGAGACGAGGAGCGCAAGGGTGAGGCCAAGGAGCGCCTCGCGAAGGAGCAGGAGCGCGCCGACCGGACTGCCGAGGAGATCGCTGACCTGGAGCGACGCACACCCTGAAGCGAATTCGTCAGGCGCGTTGACACGCCGGCGGCGACGTAGGCCGCGCCTCACGATCGCCAGCAGATGCCCTCGCCGGTCGCCGTCACGGCTACGATCGCGCCGTGCCGCTCGACCCCGACGTCGCCGCCTACCTGGACGCACTCCCCGGCGAGCCCGCCGGGCTCGACACCGAGGCCGGGCTCGCACAGCGGCGGCGCGAGTACGACGAGTCGGCGCCGGAGCTGTTCGGGCCGGCGCCCGACGTTGCCACGGTCACCGACGAGGATGCCGAGGGAGTCGCCGTGCGGATCTTCCGCCCAACCGCCGACGCGCGCGCTGCGCTCGTCTACCTGCACGGCGGCGGCTGGGTGCTCGGCGGATTTGAGTCGCACGGCCCACTGTGCCGCGCGCTCGCCGCCCGCTCGGGCGCGGCCGTGATCGCGGTCGACTACCGGCTCGCGCCCGAACATCCCTACCCGGCAGCGGTGCACGACGCCTGGACCGCCACCAATTGGGCCGCGCGGCATTTTCATCCGATCGCGGTCGCCGGCGACAGCGCCGGGGGCAACCTCGCCGCGGCGGTGGCATTGCGCGCGCGCGACGCGGGGCTCGCGTTGGCGTTGCAGGTGCTCGTCTACCCCGCCACCGATCATGGCTGCAGCTGGCCGTCCTACCGCGAGAACGCGCGCGGGCCGGCCTTTCACACGGCCGAGATGCAGTGGTTCTGGGAGCAGTATCTGCCGGATCCGTCGCAAGCCGCCGAGTCCGACTGCTGTCCGCTGCGTGCGTCCGATTTATCGAACTTGGCGCCCGCACTCGTGCTGACGGCGGAGTACGACCCGCTGCGCGACGAGGGCGACGCGTACGCGCGAGCCATGCAGGCGGCTGGCGTCCCCGTGCAGCTGCAGCGCTACGACGGACTGATTCACGGCTTTCTGCGGATGCCGGCCGTGATCGGGCGCGCCGCGGAGGCGCTGTCGCTTGTCGCCGACGCCGTCCGCGAGGCGCTGGCGACCGCGTAGCGGCGTCGCCGGTACCGTGGCCGCGATGTCACGCGGCGCCGCACGCCTACACGGGCTGGGCACGACGATCTTCACCGAGATGACCGCGCTCGCAGTGCAGACCGGCGCGATCAACCTCGGTCAGGGATTCCCCGACACCGACGGACCGACCGAGGTGATCGAGGCGGCCGTGGCCGCGCTGCGCGGTGGCGCCAACCAGTACGCGCCGCTCCCGGGCGTGCCGGCGCTGCGGGAGGCGATCTTCGAGCACCAGCGCAGCTGGTACGGGCTCGAGCCCGAGGATCTGCTGGTCACGTTCGGGGCCACCGAGGCGATCGCGGCCGCCGTGCTGGGCCTGTGCGATCCCGGCGACGAGGTGATCGTGATCGAGCCGTACTACGACTCCTACCCCGCCGTGATCGCGTTCGCCGGCGCAACGCGACGTGCGGTGACGCTGCGCCCGCCCGACTTCCGTCTGCACGAACACGAGCTGCGCGCGGCGGTCGGGCCGCGCACGCGGGTGCTGATGCTCAACACGCCCCACAACCCCACGGGACGGGTGCTCGACGCCGCGGAGCTCGAGGCCGTCGCCGACGTCTGCATCGAGCACGACCTCGTGTGCATCTCCGACGAGGTCTATGAGCACCTCGTCTACGACGGCGAGCACGTGCCGCCGGCGACGCTGCCGGGCATGGCCGCGCGCACCCTGACTGTCTCGAGCGTCGGCAAATCGTTCTCGGTGACGGGCTGGAAGACCGGCTGGTGCTCGGGCCCGGCCGAGCTCGTCGCCGCCACGCGCACCGCCAAGCAGTTCCTGACGTTCGCCGGCGGCACGCCGCTGCAGCATGCGGCCGCAACCGCGCTGACGCTGCCGCCGTCGGTGCTGCACGAGCTGCGGGACTCGCTGGCACGCAAGCGCGACATGCTCGGCGAGGGGCTCTCGGCCGCGGGCCTGACGCCACTGCCGAGCGCTGCGACGTACTTCATCAACGCCGACGTCGGCTCCGACGCCGTGCGCTGGTGTCGCGAGCTGCCCGAGCGGGCAGGCGTCGTGGCGATCCCGACGTCGGTGTTCTATGACGACAAACACGCCGCGCCGACACTCGTGCGCTTCGCCTTCTGCAAGCGCGAGGAGGTGATCGCCGAGGCCGCGCGAAGGCTAGCGGCGCTGCGCTGAGACCTGCATCCGATCAGCCGGTTTCCGGATAACCTGTTGCCGCGATGATCTCGACCGGTGGCGCCCGGCGGCTTGCGGCACTCGCCGCGGCCACGACCGCGTGTGTGGGGGTTGCCGTGGTACCCGCCTCGAGCGCCGCCGCGCACACCTCGAGCACCGCGGTCCCGGCGCGGTTCGCGACGCTCGCCGGCACCTCGGTCGTGCGGCGCCCGCCCGCCGAGATCAGACCCCCGTCAAAAGCCAAAGGCGCGACCCTGGCCGGCATCATGGGTGCGGCGGAGGCGCGCTCTCGCCCCGGCGCCGGCCGGCGCATCTGGCGGGTCGGAACGCAGACCGATTGGTCCTCGGAGCCGCAGGTCCTGCTGGTGAAGGGGTCGGCGTACGTCCGCGGACGTGAATGGGTGCGGCTCCTGTTGCCGATCCGCCCCGACGGCAGGACCGGCTGGATCCCGCGCGCGAACGTCGTGCTGCTGCACACTCGCTACTGGGTGATCGTCAACCGGCGGGCGCGGACGGTCACGATCGACCGCAGCGGCCGTCACCTGCACCGCTTCCGCGCGGTCGTCGGCAAGGCCGCGACGCCCACGCCCGACGGACTCGCCGCGATCTACGAGAAGGATCCGCAGCCGGATCCGAACGCGTTTCTGGGGCCGTGGGCGCTGCCACTGACGATCCTCTCGAACGTGTTGCACAACTTCGGCGGCGGTCCCGGCCGCGTCGCGATCCACGGCCGTGCCGGCGCCAGCCTGCTCAACCCGCTGGGCACGGCATCGTCGCACGGATGCATCCGCATCGATAACGGCCCGATCACGTGGATGGCCCACCACCTGCCGCAGGGCACGCCGGTCTACATTCGCTGAACGGTCGCGGCGATACTGGCGCGGTGCCCGCGACTCTGTTCGACACGCTGCACGACGACACCCTGGCCCAGCGCCTCGCGCTTTCGTTCCCGGATCGGTCGCTGACCTACGGGCAGCTGCGCGCCGCGGCCGCCGCCGTCGCCGCCGCGATCGCGGGCCGGAAGCGCATCGCGATCATCGCCGAGAATCGGATCGAGACATGTGTGGCGGTGCTCGGCGCGCTGTCGGCCGGGGTGCCGGCGGTACCGCTGAACCCGAAGTCGGGCTCAAGCGAGCTCGCTCACATCGTCGGCGACGCCGCCCCCGACGCGCTCCTGATCGCTCCGGGCACGCCCGTTTCGGACGCGCTCGGCGACCTGCCGCGAATCGAGGTCGACGCTGACACGGCCACCGAACGCGGCGAGTACCCGCCGCCGACCGAACCACAGCCCGAGGCGACGGCGCTGATCGTCTACACGTCGGGCACGACCGGCGCACCCAAGGGCGCGCTGATGCCACGCCGCGCGATCGCCTCCAATCTCGACGCGCTCGCCGAGATCTGGGCGTGGACCGACCGCGACGTCGTCGTCCACGGACTGCCGCTGTTCCATGTGCACGGGCTCGTGATCGGGATCCTCGGGCCGATCCGCCGCGGCGGCCGCGCGATCCATCTCGGCCGCTTCGATCCAGCGGCGGTCGGCGCCGCACTTGCCGATGACGCGACGATGCTGTTCGGCGTGCCGACGATGTACCGACGGCTGGCCGACGCCGCGCAGGACGACCGCTCGCTGGCCGGTGCCTTGGCAGGCGCGCGGCTGCTGGTGTCCGGCTCGGCGGCGCTGCCGGCGGCCGAGCACGAGCGGCTGCGGCGCCTGACCGGCCGCGTCGTACTGGAACGCTACGGGATGACCGAGACGCTGATGAACACCGGGATGCGCGTCGGCGGCCGCGCGGCGCCGGGCACCGTCGGCCCGCCGCTGCCGGGCGTCGAACTCCGGCTCGTCGACGACAACGGATGCACGCTTGAGGGCGCCGACGACGAGGCGATCGGCGAGGTGCAGGTGCGCGGGCCCAACGTGTTCAGCGGCTATCTCAACCGGCCCGACGCGACCGCGGCCGCGTTCACCGACGACGGCTGGTTCATCACCGGCGACATGGCGACGCGCGGGCCCGACCGCTACATCCGCCTCGTCGGCCGCCGCGCGACCGACCTGATCAAGTCCGGCGGCTTCAAGATCGGTGCCGGCGAGATCGAGGGATCGCTGCGCGAGCATCCCGCCGTCGCCGACGCCGCCGTCACCGGCGAGCCCGACGTCGACCTCGGCGAGCGAATCGTCGCCTGGGTGGTGCTCTCGCCCGAGGCCCGCGGCAGCGATGCGACCCCGTCAGCCGACGAGCTGATCGATCACGTCGCCGCGCAGCTGGCTCCGCACAAGCGCCCGCGCACGGTCCGCTTCCTCGACGAGCTGCCGCGCAACGCGCTCGGCAAGGTGCAGAAGGCGCGCCTGCGCGACCCGTCCAGCTGAGCCGCCGTCCGGTTTTGCCGGAGCCGACCCGGGGAAGGCCCCGAGATGGCCGAATCGCCGCCAAGGAGGAAGTGCAGATGGGATTTCGCGCGCGCATGATCGTCGTCGCCGTCGTCGCCGGGTCGGTCGCCCTCGCGGGCGCCGGGTCCGCCCACGCTGCCGAGGCGGCTGGCCCCAGCGGCGGGGCGTTCACGCTCACGACCAAGACCGCGGCCGCGAGCTCGGGCTATGCGCCGACGTTCACCGGCAACGGCCTGCTTGGCGTG
Organism: Solirubrobacteraceae bacterium; assembly: GCA_036273655.1. Classification (GTDB taxonomy): domain Bacteria; phylum Actinomycetota; class Thermoleophilia; order Solirubrobacterales; family Solirubrobacteraceae; genus Palsa-465. The sequence continues at coordinate 9,650 of DASUHF010000034.1, read as the reverse complement.
CGGGTGCCGGCCGCCGGCCAGGGCTACGCCGGCGGCACGGTTCCGGCGCAATCCGAGCTCGCCGGCTTCTACGCCAAGCCGTCCAAGGGCAAGGCCTCCGAGCGGGTGCAACAGCGCGCGAACATCCCGACCTGGTCGACGCTCACGTTCTCAGACGGTGGGCACGCGTTCTCCCCGACGACCGGCAAGGTCTCCGGCTACCGCCAATCGATCGACCTGCGGACCGGGATCATCACCACCCGCGCGCGCTGGACCGCCCCGGATGGACACGTCACAAATCTTATGTTCCAGGTACTGACCGACCGCGCCCGCGAGCACGTCGGGCTCGTGCGGCTGACGGTTCGGCCGCAGTGGTCGGGTACCGCGACCGTCACCGACGAGCTCGACGGCACCGCCGACACGAACGTCCCGAAGGGGACGCCGGTGCTCACCCGCCCGATCTCGAAGGCGTGGATCCCGCAGGCGCGCACGGACACGGTCACGATCGCGGCGCTCGGGACCGGCATCCAGGCGACCGAGGTCTCCCAGCTGGCCCCAAGCGCAAACGTCACCGCGCCGAGCACCCCGATCGACGCCCACAAGCCTCAGAGCGTCGGCCAGCGCGTCCGCTTCGCGGTCGTCAAGGGCCACACATACACGTTCACGAAGTTCGTCGCCGTGCAGGACGACGCGCAGCCACCGAACGGCGAGCGCGCCGCCGTTAGCCGTACCCGCGCGACCGTGACCTCGGCGGCGACGCTCGGCTGGCAGGGCCTGCTGGCGAGCAACCGGGCGGCGTGGGCGGCGCTGTGGCGCGGGCGCATCGACGTCGCCGGCGACCGCACGCTCGCGACCGACGTCAACGCCTCGGAGTTCTACCTGTGGTCGAGCACGCGATCCGACCAGGACTGGAGCGTGTCCCCCGCCGGGCTCTCCTCCAACGGCTACGACGGCCACATCTTCTGGGACGCGGAGACGTGGATGTTCCCGTCGCTGCTCGCCCAGCATCCGGGTCTCGCCCGCGCGATGGAGGCCTACCGCTTCCAGCGGCTGCCCGAGGCCCGGCGACATGCGCGTCAGACCGGCTGGAAGGGCGCCCGCTTCCCGTGGGAGAGCGCGCTGGACGGCACCGAGCAGATCCCGCCACCGCCGTCGATCAACAGCGAGGGCCTGTACGAGCAGCACATCACCGCCGACATCGCGCTCGCCCAGTGGCAGTACTGGCTGGCGACCCACAACCGCTCGTGGCTTGCCGGGCGCGGCTGGCCGGTGCTGTCGGGCGCCGCCGCGTTCTGGGCCTCGCGCGCGACCCGGAATCGGACCCACCCACCCGGCGGCTACTGGTTCACGCACGTCACCGGACCCGACGAGGAGAACCCGAACGTCAACGGCGAGGTGTACACGCAGGTCGCGGCCCGCGCCACGCCGTTGGACGCGACCGCCGCCGCCCGGGTCCTGCACGGACACGCGCCCAAGCGCTGGGCGAAGATCGCGCACGGTCTGCGGGTGCCGGTCAAGCACGGGATCAACCCCGAGTTCCACGGCTATCGGGGTCAGCTCGTCAAGCAGGCCGACGTGACGCTTCTCGGCTACCCCTGGGGCTTCCGCTCCTCTGCCGCAATCGAGCGCGCCGATCTCGCCTTCTACGTGCCGCGGACCGATCCGGGCGGGCCGTCGATGTCAGATGCCGTCAACTCGATCGAGTCGGTCGGCCTGGACCCGCGCGGCTGCCAGGCGTTCGTCTACACCGAGCGCAGCTACCAGCCGTTCATCCGCGACGTCTTTCACCAGTTCTCGGAGACCCGCACCGGCGGCGCGTTCACGTTCATGACCGGCATCGGCGGTTTCCTGCAGGAGTTCGTGTACGGCTACTCGGGCCTGCGCTGGCAGGGATCGGCGGTTCATCTGGCGCCCGGGCTGTCGGGCCCGATCACGGGCGTCACGCTCCACGACCTGCACTGGCGCGGCCGCGTGTTCACGGTCGTCGTGCACCGTGGCGCAGCGACGGTGACGCTGCAACGCGGCGCGCCGATGCCGGTCGTCGGTCCCTCGAGCCGCGCGATCGTGCGGGCCGGTCATTCCGCGCGGATCCCGACGCTGCGGCCCACGGGCGCTCGCTCCAACGATCCACTGCTGTGCGGCGACGCTCGGGCGTCCCACGCCGCGCCGGGCGCGCCGGCGCTCGCGGCCGTCGACGGATCCGCGGCGACCGACTGGCAGCCGACGAAGCTGCCCGCGACGGTGAGCGCGCCGCTGCGCCAAGCGCGGCGGATCTCGACGATCACGGTCCGCTGGGGCCGGGCCTGGCCGACGGTGCTCAAACCCAACGTGCACCCGAAGCCGCGACCGGTGCAGACGCTGCGCTCGCGTGACTACGTGGTGCAGGTGCGATCGGACGCCCGCGGCTGGCGGACGGTCGCGCGGGTCCGCAGCCACAGCGCCCGGCTGACCGACACGATCCGCGTGCCTGCGGGCCGCGCCCGCGCGGTGCGGCTGCGGCTGATCGGCGGCACGGGCAAGCGCACGGTGAAGACCTCGAGCGCGCCGTCGACGCCGATCCTGCCGATGGTCCAGGAGCTGACCGCGCGCTGACGCCGCTACGCCGTCGTTCCGGCCCGCGTCCCCGCGAACCGCTCGCGCAGCACGGTCTTCTTGAACTTGCCGGTCGCGGTCCGCGGGATCTCATCGAGGAACTCGAAGCGATCGGGCATCTGCCACTTGGGGCACTCGGAACCGAGGTGCTCGCGCAGCTGCGCCGGGTCCGCGCTTGCGCCCTCGCGCAGGACGACCGCGGCCAGCGGCCGCTCGCCCCAGCGCTCGTCGGGGATCGCGATCACGGCGGCCTCGGCGACGGCCGGATGAGCCATCAGCAGGTTCTCGAGGTCGACCGAGGAGATCCACTCGCCGCCGGACTTGACAAGGTCCTTGGTGCGGTCGCAGATCTTGATGCTGCCGCCCTCGTCGATCGTGACCACGTCACCGGTGATGAACCAGCCGTCATCGGTGAACTTCTCGGCGCCCTGACCGCGGTGGTAGGCGCGCGCGACCCACGGCCCGCGCACCTCGAGCTCGCCCATCTCCTCGTCGTCCCACGCCACCAGTTCGCCGTCGTCGTTGCGCGCGCGGATCTCGACGAACGGGCACGCAATCCCCTGCCGGGCGCGGTAGCGCAGGCGCTCGGCCTCCGAGGCGTCGTCGAGCTCGGGACCGGGCCGCGAGACGCTGCCGAGCGGGGAGGTCTCGGTCATCCCCCAGGCGTGGACGATCGTCAGCCCGTGACGGTCAAACCCCTCGATCATCGACTGCGGCGCCGCCGAGCCGCCGACGATCAGATGGTCGAGCGCGCTCAGGTCCCAGCGCTTGGGCTCGGCCTCGATCGCCGCGAGCACCGCCATCCACACCGTCGGCACGCCGGCGGTGATCGTCACGCGCTCGCCGGCGAGCAGGTCGAGCACGCTCTCGGCGTCGAGCCGCGGACCGGGGAGTACCAGCGCCGAGCCGATCAACGCCGCTGTGTAGATGATCCCCCAGGCGTTGGCGTGGAACATCGGCACGACCGGCAGCACCACATCGCGCCGCGACACGCCCTTGATATCAGGCAGCGCCACCGCGAGCGAGTGCAGGACCATCGAGCGGTGCGAGTAGACGACCCCCTTCGGCCGCCCGGTCGTGCCCGACGTGTAACACATCGCGGCCGCGCGGCGCTCGTCGTCGGCGGGCCATGACATCGGCTCGGCGCCGCCGACCAGCGCCTCGTAGTCCAGGTAGCCGTCGGGCAACGGCGCGTCGCTCTGGCGCACGACGATCACATGCTCGAATTCCCGCGCGCCACGAAACGACCCGAACGCCCCAAGCAGCGTCTCGTCGACGACGATCGCGCGGTCCTCGGCGTCGTTGACGATGAAGCCGAGCTCGTCGCGGTGCAGGCGCGGGTTGAGCGTGTGCAGGACCGCGGCCATGCACGGCACCGCGAAGTACAGCTCGAGGTGCTCGGGCTGGTTCCACAACAGCGTCGCGACGGCGTCGCCGTCGCCGATCCCGAGCCGCGCAAGCGCGGTCGCGAGCCGCCGCGAGCGCTCGATGCATTGCCCCATCGTCGTGTGGCCGACGGACCCGTCGGGCCGCCGGAACGCGACCATGCGGCGCGCGGAGAACTGCTCCGCGCGCATGACCACGTTCGTCAGCGACAGCGGATAGTCGTCCATCATCAGCCCCTCGCGCATGCTCCCTCCTCCATCGATCTCCACCACAGAGCGTACGGGAGCGAGACGGCACCGCTATACGATGCGCGCGGGGCCACGAACCGCGGGAGCAAGCGGATGACGGACGGACCGACGACCGAGCCCGAGATGTCCTGGCACGGCTGGGGCGATCCCGCACAGGCGACGCCCCTGCCCGAGACGCTGCACGCGGTGCTCCGCGAGACCCTCGGCGTCGGCGACCCGCGGCCCGCGCCGCGCTCGGTCGATCGCGTGCGGCTGGCCGAGCCGAGGCTCGAACGGCGGATGGCGCTCGAGCTCGCCGGAATCGTCGGCGCCGACGGCGTGTACGGCGACCACGAGACGCGGCTGCGCCACGCGCTCGGGCGCTCGACCCCTGACCTGCTCGCGCTGCGCGCGGGCACGCCGCTGCCCGCACCCGACCTCGTGCTCACCCCGGACTCGCACGAGCAGGTGCTGACGGTGCTGCAGCGCTGCAGCTTGCGGCGGATCGCGGTCGTCCCGTTCGGTGGCGGCACCTCGGTCGTCGGCGGCCTGTCGCCGGACGCCGACGGGTTCGCAGGCACGATCGCGCTCGACCTGCGCCGGCTCAGCGGATTGCACGAGCTCGACGAGGAGTCGCGGCTGGCGACGCTCGGACCGGGCCTGCGCGGCCCCGAGGCCGAGCTGCTGCTCGGCGAGCGGGGGTACACGCTCGGCCACTTCCCGCAGTCGTTTGAATACGCGACGCTCGGGGGGTTTGCCGCGACTCGCTCGAGCGGCCAGGCGTCGGCCGGCTACGGCCGCTTCGACGATCTCGTGATGGCGTTGCGGGTGGCGACGCCGTCCGGCACCCTGCAGCTCGGGCGTGCTCCGCGCTCGGCCGCGGGTCCGGACCTGCGCCAGCTACTGCTCGGCTCCGAGGGCGCGCTCGGGGTGATCACGTCGCTGACCCTCGCCGTACGACCCGCGCCCGCCGTCCGCGTCTATGACGGCTGGCGCTTTGCGACCTTTCACGACGGCGCCCGGGCGCTGCGGATGCTCGCGCAAGACGGCCCCAGGCCGACCGTGCTGCGGCTCTCCGACGAGGCCGAGACCGCGCTCAACCTCGCCCGCCCCGGGCAGCTCGGCGCAGGCGGCGTCCAAGCCGGCGGCTGTCTGGCGATCGTTGGCTTCGAGGGCACCGAGAAAGCCGTTCAGGCCACACGGGCGCAGACGGAGCGAACGCTCGCCGAGCACGGCGCCGAGCCGGTCCCGGACGCCGGCGAGCTGTGGTCGGCCGGCCGCTACCGCGCGCCGTATCTGCGCGACGCGCTGCTCGACGCCGGCGTGCTCGTCGAGACGCTCGAGACCGCGTGCTTCTGGTCCTCGCTGCACGACCTGTACGCCGGCGTGTCGGCGGCGGTGCGCGACGCGCTGAGTGCCCAGGGCACGCCGCCGGTGATCGCCGCCCACATCTCGCACGTGTATCCCGCCGGCGCCTCGCTGTACTTCACGGTCGCCGCCGCGCAGCTGCCCGATCCGATCGCGCAATGGCGCGCGGCGAAGGCGGCGGCGGGCGACGCGATCGTGGCGCTCGGCGCGACGATCACCCACCACCACGGCGTCGGGACCGATCACGCGCCGTGGTATCAACGCGAGATCGGCGGCCTCGCCGTCGACGTGCTGCGCTCGGTCAAGCGGACGCTGGACCCGGCGGGCATCCTCAACCCGGGCGTGCTGATCGGCGCCGCGCCCACCGCCCCAGGAGATCCGAGATGACGACCGTCAACGAGACGAGCAGCGACATCGACCGCTACACCGACGCGATGGCGGAGCTCGTCGTGCGCTTCGGCGCCAACGTGCAGCCCGGTCAGGTGGTCGCGATCGGCTGCGAGCCGGGCAAGGAGCAGATGGTGCGCGCGATCGCCGAGCACGCCTACCGCGCCGGCGCCAAGTTCGTCGACCTCAGCGTCTTCGATCCGTATCTCAAGCGGGCGCGGGCGCTGTACGGCGAGCGTGAGGACCTCGGCTACGTGCCGCCGTGGCTGGGGCAGCGGGTGCTGGCGCTCGGCGATTTGCACGCCGCGCGGATCTCGCTGTCGGGGCCGTCGGCGCCGCATGCGCTCGATGACGTCGACCCCGAGCTGATCGGGCTCGACATGCTGCCGCGGCTGGCCGAGTCGATGACGGTCGTCAACGACCAAACGACGAACTGGTCGATCGTGCCCGGGCCGACGGAGGCGTGGGCATCGCTCGTGCATCCCGAGCTGGAGCCGGCCGCCGCGCTGCAGCGGCTGTGGGCGGACGTCGCGCACGTCTGCCGGCTCGACGAGCCCGACCCGATTGGCGCGTGGCGCACGCGCCTGAGCGCGCTGCGACGCGTCGCCGCGGCGCTCACCGAGCAGCGCTTCGACGCGATCCGGCTGCATGGTCCCGGAACCGACCTGACCGTGGGGCTGTTCGCGTCCAGTCACTGGATCGCGGCCGACGAGCGGACCGTCGGCGGCATCGAGCACCGCCCGAACCTGCCGACCGAGGAGGTGTTCACGACGCCTGACCCCGAGCGGGTCGACGGCACGGTCACGGCGACCAAGCCGCTGTTCACCTCGGGCACGACGATCACCGGCCTGCGCGTCGGCTTCGAGCGCGGACGCGTGGTGTCGATCGAGGCCGACGAGGGCGCCGACGTGCTCCGCGGCCTCGTCGCCCACGACGACGGCGCGGCGCGGCTCGGCGAGCTTGCGCTGGTCGACGGTCAGGGCCGAATCGGGCCGCTCGACACGGTCTTCTACGACACGCTGCTGGACGAGAACGCCGCCAGCCACATCGCGCTCGGGGCGGGCTATCAAGTCGGCGTCACCGACGAAGCGGATCGCGCGCGCGTGAACCTGTCCCAGATCCACGTCGACTTCATGATCGGCTCGAGCGAGATCTCGATCGACGGGCTGCGCGCCGGCGGCGAGGCCGTGCCGGTGATGCGTGACCACCGCTGGCAGCTCTGAGCTCCGCGGGTCGCGCAACCTGCGGTTGGTTGCGGCTCCCGGCAGCCGTCGCGGCGGGCGCGTGAGCGTGTGGGCGCTAGGCTGTCCGCTGCTCCCGGAGAGGTGCCGGAGCGGCTGAACGGGCGCGACTGGAAATCGCGTAACGGGGGTCAACCTCGTTCGGGGGTTCGAATCCCCCCCTCTCCGCTTGTAGGTAGCCAGCCTACTATCCAGTAGACTTTTGCCATACAGTCTAGTAGGTTTTGAGCCTACGATGCCGCGATCGAGCAGCCTCAACCCGTTTCGCTTCTCCGGCCCGCTCGCTCCGACCGAGATGATCGATCGCGATCCCGAGGCCGAGGAGCTGCTCGCGCTCGCGGCGGGCGGGCACTCGTTTCGCCTGATCGGCCCGCGCCGCTACGGCAAGACGACGCTACTGCGACGGGTGCTCGAGGCCGCCGCGCACGACGACATCGCCACGATCCTCGTCGACCTCCAGGACGTGCTGTCGATCGGAGAGATCGTGGTGCGCATCGAGCGCGGCTACGACCGCCTGAAGGGACCGCTGCGGCGGGCTGTCGACAGCCTGTTCCGGAGCTGGAACATCGGGCTTGCACTCGGGGGAGGGGGCTTTACGGCGACCCTGCAGCGCAACCCGCACGTCGATGCCGAGTCGGTGCTCCTTCGCCTGCTGGAGCTGCCGCAGGCGCTGTTCGATCGCAACGGGACGCCCAGCCTGATCGCGTTCGACGAGATCCAGGACGTCCTTGCCGTCCCCGGCGCGGACGGCAAGATCCGCAGCGTCATCCAGCACCAGACCGACGCCGCGACCTACGCGTTCGCCGGCTCGGCGCCCGGCGTCATGGAGCAGCTGTTCGCTGACCCCAAGCGGCCCCTACTCGATCAGGCGATACCAAAGAACCTCGCGCCGCTGCCGCTCGAGGACGTTGCCGCATACGTCGCCTCGCGGTTTGCGCGCAGCGGACGCGATGTCGGCACCGCGCTCACGCCGATGCTCGAGTTCACGCGCGGCCACCCGCAGCGGAGCATGATGCTCGCGCACTACCTATGGCAGCGCACCCCGTCCGGATCGACCGCTGACGAGCGCACGTGGGTCGAGGCGCTGGACCAGGCGGCGGCCGACGCGGCGCCGCTGATGCGCGCGATCTGGCGGGCGCTGACGGTCAACGAACGCCGCGTCGCCCGCGCGCTCGCGCTCGTCGCAACCCCACTGTACGGCTCCGAGACGGCCGCGTCGGTCGGCATCAAGCGCACGAGCATCAGAAGCGCGCTGGAGAGCCTCACGAACAACGCCGACGTCATCAGCGATACCGACGGGCCGCGCCTCACCGACCCGCTGTTCGAGCATTGGCTCGAGGGCCGTGGGCTCGTTCCCGACAGCGGCGAGGACGGCGCCGACGACGCGTGAGCTTCGAGGCGGCCGGGCCAATGAACCAATTTGCACGGTCCATTGCATCCGCGGGGCGATTCACGTAGACTTCTGACAGCGGCACACTGCCGGGGGGGCGGTGGGCGCTGAGACCCAATAATCGCTCGTGCCCAGACCAGCTCTGAAACTCGTCGACGGTGGCCTCGATACCACCGTCGAATGGCAGTGGTTCTGTGGTTACTGTGCGGCGCCGACGCCCGGTAACCAGCCACCGCCGCCGTCCGGCCGCGTGTGCTCGTCGTGCGGGCTCGGGATGCTGCTCGAGACGCGCGCCGACGCGGTCCCGTCCGAGCATGATGCGTTCGTCGTCGTCGACTCGCGGATGCTGGTCCAGGCCGCCTCGCGCGAGGCGCAGCGACTGCTCGCGATCAGCGAGGAGGACGCGATCGACACCCCGGTCTCCGAGCTGCTGATCTCCGCGGACGCCGAGTCGACCGACCGCGGCGGTTTCGCGGCCGCGATCGCCGAGGCGGCGCAGGGGCTCGAGCCTGAGACGGCCCGCAGCTTCGTCCGCCCGTGGAATACGTTCGGTGTCCGCATGCGCGCCAAGATCGCGATGTGCGGTCCGCCCCGCGCGGCGCTGATCGTGCTCGGCAACGACCGGCCGCCGTCGCCTCGCCAGCGCAGCAGCAAGGTCGTGCCGCTGCGTGCGATCCGCTAGCCAGCTAGGCCGCGTCGCCCAAGCCGGGAGCCGGGGCCAGCACTTCCGGCGCGCCGTGCGCGACCAGCGCCGGCGGCATCCGCACCGAACCGTCGTCGCGCTGGCCGTTCTCCAGCAGCGCGATGATCGTGCGCCCGACCGCGACCGCGGTCCCGTTGAGCGTCGCCACATGCAGCGGCCGCGCGCCGGACTCCGGGCGGTAGCGGACGTCGAGGCGGCGCGCCTGGAAGTCGGTCGTGTTCGAGCACGAGGTCAGCTCGCGGTAGCGCCCCTGCCCCGGTAGCCACGCCTCGAGGTCGTACTTCATCGCCGCCGAGGCGCCGAGATCGTCGACGGCGATCGCGACCACCCGATACGGGATCTCGAGCTCGGTCATGATCGACTCCTCGATCGCCAGC
>DASUHF010000033.1:0-57800 GCA_036273655.1 Solirubrobacteraceae bacterium | reverse complement strand
GACGGTCTGCGCGTCCTTGGCGCGCACGCCCTCGGGCTTGAGCACGCCGACGAACGTCGACAGCGCGTTGGAGGCGTTCTTGGGGTCGGCGAGCTGCTGGAAGGTGTAGACGACGTCGTCGGCGGTCATCGGCTTGCCGTTATGGAACTTCACGCCCGAGCGCAGCGTGAACGTCCACACCGTGCCGTCGCCGTTATGGGCCCACTTGGTCGCCAACTGCGGTTGCAGCTGCAGCTTGATGTTGTTGTCGAACGTCAGAAACTCTCCGGGCTGCGTCAGCATGCAGCCGCCGCCGGAATCGTCGATGATCAATGGGTTCATCGCGGTCGCAGGGGTGGGATTGGCAAGCCTGAGTGTCCCGCCCTTAGTTACCTTGCCACCGCCGCTGGCCGACGAAGTCGCCGAGTTCGCGGCCTTGCCCGTGCTGTTGGCGCCGCCGCAGGCGGCCACCACCGCGCCCATCGCCGACGCCGACATCCCCAACACCGCGCCGCGGCGCAAGAACGAGCGACGGTCCAACCGGCCCGTCACGAACTCGTCGACGTAGTGGTTCTCGATTTCCGAGCGTTGGCTCCGGATCTGATCGAGTTTTCGATCGTCAATGCCCATGCTCTGTCACCTTTCGGTCCCGGGCGACCAGGCGATCGCCGCGGGTGGTTTCCTGGTTCGGCCAGCAGCGTCTAAGTGGGTCCTGCCAAGCGCGACGATCCCGAAGGCGACTTGGCCCGGTTGCGTGACCAGGATGCTCGACAGACCGCCGTTGAGCGCGCGGTCGACCAGCCGCGGCGGCCGCTCGGAGATCGAGCCAGTTCGTCGCCGTGAGCCGTGACACCCGGTGCGGGCAGGCGGTGGCCTGTCGATCTGCACCGGCGGGTCGGTCATGAGTCGGGGCCGAAGGTGGCCTCCGGGGTCCACCACAGCGGTACCTGCAACCCGTGTTCGGGCCCGAGTTGTTCGGCGACCTCGCGGGCGCGCGCGTAGCCCGCTTGGGCGTGGCGCACGACGCCGATGCCGGCGTCTACGGTCAGTGCCGCCTCGAGCCGGAGGTCGGACTCCGGGGAGCCGTCGGCGATCATCGTCACACCGGTGTGGACGGAGTCGCCCATCGCGTAGTTGGCCTGGATCGCGATCAGGTCGCACATCGCCGAGGCGTTCAGCAGCCCGTTGAGGTACGGCCAGTCCGAGATCACGTCAGACCCGTCGGGCATGTTCTCGGTCTCGAACGTCGGGTTGATGATTGAGCCGGAGTCGAGGTTGTCGCGGCTGAACGCCACCGGCCCCCGGAGTTCACCGGAGCCAACCAAGCCGTTGACTGCGAGCCCGAACCGCTTGCGCTGTCCGAAGCCGAGGTAGCAGACCCGAGCCGGCAGGCCCTCGATCGGCACGTGGTGCCGGGCGAGCTTGATCCAGCGCGTCGGGATGTCGTCGTCGGCGAACAACTCCAGCACGAGGTCGTCGAGCCGCGCCAGGTCATCGGCGTCCCCGCTCATGCACGTCCAGCGGAACGGTCCGCGTCCCTCAAGGAACAACGGACGTAGGTAGGCCGCAACGAATCCGGGGATCTTCATCGCATCGACCATCCCGTGCTCCTGGCACTGGCGCCGGATCTGGTTGCCATACTCGAAGACGGCGACGCCGCGATCGGAATACGTGTTCATGGCGGTCAGCTGGCGCACCATCGATTCCCTCGCAAGCGTGAAATACCCGTCGCGATCGCGGGCTCGAGCGGTTTCGGCCTCGGTCGCGGTGTATCCGGCCGGGATGTACGCGAGGGGATCGTGCGCGGGCGTCATCTCGGTCACGATGTCGGGGCGAAAATCCCGCTCAAGACAGTCCTCAAACACGTCGACCGCATTGCCGACGAGCGTGATTCCCAACGGCTCTCGCCGGCTCGCGGCCGCGGTCGCCAGCTCGATCGCGTGATCGAGTGAATCGGCCAGCACGTCGGCGTAGCCGACCTCGAGACGCCGGGCGATGATCCGCTCGTCGACGTCACAGCAGATCGCCACGCCGCCCAGCATCGCCATCGCGCGGGGCTGGTTGCCGCCCATGCCGCCCATGCCGGCGCATAGCAGGATCCGGCCGTCGAGGCTGCCGCCGAGATGAATCTGGCCGACGGAACGCAGCGTCTCGAACGTCCCCTGGATCACGCCCTGGGTGCCGATGTACTCCCACGGCGCCGCGGTGTACTGGGCGAACATCGTCAGGTTGCGATCCTGCAGCTCATAGAACAGCGGCCAAGTGGGGCGCACGAAGTTCGTGGTCGCCATCACCACCCTGGGGGCGAGCCGGTGCGTCCGAAACACCGCGACCGGCATTCCGGACTGCACGACGAGCGTCTCGTCGTCGGCGAGCTCCATCAGCGAGCGGACGATCGCGTGGTAGGACTCCCAGTTGCGCGCGCACTTGCCGATGCCGCCGTAGATCACCAATCGCTCCGGGTGCTCCGCGACCTCCATGTTGTTCTCCATCATCCGCAGCAGCGTCTCCTGGCGCCAGCCGCGGCAACGCAACGTCGCGCCACGTTGCGCGCGCACGTCGGTCAAAATCTCTGGCGCCTGTACCGGTACCGGTATCGACATCGATGAGTCCTCCCTTGCGGATTCGCCGAATTGGTCGACGGTAGATCCTTGCCAACGGTAGATCCCGCCCGGCCCGTGCGCGAGCGCCGATTCTCAGCCTGTGAGGCTGCGGCCTCGATCGAGATCTCCGCCCGGTGCTGGGCCGCGATCCTTGGCGCGGTGGGCGATCTCAGGTGGCATTCTCACTAGGCAATCTCGCTTGCTGAGAATCGTTCGACAGATCTTGGCGACGCTCTGTGTAACGTCGCGGCCGATGTTGTGGCAGATCATGATCGAGCGAGCTTCGATCGGTGCGCCAGTCGGGGTATGGGCGTCGAGACGCAGACCAGGGGCGCGGATCCGGTGCCTGTGACCTTGGACGGTCGGTCGCTGTCGTTGGATGAGCTGATTCGCGTCGCGCGCTCACAGGACCGGGTCGAACTCTCGCGGGATGCAGTTCAACGGATGTCGGTGTCCAGAGTCGTCTGCGAGCGAGCACTGGCAAGAGGTGACCGGGTGTACGGGCTCACCACTGGGGTCGGGGCTCGCAAGGACACCTGCGTCAATCGGGTCCTAGCGGGCGCATTCAACCGGAGTTTGATCCTCAATTCCCGGGTCGGCACCGGGCCGCCCGCGGCGGTCGAGGTCGTGCGTGCGACGATGGTGTGTCTGCTCAACCTTCTTCTCTCAGGGCTTCCGGGGGTAAGGGCGGAGCTTGCACTGGTCATCTGCCGCGCACTGAACGAACGGCGACATCCGATTCTGCGGACCCGGGGATCGGTGGGCCAGGCCGATCTGGCCCCCCTCGCCGATCTGGCAAACGGCTTGTTCGTCTCAGGGGGTTCAGAGCTGGCCCCGGGAGAGGGCCTAGCGCTGATCGACAACAATGCGTTCGCCACCGCCCTGACTGCTGTGGCGATACATGACTGCAAACGGCTGCTCGACGCGCTCGACGTCGTGGGCGCACTCGAGCTGGAGGCATTCGTGGCGAACCTCGACATCGTCCACGTGCTCGCTGAGCAGCGTCCGTTTCCGGGGCTCCTCGACACTCTCGGGCGTCTGCGTGCACTGTTGGCCGGCAGTTCGCTGACCGAGCCCGGCGCTGCGCGCAATCTCCAGGACCCGCTCTGCTATCGCTGCCTACCGCAGGTGCACGGCGCGGCGCGCGACGCACTGCAATTTGCACTCGGTCAACTCGCCATCGAGCTCAACGCGGCGCAGAACAACCCGCTGGTGTCGCTGGAGGAGGACCGCCTGGTGTCCCTCGCGAGCTTTGAAATCCTTCCGCTTGCGACCGCCGTCGATTCGATGCGAGTCGCGCTCGCCCCAGTGCTGACCTGCGCGGTCGAGCGCATGATCAAGCTCTTGCACCCAGCGTTCTCCGGGTTGCGCGGCGGACTTGCCGCAGGCCCAGATGCCGCCGACGACGGCTTCAACGAATTCGCCGTAGCGGGTCAGGCAGTCGCTGCCGAGGCCCGTCTGCTCGCCCAACCAGTCTCCTACGAGCTCGTCAGCACATCCGGGGCGGAGGGGATCGAGGATCGCACCACGATGGCGCCGCTCGGTGCGCGACGACTCTCGGAGATGGTGGCCCTCGCTCACGAGCTCGCGGCAATGGAGCTCGCGGTCGCGACTCGCGCGCTCTTACTTCGTGCACCGACACGGCTGGGGTCGGGAGCGGCACGGGTGCAACGCATGGTCACCGACCTACTCGGACCACAAGAGCTCGGCGCTCCAGTACCGGCCGATCTGGAGCCACTCCAGAACCTCGTCGGCTCCGACGCGCTCGCGGCCGTCGCAGACGAATGCGCCGCCTGACCGCAGATCAGCCCGCCTACGACGCGATCAGACAGCGCGTCGACGTCCAGACCCGCCACGCGCTGCTGGCGCCGCGCGTGGCCGTGGCGCGCACGCTGCTCGCCGACGGACGGCTGGCACCGTGACCGGACGTAAGCTGATCGCTGGCGCCGCCGAGGTACTCAGCTGCCGCTCGGACGCGAGCGACGGGCTCGATCGGATCCCCGGCGGCCAGGTGTTGATCGAGGGCGACCGGATCGTCGCTGTCGGGCGGCTCGGCGAGCCGGCTGCCGAGACCGTGATCGACGCCCGCGGCGGGGTCGTGATGCCAGGCTTCGTCGACTGCCACACGCACGCCGTGTTCGGCGGCTCGCGCGTCGACGAGTACGCGGCGCGGTGCGCGGGCGTGCCGCCGCCGGCGGACGCACCCGTCGGGATCATCGGCACGATGGCCGCGACCAATCCGCTCGACGCGCGCGCCCTAGCCGACGCGTCGCGCGGGCGTGTGCGTGAGATGCTTGCCCACGGCACGACGACGGTCGAGATCAAGTCGGGCTACGGCCTGAGCACCGCTGCCGAGCTAGCGATGCTTGAGGCCAACCGGCTGCTGGCCTCAGAGCTCGGGATCAGCGTCGTCTCGACGTTCCTCGGCGCCCATGCGATCCCGCCGGACGTCGATCGCAGCGCCTACGTAGAGCAGGTCTGCCAGACGATCCCGATCGTCGCGGAGCGCGGGCTGGCGCGGTTCTGCGATGTCTACTGCGACGATGGCTACTTCACGCTCGAGGAAACGCGGCGGATTTTGCGGACCGGCCTGGAGCACGGGCTGCGGCCGAAGGTCCATCTCGACGCCTACGCGCATACCGCGGCGGCGGGCGTGGCGGCGCAGATCGGCGCCGTCACCGTCGATCATCTCAACCACACCGCGCCAGAGGAGCTCGAGGCGCTGGCAGCGGCGGGCGTGATCGCGGTCGCGATGCCGCTGCTGGACTTCACCGTCGCGCACGAGCGCCCGACCGTCGCCCGCGCGCTCGCGCAGCGCGGCTTGCGCGTTGCGATCGCGACCGACTGCTGCCCGGGCTGCTACGCGACCTCGATGCAACTGGCGATCCAGCACGCCTGCCGCACCGGCGGCCTATCGGTTGCGGCGGCGATCCGCGCCGCCACGCTCGACGCCGCCGCGGCAAGCGGCTGCGAGGAGGAGGCCGGGTCACTTGAGCCGGGCAAGCGCGCCGACGTGCTGGTGCTCGACACCGACCGCTTCGAGGACCTCGCCTACTGGATCGGGCACAACGCCGTGCGTCTGACGATCTGCGGGGGCGTCGTCCGATGACGCGTACGATCGCCGCCGCACACCTGCTGCTGCCGGACGGCTGGGCATCGCCCGGGCATGTGGTCAGTGGCGAGGACGGCACGATCGTCGAGGCGCGGCCTGGCATGGCGCAGCGCCCCCAGCTGACGCTCGATGGCTTCGTCGTGCCGGGGATCGCCAACCTCCACTCCCACGCCCACCACCGCGGCCTGGTCGGCCACGCCGACCGTCTGTCGCCCGGCGCGCCGGCGACGCTGTGGTCCTGGCGCGAGATGATGTACCGCCATCTGCTGCAGCTGACGCCCGATGACCTCGAGGCATACGCGACCCTCGCGTACGTGGAGATGCTGCGCCGCGGCTACACGAGCGTCGGCGAGTTTCATTACGTCCACCACGACCGTGACGGGTCGCGATACGCCAATCCGGTCGAGCTCTCAGAGCGGATCGTCGCGGCGGCGCAGACGGCGGGGATCGCGTTGACGCTGCTACCGACGTTTTACGCCGCAGGCGGCATCGGCCGCTCGCCCGAGCCCGAGCAACGGCGCTTCACGACCGAGCTGGACGAGTACTTGGCAATGGTGGCGCGACTCGACGCGCTCGCCGACCGGCACCCCACGCTGCGGGTTGGGATCGCGCCGCACAGCCTGCGCGCGGTGCCAGCGGCGCAGCTGGCCGAGCTGCTCGCTGACCGGCCGACCGGCCCTGTCCACATCCACGCCGCCGAGCGCACCGAGGAGGTCGACGAGGTCCTGGCCACGCTCGCCGCGCGACCGATCGAGTGGCTGCTGGAGAACGCGGACGTAGACGAGCGCTGGTGCGTAATCCACGCCACCCACATGACCGACTCAGAGCGCCGCGCGCTCGCCGGCTCATGCGCCGTCGCCGGCGTCTGCCCGCTGACCGAAGCCAACCTTGCCGACGGACGGTTCCCGCTCGCCGATTACCGCCGTGACGGCGGCCGGCTCGGGATCGGCACCGACGCCAACCACCTCATCGACCTGCCGGGCGAGCTGCGGATGCTCGAGTACGGTCAGCGGCTCAAGTTCCACCGGCGTGAGACGGCCCTGATCGACGGGGAGTTAAGCGTCGGCGCCGCACTGCGCGAACTGGCGGCCGCCGGCGGCGCGCAGGCGCTCGCACAGCCGACCGGCGCGATCAAGCCGGGCGCCCGCTGCGACCTGGTCGAGCTCGATCCCGACGATCGCGCGCTCATCGGTCAGACGCCTGAAACCGCGCTCGACGCGTGGATCTTCTCCAGCGCGTCGGAGTCGATCGTACGCACCGTGCTCGTCGGCGGCGTCGCGGTCGTCACCGACGGCCACCACCCCGCAGAACAGGCCGCGCAGCGACACGCGGACGCGACGATGCGGCGGCTGCACGACGCCTACGCGGGTCCGGTCGCAAGCGGCCCGCTCATCGGGTGACCGGCACCGGCGACGCCTCGCGGAGCAGATAACCGAGCGCGCGCCCGGCGTTGACCAACACCGGCTTGACCCGCGCCTGCCAGCCCGCGCTGCAGCGGTCGCCCGGGCCCGAGACGGTCAGCGAGCAGACGACGTCCCCGGCGACCGCGACCGGGATTGCAACAGCAAGCGCCCCTGGCACGTACTCCGAGCGCGACGTCGTGATCCCGGCATCGCGAGTGGACGCGAGTCTCCGCCGCAGCTCGTCGGTGCCGGGGGTGTTGGCCGTGTAGCGTTCCAGCTCCCCGATCAGGACCATCTCTATAACCTCGGGCGGAGCGAACGCCAGCAGCACCCGCTCGCCCGCGCCGGCGTGCAGCGGCAGCCGCTGACCGATCCGAAACGCGGTCCGCGTCGAGCGTGGCGACTCAGTCTGGTGCACGCAGAGCACGTGGCTGACCCCAACCCGCACCGCGAGCGTGACCGTCTCCTGGGTGGCATGTGTCAGGCGCTCCATCAGAGGCCCTGCGACCGCCACCAGGCCGCCGTAGTCGCCCGGCGGCTGCGAGCGATCGGCCAGCAGCGGACCACAGTCGTACACACCCGCGCGGTCGACAGCGAACCCGTGCTCGCGCATCAGGCGCAAGTACCGGTACGTCGTGCTGACCGGTAGCCCGGCCGCTGCCGCCAGCTCGTCGGCGCGAGCCTGCCCTCGCTCCGACAACGTCGTCAGCAGAACCAGCCCCCGCGCCAGTGTGGAGCTAGGTGTCGTCGCAGTCACCGCTGCCTCCGACATACCGACGTCAATCGGCTTGTGGCTCTTCACCAGCGAGTCCGAAGCGACCGTCATGCCACCTCGACGCGCTCCCGATCCTTGCCGGGAGGGCGTCACCGAGTATCACCTAGCGAGAGTCGCATGCCCTCAAACCGCCGTTGCCGACGGCAAGAGCCGAAAATACCAGCGGCCCGGCGAGATGCCAAGCAGGGCGACCAATGCTGCCGCATGCAACCACAGAGCAGGTCCAGACCACCGGTCGTTGGGACGAGCTCTCGCTGTCCGCCGGGCTCAGTGGTGCCGGTACCCGGCGCGACGGAGGGTCGAGCACGTCGACGTCAACGCTCAGCCGGACCGCGGGGCCATTGGAGGACAGGGCATCGAGCAGCTCATCCAACGCGGCCCGGTGACCGCCGAGGTGGATCTGACGTGCGGTCCCGGAATGGACGCCGTGTCCGCTGGCCCATCCGATCTCGTCCTCACACGGCCACCACCGGCGCAGCCCCCACTGCCACAGCTGCTCCCGGGGGCACGATCCCCTCGTGGATGAGTCGCCGCATCCGTGAGCCGTGCGACCATGGTGCCGACCCGTTCATCGATCGGTGCTCCGATGATCGCGATCTGGCCAGCCTTGAGCTCGGCGACTCGTGCCAGCGCCAGCCGGCACAACGTGGTGCCTCCGGCGTAGCTGGGCTGCTCGTCGTCATAGATTGCGATGGGGCCACGCTGCTCTGCGTGGTTGGCGAGGGACAGGATCGGGTGGTCTTGGCACGGGTGGCCGGGCTCAGGCGTGTGTGGCCAGCAGCTCGGCGACGCTGACCTTGCCGCCGGGTCCGCGCGGCAGCCGTTCGACGCAGCGATACGCGCGACATCGCTTAAGAGAGGCCAGGTCGCGCCTGGCGCTGCAGGACCTGTCGAGGGTCGCGGCGGTGACGTCCGGGCTCTCGCGGGTGATGAAAGGCGGTGACGGCGCTGTCCCAGGTCGCAACGCGCACCCCGATGACCTCGCCCGCGAAGGGGGCGCGGTCAACATCTTTGTCTGCGCCGGCGCACCGGCGAGCAACCGCATGCCGGTCGCTGCCTGCGCAAGCTCTCGACATCGCGACGCACGAGCTCAACCCTCTCGGCCGCCGCTCCTTGCTGGCCGAGGAAAGCTCGTGGACTCGCACATCCTCCATCGCGACGATGGTGAGCGAGAGGTGCAGACCTAATGTCTCTAAAGGTTCTCGGTCGAGCTGCTTACCTTTCCGCCGCAGTGTGTAGCCCAGCGCCTACGTCCCGCACGAGCGGACGGCCGTGCCCGGGCCATGCCACGGCTGGATTTAGGCCGGCTAGGCGCCGAAGCGACTCGCGTGCGAGCCTGGTGTTCCAGTTCCATGCGTCGCCTGGCAGGTATGGTGGGCAGTCTCGCCACCACGTGTCGACGGTGTAGAATGCGTCCGACGTGAGCGCGAGTCGGTCGCTTTCGCGAAACAACGTGATGAGCCCCGGGGCATGTCCGGGTAGGTGGATCGCGCGAAAGCCGGCGATGCGGTCGCCGTCCTTGACCACGTTTGCCACGCGTACCGGGCCACCGTCGTACAGAGGCTGCAGGACCGCACGGTGTAGCAGGCGTGGCAACGGTGGTAGCCGTGGCAGTCCGACACCCCAGTATCGCAGCCCGCCGGTCCCCTCGACATCGATGACCTCGTCGGGATGGCACCACACGGGGACATCGAGATGAGGCGCTGCGCCGCGGTGGTCGGTGTGGGCGTGTGACAGCACCACTCGCCGCAGTGGCCCGAGCCGGTCGGCGCAGGCGCGGATATGCGGCGACAAGACCTTGCCGCCAGCGTCGAACAAGGTGAACCCGCCGGTCGCCTCGGCGAGCAAGAAGACGTTGAGACGGCCTGGGTTGCCGTGAAACCGCCACACGCCGTCGGCCACCGGGTCCGGTCCGTGAGAGCCGGCGGTCAGCAGGTTGGCGAGCCGCTCGAACAGCATCTTTCGATAGCAGCGGATAACTCACCCCTCACCTGGGCGAGGCGCGTCGGTGGGTCGGAGCGCGTCTTCTAGCTGAGATAGGCCTTGTCGAAGAAGAACTGCTGACTCTGGATCCAAAGACGCCATGGACGTTGCTCTTGGTGGCGATCAACCGATCATTGATGTGGAAGGAGATCACAGGCGTTTCGGCGAGCGATCTTGCCAGCGATCTGCCCGTTGCCTCTGGAGATCGACGGCGGCGACGTGTTGCTTGAACAGGGCATCGTACTGCCTGTCGTGAAAGCGGGCGACGTTCCAGACCCCGTCGGTGGTAAAGACCGCGCCAAGTACGTCGTATCCCGCACCCGCCCCGTGAACCTGTGTCGTGGAGCGCCCACGGCCACCTCGGGGATGTGTCGACGGGCCATTCGCGGCCCGCCGACACATCAGGCAGCTAGCTGACGTTTACCACGAAGTCGTCCGTGGAAGGCCCGCTTGCCCCGACCACGGAAGAGTCGGAGCAGGTCGGTCGGTCGTTCGAGACCGACGGCACGGCGAGAGCATTCGAGCAGAATGGCTGCTGGACCGTACCGCTGGC
The DNA here is from genome assembly GCA_036273655.1 of Solirubrobacteraceae bacterium. Classification (GTDB taxonomy): domain Bacteria; phylum Actinomycetota; class Thermoleophilia; order Solirubrobacterales; family Solirubrobacteraceae; genus Palsa-465. The sequence continues at coordinate 47,392 of DASUHF010000033.1, read as the reverse complement.
GCTAGTCCAGCCGGTCTTGCCGGTGATCTGCCAGGAGTCGACACCGGTAGTGCCGCCGATCAGCGAAATGTTCCCGCTCGGTGCAGTCACGCTGACCGAGCAGTTCGAGCCAGAACCCTGCGTCTGGGTGCCGCCCTGCCAGGACATAAGCCCAAAGGGGGTCGGGAACGTGCTCGTGGTGTGGAACGTCAGCTGACCCACGGGGCAACCCGCGCTGCAAATGATGTTGCCACTGTTGTCAACTCCAGTGACGGACTGGCCATTCGGGCACGATTGGCCGGCCAGACCGCTCCCGGGGGGACCTTGCGGACCGGTAGGCCCAGGCGGACCGGCGGGGCCGGTGTCGCCCTTTGGTCCTTGCGGGCCGGCGGGGCCAGTGTCGCCTTTTGGCCCCTGCGGTCCCGTGTCGCCCTTCGGTCCCTGCGGTCCGGCTGGGCCTGTCTGGCTCCAATCGATCGGGACCTCGGACGGACGGCACTGGTCGCCGGCGCTCGGATCGATCACGCGGAGGTTGCCCACGTTCTTCTGATAACAGCCGTGTATGACCCCGTCTGAGCCCGGAATCGCCGCAAACGCGACACCCCCGACTAGGGCGGCCCCGACGACAGCACCCACCAGGAACCACCGGGTCCGTCTGAATGTAAACCTACGCACTTCGCACCCCTTTCGCTTTTGCGACTGGTACCGTCACTAATCGGTGATGTCTCACCAAATTTTCAGCGGTTACTCCTCTCTCGCGCGCGTCAAGGCGGTCGGCCGAAGTCGTCGGCGTAACTCACCCGTGCGCGCGTGGACGTCAAGTCGCGCTCACCCCCGGAGTGCGCTGGCCCCTGCATATCCCCTGAGGTCAGCACGAAACACCGGTCCGACCTCTGCCAGTAACCCTACTCGCAACTGGTCGTGCAAGTCAAGGCCGGATGTGGGCCGGCGACGTGTCACTGGAATAGAGTGATCAAGGTACGCTAACGACCAGTAGTGATCGGTCAGTGTGAGTGACTTTACGAGTCGTGAGTAGCATGCGGTAGTGGCCCGATAATCTTGGCAATGAGCGCGAGATATCGGTAACACTACGCAGACTTTTCCCGCAACGCGGTTTCAAGTCGCGAACACTTCCCGCATCACGAACAAGGGAGCGTCGACGCGCAATCCCTGCTCCGCCGGCCGGGCCATGAGAGCAGCACCGCCAGCGCGCAGACCCGCGACGGCGACGGTCCGGAACTCGCGCTGGGCGTCCGGGGTCGGCACGGGTCTCTCTCGCTCTCGAGACCGCCGCCTACCGCAGGTACGCCATCTCGCGGCGTATGGACGGCTCTGTCACGGAGCTCAGGCCCGTGAGGCCGGCGCGTTGGTCATCCCAGTTGGGCAACGTCGCAGCATCCCTCATGCTTTCGCGATGGACGAATCCTTGGCGATGGGAGATGGCATGAACATAGAGTTCCTTTCGACCGTGGCGGTGATCGCACCCGATCCACCCGCCAGTCGCAAGCTATACGTCGAGACGCTCGGGCTGCCGCTGGAGGGCCCCGGCGACGGCTATCAGCACAGCGAGCGGATCACCGGCACCAAATCCTTCGGCATCTGGCCGCTGGCCCAGGCCGCCGAGGCATGCTTCGGGACTACGACGTGGCCGGCGGAGCGGCCCGTGCCGCAGGTCAGCATCGAATTCGACGTCGCCGACCCCGCCGCGGTCGGCCCGGCGGCGCGTGAGCTCGAGCAGGCTGGCTACGAGTTGCTGCACCCAGCCCGCCTGGAGCCTTGGGGCCAGACTGTGGCCAGGCTTCAGTCGCCGGAGGGCGCGATCATCGGGATTTCATATGCGCCCGTGCTGCACGTCTCGGCCTGACCCGAAGGAGACCGATCGGCGAACCCGCCACGTGGTGGACGTGCCCACCCACACCATCTCGCTCGAGCACATCGCACCGACCCGTATCGACAACACGCCAGCGCATCTTCCCGCAGGCGCCCTCGCGTCGCGGATCGTCGTCGAGCGCTGAGATCAGCGCGTGACGGCGGCGCAGCCAACGCCTTTGAATCCGGGCGAGGACGCCGCGCCCGAAGCGATCGGCCCAAACGCCACATCGGCCAGCGTGGCGGCTAGCGCGTCCGACAGGCTGGTCCCGCCAGCGCAGGGGACGATGCTGTTGAGCAGGACGATGACACTTGCGCGAGCGCGCGGCAGGTACCAGAGGTCGGTCGTGTAGCCGAACGGGTTCAGCGCGCCGTTGTGGCCGAGCATGTTCCCCAGGCGTGCGATGCCGAGGCCGTAGCTGAGCGGCAGGATCGACCGGAATCCGCTGCCCACCAGCGGATAGAACGCGCCTCCGGTCGGCAGCATGCGCAGGCGCGTGCGCTGTGTCGCCGGCTTGAGCAGGCTGCCGGTTGCCAGGGCGCGCGCCCAGATGCGCAGGTCGTGCAGGGTCGAGATGATGTTGCCGGCGCCGAACGCAGTCGACGGACTCGGGGTGGTGCCGGGCACGTACCGCGTCGGCGCGTTCTGCGGCGACGGCATGAAGCCGCTGGCCGCGGGTTGCGGAACCCTCAGTGTGCGGGTCGGGAAGCTCGTCTGGCGCATGTCCAGCGGCTTGAGGATCAGCCGTCTTACAAGCGTCGCAAACGGCGTGTGGGTCACCTTCTCGGCAATCAGCGCGAGCAGCACGAAGTTGGTGTCGGAGTAGTAGTAGGTCCCCGGCCGATACGCCGCCTTCCCCTCGCGGATCGCGAGGTCGACGATCGATTGGGGTCTCCAGTACCTGCCGCAGTCGGGCATCGGGGCCTGCACCGCGCAGTGCCGGCCGGCCCATTTCGCCAGCAGCGAGTTGCGTCCGGTTGGCCCGACGCCGCCTTCGTCCCAGATGCCGCTGGTCATGTCCAGCAGCATCCTGATCGTGATCCGCTTTGCGTTCGGGAGCCGCGGCTCCCACCTCGCGATCGTCTGCCCGAGCTTCAGCCGGTGGCGGTCGACGAGCTGGAGGATCACCGTGGCAGTGAACGTCTTGGTCACGCTGCCGATCCGGAAGTGGTCGTCAAGCGCCATCCGCTGACCGCGAGCGGCGACCCCGAACGCCCTCGCGTAACGGCCGACCGGCCCGCCTGTCACGCCGACCACCGCGCCCGGGACACCGAGGCCAGCGACGGACGTCACCACCCGGTTGAGCTCGTGACGAACCGCCGGTCGTTGAGCACGCGCGGACGCCGACGGTGCGAGCGCGAGCATCAGCGCGCTCGCGATCGCAAGCAGCGCACCTGAGTGTCGTGAGCAGCTGATTTTGGCCTCTCCGAATGTTGACCGGCCCCAAAGCCAACGGGCATCCTACACACCCACCGGCCCGACAACGACGACAAGCCAGCGCCCCCTAAAGTGCTGCGACGAGGGCCACCGATGACCGATACGCCGAAGGATCCGCAGGTCGCCGAGTACATCGAGGGGATGCGCGCGTGGCGCGCCGAGCTCGAAGCCGTGCGGCCGGTCCTGCTTCGGGCCGGGCTGGAGGAGGAGTTCAAGTGGCGCAAGCCGTGCTACACGCACGCAGGATCGAACGTCGTCATCTTCCAGCCGTTCAAGGAACTGTGCGCGCTGCTGTTCTTCAAGGGCGCCCTGCTTCAGGACCCCGAGGGCGCGCTGAAGGAGCAGGGCGAGAACACCCGCTCAGCGCTGCGAATGGAATTCGGTTCCGTCGCAGATGTCATGGCTGCGAAGAAGACCATCGCCGCGCTCGTGCAGGACGCCATCCGCGTCGAGCAGGCCGGGCTGTCAGTCCCGAAGCGCGCTTCTGCGGACGATGGGCCCTACCCCGAGGAGCTCGGCATGCTGCTCGGCGCGGACCCCGCCCTGCGCGACGCGTGGGAGCGGCTCACCCCCGGCCGCCGGCGCGGCTGGCTGCTGCACTTCAACGGCGCCAAGCGGTCCAAGACCCGCGTCGCGCGCATCGAGCGCGCCACGCCGCGGATCTTGGAGGGCTTCGGGATGCACGACTAGATGTCTCACTGGGGACGCCAGGCGAGCGAGAATGGCTGTTCGTTCGTCTGTCGCCGGAACGGAGAGTGCGGATGGATCATCTGCCACTCACCGCCCCGCCGCTCGAGGATGAGGGCGCCACGAGACGAGGCCTCGACGCCGTGGGCGATGATGCGGTGGAGTGGCCATGTGACGGCAAGGTCGCCGAACGCGCGGACCGTGAGCTCGGCGACGTCGAGGTCAAGTCGGCTGGTGAAGAGTCGCGCCGCGCCCGGCGGATGTCGTCGGATCCGACGTACTGCAGCGGCTACGCGGTTCGGATTACGAGCGTACATTCAACCGCGGGTGCCAGACGCTGCTTGACCGCCCGAATCTCGTCCCATCTCGGTCGAGCCCGCTGATAGGTTGCGCCGATCACGACCTACCAGGGCCAACGCGACAAATCTCGCGTCGACAAAGGGCTGCAGGCGCTCGCCAAGACACGTGTCGGCGGCTGGCTGTTCATCAACGTGTTCCCAGCCGTGGACCGCTGGCTGATTCCGCGGACACGAGGCCGTTTGAAGGTCGCCCTCGGCCAGCCGATGCTGCTACTGCACACCCGTGGCGCGCGGTCAGACGAGCCGCGAACAACCCCGTTGCTCTACACCCCGCTCGCGGACGCGTTCATCGTGGTGGCGTCCAAGGCGGGTGCCGCCCATCATCCAGCCTGGTATCACAACATCCGCGCCCATCCCGACGCCGTCTCGGTCGAGCTCGACGGGCGTCGCGTGGCGGTGCGCCCGCGCCTGGTTGAGGAGCCCGAACGCAGCAAGCTGTGGCGACGCGTGAACGACAACTACAACGGCTATGAGACATACGCGCGGCGCGCCGGCGGGCGCGTTATCCCGTTAGTCGTCCTGGAACCGGGCGATAGCGGCTGATCGCCTGTTTGACTCTGCGGTAAGTGGTGCCGAGGATCGTCAGCGTGTCGCCGGCGGCGATGAGCGAGTCGCCGACGCCCCCTTGCACCAGTACTGGGACAAATCCAAATGTGAAGGCGAGGCGCGGGCCAACCGGGCCACGACGAGCCCGTTCCACAGCAGCGCCCCGTGCTGGATCGTGAGCGTTCGGCGGTCGCTTGTCTCAGCTCACCGCTTTCTTCACCAGTGCGCTGATCCTCGCTTCGGCCTCGGGGGTCGGTGCCTTGAGCGCGTAGTCGGTTGGCCACATGCCGCCGTCGTCGAGGTTGGCCTTGTCGCTGAAGCCGAACGTGGCGTATCTGGTCTTGAACTTCTGCGCGTCGCGGAAGTAGCAGAGGACCTTGCCGTCCTTCGCGTATGCGGGCATCCCGTACCAGGTTCTCGGCGCCAGCGAGGGGGCGCTGGTCGTGACGATCTCGTGGATCCGTGTGGCCATCGCGCGGTCCGAGCCGTTCATCGCGGCGATCTTTGCGAGCACGTCGCTCGCGGCGTCGGCCTGGCCCTTGGCCGCCTTGAGCTCGCGGGCGCGCTCCCTCATCGCGGCGCGTTCTTCGGCCGTGAATCTCTGAGACGCCTTGGCGGTGGTGCGCTTCGGTGACTTGTGCGTGTCGGTGGTGGGGCTCATCAAGCCTCCTCATGCTGAGTTGGTACGTGCTGAACGTGATCGGAGCGCACGACGGAACCATCCAGCAACAGCTCAGCGACGACATGGGCATCGATCCCAGCGCGATGGTCGAGCTGATCAACGAGCTCGAAGAAGCAGGGCTGGCCGAACGCCGCCGGCGCCCCAACGACCGCCGCGCGTGGGAGGTCGCAATCACCGCCAAGGGCCGGCGCACCCTGAAACGCGCCCGACGATCAGCGTCACAGGTCGAGGACGAAGTGCTGAGCGGACTCGCGGCCGCCGACCGCCGGCAGCTGCTCTCGCTGCTGTGCCGAGCACTGGCCACCGCTCCCCCGCAGCCCCCATGGCGCACCGAGGAAGGCGACTGATCGCGGCAGCGGTCTGGGCGGGAGAGCTGAGATCAGCCGGCGAGCTGCTGCTGGATTGCGGACAGGTCGATCCAGGCGGCTTCTCGGCCGATCAGCCCGTCGCGGACGTCGAAGATGTGCAGGAAGGTCAGATGCACCGCGCGTCCGTGGCCCTAAAGGCCGAACGACCGGCCGGTCGCGGTGGCGTGCAGGATCGACTCGGCGACAACGTGGTCGTCGCCGTACCAGCGCCGCACGGGCTCGAAGCGTTCGACTGAAAGCTAGGCGAACAGCGCTCGGTAAAAGCCCGCGATCTGCTCCGGGCCGTGCAGCGGGTTGCCCGGGCGCCCGACGACGTCGTGTTCGGCGTCCGGGGCGGAACGTTTCGACGATCGCCTCCAGGTCACCCGCTTCCTCGGCACGGAAGTGCCCGTCGACGAGCGCGCCCATCCGCGCTCGCGCCATCTGTCCCGGGCTCGCCGTTCGAGCCGTCGTTGGTGCTCCTTCCTCGGGCTGGTGGCAAGTACGCCTGCTGCTCAGCCAGAGCGGTGCAGGACGTCGGCGTCGGACACCTGCCGCTGCACCCGGATCTCGCCCATGTCGACGCTGGCGAGCGTCCCGGGCGCGCCGCCGGGAGGGTCCATCTCGCGCAGCGCGGCATCGCCTGCCACCAGATCCTCCTCCGTGGCGAAGAAGCCGATGATGACCGCGCTCTGCTCCTGTTTGTCGACCACGACCGTGATTCCGGTGGACGGAACGCCCGGCGGCGGGCCGTCGGCCGCTTCGATCGCGGACACGGTGCTGGCGATCTGCTGCGGGGTCGCGTCGGTGAACCTGGCAATGCGCGCGTAAGGCATCGCATCTCCTCCTGTGTTGATGATGACCCCCACTCCCTCGCGACGGCGAGTATCGACGGGGACGGCGGTGCCCGCATCGTGGATGGCACCGAAGTCTTTTGCGGGCTGCCCGTCGGCGGGCTCGCCCCGGTGGACGCGCTCGAGTGCCCCGATCAGCTCCAGCCAGCCGGCGAAGCTCACCCAGCTACCCCGGTCGTCGATCCGGCCCCGGATCGGCTCGGTGCCGGATTCGAGCTCCACGATCAGCCGGCGGAGCGTCGTCATCGTCTGATCGTCGCTTCCCATGCCGCTCGCCGCATCGTGGAGCCCACCGAAGACTTTCCTGGCCGTAGACTCGCCTTTAGGTGGGCTCGAGGACGGAGAACTCGAGGGGATGCCGGGCCACACAGCGATCGGCGACGATGGCGGACTGATCGAGCGCGAGCACGAACTGGCTCGCATCGAGGTCGGACACCGGGCGGCGCTGGGCGGCGCCGGGGCGGCCCTGCTGATCGAGGGCGTGCCGGGAATCGGCAAGACCTCGTTGCTGGCCGCGGTGCGAACCCTGGCCGACGACGCCGGTATGCGCGTGCTGGCGGCAGCGCCGGGTCCTCTGGAGCACGGGATCGATTTCGCGGTCGCGCGCCAACTGCTGGCGCGTGTCGTGGCCAGCGCACGGCCGCAGCTGCTGGTCGGCGCGGGGCGCTTGGCCGCGGCGACGCTCGGGATCGCGGATCAGAGCGAGGCGCCGTCGAGCACCGGCGCCGCACTGCATGGCCTCTACTGGGTGTGCGCCGACCTCGCCGATCTGGCGCCACTGGCGATCCTGGTCGACGATCTGCAGTGGGCCGACGAGGCATCGCTTCGCTTTCTCTCGTATCTGGCGCGGCGCGTTGCCGAGCATCCGATCCTGCTCTGCGTCGCGTCTCGCCCGACCAGTGGTGCGGACCCCGGGTCGATCCTGGCGGCGATCTCGCAGGATTGGGAGGAGGTGCTGCGCCTCGAGGCCCTCAGCGAGGCGGGCGTCACACGGCTCCTGGCCGGCTCGCTGGGCGCGCATATCGAGCCCGAGTTCTGCCGCGCGTGCCTGCATGCCACGGGCGGCAATCCGTTTCTGCTCGTCGAGGCGATCGCGAGCCTGCGCGCCGACGGGGTGACACCGACCGCCGCCGACGCCAAACGCGTGGAGCGCTTGCGGCCCGAGACGGTCTCGCGCGCGATCCTGGCACGGATCGCACGGCTCGGGGCGCCGGCCAGCCAGGTCGCCAGTGCGATCGCGATCCTCGGCTCCAACGCGCGTCTGCGGCTGATCACTCGGCTCGCAGAGCTCGAGCCGGCGACCGTGGACGCGGCGATCGACGGGCTGCGCCGCGAGGGAATCGTGGCCGACGACATTGAGGCGGGGTTCGCGCACCCGCTTATCGGTCAGGCGATCGAGGCAGATTTATCGACGAGCGCACGCGGCCTCGCCCATCTGCGCGCCGCGCGGGTGCTTGACGGCGAGGGTGCGGGTCCCGCGGTCGTCGCCTCGCACCTGCTGGTCGCAGAGCCCAGCGGCGACCCCTGGGTGGTCGAGATCCTGCATGCCGCGGCGAACGCCGCGTCGGCACGGGGCGCCAACGAACCTGCTGCGGCGCTGCTGCACCGCGCTCTCGCCGAGCCACCGCCAGAGGAGCTGCGAGCGGCGCTGCTGCGCGACCTCGGCCGCGCGTCGGCCAGCGCCGGCTCCCTGGAGGATGCCGTCGACGCGCTCAGCGGAAGCCTGCAGCGGACCACCGACGCCGGCGAGCGTGGCGAGCTCGCTCTCGAACTCGGCCACACCCTCGCCCTGGCAGGCCGCCTGCGCGACGCCACGCGAGTGCTGCGCGACGCCCGCGATCGTCTCGGTGATCGGTTCGACGACCGGACGATCCGCCTCGAGACCGAGCTCGCGCTTGTGGCCCACATGGGCTCGCCGGCCAGCGAATGGATCGACCGCCTGGCTACCGTCACCGAGCGGGCGACCGGTGACACCCCCGCGGAATGCAGCGCTCGCGCGCTCTTTGCCTACGCCGCCGCCGGGCGCTGCGCCGCTCAGGGCACCAGGTAACGCAGCTCGCCCGGTCGGCGCTGGCGCCAGTCGGTGACGCTCCCGCCGAGCCGCTCACCTTGCAGTGCGCGGCCGCTGCCTTGGCGCTGGCCGGGCGCTTCACCGAGGCCCTCGCGGCGATCGACCGCACGCTCGAGCTCGCACGCGAGCGCGGCGACGAGATGCAGTTCGGGCTCGGCTCCATGACGCGGACCTGGATCGCACTGCGAGCAGGACGGGTGCGAGAGGCCGAAGCCGACGCCCGCGCTGCGCTTGATGCTGGACCTCCCGGGTTCGTCGATGCCCGTCACGCGACCGGGAACCTGATCGGCGCGCTGATCGAGCGCGGCGAGCTCGATCTCGCCGACGCGGAGCTGGTCGAGCAGGGATTCGCACAGACCCATGAGCGTGGCGCGATGTCCGGCGCGATCCTGTTCGCCTTACGCGGGCGTCTCAGCCTCGTGCGCGGACGACCGCGGGATGCGCTCGCCGACCTACGCATATGCGCGGAGATGCTGCTCGCCGCGGGAATGGCCAGCCCGGGGTTTGCTGACTGGCGGCGCGACACCGCGCTCGCGCAGCTCGCGCTCGGAGACGTCGATGCGGCGCGCCGAGTCGCGGCCGAGGACCTCGAGCTCTCACGCGCGTTCGGCGCCCCGCGGGAGCTCGGCATCGCGCTGCGCACGACGGGCCTGATCGCGGGCGACCGGCGCGGCCTCGAGTTGCTCGCCGAGTCCATAGCGGTGCTTGCGCCCTCCGAGGCCAGGCTCGAGCACGCCTACTCGCTCGTCGAGTACGGGGCGGCACTGCGGCGCTCCGGACGCCGGCGCCAGGCCCGCGAACACCTCGCCCGCGGGCTCGACGCGGCAAGCCGGTGCGGGGCCCGCGCAACCGCCGAGCGGGCACGCGCCGAGCTGCTCGCCGCCGGCGCCAAGCCGCGACGCGAGCGCCTCAGCGGCCTCGACTCGCTGACCGCCAGCGAGCTGCGCGTCGCCCGCCTCGCCGCCGAAGGCCACGGCAACCGCGAGATCGCGCAGGCGCTGTTCGTCACCCGACGCACCGTCGAAGTCCACCTCACAAGCGTCTACCGAAAGCTCGACATCGCCTCTCGCGAGCAGCTGCCCGGTGCCCTCCAGGCAGAAGGCGAGCACGCCTGATACAGCACACTGGCCCGGTGGAGGACGTGTTCGGAGCTGAACGCGCGATCGATGTCGAGAATTGCCGGCCGGCTCCGCTCACCAGGTGCACGGCCTCGACCGGCGAGGCCCACGACACCAACAGCTCCGGAGGAGGTACCTGATGTCGCACATTCGACGTTTTGACCATGTCGGGATCACCGTCGCCGACCTTGACGCGGCGACGGCGTTCTTCGTCGGGCTGGGCCTCGAGGTCGAGGGCCGGATGTTCATGGAGGGCGAGTTCGTGGACACCGTCATCGGCATCCCCCACTCCCGCAGTCAGATCGTCATGCTGCGGGCGCCCGACGGCGGTCCCGGGGTGGAGCTGTCGAGCTTCGCCTACCCCGAACACGAGCCAGGGTCACCCACCGCCATGGCCAACGAACTCGGGCTGCGCAACGTGTCATTCGAAGTCGACGACCTGCAGGCGATGGTCGATCGCCTGGCCGCCGACGGCTACGGGCTGGTTGGCGGCATCGGTCAATACGAGAAGATCTGGCGTATGGCCTATGTGCGCGGACCGGATGGGATCATCGTGTCCCTGGCCGAGCGGATCGGCTGACGCGTCCCCCGGGAAGGCACGCGTCGTGAAGCGGCTACCCGGCGGCGAACTGCGGCGCGAGCTGAGCCAGCCGCAACTGATTGCCGGACGGGTCGCGCAGGCCGCAGTCGCGGCCGTACGGCATGTCGGTCGGCTCCGTTGTGAACTCCACCCCAACGGCGCTGAGGCGCTCGTAGTCGGCGTCGACGTCGTCGGTCACGAGGAACACGGTCCCGGCGAACCCCTTCGCCATCAGCGAGCGGACCTGGTCGGCGGTCTCTGCGTCCATCACCGGCGGGCCGGGGATCGCCATCAGGACGACGGCGAAGTCGGGCTGGGCGGGCGGGCTGACCGTCAGCCAGCGGAACCCACCGAGCTCTGGCATCGTGACGTCGCTACGGACCTCCCAGCCAAGCTTGCCGACATAGAAGCCGAGCGCCTCGTCCTGGTCGTGGACCCACAGTTGTGCATTTTGTACCCGCATCGCTGCTCCCTTTTCAGTGGTGTGCTGATCGGAAGCTAACCCGCCGCCGCCGCCCGGTCTTCTCCTTTTGTGCTGTGTTGCGGGCGACCGTACAGGCGCACATAACAAGCAGGGACCATCGCCTGGGCGGAGGCGGGCGGGAAGCTCGCACGGTACGCCGTCGGCGTCTTGCCGAAGTGGCGCTTGAAGCTGGTGGTGAACGACCCGAGGCCGACGAGCCCGACCTCGAGGCAGATCTCGTTCACCGCCCGGTCGGTGTTGCGCAGGAGCGCGGCCGCACGCTCAAGCCGGCGGGTCATCAGGTATGCCTTCGGCGACTCGCCGAACGTGCGGCTGAACTCGCGGCTGAAGTGCGACCGCGACAGCCCGGCGGCGGCCGCCAGCTCGTCGACCCCGATCGGCTCGGCATACCGGCGATCCGCGAGATCCCGCGCGCGCAACAGATGCCTGGCAGGCGGCACCGGGGTCATGCGGCCAGGCTATACCCGTTGCGGCCGAGCGATGAGATATCCGATGATTTCGCGGCCCGGCCGCGGTCCTCTCTGGCAAACGGAGAGTTATGAACACCGAAGCTCTGATCGAACCGTTCGCACAAGCTCACCTCGATGGGCTGATCGCGCTTGTGGCGGCTGAGGGTTGGACCGAGTACACCGACGACGTCGAGCGCACCTTCCGCGCGCTGACCGCGCCGGGCGTGACGACGCTGGTCGCAATCGTGGACGAACGGGTCGCGGGCGCGATCCAAGTCCAGTCGGACGGCCTCATACAGGCCCACGTTTCGATGCTCCTGATCGATCGGAACCAACGAGGAGCCGGGCTCGGCTCCAGGCTCGTGCGCGAGGGCCTCGAGCGCGCGGGCGGGCTGCAACTGGACATCCGCACTCGGACCGAGGGCTACTACGAGCGGCTTGGCGCGAGCCGCTCGCTCGGCTTCCGCCTCACGCGGGACGATCTCGGGCTCAGCCCCGACGCGGGCTAGGCCAGCCGACCATCTGCGCTGCGACCCACGAGCAGGCGGTCAACGCCGACGGCCTGCCGTTAGGGCGGGTGGCACCAGCCTCCGCCCACGGGATGAGGCCGATCTCCGCTTCGCGTCGGAGGCGGGGTGCCAGGTGCGAGCGTACGCTCAAGGCCGTGAACCGCCGCGCCGAGCGCCCGCTCACGACCGTCCTGGGATGGTCGCTGCCGGGGTGGCTGCTCGACGTCATCCCGGTCTCGTTCATTCTCGTCGTCGGCGCCGCCTCGCTTGTGGTCGCCGCACACGGGCCTCATCCCACGCGGGCGACGCTCGTATTGGGGCTGCTGGTCGCGGCGGGCTCGCTGTTGCTTCGTCACCGCGCGCCGCTCGTTGTACTGGGAATCGCCCTGGCGGTGTCACTCGTCGTCGGCTACGGGCCGGTCGTGACGTTGCCGGTGCTGCTTGCGACCTTCACCGTCGCCGAGCACATGGACCGCCGGCCGCTGGTCGTGGCGGGCCTGACCGCCGCGGGAACGGTCGTGGCGACCGGCGCACTGCACGGCGAGGAGCTGACCGCCGCCAAGGTCGTGACCAGTCTGATCGCGGTCGGTCTGGCGGTCGCGGTGGGGCTGTACCTGCGCGCTCGTGCCGACTACATCGCTGGGCTGCGCGAGCGGGCCGAGCGCCTCGAGCGCGAACGCGAGCTGCTGGCCCAGCAGGCGGTCGGCGAGGAGCGCGTGCGCATCGCCCGGGAGCTGCACGACGTGGTCGCGCACAACGTGTCGCTGATGGTCGTCCAGGCGCAGGCGCTGGCCGCGACCGGCGGCGATGGCGCCGCCGACAGCGACGCGCTGGGGCGGGTGGCGGGGCTGGGGCGCGACGCGTTGTCTGAGATGCACCGCATGCTCGCGGTCCTGCGGCTGGGCAACGCCAACGGCTCAGAGCCCGAGCTCGAGCCACAGCCCGGAGTACACGACCTGCCGGCGCTGATCGAGCGCACCCGCCAGGCGGGGCTCGACGCCGTGCTGACGATCGATGGGCCGGCGCGGGATCTACCGGCGGCGATCGACCTGTCCGTCTACCGGATCGTCCAGGAGGCCCTGACGAACGTCATCCGCCACGCTCGAGCCACCCACGCCACGGTGATCCTCGCCTATGGGACCGATGCGCTCGACGTGACGGTTCTCGACGATGGCGCCGGACTGGTCAACGGCCACGACTCCGGCGGGCATGGGCTGATCGGCATGCGCGAGCGGGTGGCGATGTTCGGCGGCCGACTCGAGACGGGCCGGCGCCAGCAGGGCGAGGGTTACCGCGTGCGGGCGCTGATCCCGGTCCGCTGATGGGCAAGCTGCGACTGCTGATCGCCGACGACCAACCGCTGATGCGCGCGGGGTTTCGCGCAGTGCTTGAAGCCACAGGCGAGATGGAGATCGTTTCCGAAGCGAGCGACGGAATCGAGGCGGTCGCCGCCGCGCGCGCCGTGCGCCCCGACGTCGTGCTGATGGACAGCATGCCGACCCTCGACGGGATCGAGGCGATCCGCCGGCTCCCCGGGCACCGCGTGCTCGTGCTGACGACGTTCGGCCTCGACGAGTACATCGTCGAGGCGCTGCGGGCCGGTGCCAGCGGCTTCATCGCCAAGGACGTGCCCGCCGAGGAACTCGTGCATGCGGTCCGCGTCGTCGCGGCCGGGGAGGCGCTGCTGACCCCGGCGGTCACACGCCAGCTGCTGGACCGCGTGGCTCGGCGGCTGCCCGCGCCCGTCGGACACCGGCCCGAGGCGCTGCAGGAACTGACCGAGCGCGAGCGCGAGGTGCTCGAACTGCTCGCGCGGGGCATGTCGAACGCCGAGATCGGCGAGGCGCTGATCGTCGGCGACGCCACCGTCAAGACCCACGTCTCCAACGTGCTGATGAAGCTCGGGCTGCGCGACCGGGTCCAGGCCGTCGTGCTCGCGTACGAGCTCGGGGTCGTCCAGCCCGGCTCGTCACCTCCCCCGTGAGGCGGAGTGCAGCGCCGTGCTCCACAGCGAGCCGGAGCCGACGATCGCTCCGGCGGCCGACGACAGGCACGCGACTGCCGCGGATGATCGCCGGCATGACCACGACCAACATCATCGAGACCCGCGGGCTGGGAAAGCGCTTCGGCGAGCGCCCCGCGGTGATCGATCTCAACCTGACCGTTCCGCGAGCGTGTGCGTTTGGCTTCCTCGGGCACAACGGCGCCGGCAAGACGACTCTGATCAGGATGCTGCTCGGGCTCACCTCGCCCGACGCCGGCGAGATGCGGATTGCCGGCCGCCCCGTCCCCCAGGATCGTGCTGTCGTCCTGCAGCGGGTCGGCGCGATCGTCGAGGAGCCACACTTCCATGCTCACCTCACCGGCCGCGAGAACCTCCGCGTGGCCGCCGCCGCCCGGGGGCCCGCGGCGCGCGGGCGGATCGAGCCGGCGTTGCGGCGCGTCGGCCTCAGCGACCGCGGCGATGACCGCGTCGGGACGTACTCGCAGGGGATGCGCCAGCGGCTCGGCGTCGCCCGCTGCCTGCTCGCCGATCCTGAACTGCTGATCCTCGACGAGCCGATGAACGGGCTCGATCCGGGCGGCATCCTGGAGCTGCGCACGATGATCGCGGGGCTGACCGACGAAGGCCGGACGGTGTTCCTGTCCTCGCACCTGCTCGACGAGGTCGAGAAGACGTGCAACGCGGCCGCGGTGATCGACCGCGGCCGGATAATCGCTCAGGGCCCGATCTCCGAGCTGCTGCGCGACCAGCGGGCCGAGCTCGACATCGACTGTGCCGACGGGCGCACCGCGCTCGACCTCCTCGACAGCCATCCGTCGGTCGCCGCCGCGCAGCGCACGCCCGACGGCGTCCGTGTGACGCCGGTCGGTGCCGACGGCGCCGCCGCGATCAACGCGCGGCTGGTCGGCGCCGGGATCGCCGTTTCTCGGCTGCAGCCGGTGCACGACTCGCTGGAACGACGATTTCTTGAGCTCACCTCGAGTGTGGGGGACGCGTCATGACCGCGGCGATCGCATGGGAGATGGTGTCGGTCGAGGTCCTGCGCCTGCGGCGCAACCGCGCACTGATGGCATTCGCCGGCGTTTTGTCGATCGTGGTCATCGCGCTGTTCTTTGGCTACAGCGCGCTCCAGCACGCCTCCGACCCCGCCCACCACGCTCCGGCGGGCGGCAGCCACGGCTTCGGGCACGCCGTAAAGGCGCTCGGCCTGTACTTCGGCGCGCTGACGGCGATGCTGATCGGCACCGAGGCCGGCACCGCGGACGTGGCCAGCGGCGTGTTCCGCGACCTCGTCGCCACCGGTCGCTCGCGGCTGGCGCTGTTCGCCGTGCGGGCGCCGGCAGCGATCGCCGTCTCCCTGGCCGTCAACGCCGTCGCGTTCGCGGTCACGCTCGGTGCCACGTTCCTGCTCGCCGGCGGCACTGCCACCCCGAGCGCGTCGCTGATCCTGCAGTCGGCCGGCTGGATCGCGCTCTGCGACGTCATCCTCGCCGCGCTCGCCGTCGGCGTCGGCTCGCTCACCGGATCACGGAGCGTGACGCTGACCGCGGTGATCGGCTGGCAGATGGTGGCCACGATGTTGCTGATGAACGTCAGATCGCTGGGGTCGGTGCGCGACGGGCTGCTGACCGCCTCGCTCGGCCAGCTGATGCCCGTGCCGGGCGACGTCGGGATTCGGGTGGGCACGGGAGTGGCGATCCTCGTGATGGCGGCGTGGCTGATCGTCCCTGCCGCGGGCGGGGCGTGGCGCACCTGCAGGCGCGACGCCTGACGCCAACCCGGCAACCCTCGGCGCACGGCGAGTGGCGCAGGATCGCGCGCCGTAACGCCAGGTAGCCTCGCGAGAGTGTTCGCGGTCGCTTGGGCGCTCGTGGTGGCGTTGGTCACGTCCAACGCGGCCGTCTCGAGCAGGCAGATCACGATGGTGCAGGACAACGCGATCCTTGCCTCGCCGGCGACTGAGTTGCCGGTGGTGCGGGCGCTGGGCGCCACGACCGTGCGCGTGTTCTTGACCTGGTATTCGCTGGCGCCGAACGCTGGCGCCAAGGCGCCGCCGAAGGGGTTTGACGGATCGGATCCAAACGCGTACCCGGAGCCGAAGTGGCGACCGTATGACGAGCTCGTCAAGGACGCTCAGCGGTACGGGATCACCGTCGACTTCGAACTGACCGGCGGCTCGCCGCGATGGGCGTCGGGACCGAACCCACCGACGAGCTCGCCGGGCTACACCGACGATCGCCGCTACTTCAGCTGGGAGCCGAACCCGACGATGTACGGGCGGTTCGTGCACGCCGTCGCCGAGCGCTACGACGGCCACTTCACACCGGCGGGCGCCACGACGGCGCTGCCCCGGGTGCGGTTCTGGTCGTTCTGGAACGAGCCGAACTTCGGTCAGGACCTCGGCCCGCAGGCGATCGACGGCTCCACCGTGTCGGTGTCGGCGCCGCGCTATCGGGCGCTGTTGGACGCGGCCTGGACCGCGATGCGCCAGACCGGCCATGCCCAGGACACGACGCTGATCGGCGAGATCGCCGCCAAGGGCTATGGCCTGCGCCCGCCGGGGCACCCGGGCCCGCTGCCGGGCAACACCGCGCAGACCCGGGCGCTTGACTTCGTGCGCTACGTGTACTGCCTGGACGCCGCCTACCGGCCGCTGCGCGGCATCGCCGCGACCCAGATCGGTTGTCCCGCAACCGAGGCAGGCTCACGCCAGTTCCGTGCGCAGAACCCGGCGCTGTTCGACGCCACCGGTTTCGCCGTGCACGCCTATGACTCCAAGGAGGCGCCGGACGCCAACCCGGCGACGATCGACGCCGGCGACGCGACGTTCCCGGTGCTCGGACGGGTTGCGGCGGCGCTGGACCGCATCACCGGCGCATACGGGTCGGCCAAGCACTTCCCGATCTACAACGACGAGTTCGGGTACATCACCTCCCCGCCCAGCGGCAGCGGCTACCCGTCGCCGGCGCTCGCCGCCGTCGAGCTCAACCAGGCCGAGTACCTCAGCTACAAGAACCCGCGGGTCGCGGCCTACTCCCAGTACCTGATCAAGGATCCGCCGCCGGACCCCAATCCGGGCTTTTCCACCGGCCTGTACACCTCAGACGGCACACCCAAGGCGACGCTCAACGCGTTCCGGATGCCGGTGTGGCTGCCGAACACGACCGTGCCGCCCGGCGCGCGTACCGAGATCTGGGGCGGGGCGCGTCCCGCCGCATTCACCGACCAGGCCTCACGCATCGTCGAGATCCAGATGCAGGACGCGGGCCGTGGCCCGTGGCGGACGATCCGGACCGTCGGGGCCGCGCCGGGCACGGGCTACATCGACCTCCACACCACCCTGCCCTACAGCGGCAACCTGCGCCTGGCCTACACGTATCCGGCCGCCGCGTCGCTGACGCCGGCACCGCTGCTGCCGCCGGGTGTCCCGGGGACCACGATCGTCAGCCGCACGGTCAAAGTGACGGTCACGAATTAGGAAGCTGTTTCGGCGATCGCATCTGACGAGCAACGCATCGCGCCGGCGGCGGTAGCGCCTACGCGCTGTCGCAGATAGCGGTCATAGTCGCCATGATCGAGCAGGCCAGCGCGTGACCGTCGCCGCGCGCCGCCGCCGTGGCATGGTCGGCGCAGGCCGCGACGAGCTCCAGATCCCCTGGGCGGCGATCTGCGCGACCGTCGGCGCGACCTGCGAGGGTCGCGTTCCGGCGCGCAGCGCCTCATGCAGCAACATCGCATGTCGCATCGAGACCTCTCTACGAGGGGGCGCGTGAACACGCTCTCGTCGCGGCTAGTCGACCCTCGATCTCCCAGTCCTGGTGAGTGACTGTGGGCGCGACTTGCCGCGATGCACGTACTTGTCAAAAGCGGCTTGGATGATCAGCTACGTTCGATGCCATGCTGGTCACGGTCGGTCACGGCACGCTGTCGCCTGAGGGGTTTCTGCGACTGCTCGCTGATGCGTCGGTCACGCAGCTGGTGGATGTTCGCTCTTACCCCGGCAGCCGACGGGTGCCGCATTTCGGGCGAGAGACGATGCGGGAGTGGGTGCAAGAGGCCGACGTGCGGTATCGCTGGGAGCCCGCCCTGGGCGGACGGCGCCGGCTGGTCGAGCCATCCCCGAATGTGGCGCTGCGTCACCCCTCGTTTCGCGCCTATGCCGACTACATGGCGTCCGAGGAGTTTCGCCAGGCGCTGGACAGGCTCACCGCCGACGCCCGTGACGAGGTCGTCGCGATCATGTGCGCGGAGTCGGTGTGGTGGCGCTGTCATCGACGATTGATCGCTGACGCCGCCGTGCTCGTCCACGACAGCGACGTCCGCGACCTGTTCCACGATGGCCGCCTGACACCGCACGAGCCCTGCGAGCACGCCCGGCTCACGGTGGCCGATGGCGATCCCGTCGTCGTCTACGACGTCGGCGCCGAGCGTCCGCTGTTTGACGACGAACACAAAGGCACGGGTAAGTGAGCGTTACGATCGCTTGTCATGGGCCGCGCATCGCGTCCGGTGACCCGGCTGGCGCGCGGATGCCTGGCCGGAGTCGCTGGCACGTACGGCACATCGATGGGAGCGCCTACCGGCTGGTCTTCAGCCACCGCGGCGGGATCGTCGGGGGTGGCCTTCTCTGGGGGTTGATTGTCTGGTCCTCGAGCAACGTCGTGCTCCCGGCGGCGTATACAAGCCGATCTGGCGCTACGACCTGACGACGTTGGCAAAAGATCTGAGCGCACACCTCGCCGTCAGCGATCGCTCACCTAAGTAGGTCGCAACCAGGGGTGCGGGGTGACCGATGGCGGTCAGGCGCGGACCGTTGCCGCCAGAGTTCCTGTACCCGGTAGCGGGGGCGGGTCCGCGGGCGCCCGGCGACGCCGCCGAACTTTTCAACGTTTTCCAGACGGCAGCCGGAGTTGACGGAGAAATATTCGGCAGGACCGAACATTTTTCCGTCAGCGCCAGCGCCGATTTTGTTGAAAATTCGGTGCCGTCGGGTTCAGCGAAATCCGCTCGCAGGGCTCGCCAGGCTCGCCCACGCCGGCCCGTCCGGCCGGCGCGGTACCGCCGTGCCCGGCACCGCCGCACGTGTTCGCGAACCGATCCACGTTGCGCGGGACGCTGGCGCGTGCCGCCAGACGTGCCTCGCGCGCGGGCGTATCCGCGAGAGACGCCGCTAGCGACAACGACCGCTTCAGTCGGCGACGAGCAGCGTCTGCGGGGCCGCGGCGTTCATCCGCTCTCGATTGGCTCGTCACCCGGTCTCTCCCATGCGCCGGCCGGCAAAAACGAGGCGATCATCGCCCCAAACACGCCGAGCCAGGCCGCGAACCCGAACCACACCTCGCCTCGCGCGATGTCGACCATGAACTGCAACCCGTCCTCGCGGCCGTAGGTGGCGCTGGCGGCGCCGTACATGCCGAGCGGGAACACCACGCTCCACCATGCGGCCTCATAGCGCAGATGCTCGCGCAGGACGACATGGCGCCAGATCGCGAATCCCAGCAGCAGCGGGATCCACCACGTGCCGAACGCCCACAGCAGAAACGCCAGCCCGGACACCACCTGCCGCGTCGCCGCGACCGCCGGCAGCGAGGCTGGCAGCTTCAGAATCAACGCGGCGGCGAGCACGCTGATCGCGGTCGCGCCCATGTAGATCCAGTACGTGGGGCTGAACGCGTGCGGGACGACCGGGAGCTCGAGCACGTGGAGCGTGACCAGCACGGCGAGCATCAGGTACATCACGACGCCGGTGCCCCACAACACCACCGCGAGGTCCGCCATCGACCGCGTCAGATCGGGATGGGAGATCGCGATCGCCGACGCCGTGACCGACAGCGACTGGGTGGCGACCACAAGCAGGAACCAGCTGCCGTTGAGCCGTGACAGCACCGGTCCATCGTGCTGGCCCATCGCCATCGCACCGAGGATCGCGTAGGTCAGCGCGACCCACACCGGGACGCTGACCGCGCCGAGCACGAGCGCGATCGACGCATGATGCGCGAGCGCGAGTCGGACCGCCACCACGTTGACCGCGGCGACGAGGCTGAAATACCCGAACGCCCGGCTCGGGTCCGCCACATCGGCCAGCGCCTGGCGCCGGTACCGGGCAAAGCGCCAGACGTCCGCGATCACCACCAGCACGAGCGCTGCGCAGGCGATGCCCAGGACGACGTCGGACAGCACGTTGTGGCCGAACAGCGCCAGACCCGTCGAGACGATTCCGGTCGCCATCACCCAGGCGCCGTAACCCGGGTTGAGCGCGACGATCTCCTCTCGTATTCGGCTCCCCATGCCCATCTCAAACGTTAGAGGTG
Organism: Solirubrobacteraceae bacterium; assembly: GCA_036273655.1. Classification (GTDB taxonomy): domain Bacteria; phylum Actinomycetota; class Thermoleophilia; order Solirubrobacterales; family Solirubrobacteraceae; genus Palsa-465. The sequence continues at coordinate 27,104 of DASUHF010000033.1, read as the reverse complement.
CGGGCAAGCTCCACAGTCGACACCTACCCGCTGGGCGTGCTGTACTCGACATGGGTCGACCTACGATCCGCGAAGAGCCACGATGAGCATCGACGTCCACACCAAGCGCGTGTATGAGCCGGCGGCGGCCGAGGACGGCTACCGCGTCCTGATCGACCACGTCTGGCCGCGGGGAGTCTCCAAGCAGCGTGCCGATCTCGACGAATGGGACCGCGAGCTCGCACCCAGCGACGAGCTGCGCACGTGGTTCAACCACATCCCCGAGCGGTTCCCCGAGTTTCGCTCGCGGTTCCGCGACGAGCTGAAGGCGCAGACGGCCAAGCTCGATGAGCTGCGCGAGCGGGCGCGCCACGGCCGCGTGACGATCGTCTACGCGGCGCGTGACGAGCAACACAACAACGCAGTCGTGGTCGCCGAAGTACTGCGCGACGGCTGAGAGGATCAGTCCGACGGAATCAGCTGACAGGCGGCGGGGTGCCGGCGACGCTCGCGGGCAGCACCGGGTCCCATCCGCACACGGCGCATGAATGCTGCAGCGCCGAGCGCGCGAACTGGAGCGCTACACCGGGCGGATCGGCGCTTCTTACGACATCGTCCCAGTCGAGCACGTACTCACCGAGCCCCGCCTCCCAGCGTGCCTCGGGCGGCGACAGCTCGATGGCGTCATATCCACTCGGTGCCGGATGGGCGTAGGCATAGAACGCCGCCTTGCCGTATCGCGGATCGCCGGGCCACCATCCGACCGCCACCTCCTGGGCATCCATCGCGTTGCGCATGATGAACTCGTCGGACGGTGGATCAGCCGGCGCGCCCGAGAACAGGTTGACCGCCAGGTCAAACGAGCCCCACCACGCGTTCACCGGGGTCGAGCGGCCGCGATACGGCGCGCGGTACGCCGCCAGCACCAGCGCTGCCTGTGTCGCCGCCGCGAAGTAAGACTCCACCGCCGCGGTGTCATACGTCCGGTGCTCGCCGTCCTCGTCCAGCGGCGCGCTCCACCACACCTCCTGGGGTGCCGGGTCGATCTCGACGCGCCCGCCCAGCGAGCTGACCACCGCAAGCAGGTCCCTGGTGACGTCGCCCACTGCACGGTTGGGCGTGAGCGCGACCCGACGCACGCGACCGTCGGTGTGCTCCACCACCGTCTCATGCGTCCGCAGGCAAAGCGCAACGCTCATCGCCCCGGAACCGTCGGGAGCGGGCAGCGGCAGCGTCTCCCAGCCGCGGGCGGTCAATCGCAACGCGGTGTGCTGCAGCTGCGGCTCCGGCGGCGCCAGCGCCGTAGCCAGCTTGCCGAGGACCTGCGTGTGCGCGTGCAGCGTGTCGCATGACGCGCTCCACCGCTCGTAGTTGAGGGTCGGCCAGTCGGAGCTCATCTCACGAGTCTATTTGTCGGACGCCACCGACCACGGCCACGCGGTGAGCGTTTCATCTCGCGTGTAACACGGTCAAGGTCACACTCACGACAGTAACGCCACGGTCGGCACGGCCGTCCGGGTCGAGCACCGACGCGCGGCCCCGGTCGGCGACTGCGTCGACGTTGTCGCCCGCGCGCCGACCGGCGTCGGCGGTCGTCGCCTGACGTTCGTCGTCGAGGCGTTCGATACCTCCGGCGAGCTTGTCGCCGCGGGCGAGATCGATCGCGCGATCGTCGATCGGGAGCGATTCCTGGCGACGACGTGCTCGCTCCCGTGACCAGAGGACGGGGACTCGCGAGCCTGCCAGACCCGCACGGCGTGCCATGGGCGTCGATATGCATCTCCGACGCGAGCGGACGCTCACGACGCGCGGCGGTCAGGACGCCCGGCGTGCTCGCTCATAGTCCAGCGGTGCCCGGGCGCCGGAGGGCATCCCGACCGGCGTCTTGGGAGGGGTCAGGGAGCGCAGCATCACCAGCGACGGTGCTGAAGGTCCTGCTGGGTGATTCCGAGCCGCTCGGCGATCACCTCCGAGTCGATGCCGTCGATCAGCATGCCGAAGATCGCCTGATCCTGGCCATCGGCTCCGGCGATCAGCGCCGAGACCGCCGATCCAAGGTCGGCGAACGCCGAGTAGATCAGCACCCGCGGGCCATGCTCCGGCGCCTTGAAATCCGCGGTCAGCGACAGTCCGTCGCGGCCATCACCCAGGTGGCAGTCGATGACCGCCACGTCGATCGAATCCGTGAGCTTGGCGAGCGCCTCTTCGGCGGTGCGCACCTCGCCGACGACACGCATCTCGGGCTCGCTGTCGATCAGCGCCTGTACGCCCCGCCTGACGGCGGGGTGATCGTCGACGACGAGCACCCGGATGTGCGTGAGCGTGGTCGCCGCCGGGGTAGGGCTCCGCTGCAGTGTGGTGGTGTTCTCATCGGCGATCGAACCGACCGAGACGACGGCCGGCGTGGAGCCGACCACAGCGGCGGATGGGGTCGAGCCTCCATTCCGTGCGCGTCCGGGACACGCAATCGTTGTGCCATGTCAACGAAAGCCTCGAGCTTCGGCCGCGATCCGGGCCTGCAGGCGCGGATGCTGATCACCCTGCTGCTGCTCGGCGGCCTGTACCTCGTGTTCGTGCTCGCCCTGATGGCAGCCGGGGCCGGCGCGGTCACGATGGCGGTCGTCCTGGGCGCGGTGGCGGCGGCCCAGCTGCTGTTCTCCGACCGACTGGCGCTGCGCGCCGTCAACGCCCGCATCACCACTCCCGAGCAGGCGCCGGACCTGCACGCCGTGATCGAGCGCCTGTGCGTACAGGCGGACCTGCCCAAGCCCAGGGTGGCGATCGCCGACACGCCCGTTCCCAACGCGTTCGCGCTCGGGCGATCGCAGGGCAGCGCAGTGGTGTGCGCCACCACCGGCCTGCTGCGCACGCTGCAGCCACACGAGCTCGAGGCGGTGATGGCCCATGAGCTCTCGCACGTGCGCAACCGCGATGTGCTGGTGATGACGCTGGCGAGCTTCTTCGCGTCGGTCGCCGCGATGATGACCCAGTTCGGCCTGTTCTTCGGGGCCGGCCGCGACCGCGACGGAGGCGCGCCGGCGTTCGCGATCGTGCTGCTGGTGTCGTTCGTCGTCTACGTGGTGTCGTTCTTCTTGATGCTGGCCCTGTCGCGGTACCGCGAGTTCGCCGCCGACCGTGGCGCCGCGATCATCACCGGCCAGCCGAGCGCGCTGGCCTCGGCGTTGATGACGCTCGACGGCACGATGCGACGCATCCCCGATCGCGACCTGCGCGCGGTGGGACAGATGAACGCGTTCTTCATCGTGCCCGCGGGCGCGAAGGGCGCGTTGCGCACGCTCGTCTCCACCCACCCGCCACTCGAGCAGCGGATCGACCGGCTGCAGCGCCTCGAGCGCCAGCTGCAGCATTCGGTGTAGCGACGGCTCACGGGTGCGGGAATCACCCGAGCAGGATCCGGGCTGGCCCCCATGGTCATCTCCCTCGATCGAATCTAGCTTGACCGCATGGCAAATCTCGCTGGAAAGGAACCTGCCATGAGTACCACCGATGCTTCGCTGCGCTACCCGCTGCGGATCGAAGGCAACCTCGATCACCAGCTCAGCCGCGGGCTGTGGCTGGCCAAATGGCTGCTGGCGATCCCGCATTACGTGATCCTCGTGTTCTTGTGGATCGCACTGCTCGCCACCACCGTGGTCGCGTTCTTCGCGATCCTGTTCACCGGCCGCTATCCACGCGCCCTGTTTGACTTCAACGTCGGGGTGTTGCGCTGGAGCTGGCGCGTGGGCTTCTACGCCTACAGCGCGCTGGGCACCGACCGCTATCCGCCGTTCACGCTGCGCGACGTCGCGGATTACCCGGCCCGCCTCGAGGTGGACTATCCCCAGTCGCTCTCCCGCGGCCTGGTGCTCGTCAAATGGTGGCTGCTGGCGATCCCGCACTACCTGATCGTGGCCGTGTTCGCCGACACGGGCTGGGCGCTGTGGGGACGCGGTGACGGCTGGATGTTCGTACCGCCCGGCGGCTTGATCTTCCTGCTGGTGCTGATCGCCGCGGTGATCCTGCTGTTCACCGCGTCGTATCCCAAGGCGATCTACGACTTCGTGCTCGGCATGAACCGCTGGGTGTTCCGCGTGGCCGGCTACTGCCTGCTGATGACCGACCGCTACCCGCCGCTGCGACTTGACATGGGCGGCGAGGACCCGCCGGCCCGAGCGCCGGTGCGCTCGGGGCTGCCGTCGAGCCCGACGCCGACCACGTCATGATGCCCGAGCTCGCAATCCCACTGCCGGGTGTCGTCGTCGGTCTCCTTGGGCTCAACGCTCGGCTGCAACGGTCGTTGTGAGCAATCCGGTGGTGACGTCATAGACGTGGCCGGAAACCAGGACGCGCGATGGGATCGCGGAAGCGGCCCGCAGTCGTGCGACGTCGGCGGCGACGGTCTGCGCCGGGTCGAGGACCGCGTGGTCACGCAGCGCCGACTCGTCGGCGCCGATGCGGTCGGCGTACGTCGTACGGAACTCGTCGCTGGAGAGCGCCATCGCGCCGCACTGGGTGTGATGGATGACCGCCACTTCGAACAGCGGTGCCTGCGCGTCGGTGCTGACGTTCTCCGCGATTTGGGCGACGAACGCGACGTCGTTGATCACCTCGGGATTGACGCGTCCGCCGACGTTGCGCACGACAAAGGCGTCGCTCATGCCGAGCCCGAGCAGGTGCGCGGGATCGGTGCGCGGGTCCAGGCAGGTGATCACGAAGAGCCGCAGCGTCGCGAGCGGGGTCGCACCCTCATGCCCGCCGGCCTCGGCGAACGCCCGGTTGCGCTCGATCACCGTCTCGATGGGGGCTGTTGTGGTCATGGAACAGTGGTCTCCTTTTGGGTGGTTGTCAGTTGCCGGCCGGGCTCGGTAGCACCCGGTCGGCTGGGTCAAGTTCCGCAGGGGTGCTTGTGACCGGGTGCGCGGGCAGCAGCGCGAACGCCAGCGCCGCTCCGATCAGTGAGATGCCGGCGGCGAGCCACTCGCCGCCGTGGATGCCGTGCATGAACGCGTCGGTCGCCGTCACCCGAACCGCAGTTGCGAGCGCGGCGTGTCCGCTGTGCGCGAGGCTGGCTGCCACGTCCAGCGCGGCTCCGATCGAGGAGTGTGTGGCGTGCGCCAGTGGCGCCGGGAGCTGGGTGGGTTGCCTGCCGCTCAGCCGGTTGCTGAACAGTGAGGCGTAGACGCTGCCGATGATCGCGACCCCGAGCGTGCCGCCCGTCAGGCGGGTGGCGTCGTTGACCGCCGAGCCGACGCCGGCCTTCGCCCGCGGGACGACGCCCATGATCGCCTCGGTCGCCGGGGCGCTGGTGAGCCCCATGCCGGTGCCCATCACGACCATCTGCAGCGCGATCGTCAGATACGTGGTCGTCGGCGATGCGGTCGTGACCCAGGCGTAGAACGCGGTGGTCAGCAGCAGCCCGGCGGTCACCACGAGCTTGGTGCCGATCCGGACCGCCAGCTTGGTGCCGACGATCGAGGAAACCGCGACCGACATCGCAACCGGGAGCAGCCGAACGCCGCTGGACAGCGGGCCGTACCCCTTCAGGAACTGGAAGTACTGCGTGACGAGGAAGATGAACCCGGACAGCGCGAAGAAGGAGATCGCGACCGAGACGCTGGCCGCGGTGAACCGCAGGTTCACGAACAGGCTGACGTCGAGCATCGGCTCCTCTACCCGTCGCTCCCAGATGATGAACAACCCCAGCAGCACCGCCACCGCCACGAAGCTCATCAGCGTCCGCGGCCCTCCCCAGCCGTGGTTCGGGGCCTCGATGATCGTGAACACCAGCAGCGCGACCATCGCCGTGGACAAGACAAACCCGAGGAGGTCAGAGCGCCGCGCCCGCGGGTCACGCGAGCTGGCGACGAACGCGAGCACCAGTCCGCCGGCCAGCAGCGCGATCGGCGTCATCACGAAGAAGACACTGCGCCAGTCGAAGATCTGGATCAGCCCGCCGCCGATGATCGGCCCGAGCGCGATCGCCATCCCGGTGGTCGCGCCCCACAGGCCGATCGCGAGCGCTCGCTCCTTCCGCTCGGTGAACGCGGCGGTCAACAACGACAGGGTGGACGGGAACACCATCGCGGCGCCGACGCCCATCACGGCCCGGGCCGCGATCAGTTCGCCGGGGGTATCCATCAGCCCGCCCGCCAGGCTTGCCAGCCCGAACACCGCAAGGCCGCCGAGCAGCATGCCCTTGCGACCGAAGCGGTCCGACAGGCTCCCAGCCGCGAGCACGGCGCCGGCGAACACCAGGTTGAACGCGTCGACAACCCACTGCAGTTGCGAGTCGGAGGCGTGCAGCTGCCGCACGAGCGTCGGCAGCGTCACGTTGACGATCGTCGTGTCGACGTTGACCGCAAAGGCCGCCAACAGAAGCGCGCCCAGCACCAGTCCCCTCTGATCTCCGGCTGAAATCGTCATCGCAGTTCTCCAAGCTCGTCGTAAGTGGACGCTGTCCACATTAGCACGGATGTGGACGCTGTCCACCAAACGTGTATGCGATGCTCGATGAACCCATGGCCGACGGTGCTACGGACAGCGACAAAACGCCAACCCGCGGGCCCCGCCCCCGGGGATCCGTCCGGCCGGCAATGGTTCAGGCCGGCCTCGAACTGGCCCGGGCCGGCGGGCCCGACGCCGTCGTCCTCCGAGAGGTCACCCGACTCGTCGGGGTCGTGCCCAACGCCGCGTATCGGCATTTCTCCGACCGCGAGGCGCTCCTGGCCGCCATCCGTGACGAGGCGCTTTCGATGCTCGCCTTGCGGATGGCGGACGGCATGAACCACGTGTCCGCCGGATCTCAGACCGAGCAAGGAGCGGGCCTTCGGCTTCGCGCGGTCGGGAAGGCGTACCTCGCGTTCGCGCGCGAGGAGCCGGGACTGTTCGACACCGCCTTCACCAGCGCCCACCCACACCCGTCGACCGACCGGCCATCCGACCGGCAGACACCGTTCGATCACCTGCAGGCCGCGCTCGACAACCTCGTACAGGCCGGCGTACTCGCGCGCGAGCGCAAACCCGTCATCGAATACCCGATCTGGGCCACTGTCCACGGCATGGCCACGCTGCTCCGAGGCCCACTCGAGCCGCTCACCGACCGCGAGAAGCGAAAGCTGGAGGCACAAGCCCTCGACTTCATCGGCTCCGCCGTCGGACCGGAGGCCGAGACGGCCGGTGCCCGGGTCGGCTAGGCGTGAGTGCGCCGGCGGCGCAGCGCGAACGCGTTGGCGACCGCGGCACCGATGCCGACGACGAAGATCAGCGTGCCCATCACGTTGACCTGGGGCGGGACGCCGACGCGGGTCGCGCCCCAGATCCACAGCGGGAACGTGAGCGTCTGGCCGGCGTTGAAGCTCGTGATGATGTAGTCATCGATCGACAGGGCGAACGCCAGCAGCGCGCCTGCCATCACCCCCGGCAGCAGCAGCGGCAGGGTGACCAGCCGGAACGTCGTCCACGCCGACGCCCCCAGGTCTCGCGCGGCCTCCTCGAGCGCGTGGTCGAAGCCGGCCATCCGCGCTCTGACCGTCACCGCCACAAAGGGGATGCAGAACATCACGTGACAGATCACGATCGTCAGGTAACCGAGCGCGACGTTGAACGTCAGAAACAGCGACAGCAGCGCGGAGCCGAGCACCACTTCGGGCGAAGCGATCGCGGCGAACAGGACGAGGTCGACGCCGCCCCGGCCACGGAACCGGTACTTGCCGAGCGCCATGCCGACCAGCGTGCCGAGCGTGGTCGAGATCACGGTGGCGATCAGCGCGATCGTCAGCGAGTTGACGAGCGCGTGCGTCAGGTCCGGGAGCGCGAACACGTGGCGGTACCAGGTGAGCGTGAACCCCTGCCAGGTGAAGTTGTACTTGCCGCTCGTGTTGTTGAACCCGAACGCGACCATCACGAGAATCGGCAGGTACAGCCAGCAGACGATCAACCACGTGTACGAGTGCAGCCCGCGCCCGCGCAGCAGCCGACTGCGGCGCCGCTTACGCGCGCGCGGCCGCGTGCCCGGCGTCTCGACCTCGACCGCCGTCATCCGGCGCTCGCCTCCAGCACGTCCTTGGTGCCGAGCGCGCGCGCGTACGCGAAGATCCCGATCAGCAGGATCGCCATCAACACGAACGCCAGCGCCGACGCCGACGGGTAGTCGTTGTTGGTGAAGTACTCGGTCTGGATCACGTTGCCGATCATCGTCGTGTTCGTGCCGCCGAGGATCGAGGCGTTGATGAAGTCAGAGGAGGCGGGCACGAACACGAGCAGCACGCCGGCGAACACGCCCGGAATCGACAGCGGCAGCACGATCCGCAAAAACCGCTGTGTGCGACCGGCGTACAGGTCGGTCGCCGCCTCGACCATTGACTTGTCGATCCGTTCCAGCGCCACGTACAGCGGCAGCAGCATGAACGGGAAGAAGTTGTATGTCAGCCCTGCGATCACCGCGAACGGCGTCGCCAGCACATGGAAGTCCTGTGACACGATCCCCCAGCTCTTCAGCTGGCCGAGAATCAGGCCGTTGTCGGCCAGCAGGAAGTTCCATGACAGCGTTCGGATCAAAAACGACACGAAAAACGGCAGCAGCGTCAAGAACAGGTAGGTCGACTTGCGCGAGCCGCCGTGGAACGCGATCCAGTACGCCATCGGGTAGGCGAGCACGATCGTCACCGCGCTGACGATCAGCCCGTACACGAGCGACCGTACGAGCTCGGTGTGGTACGTGCGCACGACGTTTTCGTACGTGGCGACGTGCAGCGTCTGCTGGAAGCCCGAGATGATGTTGCCGGTCTGCAGCGACAGCAGCAGCATCGCGACCATCGGCGCGACGAAGAAGATCGCCAGCCACAGCCCGCCGGGCAGCACGAGCCCGTACGGGGCCAGCGTCGCGCGCAGCCGGCGTGTGCGCCGGCCGCGTCGCGCGCCCGAGCGGGCTTCGACGGCCTCGACTGTGCTCACCGCCGGCGCGTCCTCAGGACTGGTAGATCGGTTCGAACATGTTCTCCCAGACCGGGATCTGAGCCGACGTCAGGTTCGGAAAGTGGTGGGTGTGGGCGTACTCGTCCGCGGTCGGGAACACCAGCGGGTTGTCGGCGATGTACTCCAGCGTCTGCCTGGCCGAGCCCTTCGCCTTGGCCGCGTCGGAGCGGACGTAGGAGCGGCACGAGGGCACGGGCGTGATGTAGTTGATCCCCTCGGCCATGATCGCCGCCGCGCGTGGCTCGTACACGTAGTTCATGTACGTGATCGCGTCGAACGCGTTCGCGGCGCCCTTGGGGATCGCGAGGTTGTCGGTCCAGATATTGCCTCCCTCCTTGGGGATCACGAACTTGAGATCCTTGGCCCCGGAGGCGTTGGCCTGGAAGATGTCGCCCGACCACGCCATCGACAGCCACGTGTTCCCGCGCGAGAGGTCCTGGATGTAATCCTGCTCGTAGTACTTGCGGACCATGCCGGCGTTCTTTTGCTGCATCAGCTTGTCGCGGGCCTTCTTCCAATCGGCCTCGGTCGCGGTCTCGGAGTCATAGCCCATCCCGTTGAGCGCGAACGACGGCAGCTCCATGATGTCGGCGAGCATCCCGACCTTGCCCTTGAACTTCGGATCGAACAGATCCTCGAAGCTCGTGATCTCGCGACCGGTGAGCTTCGGGTTGTAGCCGATCCCGGTGAACCCCGACTGCCATGCGACCGTGTACTTGTTGCCAGGGTCGTAGGAGGGGTTCTTGACCTTGGCCGCGGCGTACTTGGCGAAGTTCGGCAGCTTCGAGTGGTCAAGCGGCACCAGCCACCCGGCGTCCATCAGCCGCCCGATGTACAGGGGGCCGTTCTCCAGGATCACCAGGTCATACCCGGTCGACTGCCCGACCTTGAGGATCGGCTCGATCTTGCCGATGAAGCTGTCGTCGTCCTGGATGACCTCCTCGTACTTCACCTTCATCCCGGTCATCCTCGTGAAGCGATCCAGCGAGGGATGGTCGCTGCGGTTGTGCGGGTTCACATCGATGTATAGCGGCCAGCTCGCGAACACGAACCCGGGGGTCTTGTGCTGCTTGGACCAGTACGACTGAACAGCGCCGTTTGACACCTTTGACTTCTTGCTGACCCCGGACACCCCGCCACACGCCGACACGAGCGCCGCCGCGCCGAGCGAGCCGGCGCCCGCCAGCAGGCTGCGACGGGTGACCCGCCGCGCGCTCAGACCGCGGATGATCGCCGGGTCGATTCCGGTCGGTTCCAGATCGTCAGACATCAACATCTCTCCCTCTTGCGTCTACTACGTGGAACGCGGTCCCGGGTCGGCGCCCGGGATCGCATAGGAATGCTCAGGCGCCCAGCACAGCCACACCTCGTCGCCGCGTTCGGCGACGCTCTCGGGCGACGCGGCGTTCTGCGCGAAGACGACCACGCTCGCGCCACGGCCGGTGCTGACCGTGTAGTTGGTCGACGTGCCGAGATACACGATCTCGGCCACGGTCCCGCGCAACGCGCACGCGTCCGCCGGCCGCTGCGAGCGCAGCGCGATCTTCTCCGGACGGACCGTCAGCTCGACCGTGTTTCCGACGCTCATCGACTCGGTCACCGGCACCAGCAGCCGCTCGTCGGCGCCGGCGTCAAGCGACGCGATGCCCTCCGAGATCCGCTGTACGCGGCCGGTGAGGAGGTTCGAGGTGCCGATGAACCCCGCGACGAAGCGGGTGCGCGGCCGCTCGTAGATCTCGCGCACGCCGCCGAGCTGCTCGACACGGCCCTCGTTCATCACGACCAACCGATCGGACATCGTCAACGCCTCGCCCTGGTCGTGGGTCACGTACACGAACGTGATCCCGATCTCGCGCTGGATTCGCTTGAGCTCGATCTGCATCGCCTGGCGCAGCTTCAGGTCAAGCGCGCCGAGCGGCTCGTCGAGCAGCAGCGCCCGCGGCCGGTTGACGAGCGCACGCGCCAGCGCGACCCGCTGCTGCTGACCGCCGGACAGCTCGCTCGGTCGGCGGCGCTGGCGACCGGCCAGCTCGACCAGCTCGAGCATCTCGCCGACGCGCGTGGCGATCTCCCGCTTGGGGACGTTGCGCCGCCGCAGCCCGAACGCGACGTTGTCGAGCACGCTCATGTGCGGGAACAGCGCGTAGCTCTGAAACACGAGGTTGACGTCGCGATGGTTCGGTGACACGTCGGTGACGTCCTCGCCGTACAGCAGGATCTCGCCGCGCGTCGGCTCTTCGAAGCCGGCGATCATTCGCAACGTGGTCGTCTTGCCGCACCCCGACGGCCCCAGCAGCGAGAAGAACTCGCCCTGCCGGATCGCCAGGTCCACGCTCTCGACGGCCTGAACGTTGCCGTCGCGCGAGTGAAACTCCTTGGCGACGCCCACCAGTTCGATTGCCGGGACGGCCTTGGACCCGGGCGGCCGATTTGCGATCACCGCCATCGCGCCGGCCTCGGTCGCGCCGGGCTCTGCTGCTGCGCCTGAATCGGTCACACGTTCGCTCCGCAGCGGCGCCTCACTCGTCCGTCGAGTGAGAATCCAACGGTGGCAGCGGCGTGCCGGCGGGCACATGCTGGGTGACGCAACCGACGCCGCCGCCGCCGTAGGCGAGCATCGCGCTCGGCACCCCCACGACCTCGCGGCCCTCGAACGCCGCCGACAACAGGGCGTACGCGTCGTGTTCTCCCGGCGCGTCGAGCCGTGGCGCCACGACCGCCCCGTTGATCGGGTAGCAGTTGACATAGGGGACCGCGAACCGCTCGCCGTCGAGCTGCGCGGTGTACGGGAGCTGGGCGATCTCGACGATCTCCAGCCGCCGGCCGTGCGCGTCGGTCGCGCGCCGCAAGCGCGTCAGGTTCTCGCGGAGCCTGCCCCAGTTGGGGTTGGCGCGGTCCGGCGCGACCTGCACGATCACGCGGCCGGGGCCGGCGAACTGCACGACGTTGTCGGAGTGCCCGTCGGTGTCGCGATCCTCGACGAGCCCGTGCTCGAGCCACAGGACCTTCTCCGCGCCGGTGCCCTCGCACAGCGCGTGCTCGCACTGCTCGCGCGTCCAGCCCGGGTTGCGGTTGCGGTTGAGCACGACCGACTCGGTCGTGATCAGCGTCCCCTCGCCGTCGACGGTGAAGCCGCCGCCCTCGATCGTCAATGCCGAGCGGTAGTGGCGGGTGCCAGTCGCGCGCGCGATCCGCCACGGCAACTCGGCGTCGAGGTCATACGGCTCGTACTTCTCGCCCCAACTGTTGAACCGGAACTGCACCAGCGCCGTGCCGCCGGCGCCGTCGACGAGATAGATGGGACCGTTGTCACGGATCCAGGAGTCATCGATCGGGATCTCGAGGAGTTCGACGCCGGGGCGGTCGCAGCGCGCGCGGGCCTCATCCGCGTTGGCGGGATCGGCGATCACCGTCACCGGCTCAAAACGCACGATCTCGTGCACGAGCGCCGCGTACTCGTCCACCGCCTCGGCCCGGTGATCTCCCCACACGAGTCGATCGGTCGGCCAGGCGACGAGCGTGCGCTCGTGCGGCCCGGACCGCGCCGGCGCGATCAGGCCGGCGGCCCGCGGGCTGACGCGCGATCCGGGGTCGCTCGGCGCACGACTCGGCGATGCCTCAAGGTGTCCCAATGCGAATTCTGAATGAGATTTGGAATGCAATTTGGTCGGCTAAGCTACCCGACGTGCGCGAGCAGGTCAAGCCCGAATTGCGTGCCTCGACGTGAGCGCCGAAGGCGCGCCGACGACCACCCGTGAGCAGCGTGCCTCGCGCCGCGAATCGCTCGTCCGCGCCGCGATCGACGTGATGGCCGAGCAGGGCATGGCGCAGAGCCGGCTCGCCGACGTCGCCAACCGCGCCGGGATCAGCCCGGGGCAGGTGCTCTACTACTTCGAGAGCAAGGCCGACCTGTTCCTGCACGCGTTGCGCACGATCGAGGCCGACCTGCGCCGCGAGGTACTCGCCGCCGGCTCGGAGCTGCACTCCGCCGCCGAGCGCTGGGAGCACCTGCTCCAGCTCGCGGCCCCGACCGGCGCCGGCGACTTTCGGCTGTTGCTGTGGCTGGAGGCGTGGGAACTCGCCCCGCGCGACCCGTACGTGGCCGCCCAGGTCCAGCAGCTCGAGGACCAATGGCAGGCGATGGTGCTCGACATCCTGCGCTACGGCCGCGAGCGCGGCGAGCTTGCATGCGACGACCTGGAGAGCTTCGTGATGCGGTTCTCAGCGCTGATGGACGGGTTGACGATCCAGGTCGTCGTCGGCTCGCCGCGCGTCAGCCGTGAAACGATGCTGACGATCTGCAGGCAGATGGCTCAGCAAGAGCTGCGCTGGCGCACCTGATCACCAACGACAGCTGCTTATTCGCCCCGCCGGCTCGGCCGGGCGGATGGGCAGCCGGACAGACGAGGAGGAACAGTGTCGATCCTTCGCGGATTCAAGAACTTCTTGATGTAGGGCAAGCTGATCGTGATCGCGGTCGGACTGGTCGTGGCACTGGCGTTCAGCACGCTGATCAAGGCGTTCACCGACCACATCATCACGCCGCTGGTCAACGCCGCCGGTGGTGGCCCGTCGACGGGCCTGGGCGTCCACGTGCACGGCCAGCCTGCTCAACATCGGCGCGTTCATCTCGGCGATCATCTACTGGCTGATCTTCATGGCGGTCATCTACTTCGCGATCGTCGTGCCCTACCGCGCCTACATGGCGCGACGCGGAGCCATGGTGTTCGGCGAGCCGGCGCCGACGAAAGCGTGCCCGTATTGCCTGTCGGACGACCTGCCGGAGGCGGCGAGCAAGTGCATGCACTGCGGTAGCGAGGTTCCCGCGATGCCCTTCGCGTGACGCCGCGGGACGCGCGCGGGCACCGGCGCGCGACGATGGGGATGAGGAGGTGAGCGCCAGCCTGTAATCGCGGGCGGGTTGCCGGACATGAGCATCGACGTGGAGCAGGCTGACCGACGGCGGCGGTTGGAGGCGATGTTTCGCGAGCACGCCAATGCGGTGCATGCCTACGCGTGGCGGCGCACGAGCGCCGCAAGCGCGGACGACGTGGTCAGCGAGGTGTTCGCGATCGCCTGGCGGCGGCTCGACGACGTACCCGAGCCGCCGCTGCCGTGGCTGTTGGCATGCGCGCGACGGGTGCTGGCCAACCAGCGGCGCGCGCAACGGCGCGCCGGCGCGTTGCGGTCGCGTCTTGCCGCCAATTACGCGCCCCGACTTCCGCCCGACGTCGGTGACGGGGTGCTGCGCCAGGCGCTCAATCAGCTGCGCGAGCGCGACCGCGAGTTGCTGCTGCTGGTCGCCTGGGAAGGACTCGAGCCAGATCAGGTGGCGGCGATGCTCGGCTGCTCCAAGGGCGCGGCCGCGACGCGGCTGCATCGCGCACGCAGACGACTCGGGGCCGCGTTGGTGCGGCTCGAGCGCGAGCGGCAGACCAGTTCCGACACGCAGGAGGTCCTGCCATGACCGACGTGCTCGATCGGCTGCGCGCCGACAACCCGGTCGCCGCCGGCGCCGCCCCCTCGATAGATCGTGTCTGGGACCGGATCGAGCACGGTCGCGCGCCGGGGCGTCGCCGGACGCGCTCGCGTTGGCGGGCAGCGGCGGCGGGGATCAGCATCGCGATCCCGCTCGTGATCGCCGCGCTCGCGATCGGCGTGCTCGGCCACCACTCCGCATCCGATTCGTCGTCGTCATCGTCTGCGCCCGCGCGGTCAGGCGCCCGCGCGGTCCCAACGCTGGCGCAGCTGCTGCGCAATTTCGCGGTGCTGCGCCGGCCCCAGACTGCCGCCGATCGGTCCTGGCAGCCGCCGAACGTCGTCGTCAACGAGCAGCGGCTGCGGAGGTTCACGCGGCTCGCGCAGCGACTGCCCAACGGGGACCGCATTTACCTCAGCATCGCGCGCTTTCGCAACCGGCCGGCAGGAAATGATCCGCTCGCCGCCCGCTACATGCTCAACGTCGACATCGTCTCGGCAAACGGCAACGACGGCCTTGGCGCCAGCTTCGATCGCAGCGTCAACTACACGGTCTCCCCGTTGTCCTCGCTCGGGCTTCGTCCGGCGGCCGGGAGGACGCCGACGTGGGTGAGCGTCATCCCCGATGGCGTCGACCGCGTCCGCTGGCGGTTCGCGTGCCCGCCGTCGTCCACCGCCGGCTGCGGGCGGCAGCCGCCCGTGACGGTCACAGTCCCGGTTCGCGGCAACGTCGCCGCGGCGTCGGTCCCCGCCACCGACACGGTCTGCGGCGGGCGGGTTCAGCGCCACTGCCGGATGCCGGTCGCGATCACGTGGTACTCGGCCGATGGTCGCGTGCTGCTGCGCTACCGCCCGTTGGCACTGGGCGGCTTCACCGCGCCGCCGTTCATCAAGGCCGGCCGGGCCGCCCCGCTGCAGCCCGAAGCCGTCGCCGTCAGCCGGGTGCTCGCCGGCGACGGGATCGGCGACGCTCATCTCGGTCAATCCCCCGAGCGGGTGCGTGCGGTCCTCGAGCAGATGCTCTCGCAGCGCGGCAGCCGATACACGCGACAGCCCGGGTGCGGGATCGACCACATCATCGCCTGGCCATCGCCGCACCCTCATCTGCCGACGGCCGTTCTCGATGCGTTCTTCTCGCATCGGCGGTTTGTCGGCTACAGCTACGGACCGATCGCGGGCCATTCGGCGCCCCGGCCCGCGGCCCACGGCATCGCGCTGGCGACCGAGCGCGGGCTGAAGATCGGCGACACGCTCGCGCGAGGCCGGCGGTTGTACGGCCGGTCGTTCCGACGCAGCGCAGCCCAGGGCGGCAGCTGGAGCATCCACACCGCGACCGGCAAGCTCGACGGCTTCGCCTACAACGGCCGCGACGCCCGCGTCGGCCCGCGCAGCCTGGTCGCCACGATCGACGCCGGCCACGTCGGCTGTCCCGCCCTTTCACCGTGAGCCAGCCGGTAGCGGCATACCCGCGGTGGTCGATTTATTGAGACATTCGCGACAAATCGAGCAGAGCCGGCGGCCAGGGCGGTGGCAGCTTGCGCTCAGCGGCCGAGCTCGACCAGCTCGAACGAGATCTCCCCGCCGTCGACCAGCGCCCACCCCATCGTGTAGTTCGGCTGACGGCGCTTATCGGTCGGACTGCCGGGATTGAAGATCTGAAAGCCGCCTGCCGGATCGCGCTCGAGCAGCGGGATGTGGGAGTGCCCGAAGATCACCGCGTCCGCGCCGGCGAACGCGCGCCGCAGCCGCGCGAGCCTGCCGCTCGCGGGGCCGGCATCGTGCACGACCCCGAGCCGGATATCTTCGACCGTCAGCTCGAGACGAGGTGGGAGCAGCGCGCGCACGGCCGCGTCGTCGACGTTGCCGTGCACCGCCGCGACCTCCCCGAAAGCCCGCAGCTGCTCGAACACGCCGGCCACGCTCAGATCGCCAGCGTGGATGATCAGGTCGGCCGCGTGCAGCCGCGACACGCAGTCCGCGGGCAGGGTGCGGTCGCCGCGTGGCAGGTGCGTGTCGGAGATGATCGCGATCGTGCGCGCGGCCACGCAGCGGATCATCCTCGCGCGATGTACTCGCGCAGCGCCGAGCTGTCGGCGGCGACCTCGTGCGCCGGATCGCGAGCGCTGGCCGGGATCCGCGACTGGTAGAAGCGATCCTCCTCGTTGAGCGGGACCGTCGCGTCGAATCCGACCTTGGCGCTGAGTCCGCGCCGGTCGCCGGACGGGTTCAGCTTGGAGCCGAGCGCGCCCTCGACGACGACCAGGTCGCGGTCTCCTTGAAAGCGGGTCGCCAGCGCCCACTCCACCTGCGCCGGGTCGTCGATGTCGACGTCGTCGTCGACGACCACGATCGCCTTGAGGTCGTAGTGGGTGCCGAACGCGGCATCGGCATTGATGATCACGTCGTTGGTGTAGGAGCGGGTGACGCGCAGCGGCTGACCATGCAGCGCGCCGGCGATGTGCAGCTCGCACAGATCGCGCGGCGCCACTGCCTGCGATGCAAGCTCGGTCAACGGCTCGTGGCCGATCGTCACCGTCACCGGCAGCGGCTCGCCGATCGACTCCGCGTAGGCGAAGTAGGCGGGCAGGTCTCGCGGCAGCATCAGGATCCCGAGCGATCGGGCGCGTGCACCTGCATGCGGTTGATCGAGAGGTTCTGCTTGCCGGTCTGCAAGTTGCGGCCGTTCACCAGGCCGCTGGTGATGTACGGCCCAGCGTCGTGCTCGTGACAAGTGATGATCGGCATCAGCCGGCGCAGGTCGATCTCGTCGCCACGATGGGTCACCTCGTGGACGGGCGCGCGGTCGGAATCGACGAGCTGCCAATCGATCGGATTGGCGACCGCGTCGCCGACCCGCTCGAGCACCGCCGCCGACGGCACGCCCGGCGTCGCGGTCACCAGGGCACCCGCGTCGTCGAGGACGGTCAGCCAGTCGCGCAGATCGCGCAACCGCGGCCGATCAATGGTGCAGGCAGTCAAGCGTCGCTTGCTCAGAGGCCGGAGGCGAACTGCTGCCGGGCTGCGCGTCGCCACCGAGCGCGGGTCCGGACAGCTCGATGTACAGCCCATAGCCGTCGTGATACTCCGTGCGCGCGGTCACGCCGTCGGGCAACGACACATGTTGCTGCGCAAGCGCTGCGGCGGCGTCGCCGACGAGCGCGTCGCGCAGTCCAGGCTCTGAGTCCGCCCGGCGCGACAGCGCCAGCAGCTGTTCACTCAATGACGTCACTGACGTCCTCCGCGCGCCACCGTGACGGAACCAGATCGAGGCCGAACAGATCGAGCGCGCGCGCCACTGTCTGCGTCACCATCTCGTCCACTGACTGCGGGGCGGTGTAGAACGCCGGCACCGGCGGCGCGATGATGCCGCCGGCCTCGGTTACGCGCTGCATGTTGCGCAGATGGATCGCGGTCAGCGGGCTCTCACGCACCATCAACACCAGCGGCCGCCGCTCCTTGAGCGTGACGTCCGCCGCACGCGTCAGCAAATTGCCCGAGATCCCGTTGGCGATCTCTGCCAGCGTGTTGACCGTGCACGGCGCCACCAGCATCCCCAACGTCCGAAACGACCCGCTCGCGATCGACGCGCCGAGGTCGCCGCTCGGGTGATACTCGTCGGCCAGATCCCGCAGCCGCTGCGCGGACAGCTCGCTCTCGTACGCGCGCGTCATCCCGCCGGCGCGGCTCACCACGAGATGCGTCTCCACTCCCGCCTCGCGCAGCAGCTCCAGCGCCCGCACGCCGTAGACGACGCCCGTCGCTCCCGAGATACCGATCACCATGCCCGGTGCCATCGAGCGGCACTCTACCGGCGCCGACCCGCGCCCTTGCGTGCGGCGGGGGATGGCTCACGCCGTTTGAGCGCGGCTGCGCCACAGCGCCAGGACCGCGGCTCGGGCCTGCGCGCGCTGCTCATAGGCCAACAGCGCGAGGCGCATGCGATCGACCGCGCGGCGACCGTCGTGACGTGCGGCCGGCGCGGTCGAGAGGCCGTGGTGCGCGGCGAGCCGAGCGCGACGGCGAATCGGCGTGTCGCTGGATCGAGCGTCGGGCTCTGGCACTGCTGACACAGGGTAGGTGCTGACGCGGTCGGCACGCGTCACTCGCCGCCCGCGTCGGCGACGATGCCGCGCCGCGGCACCGGGGCCGACTGCATGATCGACGTCGTCGTCTGCCCGTACGCCGCGAACGCGTCGATGACCCGCTCGAGGTGCTCGACGTCGCGCACCCAGGCGGTGAGCAGGTAGCAGTCGTCGCCGGTCACCCTGTGGCACTCGATCACCTCGGGCGTGTCGCGTGCGAGCGCCGCGACCGCGGCCAGCTGGCGCGGCGCCGGCCGGACCCGCACGGCGACGCCGAGCGTGTATCCCAGACGCCGCGGATCGACGTCGGCGTGATAGCCGCGGATCACGCCCTCGGACTCGAGCCGCTTCACGCGCTCGGCGACCGCAGGCGCCGACAGGCCGATCTCGCGCCCGAGCTCGGCCAGCGACCGGCGTGCGTTGTCCTGAAGCTTTGCGAGCAACAGCAGATTGGTGGAATCGAGCAGCCCATCGTTGCCAACAACTGTGTTCTTCCGTTGATTCGCAGCCATTTCGCGCAGATTACCTTGATAAGGCCATGTACGGCTTTGCCCGTTCCTGACAGCCTCGGATGCATGGCACGACCGGCTCACGCCGCGCACGCCCAACCGCTTCCCGACGCCGGGCAGCGTGCCGCCGGCGATCGGCTGCCCGCGGAGACGTACTTCCTCGTCAGCGCCGTGTTCCACTACCTCGGGCCGGCGTTCGCGGTGATGCTGTTCGCACGCGTGCCGGTGCTCGGCGTGGCGTGGCTGCGGATCGCCTCGGCCGCGGCGATGCTCGCGGCCTGGCGCCGCCCGTGGCGCGCGTTCGCACGGCAGGACCGCGCCGGGCGGCGGCTGCTGCTGGGATGGGGCGCGGGCCTGGCGGTCATGAACGCCTGCTTCTACGAGGCGATCGACCGGCTCGCGCTCGGCACCGTCGCGGCGATCGAGTTCCTGCCGGTGGTCGCGCTCGCGGCGGTCGGGATGCGCACCCGCCGCAACGGGTTTGCGCTCGCGATCGCGGTCGCCGGCGTCTACCTGCTGACCCATGTCGAGTTCGCCGCAAAGCCGCTCGGGCTCGTGTTCGCGGCGCTCAACGCGGCGCTGTTCGCCGCCTACATCGTGCTCGCCGACCGCGTCGCAAAGCGGGCCGGGCTCGGCGGCGTCGACGGCCTCGCCGCAGCGATGGTGATCGCGCTCGTCGTCGTGACGCCGATCGGTGGCGCCGGCGCCGCGATGGCGTTCATCGATCCGGTCGCGCTGCTGGCCGGGATCGGCGTCGGGCTCTGCTCGTCGGTGATCCCGTACGTCACCGATCAGCTCGCGCTCGCGCGCCTGCCGCGCGCGACGTACTCGTTGATGGTGGCGCTGCTGCCGGCGATCGCGACCGTGATCGGCATCGCCGTGCTGGCCCAGATCCCGACACCGTCGCAGGCCGCGGGCGTGCTGCTCGTCGTCGCCGGGGTGGCCGTGCACCGAACGCGATCCGAGCGCACGTGAGCGCGGCTCGCCCGCGTCATCGTGCCAGCACCAGCCAGCAGAACCCGAGCTCGCCGCGGTAGCCGTCGACGTACTCGCGCAGCCGCATGTCGAGCCACGCCCGCACCTCGTCGGCGCCCTCGACGTCCGGATGCGACAGCAGCCACTGCTCGGGCCCGGCACGGTGCGTCGACTCGAACTCGTCCCACTCCAGCTGGTCGGAGACGCTCAGGTGCAGCACCCGCCAGCCGGTGCCGCGCGCCGCCGCCAGCAGGTCGTGCAGCGACCCGAGCTCGTCGAACAGCTCGGCGGTGAGCTCGGACGCGCCCGCTTCCAGGTAGCCGTCGCCGTACAGCAGGCGCCCGCCGGGGGCCACGAGCGGTGCCAGCGCCTGCAGCGCCGCCGCCGTCCGGTCCCAGATGTGGCCGGCGCCGACGCAGATGACGCGGTCGGCCGCCTCGGTCCACCCCTCGCCACCGGCCTCGATCAGCGACACCCGCTCGCCGAGCCCGCGGGTTGCCACCAGCGTCCTGCCGCGCGCGAGCGCCGTCGCGTCGGAGTCGACGCCGACGCCGGTCAACGCCGTGCCGCGCTCCACCGCCCGGCACAGCAGCTCGCCCCAGCCGCAGCCGAGGTCGAGCACGCGCGCGGCGGATTCGAGCCCGAGCGCGTCAAGCAGCACCGCCGCGTGCGCGTCCGACAGCGGCGCGTTCCAGCGCATCGCCGCGTGCCGGACCTCGTCCGGGATCGGCGGCCTGCCAGAGCTCACAGACCGAGCGCGGCGGCGAGCTCGGTCCACTGCCGGCGCGGCACGCCGCTGTCGCCGACGACCTGCAGGCAGACGTGGTCGGCGCCGGCGTCGACGTGCTCGCGGGCGACGGCGGCGATCTGATCGGCGCTGCCGTGCGGAACGACCGCGTCGATCAACCGGTCAGAGCCGCCATCGGCGATGTCGTCCTGGGTGAAGCCGTGGCGCAGCAGGTTGTTGGCGTAGTTCGACAGCCGCAGGTACAGCTCGGAGTAGCCGCGCGCGGTCGCGCGCCCACGCTCGTCGTCGGTGTCGAGCACGCACGCGACCGAGACCGCGATCAGCGGCCCGGCGCCGAGCCGCTCGCGAGCGGCGCGGGTGTGGGCGACGGGCACGAAATAGGGGTGGGTCCCGAGCGTGCGCTCGGCCGCGAGGTCGAGCATCTTCGGCCCCAGCGCGGCGATGCAGCGCTGCTCGCGCGCGACCGGCTGGGGCGCGGCGTCGAGGCCGTCGAGGTACTCGCGCATCACCGTCAGCGGACGCTGGTACTCGGCCGTCGCCTCGCGGTGGCCGATGCCGACGCCGAGCAGCGGCCGCTCGCCGAACCGCTCGCGCAGCTGCGCGAACTCGGCGGCGGCGACATCCGCGGGCGTCGACCAGACGTTGACGATGCCGGTCGCCACGACCAGGCCGTCGGTCGCCTCCAGTGCCGGCGTCAGCCGCGACGGGCTCGGCGAGCCGCCGCGCCACAGCGCGCCGTAGCCGAGCTCCTCGGCGAGCGCTGCGGCTTCGGCGAGCACGTCGTCGGGCACGAGCCGGGCACCGGTGAACACTCCAAACGTATGCAGATCCATGAGGTGACGGATAGCACGCCCGCGGCTCACCGCCCGGTGAACAGCGACAGCGGGATCGCGGCGGCCATCGCAGCGTGGCCGGCGTCGTCGGGGTGCAGCCCGTCGCCGGAGTCATAGGCCGGCTTCATCCGGTCGGGATGGCCGGGGTCGCGCAGCGCGCGGTCGAAGTCGATCACGCCGTCAAACGCGCCGCTTGAGCGGATCCAGCGGTTGATCCGCTCGCGCTCGGCCTCGATCGCGGACGTCCAGTACCCGTAGCCCCCGAACGGCGTGATCGTGGCGCCGATCGCACGCAGGTGGCGGGCGTGGATCCGCCGGATCGCCGTCTTGTAGTCGGCGATCATCCCGGCGGCGGTGACCGGCCGGTGAGGCAGGCAGCCGTACGCGCCCGCGGTCCGGCGCTCGCGCGGCTGCGTGATGTCGTTGACGCCAAGCGCGATGATCACGGCTCGGACGCCGGGCTGGTCCAGCGCATCGCGTCGCAGACGCTGCAGGCCGCTCTGTCCGAAGCACGGGCTCGCGCGGCTCAGGTTGTTGCCCGAGATCCCGGCGTTCAGGACGGCCAGCGGCGGTCGCGCGTGCGCGGCGCGGAGGCGGTCGGCGAGCAGGTCGGGCCAGTCGCGGTTCGCGTTCGGGGTCGAGGCGAAGCCGGCCGTGATCGAGTCGCCGAGCGCCACGATCGCGCCCGCGCGCGGGTTGCGGGGGCCGACGTCGACGCCGTCGATCCAGTACCACGCAGGCACCCGCGTGCGGTAGCCCGACCCCGACGTCGAAGCGGCCGCGTCGCCTGTCACGGACACGTAGCTGGTGTGGTCGACCTCGTTCGTGGTCGTGACCGCGCCGGTCGCGCGCGGCGCGTAGATGCTGATCGCGAGGTTGACCGCCGGTCGAACCGGCAGCGCGACCGGATCGGAGGCGACGATCCGCCCGGCCGGCACCCGCACCGTGGTGGCGCCGGCAAAGCGCACGCGGCGGCTCGTGTGCGGCACCGTCCCCGCGACGCCCGAGCCGCGCGCGACCGCGATCCGGACGTCGCTGAACGAGGCGGTGCGGCTGCCGAACACGTTCGAGAGCCGCACCCGCACCCGCGTTCCGCCGAGCGTCAGGTGCACGACGTCGCGGACGGTGCGCCCGCCGGTGCCGCGGTAAAACGGGAACCCCGAGACGGGGCGGATCGGTGGCGCCGTCCACGCGGCGACCCACCGCGCCGGCGCGTGGGCATGCAGCGCGGCGACAGCCGGGTGCGGCGTGTGCGGGGTGGCCGCCCCGAGCAGGCCGGCGAGCGAGGCGAACGCCAGCGCGGGCGCGACCAGGATCGAACCGGCGAACACGACCCCGTCAACTGTACGGCCGGCGGCTGTCGTCAGCCGACCGCGGACGGCCGCGGCTCGGACGCGACCGACGCCCGCTCGGCGTCCACGGTGCGGCGCAGCACCAGCATCGCGACCACCGCCCCCGCCACCAGGAACCCCGCGACCACGTAGTAGGAGGTCGAGATCGCGGTCGTCTCGGCGATCCGCGCCGCGTGCACGGCGGCGGGCGGCAGTTGGTGCAGCACCGACCGGTTGCCGGATTGCAGCTGTCCGAGCATGTGCCCGGTCGCCGCCGCGCGGTGGGGGTCGCCGGCCGCAACGCCGGCGACGAAGTCGTCGATCCGGTGCTGCTCGATCGTCGCCACGATCGTTCCCATGATCGCCAGCCCGACGGTTCCCCCGATCTGGCGGACGGCCTGCACGACGCCCGAGGCGCTCCCGCGCAGCGCCGCCGGCGCGGTGTTGAGCGCGTCGGTGTTGGCGGGCGTCATCACCATTCCGATCCCGACCCCGAGCATCACGTAGCCCGGCCACAGCCACCCGTAGTCGATCTTGTGCAGCTGCAGCCCGTCCCAGGTGAACGCTGCCGCGACCAGCAGCGCGCCGCCGGCGACGAGCGCCCGCGCGCCGACGCGGTCATACAGGCGGCCGGCGAGCGGCGAGACGACGAGCAGCGGGATCGTCAACGGCAGCATCGCCAGCCCGGTGGTGATAGGCCCGAAGCCGAGCACGTCCTGGGTCCACAGCGCGCCGAACACGGTCAGGCCGGTGAGCCCGAACTGCACCAGCGCCATCACCAGCGAGTCGGCCGAGAAGTTTCGCGAGCGGAAGATCCGCATGTCGATCAGCGCATCGGTGACGCGCGTCGCGGTGATCACGAACGCGACCAGCAGCACGACGCCGACCGCCAGCGACGCGAGCACCGCCGGCGACCCCCAGCCCCACGCCTGCCCCTGCATCAGCCCGAGCACGAGCCCGCCGAGGCCGGGCACCAGCAGCGCCGCCCCGAGCCAGTCCATATGGCCGCCGGCGACGTGCGCGTTGCGGACCGTGAAGTGCGCGGCGGCCAGCATCGCCAGGCCGACGGGGACGTTGATCCAGAACACCGCGCGCCACGTCACGTCCTCGGTCAGGATCCCGCCGACGAGCGGCCCGAGCGCGAGGAACACCATCGAGATGCCCGAGTAGACGCCCATCGCCTTGCCGCGCTCCGAGACGTCGAACGTGTTCGTGACGATCGCCTGGCTGGCCGGCACCGTCGCGGCCGCGCCGATGCCCTGCACGGTGCGCGCGCCGATGATCTGCCAGTCGGCGCCGGCCAGCCCGCACAGCGCCGACGCGGTGATGAACACGATCGCGCCGAGCTTGAACATCCGCGCCTGGCCGAGCAGATCCCCGAGCCGGCCGCCGACCGCGACGAGCGCCGCCAGCGCCAGCATGTAGGCGTTGACGACCCACTGCACGTTGGTCTGCGTCAGGCCGAGGTCGCGCTGCATCGTCGGCAGCGCCACCGACACGACCGTCTGGTCGATCATGATCATCGACAGCGAGCCGGTCATCGTCGCCAGCACCAGCCAGCGGCGGCGCGCGTCCGCGGACGCCGCCGTGCCGATGCCGATTCCCCCGGTGCTCATCGTCCTAGTGGTCGCTCACGTAGATACGGTCGCACCGAGAGGTACGGCTGGTGGATGCCGGCCAAGGACGCAGAATCCGTGGTGTGGCCCTGCCACTTGAGGATTCGAGGACGCTGGCCGGCGCCGCCAGACGTGCCTCGAACGCGATCGTATTTGCGTGAGAGGCCACTACTGCGACGAGCAGTTCGATGGCGCGGGCTTGCCCGCAAAGCGCGCCTTGATCCACGGCACGTACTGCTTCATCGCCACGAACGGGATCGTCTGGTGGGTGGCCCCCGGGTACATCGTGTACTCGATCGGCTGCTTGAACTGACACGCCCGCTGGATGTACTCGTCGGTGCCGTACGGATTGACGACGGCGTCGTTGGTGCCCTGCATCGTCAGCACCGGCGCGACCGTCGTCTGCTGTCCGGCCGTGTTCTGGTAGGCGCGCGTGACCAGCGCCTGCGGGAACGGGTGCTTGAACAGGGTGAGGACGTTCACGTTGAGCTCCTGCAGCGCGTCGCCGAGGTGCACCGTGCACTCGACGTTGAGCGCGTTGAGCACCGGCATCCCGGCCGGGGTCACCATCGTCGACGCGTTCAGGCCGTACGCGGCCGAATAGCCGCGGATCAGGTTGAGCTGCTGCACCGCGGTCACGTACGGGAAGATCGAGTTGGTCGGACCGCTTTGCACCTGCCGGGTGAGATCGGGGCCATTGTTGGCCGCCGGGGCGAGCGCGGCGATGCCGATCACGTTGAACGGCTTGGCGTACGCCGCCTCGGCCTGCTGACCGGTGAAGATCGCGGCGCCGCCGCCCTGCGACCAACCGAGCGTGACCACGCGCTTGCCCGGGTCGACGCCCGGCAGCTGCGTGGCCGCCTTGACCGAGTCGACGACGTCGTTGGCCTCGGTCCGGCCGACCGTGTACTGGTGCACGCCGGGTCCGCCGAGACCCTGATAGTCGGTCGCGGTGACGACGTAGCCCGCCTTGAGGAACGTCGTCAGCGCGGGCACGCCGACGTCGATGAAGTCCGGATCGTCGTACGTGTAGTAGTCGCGGAGGTTGCGCGCGGGGTTGTTCGGGATCGACGGCGCGCACGACCGCGCTCCGCCGAGCGTCCCGTGCGCCCATGCGACCACCGGGCGGCCCTGCTTCGGCGCCTTGCCCTTGGGCGCGATCACGAGCCCCGAAACCGCATCGGTGCGGGCCTTGACGTCCTTGGACTTGTACAGCACCTTCCACGCGATCGCGCCCCTCGGCGCCGGCACCCGCCGCGCCCAGATCAGCGTGCCGTGGGCGCCCCCGGGGAGCATCTTCGGCCCGTTGTAGAAGGCATGCCCGGCCGGCCCCTGCCGGACCGCGTACTGGTGTCTTGCAACCGCCGGAGGTCGCTGGGCGGCGACGGCGCTCCCCGCGGTCGCGACGCCGACCGACACGATCGTCGCGAGTGCCGTGCCGGCCACCGCCAGCCGACGAACCGTCGAACGGTTGCTCATATGTGATCCTTCTGTCCGGAGGGTGATGAGGGCGCGCGACCGGCGACGGCCAGACGACGGACGATCGGCCGCCCCGCGCCGACGTCAACACGAATGTCGCCGCGAACCCACGGTTCCTGCCCAACCCGGGCGCGGGGCCGGACGAATATACGAGCCGGAAATCAGTGTGACAACGTGGCGAGCGCGTCGTTGAACGTCTCGCTCGGGCGCATCGCGGCCGCGACCCGCCCGGGGTCCGGTCGGTAGTAGCCGCCGAGCTCGACCGCCGATCCCTGGACCCGCTCGAGCTCGTCGACGATCGTCTGCTCGTCGCGGGCCAGTCGCTCGGCGAGCGGCGCAAAGCGGGTCGCGAGCTCGTCGTCGTCGTGCTGGGAGGCGAGCTCGTCGGACCAGTAGCGCGCCAGGTAGAAATGGCTGCCGCGGTTGTCGAGCTCGTGCACGCGCCGCGACGGTGAGCGTCCGTCCTCGAGCACCCGCCCGGTGGCGCGGTCAAGCGCCTCGCCGAGGATCCGCGCGCGCGGGTTGTCGGTCTTGTCGGCGAGCATCTCCAGCGACTCGGCGAGCGCCAGGAATTCACCGAGCGAGTCCCAGCGCAGGTGGTTCTCGGCGGTGAACTGCTGCACGTGCTTGGGCGCCGAGCCGCCGGCGCCGGTCTCGAACATGCCCCCGCCTGCCATCAGCGGCACGATCGAGAGCATCTTCGCGCTCGTCCCGAGCTCGAGGATCGGGAACAGGTCGGTGAGGTAGTCGCGCAGCACGTTGCCGGTCACCGAGATCGTGTCCTTCCCCGCTCGCGCGCGGGCGAGCGTGAAGCGCGTGGCTTCGGCAACCGGCAGGATCTCGATCTGCAGCCCGTTCGTGTCGAGGCGCTCGAGCTCGGTCCGCACCTTGGCCAGCAGCTGCGCGTCGTGGGCGCGGGTCTCGTCGAGCCAGAACACCGCGGGGGTGGGTGGGGTCGAATCACGGGCGCGTCTGACCGCCAACGCGACCCAGTCGGCGACCGCGGCGTGCTTGGTCTGACACGCGCGCCAGATGTCGCCGGGCGAGACCTCGTGTGAGAGCAGCGTCGCGCCGTTGGCATCGACGACGCGCACTGTGCCC
>DASUHF010000032.1:0-4504 GCA_036273655.1 Solirubrobacteraceae bacterium | reverse complement strand
AGCACGCATGTCGCGGGGTCGACCATCAGCGCATGGCGGTCGCCGGCGGCGTTCGGGCCACCCTCGATCGGCGTCCGCGCCGAGAATGGATACGGGCCGCGGTTGCTTTCGCTCGCGTACCGGAAGTGGATCCGCACGAACCTCGGATGTCGCGAGGTGATCTGCCACGGCATCCCGTACGGCGTCGCGCCGCGGCCCGCGGGACCGTAGTCCGGATGCAGGAACGTCGAGCCGGCGGCCATGTGGCGCATCCACGACGCCGACCGCGGCGCGACCGGCAGTCCCGTGATCGGCGTGTTCCAGACGCTGTCGGCCGGGAATGCCGGGCACTCGGTGCCGGGGATCCGCGGGCCGCTCGTGACCGCTTGAGCATGAGCTTCGGCGGGCGCCCGTGCGGCGGCGGAGCCGTCCGCGCCGATCGCGATCAGCAGCGCCACGAGCGTCGGCAGGAGAACGGACCGAGTACGCATCGGCTCGTGCATCGTCGCGCATCGCCCGACCCGCCGGCACGCTGCAATCAAGACCACCTCAATCGAAATACACATACTTCACCGCGGGATGAAGTCAAATGCTGGCGAGGGCGAGCGAGACGCTGCCGGCGATCCGCGGCCGTCGCGCCTTCGTCGTCAACGTGCGCGCCGGCGGCGGGGTCCGTTGTCGAGCAATTTCGCGCGCTCCGGTGAGGGCGCGAGCTGGGAGGGGGTCGAGCACGGGCCGCTGGAGACCGGGCTGGCGCGACCGCATGGGTCGATCGCGGCGTTTGACTGCGTCGTGCACGAGCGGAGCTTGGCGGCGATCTGACGATGGTGACGGTGCCGCGCGAGCATGCCGAACGACTCGGCCTGATGGTATTGCCGCAGACCACGCGCGAACGGGACGGGACCGTTCCCGCCGTATCGATCGACGCGGTCACGCGGCTCGTCGGCGCCGGATCCGACGCGGGCGGTCGCATACGATCAGGGTCGTGTCCGATCCGGCGGCCGTCAGCTCGACCTCGCCGAGGCGCTCGAGCGTCCGCGAGTGCCGGCGGTCGCGCGCGGCCGACCCGCTCAGCTGTCCCGGCGGCCGCGAGCCCGACCGTTCGCTGACGCGGCGGGTGCTGGACGACGCCGGGCTCCCCCTCGATCGATTGGTGGCATGAGATGAACGGCACGCATGCTCCGACGGTGCTGGCGATCGCCGGCAATCCGCGCCCGGGGTCGAGAACGCAAGGCCTGGCACGGACGCTCGCATCCGAGCTGGCCGCCGTGCTCGACGGCACCATGGCCGACGAGGTCGATCTGGCGGCGCTCGGCCCGAAGGTGCTCGACTACGACGACCCGCTCGCGGCGGCCGCCGCCGCCCGGACGCTCGACGCCGATGTGCTCGTGATCTCCAGCCCCACCTACAAGGCGACGTACTCGGGCCTGCTGAAGGCGTTCCTGGACCGGATCGGCACCGGTGCGCTGGCCGGGGCCGCCGCGATCCCGATCCTGCTCGGCGGCGCTCCGAACCACATGCTGGCGGTCGACGTGCACTTCACGCCGCTGCTGATCGAACTCGGCGCGGTCGTGCCCGCAGGCGGGCTGTTCGTGCTCGAGTCAGACGTCGAGTCGTTCCCGGCGTTCGCCGCCACATGGGCGCGCGAGCGGCGCGAGCTGCTGGCCGGCGCGGTCGCCGCCAGGCGCGCGACCACCGCCGCCTGACCGTCACGCCTGTCCAAACTAAATAGATAAAACACTGGCGTTTGCGGAGGCCGGTCAAGAACAGTCCGCTGCTGCCGGAGTCCTCGCGCTCAGGCTGGACGGGCACCACGCTCAAGCTCGCCGTGATCCACTGGAAGGGTCCGCGGCCGGCGGGGCCGCCGCCGAACATTTCCACGTTTTCCAGACGCAATCTGCGGTTGGCGGTGAAACGTTCGGCAGGACCGAACATTTCACCGTCTGCGCCCGCGACGCCGCCGATTTCGTGAACACGTTCGGTGCCACCGACTCAGGTGGGGTACCCGATCGCGGTATTCGTCGCCGACCCGCGCCGCGCCGGTTGACACCACCGGCGGCGGCCATCTGTTCGCGCTCGCGTCGGTTGTGGAATCCTGATGCACCTCTGACGTCCGTCTGAGCCCAAGGGGACGAGCTCGCGATGATCATCCGGGTGCCGGTCCAGCAGTCCGACGCGATTCTCGGCGCGATGCGCGCCGTTGCGCTCGCGCACGGCGACGGCGTCGTCACCGACGTCGACCGCCGCACGATTGCCGCGGCAGCCGCGATCGTGTTCGGGCGCCACGGCGCCAACGGGGCGCACCCCGACGACGATGCGGTGCTCGAGCAGCTGTCCCCCTGCTCGCCGCAGCAGCTGGCGACCGTCCTGTCGGCGGGCGACGACGCAATGCAGGCGGTGCGGATGCTCGCGGTGATGTCGCTGGTGGACGGGACCGTGGACCCGGACAAGACGCGGCTCGTGCAGGAATACGCCACCGCGCTCGACGTCGACGAGGCCTATCTGGACGTGCTCGCGCAGGCGGCGCGCGGCGAGATCGCAGCGGCGGCTGCCTGCATCGTGCGCAAGAACGTGGCGAGCTTCCCGCACCTGAACGCGGCGGGGATCGACGAGGACGCGATCGCGCCGTTCCTGCCCTACCGCGAGCGGCCCGAGCCGGCGCTCGAGGCCCGCTATCGAGCGCTCGGCGAGCTGCCGTCGGATACGTTCGGCTGGGCGTTCTGGGACCACTTCAATCGCAACGGCTTCGCGTTCCCCGGCAACCCCGACGGGCTGGCCGAGGGCTTCACGACCCCGCACGACTCCTCGCACGTGCTCAGCGGCTACTCGACCTCGCAGCAGGGAGAGCTGTGCGTGTCGACGTTCATCGGCGCGATGCACCCCGACCACCCGATGTCGGCGGAAATCCTGCCGGTGCTATTCAGCTGGCACCTCGGGATCCGCCTCAACGACATCGCCGGCGCCTCGACCGGCGCGTTCGCGCCGCGGAAGTTCTGGACCGCCTGGGACCGCGGCAGCGCCGCGACCGTCGACGTGGTCGCCGCCGACTGGGACTTCTGGTCCGCCGCGCCCGTGCCGCTCGACGAGCTGCGCCGGGGCTACGGCATCCCGGCGGTCGCGGACGAGCTGCTGGCCTAACGGCCGTCCCGCGGCCCCCACCGCCGGCCTCGTTACATCCAGCGAACGCCCGCGGCAGGACTCGAACCTGCGACATGCGGCTTAGAAGGCCGCCGCTCTATCCAGCTGAGCTACGCGGGCTGGCCGCCGAAGTATGGCGAGCACGCCCCCGTCGACGCGACTCCGTGCATTAGTGGCCGCTCCGACCGGGTGGCTCGGACGCCTCGTCTGTTGCCATGTCACCAGTCGCGCCTCTCGGTGCGAACGTACTTACGGAACCGACCACTAGCATCGGTTCGGTGGACGGTGAGCAGCTACGCGCCGTGCAGGCCCCGCTGAAGGAGCGCTACCGAGCCCAGCCGGAGGAGGCGCTGGTGACGCTGTCGGCGCTCGGCACGCTCGGCGAGGGCGTGGCGTGCTCGGTGCAGACCGGGCGGGCGATCGCGGAGGCGGGGCTGCATCCTGCGACCGGCGGCGACGGCTCGCTGTTGTGCTCGGGCGACATGCTGCTGGAGGCGCTGGTGGCGTGCGCGGGGGTGACGCTGCGCGCGGTGGCGACGTCGCTCGGGATCGCCGTCTCGTCAGGACGTGTGCGCGCCGAAGGCGACCTCGACTTCCGCGGCACGCTCGGGATCGACCGCGAGGCTCCGGTGGGCTTTACCGCGGTCCGGCTGTCGTTTGAGCTCGACACCGACGCCGAGCCCGAGCAGCTCGCCACGCTGCAGCGGCTCACCGAGCGATATTGCGTCGTCTACCAGACGATCGCTGCCGGCACGACGGTCGAGACCACCGTCAGCACGGCATAGCTGCGCCGGCGGCGCACGCGCCGCACGCTTGTCGTTGCGCCGCTTGAGCCGGCCGCTCTACCGGGCGCGATGACCGGCGACGCGGTCGTACGTCGCCTGCCCGAGGTGGTACAGGTTGCTCGCCTGCACCCGGTTGGCGGTGCCGAGCTTCTCGTAGATGTTGGCCAGGTGGCGCTTGACCGTCGGCAGCGCGATGCCCAACTCGTCGGCGATCGACTGCGACGTTCGCCCGCTGGCGACCAGCCCCAGAACCTCGTGCTCCCGCGGCGTCAGAGCCTCCAGCAACTCGACGTCCGATGGCGCGATCGGCTCAATCCGCGATCGCGATCTCCTCCGTCCCAAATCCCCTGCCCCTAGCTCGGTTGTGCTTGATGATGGCTCGGCCGTCTGTGCCGTTCCCCCGGCGGCCGGTGTGCAGCCATGCGACCGTCCGCCTTGGGACTGGATGCTAGTGGTCGTTGTGGACCAAGCGCAAGCGCCTCCCGCTTCGCCGCTGGTAGATTCAACGATCCCACGGTGGGCGTAGCTCAGCTGGTAGAGCTCCTGGTTGTGGTCCAGGCGGTCGTGGGTTCGAGTCCCATCGCTCACCCTGACGAAGTCCC
>DASUHF010000031.1:0-32842 GCA_036273655.1 Solirubrobacteraceae bacterium | reverse complement strand
GTTCGAGCGCTCCTGTCCTCGAAAACTGCTGGAACAGCCCGGAACCAGAAATTGCTCACGGCCAGCGTCGTCAACCCGCAGGCGAGCAGTAGATCAGCCACCTGCGGCTCCCGCTGCAGCCGCCCGAAAACCAGGAACGCGACCAGCAGCGCAACCAAAGCGGCCGTCGTCTCCAAGGCAACATGAAGTGAAGGCGCGCGATATCCGAGCGCCAGCCCGGGAAGGACGGCGAATGCGACGGTGACGCTGGTAGACGCCGCAGCCACCGCTGCCAGCTGCCAGCGCACGTCGCAAAGCACGGACCTAAACCGAGAAGCCCGAGCCCCTTTTTCCTCGATGCCGCGGCCACCGGTAGTAGAGGCCAACGAGGAGGCCCTACCTACCGTTTTGCCGTCCATTCGACGTTGCCACCCCCAGCCCTTCAGAGGATCCGTTCTGGCCCTCGCACAGCAAAGAACGACGAACTAGGCGATCGTATCCCAACTCGCTCTCAATGGCGCGCACGAACAGGCGCTTGCAGCCATTAGGAGTAGCTCGCGTCGGAGCCTGCTCGCTGACGACATCAACGACGGCCATCGAGGACCGGCCGGCCGGATAACGTGCTGCAGAGAGTCGCGTGGCCGTCAACGATCCAGTCGCCATCGTCACAGGGGCAAACCGGGGGATCGGCCGCGAGGTCGCCCGCCAGCTGGCTGCCGACCACGGCTTCGTGGTGGTGCTCGGGGCGCGGGACCGCGACAAGGGCGAGTCGACGGCGCGGGCCCTGGACGCCACCGGCCGGCGTGTGCGCCCGCAGCAGCTCGACGTCACCGATCCGGCGAGCATCGCTGGGGCCGTCGCCCGCGTCGGCGACGAGCTCGGACGTGTCGATGTCCTCGTCAACAATGCGGCGATCGACTACGACACCGACGCCCGCGCCGTCACCGCCGACCTCGACCGTGCGCGGCGCGCGTTCGAGACGAATCTGTTCGGCGCCTGGGCCACCGCGCAGGCGTTCCTGCCGCTGCTGCGCGCCAGCCCGCATCCGCGGATCGTCAACGTCTCCAGCGAGAGCGGCTCAATCAGCGAGATGAGCGGCGGCACGCCCGCCTACTCGATCTCCAAGGCCGCGCTCAACGCGCTCACCCGGCTCCTGGCCGCCGAGCTGCGCCGCGACCGGGTCCTCGTCAACGCGGTCTGCCCCGGCTGGACCGACACCGACATGGGCCAGGGCGGACGCCCGGTCGCCGCCGGCGCGGCCAGCGTCTGCTGGGCCGCGCTGCTTGCCGACGATGGCCCCACCGGCGGCTTCTATCGCGACGGACGCCCACTGCCCTGGTAGCCCGGCTGACGTACGTGGCGCGCACTTAAGGGCGCGCCAAGACCCGGCTGTAGCCTCCGCGGCTGTGCTTTCGGTCACAACCGCTGCTGACCGCGTCGCAGACGCGGTGACGACCGCTGCCCCGCGCTGGTCTGAGCGGGTCGCACGGTCGTCGCAAAATGCCTGGCCCGCGGTCTTGCTTGCGGCGGCGCTGATCGCGCTCGCGATGATCTCCGGCAACGGCGTCGACAACGAGGCGGCCACCAGCGGCAACACCTGGACGGAGATCGCGGTCACCGTGCTCGGCGCCGTCGCCGTCGGCGCGCTGCTGATCGCCGGCCCGCGCCGCCCGCACTGGGGGATGGCGACGGTGGGGTGGCTGGCGGCGCTGACCGCGCTCGGGATCCTGTCGATCGTCTGGTCCTACCTGCCCGACGCGTCGTGGCTGGCCTCCGGGCAGGCGGTCTCGTACCTGGCGGCGTTCGCCGGCGCCGTCTGCGTGGCGCGACTCGCGCCGCACCGCTGGCCGGCGCTGCTCGGTGGGATCGCGGTCGCGATGGCCGCCCTCTGCTTCTGGTCGCTGCTGGTCAAGGTGTTCCCCGCGACGCTGGCATCCGGGAACTTCTCCGGCCGGGTGCAGGCGCCGTTCGGCTACTGGAACGCGATCGGCGTGTGCGCCGCGATCGGGCTTCCCGCGTGCATGTGGGCGGGCGCGCGCCGCGACCGCGGCCGGCTCATGGCGGGGCTGGCGGCGCCGGCGGTGTCGCTGATGGTGGCCGTCCTGATCCTCTCCTACTCGCGCTCGGCCGACGCGGCGGCGGCGCTCGCGGTGGCGTTGTGGTTGGTGTTCGCGCCGCTGCGTCTGCGATCGATCGTGATGCTCGCGATCGGGGCGCTCGGCGGCGCCGTGATCGGCGCCTGGATGCTCAGCCACCACGCGCTCAAGGCCGACGGGATCTCGATCGCCGCCCAGGATCACGCCGGTCACACGTTCGGGATCGTGATCCTCGTCGTGCTGCTGCTCATCGCCGCGGCGGGCTTCATCGCCGCCCGCGCGATGGATCACGTGACCGTGCCCGAGTCGCTGCGGCGCCGGATCGGATGGGCCCTGATCGGCCTGATCGTGCTCGGCGTGATCCTCGCGATCGCCGCGGTGGCGGCGTCCTCGCGGGGCCTGACCGGTGAGATCTCGCACGTCTGGCATCAGTTGGTCTCGCCCAACTCGGTCGTCTCCGCGACCGCCGCCAACCGCGTGCTGCAGTTCGGCTCGAGCCGCCCCGTGTACTGGCACCAGGCGCTGCAGGTCGGCGCCCATCACCTGTTCGACGGCGTCGGCCTGCTCGGCTTCGGCGTCGCGCGATTGCAGTACACGACGAGCGCGGAGGTGATCTCGGAGGCCCATGGCTACCTGTTCGAGGTGTTCGCCGACCTCGGGCTGCTCGGCGTCGCGGTCATGTTCGCGCTGCTTGTCTCGTGGCTGATCGCGGCCGCGCGCCCGTTGGCGCTGCGCGCGCGGTCCTCGGCGCTTGGTGCCGCGCTCGCCGCCGAGCGCGAGGGGATGATCGCGCTGGCCGCGATCGTCGTCGCGTTCGGGCTGCAGTCGACGCTCGACTGGACCTGGTTCTTCGCCGGGGTCGCGGTGCCGGTGCTGGTGTGCGCCGGCTGGCTCGCGGGTCGCGGGCCGCTGCAGGCGCGCGCCGATGCCGCCGCGGCGACTGTGCCAGCCGGTACCGCCGCGGCGCCTGTGGCCGCCGACGCCGGCGGCGCGGCCCCGGCCAGCAGCGCCTCGGGAGCCGACCGGGCGTCGCTGCTCGACCGCCTCGCGGCGCGCCCGCTCACCGCTGCCGGGCTCGTCGCGCTGCTCGTCTGCACGCTGGCGATCTGCTGGCTGCAGTGGCGCCCGCTGCACTCCGCCCAGCAGCTGGCCGCCTCCGAGAGCGCCCACACGACCGCGCAGGCGTTCCCGCAGGCGCGCGCGGCCGCCTCCAGCGACCCGCTGTCGATCCTGCCGCCGGAAACGCTCTCGCAGCTGTACCTGCGCATCGGCGACGTCGCGCAAGCGCGCGCGCAGCTCGTCCACGCCCGCAACCTGCAGCCGCGCAACCCGGAATCCTGGCTCGCGCTCGCACAGTTCGACCAGGCTCACGGCCGGCTCACCGACGCGATCGCCGAGTACCGACGCGTGCTCGAGCTCGACCACTCACAGGACATCACCGCCGCCGACGCGGTCGCCGGCCTGGCCGCGTCCCAGAAGGCCGCCGCCAACGCCCACTGACGTCTGCGGGCGGGCGCGGAGGCCGGAACTTTCGCCAACGTAGCGCCCGAGAATGTGGGTTGGCGTCAGATCCACGACTCACGTGGATCTCACACCAAGCTGGATGACGCGGATCCCAGTTTGGCGAACAACTCATACGAGTCCGCGGCGAGAACCGGCTGAAACAGTCGGCGAGCCTGCGACGCAGCTTGTCGGTTGTCGGCGTCTTCGACGAGTCGTCGCTGCCGGCCGCGCGGGCGGCTCGGACGAGATTGACGTACTCGCCGAAGTCCTGCAGGAGGGCCGGCATCAGCCAACCGCCGCGCCTACGTCGCCACCTGCTCCGGCAGATACGGCAACATCCGCCTGGCGCCCGGGATCCGCCTCTATACCGTCGCGCCGCGAGCGCTGCCTGCCGGCCCGAGCGTCGTGCGGGCGGCTCGGCGGCGTCGTCCAGTGCCTCAGCGTGCCGCCAACGCCAACAGCAACCGCCGCAGCAGCGGCGGCCCGCCGTCCGCACGAAGCCGCTGGACGTCGAACCCGAGTTCGGTCAGCACCGTGCGCAGCGACGCCGCCGTGTACAGGTGCAGGTGGTCGCCGAGCGGCTCGCTGTAGCGCCCGATGCCGCCGATCGCCAGCCGCAGGCGCCCGTGGTCGGGGGTGGTCAGCGCCAGCCGCCCGCGCGGGACCAGCACGCGCCTGACCTCCGACAGCCAGGCGGCGGTGTCGGCGACGTGCTCGATCACCTCGCTCGCCCAGACGACGTCGAAGCTGCCGTCTCCAAACGGCAGCGGGCCATCGAACGGCACGCGCACGAACTCCAGGTCCGGGTACCGGGCACGGGCGCGCCGCAGGGCGGCCTCCGCGACGTCGGCGCCGGCGACGGTCCCGTGGTGGCCCGCCGCGCCCGCCGCGTCCAAGAGCGTTCCGGTCAGCGCGCCGTCGCCGCAGCCAAGGTCGAGCACCCGCTCGCCCGGGTGCACGCTCGCACGGGCAAACGCCGTCCGCAGCGACAGGTCCGGCGGATCGAGTCGCTCCGGCAGCCGCTCCCACAGCTGCTCGTAGTAGTCCCGCACCGGCGGTCAACGTAGCGGGCGCATCGTTCGCTCGCCGGGACGACGACGGCGATCGTCACACTAAGAGAGCGATGCACGGACAGCGAACGGGGACGAGCGCACCCGGAGCCCCACCGCTGCGGGTCGGACACCAGATCATCGCGCCCGGCTCGCGCCTTGAGGAGTTGCCCTCGCGACTGGAGGGCGCGAGCTGGGACATGGTCGAGATCGACGTGCTGTCGCACCGCGACCGGATCGTGATCGCCCACGATCCCGCCGACCTCGCCCGCGAGCCCTTGATCGAATTCGCGGATGCGCTCGACACGCTCGCGCGGCTGCTGCCCGAGCGCGTCGGGCTCAACGTGGACATCAAGGCGGTCGGCTACGAGACCCGCGTCGCCGACGCGATCGCGGCGGCCGGCCTCGCTCACCGCACGCTCGTCTCGACGATGGAGATCGACAGCCTGCTGGTGCTGCGTCGGGTCGCGCCGGAACTGCGCCTTGGCCTGTCGGTGCCGAAGGTGCGCCGCAACTATCTGGCCCATCGGCTGACCCGACCGGCCGCGTACGCGATGCTCTCCTATCTGCGCCGGACGCTCCCGCGCAAGCTCGAGCCGGCGCTCGAGGCGGGCACGTTCGACGCGGTCATGGCGTACTGGGCGGTGGTCACGCCCGGGCTCGCCGACGCGGCCCGCCGCCACGGCCGTGAGCTGTACGTGTGGACGGTCGACGACCACACGCGGCTGCCGCCGCTGTACCGGCTCGGGGTCACCGGTGTGATCACCAACGATCGGCGGTTGTTCACGCGGGCGGGGCTGGACCCGGCCCGGTAGGCCCCCGCAACCGCGCCCGCTCGGCGACGTTCCCACGCGCCCGCGGGCTGCCGCCGGTGGGACCCGTACTGCCCAGTGCCTGGACGTCGTCTCCACGATCGACCGCAACGACCCACGCCACGCGCACTGCCAGTGCGTCAACCAGCGGACGAAGAACTTCTACACGTTCGGCGGCGACTGCAAGACCCGCACGTGTGACACCGTGATCTGGTCGGCCACGACGGCGCCGTTTCCCGGCGGCGCCCAGCTCGAGAAGAGCCTCGAGCGGCTCGGCATCCGCTATCGGGTGCCGAAGCCATGCCCGACGGCCACGACGAAGTCGTGACCTAGCTCCTTCGCCGGGCTCCCGGGCGAGCGAGCTCCAGCTCGCCGAGCGCGACGTCGTGCCCGCACTCGCAGCGCAGCTCCGCGTGTACGGTGGCGGCGCAGCGCTTGTGGCGCACCTCCACCGGCGGGCCGTCCTCGGCCAGCCACCGGTCGCCCCACTGCATCAGCGCAACCAGCGCCGGGAACAGATCGGCGCCCTTGTCGCTGAGGCGGTACGCGTAGCGGGTCCGCTGCCCGGGCTCGCGGTACGGCTCGCGCACGAGCAGGCCATCCTCGACCAACTGCTTGAGCCGCGCCGCGGCGACCGGGTCCGAGACGCCGACGCGTGAGGCGAAGTCGTCGAACCGCTCGGTGCCGTAGAAGGCCTCGCGCAGCAGCAGGAACGCCGAGCGGGTGCTGACCACCTCGAGCGCCTTCGCCAGCGAGCACCGCTCCGCGTCCCACGCCGATCGCGGGTTCAGCGCACCCGTCAGCTCCAACGCCTCTGTCATGACCACGGCATTATAGCTAACTTCTGTTGTCCTAAGTCAGTGTGGTAGGGTGCTGACTCTTTATTGGCTAAGTCAGCTCGGGTGTCGTCGCACCAGACGGCGACCCAGCCCGAACCGGAGGTCCGCCGTGCCATCCACCGCCAAGCTGCTGCAGCGCCGTGCCGACGCGTCGCCCGCGATGGTGCTCGTGATCGTCTGCGCGGGCGTCGTGCTCGCGAGCCTCGACCTGTTCATCGTCAACGTCGCCCTGCCGGACATCGCCCGCGACCTGCATGCCTCGAACCTCGGCAATTTGTCATGGGTGCTGAACGCCTACGCGATCGTGTACGCGGCGCTCCTGGTGTTGTTCGGCCGCCTCGCCGAGAGCCGGCGGCGTGAGCAGGGGTTCCTGCTCGGCGTGATCGTGTTCACGCTCGCCTCGGCGGCCTGCGGGGCGGCGTCGAGCCTGACGATGCTCGTCGTGTTCCGAGCCCTCCAGGCGGCGGGCGCGGCGCTGTTGACGCCGACGTCGCTGAGCCTCGTGCTCGCGGTCACGCCACCGGAGCGCAGGCACTCGTCGGTCCGCACGTGGACGGCGATCGGCGGCCTCGCGGCGGCGCTCGGTCCGGTCATCGGCGGCCTGCTCGTCGCCGGCAGCTGGCGGTGGGTGTTCTACGTCAACGTGCCGATCGGCGTCGTCGCGACGATCGTCGGCTGGCGGCGGCTTCCGCGGGTCGACGGCCACCCGGTGCCCGCGCCCGACGCGCTCGGCGCGCTGTTGGTGACCGGAGGCGTGGCGCTGCTGACGCTCGGGCTTGTGAAGGGCAACGACTGGGGCTGGGGCTCGGCCCCGACGGCGGCGTCGCTGGCTGCGGCAGTGTTGGCGCTGGCGCTGTTCGCGCTGCGCTGCGCGCGCAGCAGCAAGCCGCTGATCGACGGCGCGCTGTTCCGGGTGCGGCCGTTCACCGGCTCGTCGCTGGTCGCGCTGACGTTCTCGATCGCCTTCGGCGCGATGCTGCTGTCACGCGTGCTGTGGCTGCAGGACGTATGGGGCTGGTCGGCACTACAGACCGGCCTCGCGATCGCGCCAGGCCCGCTGATGGTGCCGCTGTTCGCGTTCGGCGTCGCGGGTCGGCTGATCACGCGGTTCGGGCCGGGACCGGTGATCGGCGCCGGCGCCACGATCTTTGCCGCCGGCGTGATGTGGTGGGCGGTCGCCGCCGGGCTGCAGCCCGCGTATGTCTCCGAGATGCTCGGCGGCATGCTGTTGACCGGCATCGGCGTCGGCCTGACGCTGCCGACGTTCATGGCGACCGGCGCCTCGTCGCTGCCGGCGAGCTCGTTCGCGACCGGCTCCGCGGTCGTGAACATGCTGCGTCAGGTCGGGCTCGCGGTCGGCGTGGCGCTGTTCATCGCCGTGCTCGGAACGCCGGCGGCCGGCGAGTCGACGGTGCTCGCGTACCGGTACGGCTCCGAGGTGCTCGCGGCGGCGTCGCTGCTGGCGGCGGTGGCGGGGATCGCGATGCTGGGTGCGCGCCCACAGCCGCACCCGACGTCGGAGGCGGCTGCTCCCGTCGCTGGTGTGGAGCGCTCGGCCGTGTAGGCTCGACGGTCGAGCGGGGGGCCGGCGTGGCTGCCCGCGATCGCACGCACGCAGACTCCGGACCGCAGGCAGGTAGCCACCGATGACAGCCGTCTCTGACCCTCCCGCCCTCAACCCCCGCGACTTCCTCGGGATCGACCGCCAGCTGTCGGATGAGGAACGCGATATCCGCGATACCGTGCGCGCGTTTGTGACCGATCGGGTGCTGCCCGATGTCGGTGATTGGTTTGAGGCGGGGACGATCCCGATCGAGCTTGCGCGTGAGCTGGGTCGGATCGGGGTGATGGGGATGCATTTGGACGGGTACGGGTGTGCGGGGGCGTCGGCGACGGCGTATGGGTTGACGTGTCTGGAGCTTGAGGCCGGCGACTCGGGGATCCGCAGCCTGGTGTCGGTGCAGGGGTCGTTGGCGATGTTCGCGATCTGGCGGTGGGGGTCTGAGGAGCAAAAGCAGGAGTGGTTGCCGCAGATGGCGGCGGGTGAGGTGATTGGGTGCTTTGGGTTGACCGAGCCGGATGCGGGGTCTGATCCGGGGTCGATGCGCACCCGTGCGCGCCGCGACGGGTCTGATTGGGTGCTGCATGGTCAGAAGATGTGGATCACCAACGGGTCGGTCGCCGACGTCGCAGTCGTGTGGGCACGCACCGACGACGGGATCCGCGGGTTCCTCGTCCCCAAGGACAGCAAGGGGTTTACGACCCAGGAGATCCACAAGAAGCTGTCGTTGCGCGCGTCGGTGACCTCCGAACTGCTGCTCGACGACGTGCGGCTACCGCAGTCAGCGATGCTGCCGGAGGTGAGCTCGCTACGCGGGCCGTTGTCGTGTCTTGATGAGGCTCGCTACGGGATCGTGTGGGGCGCCGCCGGCGCCGCCCGCGCGTGCCTGGAAGCCGCCTTGGACTATGCGAAGGAGCGCACGGTGTTCGGCAAGCCGATCGCCGCCACCCAGATCCAGCAGTCAAAGCTTGCGCAGATGGCGTTGGAGGTCAACCGCGCCACGCTGTTGGCGTTGCATTTAGGACGCATGAAGGACGCCGGCCAGCTGCGCCCCGAGCAGGTCAGCATGGGCAAGCTGGGCAATGTCAACGCCGCCCTGGAGGTCGCGCGCACCGCCCGCCAGATCCTCGGCGCCAACGGCATCACGCTCGAATATCCCGTGATCCGCCATATGAACAACCTCGAATCGGTCGTCACCTACGAAGGCACCGCCGACGTCCACGCCCTCGTGATCGGCGGGGCACTGACCGGCACCTCGGCATTCCGCTGATCTTGCGGCAGTAGGGTTCCGCGTATCAGCGCCGAGCCCCCTGAGCGACCCGATGCGATCTGCCCCAACTGCGGATCGCGCGTCCCGGCCGACGCGGACTTCTGCCCGAAGTGCGGGCATGACCTGCGTCCGCCGCGACCGTTCCCGTGGGGCCCGGTGGTGCTCGCGCTGCTCGCGGGAGCGGCGATCGCGGTGATCGTCGGGTTCGCGCTGGGCGCCGGCACGACGACCACCGACACGGTCACGAGCGCGAAAGGCCACCACGGGCATACGGCGGCGAAGACCCACACGGTGACCGTCCCCGGTAAGGCGAAGACGAACACGAAGACGGTCCATGTCACGAAGACCGAGACGGTCCCACGCACGACCACGACGACGCTCACGAAGACGTCGACCACGACGACGACCGTCTCGAAGACGAGCACGGTGACGAAGACCGGTTGAGACGAGCGCCCGCTCGCTCGCGGCTCAACGGCTCTCGAGCAGCAGCGTCACCGGCCCGTCGTTGACGAGCGCGACCTCCATGTGGGCGCCGAACACCCCGCGCCGGGCGTCGAGCAGCTCGCAGACCCGTTCATACAGCGGCTGTGCCACCTCGGGCGGGGCGGCCGCGACGTAGCTCGGCCGGTTGCCGCGCCGCGCCTCGCCGTACAGCGTGAACTGCGACACGCACAGCACCTCTCGGTCGCCGAGCGGCTCGTTCATGCGGCCGTCGGCGTCTTCGAATACCCGCAGCGCCCGGATCTTGGCGGCGATCCACTGCGCCTCGGCCGTCGAGTCGGTGTGGGTGACGCCGAGCAGCACCAGCAGCCCGGCGCCGATCTCGGCCACGCGCTCGCCGTCGACGTCGACCGAGGCGCGCCCGACCCGCTGCACGAGCGCGCGCATCAGCCGGCGTCGCGCAATGCCGTCGCAGCAGCCTCCGGGGAGACGGGGTTGAACGTCAGGCCCGCGCCGAGCTCGAGCCCGCCCTCCCGCTCGCCGGGCAGCTGCGGCATCAGGTCGATCCGCCAGCAGAAGTGCTCGGAGCCCTGCGGCGCGGTCCGCACCCACAGGCTGAGCGGCGGGATCGAGCCGAGCAGCGCCTCGAGCCGGCCGATCGCGGCGTGCAGCAGCGCCGCCCCGGTCGGCCCGTCGTCCTCGAAGCGCATCCGCGGCGTGCGCGGCACGAGCATCAGCTGGTAGGGCGCGCGCGCCGCGTACGCCGACAGCAGCACCGCCTCGGAGTCGATCTCGACGATTCGCTCGCGCAGGCGCACCTCCTGCTGCAGCAGGTCGGCGAGCAGGTTGCCTCCCATCGTCCTCGTCGCGTAGCCGCGGAACCGCTCGCGCTCGCGCGCGATTGCGGCCGGCACGAACCCCATCGCAAGCAGCCGCGCGCTCGCTCTGACCCCGGGGCGCTCGTCGGCATAGAGGTGCAGGCACGAAGCGTCGGGATGGGCGCGCATCCGCTCGCGCCAGGTTTCGACGGTCGCGATCGCCTCCCCCACCGACAGCTCCCCGATCGAGCTGACCGGCGCCGCGACCTCGATCAGCTCGTCGACGCCGGCCCCCGCGCCCGCCCAGAACAGGTCGGGGTGGGCCGTCGGCTCCGGCTCTGGTGGGTTCCGTGTGAGCACCGGCTCAAACGGTGGCTGCGCGAGCGCGTCGGCGGAGGTCCTCGCGTCCGCCGTGGGACGGATGGCGTCTGGGCCGCCGTCGGTGTCTCCATGGCCACGGTCGGCGTCCGTGGCGACAATCGCCCGGTAGCCGGTCATCGGGTCGATCCGGACCTCGGGCATCGTCCGGTCACGCTAGCGCGTCGGGGACGGTCCGCCGGCGACGCCCCCGATGTCGGCGACCCGGCTCGCTACAGCAGCTTCTCCATCGCGATGTGCTCGATCCCCGACTCCATGAACACCCGACCGCGCGGCTCGTAGCCGGCAGCCTCGTACAGCGCGCGGGCGTACGTCTGGGCGTGCAGCACGAGCCGCCGCGCGCCGCCCGTGCGGGCCTCGGCGTCGGCCAGCTCCAGCAGCCGCGACGCGATCCCGCGGCGGCGCGCATCGCGCCGGACCGCGAGGCGGCTGAACTGCACGGTCGGTCCCACGAACAGCAGCCGGCAGGTGCCGAGCACCTCGCCGTCGGCGATCGCGACGAGGTGCACGCCGTCGCCGTCGCGGCCGTCGAGCTCCTCGCGCTCGGCGACGCCCTGCTCGACGCAGAACACGTCGTGACGGAGGGCGAGCAGCTCCGTCATCTCCCGTTCGCCGCGGTGGCGACGGACCTCCACGTCGACGGCGGCGGTCACGATCGCTCCGGTACCGGGACCGCGGTCCGCCCGGCGCCGTCGAGAACGGCCCCCGTCGTCACGATCCCCGAGGCCACGACGCGCACGGGCACAGCTTGCCACACGGTCCTCCCCGGCGGGTGTGCTTAAATACGCTTGGCTCCGGGCGTAGGGCCCGGAACGCTTCTGAGGAATTGCTCGCACTTTCTCGGCGGACGCCGAGACCGTGAGCCGCTTGATGTTTCGCCGCGGCTCGCTTATCTGACTCAATTTTTCTCCAAGTCATGGGTGTCACAACCCCGTTTCCAAGTCCTGACGCGATCGCGCGTGCCGAACTGCTGACGCGCGAACGCTTCGTCTACGAAGGCGAATCGATCGAGGAGGCCCTGGCGCCAGGGTCCGCTCGTCGGCGCGCGCTCGATGCCGCGCTGGAGGAGATCGCGGCCGGCCGCACAAGCCCGTCGATCGAGTGGCGGCGCGAGTACTCGCTGCTGCTCGGCCTCGAACGGCTGTTGTCCGAGGACGAACCGCACCTGGCCGACGGGACGGTGCTCTCGGCACACCAGGTCGACGCTCTGTCGGGCACGTTGACGGCGCTGCTGGCCGGCGCACAGCGCAGCGTCAACGGCAACGGCAACGGCACGTCCGCCGGCAACGGCGCTGTGGCGGCCAACGGCGCTTCGGCCGGCGACGGCAGCTCGGCGGTCGCGCGCGCCTCGGCGACGTCCACGGGCAGCAACGGCGCGCGCTCGCGGTCGTCCGTCGACGACGAGATCGAAGACGACGAGATCGGAGACGACGAGGAGATCGAGGACGACGAGCCCGAGGACGAGGAGCCGCGGGACTGGCAGGACCCCGACGATGACGACGAGGCTCAGTACGAGGAGCAGCCCGAGGACCCCAACGCCGACAAGCGCTTCTGGTTCGAGCACGCGACCGGCGCCGGCAAGACAGTCGCCGCGCTCGGGTTCGTCGAGGCCAGCCGCACCGGCGGCGTGCTGATCCTCACCCACCGCCGCAACCTCGTCGACCAGTTCAACGGCGAACTGCGCGACCGCGGCTACCGCGACCGCATCTCGGCGCCGCTGCTCGACGGCCACGACGCCGCCAACGGTCCGGTCACGGTCGAGACATACCAGTGGTTCGTCCGCAACGCGGGACGCATCTCGGACGCCTACACGATCGTCATCTGCGACGAGGCGCACACCGCGCTGGGCGAGAAGACGTCGTCGTCGATCCGTGCCTGGTCGGGCCCGATCTTCGTCGGCATGACCGCCACCGGCGCGCTGATCGCGCGGCACGTGACCGACCTGTTCCCGACCCAGACGAGCCGCTTCGACCTCGCGCAGGCGGCGCGACGCGGCGTGATCGCGCCGCTGCGGTG
Source organism: Solirubrobacteraceae bacterium (assembly GCA_036273655.1). Taxonomy (GTDB): domain Bacteria; phylum Actinomycetota; class Thermoleophilia; order Solirubrobacterales; family Solirubrobacteraceae; genus Palsa-465. The sequence goes on along the minus strand of DASUHF010000031.1, from coordinate 20,080 downwards.
CATCCGCATCCCGCCCGGACCGGGCGTGCGCACGATCGCCAAGGTGCCGCTGCGCCGGGGAGAAGTCGACACCGAGTTCGACCAGGAGATGCTGGCCGAGCTGCTGGACCAGACGCCGTTCAACCTCGCGGTCGCCGATCTCTACAAGACTCGTTTCAACGGCGTCCCCGGCGTCGTCTATGCCGCCGGCGTCAAGCACGCCTACAACCTCGAGACGGCGTTCACCGAGATGGGGATCAAGGCCAAGGCCGTCTCGGGAGAGACGCCCAAGCGCGAGCTGGCGCGGGTCCTCGCCGATTACGAGTCGGGCAAGATCGACGTGCTGATCAACGCGCAGCTGCTCGCCGAGGGCTGGAACAGCCCGCGCGCGACGATCTGCATGCACCTGGCGCCGACCGCCTCCAAGCGGATCTACCAGCAGCGCGTCGGGCGCGTCACCCGCCGCCACCCCGGCAAGGAAGCCGGGATCGTGATCGACTTCGTGCACCCCGCGACCAAGCACGACGACCCGGTCGTGACACTGCACTCGCTGCTTGACCGCGACGTCTACCGGGGCGGGGCGATCGTCGTCGGTCCCGTTCGCCGCGGCCGTGGCCGGCGGGTGCGGGTCGAACGACGGGTGCTGCCGGTGACCCCCGATCCAGAGCGGCGCGCGGAGGTGTTCGAGCGCGAGCTGTGGCGGATCGCGGTCGAGAACCTCGACTACGGCGAGCAGCATGTGTGGGCCGCGCTGGCCGGCGCCCGCGTCGCGCCCAACGGCTGGCGGCGCGCGAAGGCGATGCTGCACTTCGACCGCCAGGGCGAGCTCAAGCGCCGCTTCCTGCTGACGACCGTGCAGCGCAACCGCTCGGCGCAGCTGCGGCTGCGCGCACTGCAGGAGATCGCCGCCAGCCGCGACGCCGAGGCGTTCGACACCGCGATCGACATCATGGGCGGCTGGCCCCGCGACGAGCGACGCGAGGGCGTCAAGATCATGCTGCAGGCGCTGGCCGAGCGCCGCATCGGCCGCCGCGACCAGGCCAACGCCTGGATCTGGCGGATGGCCGAGTACACGCGCGAGGTCCACGAGGAGTACGCCGTCCAGCGCTGGCCCGAGACCAAGCGGCTGCTCGGGCTGCTGGTCAACTCGAGCGGCGCCGCCCATGCCCGCAACGCGCGGCGCCTGGTCCACGCCTCCCGCAAGGAGGACCGCCGGCTGAGCGCGGCGTTGCTCGCCGCGGCGCTCGCGCATACGCCCGAGGCCGAGGAGGCGCTGCGCGGCGCGCGGACGCGGATGGCCCGCAAGCCGGCCGCGCTCGCGCGGGAGCTGCTGCGCAACTTCCCCAAGGGCAAGCGCGGCTCAAAGCGCCGCCGCCGCAAGGCCGATCAGGATGCGGGCGAGCAGCCCCAGACGGCCCCCGCCGGCGCCGTCGACGGAGATGCGGCGACCGCCGAAGCCGACTCGGTCGAGGCCGAGCCGGACACGGTCGAGGCCGAGCCGGACTCGGTCGAGGCCGAGCCCGACACGGCCGAGGCCGAGCCCGACACGGTCGAAGCCGAGCCCGACACGGCCGAGGCCGAGCCCGACACGGTCGCGGCCGAGCGCGACACGGCCGAGGCGGAGCCGGCCACGGCCGGCAGCGACGACGAGCCCGACGGCGTGAACGGCTCCGACGACGAGCACCAGCCGTCCGTCGCCGGCAACGTCGAGCAGTTGACGCTCGACGGCATCTCCTCCGATCAAGACGCCGAAGCCGCCGCCTGAGCCGCGCTCAGACCGGGCAACCGGAGCGCGCGAGCGCGCCCGCGATCCTCACCAGTACACGCTCGGGAGCCTGGACCAGCTCCCGGTAGCGAACGCGAATCACGGTCCAGCCCGCCCTGATCACCGCCGCATCACGGCGATTATCGGACTCGATTGCACGTGCGCTCGAGTGGTATTGCCGGCTGTCGAACTCGACAACGACCCGCTGCGCCCGCCACATCAGGTCCGGCCGGTAGCGCTCCAACGCGACCGGGCTGTGCGGATCGCCAAGCGGGACGTTGGCCTCCGGGGCCGGCAGGCCCGCGCGACGGACGAGCGACAGCAGCAGCTCTTCGGGCGGCGAAACCGTCATCGAGCTCGGCCGCGCCGGATCCAGCAGCCCGGCAACGGTCGCGACGCCCGCCCTCGTCGGGCAGCGCTCGATCGCGTTCCGGAGCGCCGTTGGACTCGTCAGCTGTCGCGTCAGCGCGCGGTCCAGCGCCAGCTCGGCCTGCCGGTACGAGCTGACGGCCGCCATGTCGATCAAGGTCCGCGCCGGAGCGGTCAGCGGCAGGCCGTTGCGGCGCACGTCAACCCGTGCGAGGGCCCCGGTCCGGTGAAAGTCGATGCCGGCTCGCGCGCGACCTCGATCCGAGCCGACCACGGTGACGCTGACCGGTCCGGCGGTGTGCTCGACCAGGTCCCAGATCGCGGCCGCGGATCGGTGGCTGATCACGGCATCGGGCCCACAGACGAGGATCGCCCCCTGCTCGGCCGCGAGCGGCGGCAGCGCGCCGAGTTCGACGACCGCGTACACCCCATGCGCGTAACGGTGGAGCCTGCCGCGTTCCAGAACCTCGGCAACGGTGCTGGGGGCGATGCCGAGCTCGCGCAGCTGCCACGCCGCCACCAGCAGCCGCTGCTCGCTGGCCAGCGCCGACACCGCCCGCTCCGGCCATCCGTGAAGTTGCGCCATAGATGCATGAGCCGCGACCGACGGCCGTTTCACCCCCCAACGCCTGTTTCGCTCCCGCGCCCCAGGCGCCCTTTCCAAGCCGCCCCGGGCGTCTGCTTCACCACCACGCGCCTGCTTGACCCGCAATCGCCTGCGATCCCGCCGCCGAACATTTTCCCGTTTGCACCGCTGCGGGAGACGGCGACGTTGGAATATCCGGCCTGACCGAACATTTTTCCGTCTTCGTTCGAACCCGGCCGGCTTTCGTTGAAAAAATGTCGCCCATCGGCAACGGCACGCCGGCGCCGGGCTGGCGCGGTCACGCCGCGCGTCGGACCGTAGATGGCGCGGTCACGCAGCGCGTCGGACCGTAGATGGCGCGGTCACGCCGCGCGTCGAACCGTAGATGGCGCGGTCAGGCCGCCGTCAGCCCACGAGATGGACCTCACCCGAGTCCAGCGCCAGCGTCTCGCCGTCGCCGGTGCGCACCTGCAGCCGCCCGTCGCGGTCGATCCCCGCGCCAACGCCGTCGCGCACCAGCGACGCGGCGGCGCCCTGCTCCCAGCGGAGCTCGCGACCGAGCAGCGCGTCGCGGATCCGAAACGCGTCCAGCACCGCCTGCTCGGAGGCCTCCAGCCAACGCCCCAGCGCCGCCGTCAGCCGCGCCAGCACGAGAGGGATCGATGCCGGCTCGAGCTCGAGCGTCGCCGCGGTACACCGCAGCTCGGGCGGGAAGTCCTGGGGCTGTAGCGCGACGTTGACCCCGACCCCGACGACCGCCCAGCGCTCCTGCGGCCGCCCCTCGACGAGGATCCCGGCCACCTTGCGCCCGCGCAGGCGCACGTCGTTGGGCCACTTGATCTGCACCGGTGCGCCACCCCCGCCCTCGGCCCGCCGCCACGCCGCTGCCACGGGATCCGCCGGCCGCACCGACTCGATCGTCTCGGCGACCGCGACGCCGGCCGCGAGCGGGATCAGCCTCGGCGGCTCGCGGACGATCACCGAGCACAGCAGCGCGCGACCGGGCGGCGCGACCCATGCCCGGCCCTGCCGGCCGCGCCCGCTCCCCTGGTGGCTCGCTGTCACGACCATCCCGTCCGGCGCGCCGTCGGCGGCAAGCTGCCGCGCGCGGGCGTTGGTCGAGTCGACCTCGCGCAGATGCAGCCGCGGGAAGCCGATCGTCCGCGCGGTCATCGCTGACCGGCTGGAGCGATCCGCAGCTCGTCGCCGACCCCGACCCCGAGCCGTTCGGCCGCCGAGCCACGGTTGACGGCGATCGCGGGGCGGCGATGCGAGTCCTCGTAGAGCAGCAGCTCGCCGGCCTGCACCTCGCCGAACGTGACGCCGCCGCGCACCTCGAGCGGCGGGCGGTCCCAGGCGTCTGAGGACACCTGCAGCTGCGGCACATCCCCGAACCGCTCCACCTGCGACGCCTCGGCGTCGAGCTGGACGTTGCCGAACTGGTCGATGTACTGAACGTGAGCGACCAGCACGTCGCCATCGCGCACCGCCCGCGTCAGCTCCAGCGCCGCCACCGATGCCGGGTCGATCGGCTCGCCGACGTCGGACAACGGTCGTCCACACGCAAGCGCCGCCGCGACCGGCGCGAACACGTCACGGCCGTGGAACGTCGCCGAGATCGGTCGCAGCGCGAACGGCGAGTCGCCGATGTCCGCCGCCTCGGCGATCCCGCCGCATGCGTCGGCGGCGGGCGCCAGTAGCCCGTTGTCGGGCCCGACGAACCGCGTGCCCGAGCCGGTCGCCAACGCGATCGCGCGCCGCGCGGTGCCGACGCCGGGGTCGACGACCGCGAGATGGACCGCGTCGGCTACGAAGTACTCGATGCTGGCGCGCAGCAGCAGCGCACCTGCGCGGATGTCGTGGGCCGGGATCTCGTGACCGAGGTCGATCACCCGCGCCTCCGGGCAGCCGCGCGCGATCACGCCGTGGCAGACGCCGACGAACCCATCGCGCAGGCCATAGTCGGTCGTGAACGTGATCACCGGCGAGCTCACGGCCGCTCCTGGCGGCCGGCGTCGGCGACGAGCGCGTCCAGCAGCCCGTCGATGTCGTGGCGCTCGGCCTCGACGTCCGGCTCGCGCCCATGCGCCCGCAGCGCGCCGCTGGTGACCGGCCCGATCGAGACCACCCGCGGCCGCGCCGCCGCCTCAACACCCGCCTGCTCGAAGAAGAACTCCACGGTCGACGAGGACGTGAACGTCACGTAGTCGGCGGCGGCGACGGCGGCACGCTGATCGTCCGACAGCGGCTCGGCGACGGTCTCGTACAGCTCGAGCACGTCGACCTGCGCGCCGCGCGCCCGCAGCGCCTCGGGCAGCACGTCGCGGGCCACCGCGGCGCGCGCGATCAGCGCCCGCGAGACCGGCGTGTCGGCGAGCGCCTCGACGAGGCCCTCGGCGACGAATCGCTCCGGCACGACGTCGGCGATCAGGCCATGCTCGCGCAGCGCCCGCGCGGTGCCCGGGCCGATCGCCGCGACCCGGACGCCCGCCAGCGCCCGCGAGTCGCGGCCGGCAGCGCGCAGCCGCTCGAACAGGAGCCGCACGCCGTTGGGGCTCGTCAGACACACGAGGTCGTAGCCGTCCAGCTCCGGCGCTGGACCCGCGATCGGCGCGATCCGGATCGCGGGTGCCTCGACGACCGCGGCCCCCAGCTCGCGCAATCGCCGCGCGAGCCCGCTCGACTGCGCGCGCGCCCGCGTGACCGCGACAGACCGGCCCGACAGCGGTCGCGTCTGCAGCCACCGCAGCCGCTCGTGCAGCGCCGCGACCGGGCCGAACACCGAGATCGCCGGCGCCCGGACCCCGCGCTCGAACGCGACCGTGGCGATCGTCTCCAATGACCCGACCACGACTCGCTGGTCCGACAATGTGCCGCGCTCGACGACCGCGGCCGGCTCGGTCGGCGGTCGTCCGCCCGCGATCAGCGCCCGCGCGATCGCCTCGAGCGTGCGCACGCCCATGTACACGACCAGCGTCCCCGGGAACGCCGCGAGCGCGTCCCAGTCGAGCGCCGACTCGGGCTTCGAAGGATCCTCGTGCCCGGTCACGAACGCGACCGCGGAGGCGGCATCGCGATGGGTCACCGGGATGCCCGCATACGCGGGCGCGGCGACGCCGGCGGTGACGCCAGGGACGATTTCGAACGGGACGTCCGCGTCGCGCAGCAGCTCGGCCTCCTCGCCGCCGCGGCCGAACACGAACGGGTCGCCGCCCTTGAGCCGCACGACCTCGCGGCCGGCGCGGCCGTGCTCGACCAGCACCTGGCCGATCTCCTCCTGGGTAACCGACGGGCCGCCGCCCTCCTTGCCGACGTAGAAGCGCTCAGCATCAGGACGCGCGCCGTCCAGCGCGGACGCGGGGATCAGGCGATCGTGGATGATCACGTCGGCGGCGGCGATCAGCTCAAGCGCCCGCGCCGTCAGCAGGCCGGGGTCGCCCGGGCCGGCGCCGACCAGGTACACGGTCACGACGCGGGCTCCGCGGCGGTCCCGGACGCGACCGGCCCGGCGGCCGTGACCGTCACCTGCGCCGCCGCCCGCGCCAGCAGCTCGCGCGCGCCGGCGGCGATCATCCGCTCCGCGCAGCGGACGCCGAGCTCCGCCGGGTCGCCGCTCAGCTCGTCGCGCAGCCACTCCGATCCGTCGGGCAGCCCGACCCACGCGGTCAGCGCCGCGCGGCCGTCGTCGAGCATCCGGCACCAGGCGCCGACGGGCGTCTCGCAGCCGGCGTCGAGCGCATGCACGAGCGCGCGCTCGGCGAACACGCACGCCATCGTCGCCTCGTCGTTGATCGTGTCGCGCTGCGCGGCCGTGAGCACGTCCGCGCGCGCCTGCACCGCAAGCGCGCCCTGGCCAGCGGCCGGGACGAGCTGGTCGAGCGCGCCGCCGGCGGCATCGGCGCGATCCAACCGCTGCAACCCCGCGAGCGCCAGCACGAGCGCGTCGGCCTCGCCCGCAGCGAGCTTGCGCAGCCGCGTGTCGACGTTGCCGCGCACGCGCACGATCTCCAGATCCGGCCGCAGCGCGTGCAGCTGTGCGGCGCGCCGCACGCTCGAGGTCCCGACGCGCGCCCCGTGCGCCAGCTCGTCCAGCGATGCGGCCCCGCACACCGCGTCGCGCGGATCCAAGCGGGGCGGTATCGCGACCAGCTCGTAGCCGTCCAAAAGCTGCGCCGGAACGTCCTTCGCCGAGTGCACGGCGACGTCGATGCGAGCGTCGGCGAGCGCCCGCTCGAGCTCGGACACCCACCGCGACTTGTCCGAGATCGCGGTGCCGCGGTCTCCGAGCGTGACGATCTCGACGATCTCGGCGTCCGGCCCCAGGCGCTCGGCGACCCACCGCGCCTGGATGAGCGCGAGCGCGGAGCCCCGCGTGCCGACGCGCATCAGTTCAGCTGACTGCCGGCGCGGGGCGCGCGCGACCGCCGCCGCGCGAGCTCCTCGACCGAGTCCGTGGCGGCCTCCGCCGCTGCATCCGGCGCCGCCGCCTCGGAGTCGGCGTCGGCGTCGAGGCCGAACAGCTCGCGCACAAGCGCCATCCGCGCGTGCACGCGGTCGTCGCGCATCTCGCGCATCCGCAGCGTCGGCTCATGCAGCAGCCGGTTGACGACCGTACGGGCGACCGCCTCGATCCGAGCGCGATCGCGGTCGGACATCGTCTCCCACTTGCCCTCGTTCTCGGCCACGACGTCGGCGGCGATCCGCGCGGCGAGGGCCCGCATCGCCGCGACCGTCGGCAGCACCTCGAGGCTGCCGAGCCACGCCGCGAAATGCTGGATCTCCTCCTCGATGATCCCCTCCGCCCGCGTGGCCTCGGCCTGGCGGACGCGACGGTTGCGCTGCGCGACCGCCTGCAGGTCATCGATGTCGTACAGCGTGACCCCGTCCAACGTGCCGCACATCGCCTCGATGTCGCGGGGAACGGCGAGGTCGATCAGCAGCAGCGGCCGGCCCTCGCGCCGCTCCATCACCTCGGCGACCTCCTCGGCCTCCAGCAGCAGGTGTGGCGACGCGGTGGCGGCGACGACGATGTCCGCGCGCTGCAGCGCCTCGGGCAGCTCGTCGAAGGGGACGCTCGTGCCGTGGTAGCGCTGCGCGAGCGAGATCGCGCGGTCGCGCCGGCGGCTGGCGACGAACACCGCCTCGGCGCCCGAGCTCGCCAGCGCCCGGGCGGTCAGCTCGCCGGTCTCGCCGGTGCCGATGATCACAACCTGGTGGCCTGAGAGCTCGCCGATCCGCTCCTTCGCGAGCGCGACCGCGACGCTGGGGACGCTCAGCTGGAGCTTGCCGATCGCGGTCTCGGCGCGAACGCGCCTGCCGGTCGCAAGCGCCGCCGTGAACAGGCGGTCGGTGAGCGCGCCGGTCGTGTCCATCGCGCGCGCCGCCTCGTGGGCGCGCCTGACCTGCCCCTGGACCTGGGCCTCGCCGACGATCATCGAGTCCAGGCCCGAGACGACGTGATACAGGTGCCGGGCGGCCTCGCAGTTGCGATGCGAGTAGATCGCGGAGGCGAGCTCGGTCGGCCGGATCCCGGCCTCGCGCGCGAGCATCGTCAGCACCATGCTCTCGGCCTCGACCGGGTCGCCGACGACGAGGTACAGCTCGGTGCGGTTGCAGGTCGAGATCGCGACCGCCTCGTGGACCTCGGCGGCGCCGCGCAGCTCGCGCATGAACTCCGGCGCTCGCGCCGTCGACAGCGCCAACCGCTCACGCACCTCAACCGGCGCCGTCTTGTGGGAGACGCCGATCGCGAGCAGCTCGCTCATACGATCTGCCGCGAGCGCGGCTCGCGCCCCTCCCCGGCGGCGTCCTCGGACTCCTCGAGCTCGCGCGCGGCCTTCACGGCCTCGACGTCGCGGCGCAGCTGGTCGAGCTCGCGCTGCGTCCGCTGCGCGCGCGTCGCCATGATCGAGACGTACACGAGCAGCAGCACGAACACGACGATGTATGCCGCGGCGACATACTTACCGGCCTTGCCGAGCGGGAGCGCCGGGGCGATCGCGAACAGCAGGCTCACAGCGGCGCCGCGCTGCGTCCGTAGGGTCGGCCGGCGTCATCGCCGAGCAGCGTGCGTCGCAGCCGGCGCAGTTGGGAGCGGGCCTCCTTGGCCGCCATCTCGTAGCGCCAGAGCGTCACGTACAGCAGCGCGAACCCGATCAGCGAGACGTAGAACGTGAGCTTCATCGAGCCCGGCAGCGCGCCGCCCTCGAGGTTGAGCACGCGCGGGTGCACGTAGGCGGTCGCGAGCCGCACCGCCAAGAAGTTCAGCGGCACGAACGCGCCCGCGACGACCGCGAACACGCTCGCGTACATCGCCTGGCGCTCGGGATCCTCGATCGAGAACCGCAGCGGCTGGTAGGTGCAGTACAACAGCAGCACGATCAGGTAGGAGACGAGCGTCGGCTCCGACCACACCCACCAGTGGCCCCACGACGCCTTCGCCCAGATCGAGCCGGCGATCAACCCGCCGATGCCGAAGATCAGCGCCATGTGGATCGCCACGTAGGAGCGCATGTCCCACTTGCGATCGCCGCTGCGCAGGTACATGATCGCCATCCCCGCGGCGGCGATGAAGCCGCACAAGGTCACGATCGCGAGCGGCACGTGGATGTAGAAGATCTTCTGGACGAAGCCCTGGTTGGCGTCCAGCGGCGCATAGAAGAACGTCAGCGCAAGCGCCGCGCACAGCATCACGACCGTGGCAAGCGCAAGGCCGGGGAGTCCCCTGCCGTAAGTGTTGGTTCGCACTATTCCTCCAGGAGAAAATCGAACAGGGCGTAGGCGAGTAGCGCGAACACCAGATCATAGAGCGCGAGGATCGCCAGCCACTTCAGTGGCGGCCCGGTCGCCGCGCCGTGCAACGCCAGCAACGGGCCGAGCGCACGCGCGGTCGCGATCAGCGCCGGCACCATCAGCGGCAGCCCGACCATCGGGCCGATCAGGTCCCGCGCGCGGGTGTTGACCGCGATCCCGGAGACGAGCGTGCCGATCACCGCGAACGCGACGTTGGCGAGCACCAGCACCAGCACCACGCCCGCCAGCGGCGGCCCCAACGACGGGCCGAGCAGGAACAGCTTGAACGCCGGCACCGCGACGATCTCGAGCACCGTCAGGTAGATGAAGAGGCCCGAGGCCTTGGCGATCATCAGCGACGAGCGGTCGACCGGAGCCAGCAGGAACGCATCGAAACCGCCCTGCTCCCGCTCGGCGACGAACAGCCGGTTGATCCCGAGCATCGCCGCGAACAGCAGCGCCACGGTCAGCACGCCGGCGGCCTCCTGCCCGGCGATCGTGTCGCGGTTCAGGCCGAAGTGGAAGATCACGAACGTGACCAGCGCGAGCAAGATCATCGCCGGCACCGTCTCCAGCGTGCGCGACTCGACGCGCAGGTCCTTGCGCAGCACCACCCACGCGGTTCTCATGCGTACAGCTCGCGCAGCCGCTCGTCGGCGAACCCGTCCGGCTCGCCCGCGTAGGCGATCCGCCCGTCCCTGAGCGCCAGCACGATGTCGGCCTCGGCCAGCGCCGCCCGCGGGTCGTGGCTGGTCAGCACCCGCGTGCAACCCGACGGCCGTCCGATCAGCGGCTCCACCAGCGCGCTCGCGGCCGGGTCGAGGTTCGCGCGCGGCTCGTCGAGCAGCAGCAGCGACGGGCGGTGCAGCACCGCGCGGCAGACAGCGACGCGCTGCACCATCCCACGCGACAGGGTGCGGACCGGGTCGTCGGCGCGGCGCTCGAACTGCACCGCCTCGAGCACCTCGTCGACGCGCCCCACGCCGACGCGGTGCAGGCGTGCGTGGTATGCGAGGTTCTCGCGCGCGGTCAGCTCCCGATACAGCAGCGGCTCGTGGGCGAGCAGCCCGACCTTCGCGCGGACCGCGAACGCGCGCCGCGGGAGCGACTCGCCGAACACCTCCACCTCGCCGGCGTGCGGACGCAACAGCGACGCGAGGATCCGCAGCAGCGTCGACTTCCCGGCGCCGTTGCGGCCGAGCACCGCGACCGTCGCGCCGGCCGGCACCCGCAGCGAAACCTCCCGCAGCGCCGTGCGCTCGCCGAAGTAGCGGGACAGCCCGCGGAGCTCGATCGCGGGCGCCGGGTTCATCGCGCGCGAAGGATAGGGCGGCACGCCTGCCGCGGCCGGCTCGGCGCCGCCCGGCGACGGCGGTCGGGCTCGCTACGGTCTGACCGTCACCCGCGCGGTTCGGTGCACGCACGCATGCCGGGTGGCGTGCGCGCCCACGCAGCCGTGAGCCCTGGAGGAGTGCGAGTCGGTCGCCCGCGCCAGTGCGATCGTCGGCACGGTGATCAGCACCAGCGCGATCGCCAGCAGCATCGCCGCGTGCCGCAGCGGCGGGCGCTGCCGCGCGCTGACCTCCGCGCTCATCGCCGCCTCCCACTGCTGCTGAAATGAGACCATCGTCCGCCGCGCTCCGTGCTCGTGTGATGCCCCTCATGCACCAGAGCACGACCCCGGCCCTCTGATACAGAGGATCAGTGTCCGGGCGTCGGCTCGCCCGGGGGGCGCCGCAGCGTGTCGACGGCGTGCCCGAGCGCCGGCTCGATCACGCTGAACAGCTCGCCGATAGCCTTCGGGCTGCCGGGGAAGTTGATGATCAGCGTTCGCCCGGCGATCCCCGACGCCCCGCGCGTGAGGATCCCCGTCGGCGTGCGCCGCGCGGACTCCGCGCGCATCGCCTCGGCGAACCCGGGCGCGTCGCGCTGGATCACCGCCTGCGTCGCCTCGGGAGTGACGTCGTCCTCGGTCAGACCGGTGCCGCCGGTCGTGAAGATCAGATCGACGCCGTCCGCGACCCGCGCGCGCAGCCAACCCTCGATCGCCGCGCGGTCATCGGCGACCACATCCTGAGCTGCGATCTCGGCGCCCGCGGCGCGCGCCCGCTGCGCCAGCTCGGCGCCCGAGCGGTCCTCGTTGTCGCCGCGGGCGACGGAGCTCGAGACGGTGAGGATCGCCGCGCGCATCGTTGCCTGCGAGCATACGGGCGGCGGTATCGTGGCGCGGTGACGGTCGCCTACCTGGTGATCTCCGAGCTCGAGCCCGAGCGGGTGACGCGCCTCACCGCGACGCTGCGGGCCGGTAGCCCGCGCGCGGTGATCGCCGTCCATCACGACGAGGCGGCCGGCTCGCTCGACCTGCTGCGTGTGCGCGGGCTCGGCGTCGACGTGCTCGACACCGCCGAGGCGCCGGCGGGCTCGGCCGCTGAGATGCTGATGCTCGTCCGCTGCCTGCGCGTTCTGCTCGGGTCTGCGCGCTTCGATTGGCTGGTGCTGCTGTCGGCCGACGAGTACCCGGTCCGGCCGGTGTCGGAGATCGAGGCGTCGCTGGCCGCCGTCGACGCGGACGCGGTGATGGAGCGCCATGCCTGCCCGGCCCCGAAGCTGCGCCATGCCGCGACCGTCGACGAGCCCGCGTTGCGCTACCACTACCGCTGGTCGCGCGTGCCCGGTCCGATCGGGCCCGCCGCGCGCGGCCTGGCGGCGGCGCTGCGGCCGCGGATGATGGCGGTAACGCGTCCCGACGGCCTCTGGCTCGGCGCGCCCGCGAAGCGCTCGCCGTTTCACGAGCGACGGTTGCACCTGCCGCCGATCCGCCGCAACCCGTTCGCCGGCTCGCGCGCCCGCACCCCGTTCGGCGAGGGGCTTCAGTGCTGGTATGGCCCATGGCGGTTCGCGCTCTCGCGCGACGCGGTCGCGGCGGTGCAGGCGTCGGTGCTCGAGCATCCCGAGCTGGCGCTCTACTACCGCGACACGCTGCATCCGGCCGAGTCCTACGTGCACACGGTGCTCGGCAACGACCCGCTGATCCGCGTGCGCGCCGACGACCGCCGTCGCTGGCGCTCAGGGGAGTCGATCGGCGTGGGCGAGATCGACGAAGTGCTGCGCTCGGGCGCCGACTTCGCCGGCCCGTTCGAGCCGGCCGCGCTGGACGCGGTCGATGCGCGCGTACACAAGCACTAACCGCGGGTCCACTCGCCCGAGCGCCCGCCCGACTTGGATTCGAGCGCCACCGACGCGATCTCCGCCCCGCGCTGCACGCCCTTGACCATGTCGTAGACGGTCAGCGCCGCGACCGACGCGGCCGTCAGCGCCTCCATCTCGACGCCGGTCGGCCCGGTCGTGCGCGCCTCGGCCACAAGCGTGATCTCGCCCGCGTCGACATCGACCGACGCCTCGACTCCGAGGACCGACAGCGACAACGGGTGGCACAACGGGATCAGCTCAGACGTCCGTTTGCCGCCCTGGATGCCGGCGATGCGCGCGACGGCGAGCACGTCCCCCTTGGGCGCGTCGCCGGCGGCCACCAGCGCCGCCGTCTCGGCAGAGACGCGCACCACCGCGCGGGCGACCGCGCGGCGCTCGGTCGCGGGCTTGTCGGAGACGTCGACCATCCGCGCCCGGCCGGCGGCGTCGACGTGCGTGAGCCCTTTCGGCTCGCTCACGCCGGCGCGTGCGACAGCTTGGCGGCCTCGATCAGCGCCCGCACGCCCTCCGTGTCGCCGGCGCGCAGCAGCTCGATCGGGTCCGGGTCGCCGCCGACGATGCCCTCGAAGAACTCCTTGCGGTCCTGGTAGGTCGGCAGCGTCGCCTTCGCCCAGCCGCGCGCGTCGTTGAGCAGCACCGCCAGGTCCGCGTAGGGCTCGCCGAACAGCTCGGCGATCTCCCGCTTCATCCGCTTGGCCAGCGCCGGCGAGGCGCCGGCGGTCGAGATCGCGACCGCCAGCGGACCGGTCCGCACGATCGCGGGCAGGATGAAGTTGCACAGCGGCGGCACGTCGACGACGTTGACGAGCATCGCGCGGCGCTCGGCGTCCTCGTAGACCGCGATGTTGACGTCGGTGTCCGCGGTCGCGGCGATCGCGATCAGGCAGCCCTCGAGGTCGTCGGCGCGGTACTCCCGCCGCTGCCACGTGATCGAGCCCTCGTCGGCGAGCGTCTCGAGCTCCGGCACCGCCTCGGGCGCGACGAGCGTCACGTCCGCGTCGCACGCCAGCAGCCCCTCGACCTTCTCGAGCCCGACCTCGCCCCCGCCGACGACCACGCAGCGGCGCCCCTGCAGCCGCAGGCAGGCGATGTAGAACGGGGTCTCGAGCATGCCGCGAACGCAGGACTGGTCGCAGATCCCTCTGCGCAGCTGGCAGACACATTCCTTACCGGCGTAGGCCTGGGCGGGCACGACTCCAAGCGTAGCCAGCGGTTGACGGCCGCGCCTAGGTTTCAGCCGTCTCCGCGCCCGCGCGCCCGGCGGATCTCCGACAGCCGCTCGCGCAGCGCCGCCTCGGCCTCGTCGGGCTCGTAGAAGCGGGCTCCGATCGCATCGTCGGGCATCAGCTCCTGCGGCGAGATGTGCCCGGGGCGGCCGTGGGGGTTGTCGTAGTCGCCCCGCTTGCGGGTGCTCGAGCGCAGGTACCCGGGCGGCGCCGACGCGCCGCGCTCCTGGACGAACGAGCGGGCGCCGAACACGGCCCGCTTGGCGGCGTCTGACTTCGGCGCCAAAGACAAATAGATCGCCGCCTGCGCGAGCGCGAACTGCGCCTCGGGCATTCCCACGTGCTCGACGGCGGCGGCCGCGGCGGTTGCCACCGACAGCGCCTGCGGGTCGGCGTTGCCGATGTCCTCGGAGGCGAGCACGACCATCCGCCTGACGATGAATCGCGGGTCCTCGCCGCCCTCGAGCATCACCGCCAGGTAGTACAGCGACGCGTCGGGGTCCGAGCCCCGGGTCGCCTTGATCCAGGCCGAGATCGTGTCGTAGTGGCGGTCGGCCTGGCGGTCGTAGAGGATCGCGCGCTGCTGCATCGCGTCCTCGGCGTGCTTGAGCGTGACGGGGCCATCGTCCGCCGCCTCGCAGGCGAGCTCGAGCGCGTTCAGCGCCGAGCGCGCGTCGCCGCCGGAGCGCTCGGCGAGGAAGTCCAGCGCCTCGGGCGCGATCCGCTTCGGATCGCCGCAGTGGCCGCGCTCGATCGCGCGCTGCAGCAAGGTCAGCACGTCGCCGGGGCCGAGCGCGTCGAGCTCGTACACGCGCGAGCGGGAGATCAGCGCCGAGTTGACCTCGAAGTACGGGTTCTCGGTGGTGGCGCCGATCAGCGTGATCAGTCCGTCCTCGACCGAGGGCAGCAGCGCGTCCTGCTGGGCCTTGTTGAAGCGATGGATCTCGTCGAGGAAGAACACCGTCCGCCGCCCGCCCGTCTGCAGCCGCTGGCGTGCGCGCTCGATCACCGCGCGCACCTCGGCGCGCCCGGCCGCGACCGCCGACTCCTCCTCGAACGCGGCGTCGGAGGCGCCCGCGACCATCCGCGCCAGCGTCGTCTTGCCCGATCCCGGCGGGCCGTGCAGGATCATCGAGTGCGGGTTGCCCTCCTCGATCGCGCGCCGCAGTGCCGAACCGGCCGCGAGCAGCCGCTCCTGGCCGACGAGCTCGTCGAGCGTCGTCGGGCGCATCCGCGTCGCAAGCGGCACCACCTGACCGGGCGTGGTCGGTTCCTGCGTCTCGGCCTCGGGGGCGTCCGCGTCGCCGCCGTCGTCTCCGAACAGCCGGCCCTCCATCAGCTCTCGGTCAGCAACGACAACGCCGCCTCGTGCAGCAGCCCGTTGGACGCCAGGCCGCTGCCGCCGGCCGCGGTCGCGGTGCCGGTGAAGTCGGTGAACGTGCCGCCCGCCTCCTGCACGACGAGCATCGGCGCCGCCAGGTCCCACTCGGACACGGTCGGGTCGGCACAGATCTCGGCGCTGCCCTCGGCGACGAGCATGTACTGCCAGAAGTCGCCGAAGCCGCGCGTGCGCCAGCACTTGCTTGCCAGCGCAAGCAGCGCGTCGAACCGCCCCGTCTGTTGCCACTCCTCGAAGCCGCCGAACGACAGCTGCGCGTCGGCCAGCTCGCGCACGCCCGACACCCGCAGCGGCCTCGCCGGCTCCCGGTTCGTGTACGCGCCGCCGCCCTTGGTCGCCCACCAGCGCCGGCCGATCGCGGGCGCCGACACGACCGCGGTCGTGACCTCCCCCTCCTCCTGCAGCGCCAGCAAGGTCGCCCACACCGGCATCCCGCGCACGTACCCCTTGGTGCCGTCGATCGGGTCGACGATCCAGCGCCGCGCGCCGGCCACGTCGCCGCCGAACTCCTCGCCGAACACCGCGTCGCCCGGATGCGACTGTGCAAGGAGCTCCTGCATGCACTGCTCGACGGCGCGGTCGGCCTCGGACACGGGCGTCATGTCCGGCTTGGTCTCGACGAGCAGGTCGTCGGCGCGGAAGCGCGCCATCGTGATCTCGTCGGCGGCGTCGGCCAGCTGCAGCGCGAGCGCGAGGTCGTCCACGCCGCGGATCCTACGCGTATAGGCTGTCCGGCCAGTGGCGGGAGACGAGCTGCAGAACGAGGCGGTCGGGCTACTGGGCGAGCTGATCCGCTTCGACACCGTCAATCCGCCCGGCAACGAGCGGCCGGCGATTGAGTACCTCGACCGCTACCTGCGCGCAGCCGGATTCGAGACGCGTCTGCTGGCTGCCGACGACAACCGCCCGAACCTGGTCGCGACGCTGACAGGCGACGACGACGGCCCCGTGCTCGGCCTGCTCGGCCACGTCGACACCGTGCTCGCCGATCCGGCCGACTGGGAGCACGACCCGTGGTCGGGCGACGTCGTCGACGGGTTTCTGTGGGGCCGCGGCGCACTCGACATGAAGGACCAGGTCGCGGCCGAGGCAGTCGCGGGCGTGGCGCTCGCGCGCTCCGGCTGGCGTCCGGGCCGCGGCGCGCTGAAGCTGCTGTTCGTCTCAGACGAGGAGACCGGCGGGGAGGTCGGCGCCGCGTGGCTGTGCTCCGAGCACCCCGACGCCGCGCGCTGCGACTGGCTGCTCAACGAGGGCGCAGGCGAAGTCTTCGAGTTCGACGGCAAGCGGCACTTCGGCGTCGCCTGCGCGGAGAAGGGGATCTTCCGCTTCAACCTCAACGCGGCCGGTGAGGCCGGCCATGCGTCGGTGCCCCAGCTCGGCGACAACGCGCTGCTGAAGCTGGCGCCCGCGCTGACCGCGCTCGCCGACGCGCCGCGCAGTTACACGGTCACCGAAGCGCCCGGAGCGCTGCTGGACGGGCTCGGGCTCGACTCGGGCGACGTCGGGCGCTCGCTGGACGCGATCGGCTCCGAATCGCGGGCGCTGCGGGTGCTGATCGAGCCGATGTTCGAGATCACGCTGACGCCGACGATGGTGTCCGCGTCGTCGAAGATGAACGTGATCCCGGCTCGCGCCCAGCTGCGGGTCGACTGCCGCACGCCGCCCGGGCTCGGCGAGGACGCGGCCCGCCGGCGCATCGCCGAGGTGCTCGGCGACGATGCCGGCGGACTCCAGGTCGAGTTCTTCGAGCAGACGATCGGCAACGCGTCGCCGATCCGTTCGCAGCTGATGGACGCGATCACACGGTGGATCGACCGCGCCGAGCCGGGCGCCTCAACCGTCCCGCTGATCCTGCCCGCGTTCTCGGACTCAACCTGGTTCCGTGACGCGTTCCCGGACTGCGTCGCCTACGGCTTCTTCCCGATGCGCCACCAAACCTTCCTGGAAACGTATCCCTTGATGCACAACGCGAACGAGCGAATCGACGTCCGTGACCTCGGGTTCGCCACGCGCTGCTATTACGACCTGATCGTCGACCTGCTCGGATAGCGACAGAGTCCGCGTCGAGCGCGGGGTCATCGCCGCCAGCAGCGTCACGAACGTGACGCCGGCGCCGACGCCGAGCACGGTCCGCGCGCCGACCGTCGCCGCGATCGGGCCGGCGATCGCGAACCCGAGCGGCAGCAGCGCCAGCGAGCCCATCCAGTCATACGAGCTCACGCGCGACAGCGAGTCGGCCGGGATGTGACGCACGAGCGCGGTCTCCCACCAGATCTCGAACAGCGCGAACGTCAGCCCGACGCTGAACGCCAGCACGATCACCATCGCGAACGGCTGCAGGGTCGCGAACGACAGGTCCTGCAGCGGCCATGCCAGGACGAGCGCCAGGCCGAGCATCAGCGGCCGCTTCGGCCGCCACTTGACGCCGATCAGCGCGCCGAGCACGGCGCCGCCGCCGGCGATCGACTCGAGCACGCCGAACTTGTCGGCGCCGCCGTAGAAGTCCTTGGCGATCGACGGCGCGAGGCTGTACCACTGCGCGTAGCTGAACAGGACCGCGACGCAGAACGCGATGATCGTCGCCCACACCCACGGGCGGCTGGCAACTTCATCAAAGCCGGAGCGCAGCGACTGGACGACAGTCTCGGTGCTCCGCTCGGCGCCGCGGGCACGGGGCTGGACGCGTGTCAGTAGCGCCGCCGAGATCACGAACGTCGCCGCGTCGAGCGCGAACGCCGCGCCCGCGCCGACGGTCAGCATCAGCGCGGTTCCGAGCGCCGGCCCGATCATGATCGACGCGTTGACCGACAGCCCGGTCAGCGCCTGCGCCTCCTGGACGTGGTCGTCGGGGACCGTCTGCGGGGTCAGGCCCGTGTACGCCGGGTTGAAGAACGCGCGCGCGGCGCCGAACAGCGCCTCGATCACAATCAGCTCCACGACGCTCGCGCCGCCGGTGAAGATCATCGCCGCCAGCGTCAGGTGCAATCCCGCCCGCACGCTGTCGGCGCCGATCATGATCCGCCGCCGCCCGGCCCCACCGAAGCGGTCGGCCCACACACCCCCGAACAGGATCAGCGCGATCAGCGGCAGCGCCTGCGCGGCCAGCACGAACCCGAGGTCGGTGGCCGACCCGGTCCGCTCGGTCACGTACAGCGCCAGCGCGACGATCACGACCTGGTCGCCGACGTTCGACGCCGACTGACCGAGGAACAGGTATCTGAAGTTCGGGAAGCGCAGGACGCGCAGGTACTGCTTCACGGCTACTCGCTTTCATCTGACGGTGGGTACTGCTCTGGCACCGGGGTGCGCGGGTTCGGGCGCACCTCAGGTGTCGGTGGGCGCGCTCAGATGAACGACAGTGCAAGCATCGCGAGGCTGACGCTAGCAGCCGTGGGGGGTGGGTGGCGGGCCCCAATCAGCGGGCAATAGACTCGCGCCATGTCGACGGCTGTTCGCACGCGACTTGATCCCGACATCTTCCGGCTGCCGGTGCAGCGGATCCGGGACGGCTACTACTCCGACGCGTACTTCGTCCTGACCAAGCAGCTGTTGGAGGCCGAGGGACACCACCCGCACGTGACGATGCAGGTGTTCCAGAAGCAGGACTCGGTGCTCGGCGGCATCGACGAGGCGATCGCGGTGCTGAAGATGTGCGCGGGACGCCACGAGGGGTCCGAGTGGGTGTCGGGCTGGGACCAGCTGGTCGTGCGCGCGCTGCACGAGGGCGACCGCATCGCCCCGCGCGAGACCGTGATGACGATCGAGGGCGACTACTCGCTGTTCGCCCACCTGGAGACCGTGTACCTGGGCTCGCTGGCGCGTCGCTCGCTGATCATGCGCAACGTGTTGGACGTGGTCGAGGCCGCGCGCGGCAAGGAGATCTTCTACTTCCCCGCCCGCCATGACCACTGGCTCGTGCAGACCGGCGACGGCTGGTCGGCCCACGTCGCGGGCGCGATCGGCGTGTCCACCGACGCGCAGGCGTCGTGGTGGGGCGGGCGCGGGATCGGCACTGTCCCGCACGGGCTGATTGCCGCGTACGGCGGCGACACGGTGCGCGCGGCGCGGCTGTTCGCCGACCGCTTCCACGCCGAGATGAACGTCACCGTGCTCGTGGACTTCGTCAACGACTCGGTCGAGACCGCGTTGGAGGTGGCATCCGCATTGGGGCCGAAGCTGTGGGGCGTGCGGTTGGACACCTCCGAGCAGCTCGTCGACCGCTCGCTGTGGGACGAGATGGGCGGCTTCGACCCGACCGGCGTCAACCCGCGGCTGGTCGAGAAGGTGCGCGGGGTGCTGGACGGCGCGGGGTTCGGTGAGGTGAAGATCGTCGCGTCCGGTGGGTTCACCGCGCAGCGGATCCGCGAGTTCGAGGCGTTGGGCGTGCCCGTCGACGCGTACGGCGTCGGCTCCTCGCTGATCCGCGGCAACAACGACTTCACCGCCGACATCGTGTTGCTCGACGGCCGGGCCTGCAGCAAGGTCGGGAGACGGTTTTCACCCAACCCCCGCCTGAAACCCGTCTCGTAAGGGGGGTGAAAACCATCTCCCGCACCCCTCTACACGAGTGGGTTGCGAAGAAAGTCAAACATCGATGGACAAATTGCGGACGCGATGTCTGCGCGGGGACTCATTACCCATGAGGCGTTGCGTGAAATCGGGCTCAGTCGCCAGACGATCGCCGCTCGGTGCGCCGCGGGCCGGCTGATCCGCGTCCATCAGGGCGTCTACTTCGTCGGCCACGCCGAACGCAC
>DASUHF010000030.1:0-51093 GCA_036273655.1 Solirubrobacteraceae bacterium | reverse complement strand
CTGGTCGGATCGCTGCTGTCCTCGACCGTCCCCGACCGCTACGTGCGCCCCGCGATCGCGTTCGCGATCCTCGCCTCCGGCCTCAAATACGTGGGATTGTCGACGACCGCGCTGGGCTGGACGCTGTGCGCCGTGCTGCTGACGGGCGCGATCGCATGGCTGGCCTACGCGCGGCCATGGAACCGGATCGACGAGGAGGGCATGCAGCAGCCCGCCCCCGCCGCCGACGACGCCGCGCTGCCCGAGCAGGACGGGCTCCTCGCCACCAGCCACACGGCGCCAGGGCCACGCGCGCAATCGGGCTCGGGAGGAGTACGATGATGCCGATCCGATTTGGGGGCAGACGGACTTCGAGGGGCTAGAGGCGACGACGGACCGCCCGACTACAATCCGGTGCATCGTCGTACGCAAGGTCGTTGAAATCCGCGCGCCCGCGGCAGATCACAGCAATCCCATGGGTTCGCATACCACGACATCGACGGATCGCGCACACGTCCTCGGCTGTGAGATCGACCGGCTCGATATGCCTGCCACCGTCGAGCGGTGCCGCCAGCTGATCGAGCGCGGCGCCGCTGGCCAGCAGCAGTTGTCGGTCAACGCCGCCAAGCTGGTCACGCTGCACCGCGATCCGCAACTGCGAGAAATTGCCAGCCGCTCGGCGCTCGTCAACGCCGACGGCCAAGCGGTCGTGTGGGCGTCACGGATCCTCGGCGACCCGCTGCCGTGTCGCGTCGCGGGCATCGACCTGATGGCGGAGCTGCTGGCGCTGGCGGAGCGCGAGGGCTACTCGGTCTTCATCCTCGGCGCACGGGCGGAGGCGCTCGAGTCGGCGATCGCGCGAATCCGAGATCGTCACCCGCGCCTACGGATCGCGGGTTACCACCACGGATATTTCGACGATGCGGGCGCCGAGGGCGACGCGATTCGTGCGCAGATCCGAAGTGTCGAGCCCGACATTCTGTTCGTCGCGATGAGCTCGCCGCAGAAGGAGTACTGGCTCGGCGAGCACGGACCGCGGCTCGGCATCCCGCTGCTGATGGGCGTCGGCGGCTCGATCGACGTGATCGCCGGCATCACGCGCCGGGCGCCGATGCTCTGGCAAAAGCTCGGGATCGAGTGGCTGTACCGCCTCCTTCAGGAGCCGCGCCGGATGCTGCGCCGCTATGTCGTGACCAATGCGATCTTCGTCGCGCTCGTCGTGCGCGAACTCGTCGCCAGGCTCCCGCGACGAGTCACCGAGCAGCGACGCCGGAGCGCCGGCACAGGCTCCCATGCGTGACCCGGCCGGCCGATACCGCGTGCTGTGCGTGGTCGGAGCACGACCGAACTTCATGAAGACGGTCCCCGTGATCCGCGAGCTGTCGGCGCGTGAGATGTATGAGCCGATCCTCGTCCACACGGGCCAGCACTACGACGAGGCGATGTCCACGATCTTCTTCGAGGAGCTCGGCGTCGGCGCGCCCGATCACCTCCTCGGCGTCGGGTCGGGCAGCCACGCGGTGCAGACAGCTCGCGTGATGGAGCGACTGGAGCCCGTGCTCTTAGCCGAGCAGCCGGATTTCGTGTTCGTACCCGGCGACGTGAACTCGACGATCGCTGCCGCCCTCGTCGCGTCGAAGTTGCAGATCCCGGTCGGTCATCTCGAAGCGGGGCTGCGGTCGTTCGACCGCACGATGCCCGAAGAGCTCAACCGGATTCTCACCGACCAATTGTCGGACCTGCTCTTCATCCACTCGCCGGAGGCGAGGGACAACCTGTTGCGCGAGAACGTCAACGGCGACGCGATCCACGCCGTCGGCAATACGATGATCGACACCCTCGTCGCGATGCGCAATCGGATCGACGGCGCCGACGCCGCGCGTCGGCTCGGGGTCCACGAGGGTCGCTACCTCGTCGTGACGCTACATCGGCCCGCGCTGGTGGACACGCCGCTGCTGGCCGATGCGATTCTCGCGCTCGAGCGGATCGGCTCCGAGATCCCGGTCGTCTTTCCATGCCATCCCCGGACCCGGGCACGCCTGGCAACGCTCGGCGTCCAGCCCGCGTCCGAGCGCGTTCGGCTGACGGAGCCACTGGGATATCTCGATTTTCTTGGCCTGGTGGCGCACGCCGGCGCCGTCCTCACCGACTCCGGCGGTATCCAGGAGGAGACGACCTTCCTGGGCATTCCCTGCTTCACGCTGCGCGACAACACCGAGCGACCCGTGACCTGCGAGATCGGCACCAACGTACTGCTGGGCCTGCGGCCCGAGCGCATCCTCGAGCTGCCGGCGCTGATCCAGGGACGCGACGGGCGCAACCATCCGGCACCGGACGGGTGGGACGGCGCCGCCGCCGCACGCGTCGTCGACGTGCTCGACCGCTATCTGACCGACGCGAGCGAGCGAGCGCCGGACGTCACCTTGCAAGCCTGACCGATGGAGCGAACTCGTTGAAGATTGGGATCATCGGCCTGGGATACGTGGGGCTGCCGTTGGCGGTCGCGTTCGCGCAGGCGGGCCAGACGGTGCAGGGCGTCGACGTCGATGTGTCGAAGGTCGCAGCGCTTGCCGCCGGAGAATCCTACGTCGAGGACATCCAGTCGTCGGTGCTCCGGTCGCTCGGCGACGCATTCACCGCTTCGACGCGATACGCCGATCTCGCCAACGCCGACGCGGTACTGATCTGCGTGCCGACGCCACTGACGGCCAACCGCGAGCCGGACCTCACGCCGCTGCTCGACGCAACCCGCGCGCTGGCTGCCGTGCTCGGGCGCGGCCAGCTGATCGTGGTCGAGTCGACCACTTATCCGGGGACCACCCGCGAGCGGCTCGCGCCGCTGCTCGAGGAGTCGGGGCTGGGCTTGGGACGCGACTTCAATCTCGCGTTCTCGCCGGAGCGGATCGACCCGGGCCGCACCGACTTCACGATCCGAACGACGCCCAAGGTCGTAGGCGGAGTCACCAACGAGTGCCTCAGGCGTGCCGTCGAGCTCTATTCGATCGTCTGTGACACGGTCGTTCCGGTGTCGACCACCGATGCCGCCGAGTTGACCAAGCTCCTGGAGAACATCTTCCGTTCGGTCAACATCGCTCTGGTCAACGAGATGGCGATCATCGCCGACCGGATGAGCATCGACATCTGGGAGGTCGTGGACGCGGCGGCGACCAAGCCGTACGGCTTCATGCGCTTTGAGCCCGGTCCCGGCATGGGGGGCCATTGCTTGCCGGTCGATCCGTTTTACCTCTCCTGGCGCGCACGCGAGTTCGACCTCGCTGCTGGGTTCGTGGAGCTCGCCGGCACCGTCAACCAGGGCATGCCGCTGTTCTGCGTCGAGAAGATCGGGCACGCCCTGAACGCTCACGCCAAGCCGTTCAACGGCTCTCGGATCGCGCTGATGGGTGTCTCCTACAAGGCCGGCGTCGGCGACATGCGCGAATCGCCGGCGATCAAGATCATCCGCCTGTTGCAGGAGCGGGGCGTCGACCTCGTCTACCACGATCCATACGTCCCGGAACTGCGCGAGTTCGGCCTGGCCTCGACGGGGTTCGACGACGCGCTCGCGGACGCCGACGCGGTCGTGATCATCACCCGCCACCCCGAGCTGGACGTCGATCGCGTGGTCGACGAAGCGCCGCTGGTCGTCGATTTCCGCGGGGCGACCCGCGCCAACCAAGCAAACGTCGTGCGGCTCTAGATCCGGCCCGCCGGACTGCGGACCCGTCACCGGGCAGCCTGGCAGCACCCGCCGAGCAGCCCGGCAGCACCCGCCTTCTCCTCTCACTACCGTCGGACTGCAGCGCCCGGGGACGGCGCGCCCATGATCACGCTCGCGACCGCCGTGGGCGCCTCCGCGTGAACGGCGTGCCCGGCGCCCGGGACGACCACGATCCGCCCGTGGGGTAGGTCCGCGGCCATCCGCGCCGCGATCCCCCGGAACTTCGCATCCCGTTCGCCGACGATCAGCTCAACCGGGATCTGAAGGCTCCCGAGCCGGGGCCAGAGCGACGGCAGCGCGCCCGTGCCCAGCCCGCGCAGCGCCGCCGCCAGCCCCGCCGACTCGTTGCGCAGTCGGTCTGATCCGACGGCCGCGCGCACCGGCTCTGGCTGATCGGCCAGCACGGGGATCTCGGCCCAGCGCGCGGCAAAGCGCTCGATCGTCTGACCCTCGACCTCCGCCGCCAGCCGCTCGTCTGACGCGCGGCGCTGCGCCCGCGCGGTCGCGCTCCTCAGACCCGGGCTCGCTCCGATCAGGACCATCCGCCGCACGCGACCCGGCAGGGCGAACGCGACGTGCAGCGCGATGCGCCCGCCCATCGAATAGCCGACGAGGGTGAACCGATCCGGCGCCACGCGGTCGATGTCGCCGATCACCGCGTCGAGCGTCACCGGACGCTCGGCGGAGGCCGCGCCGTGCCCGCGGATGTCGGGAGCGAGCGTGTCGGCACCGCCCCCGAGCGCGTCGATCACGTCATCCCAGCTATGGCCGGTGTTTGTGAACCCATGGAGCAGGACAACGCTGGACGTGATCTGCACAGCATGTCAGCCCCGAGCACCTGCGCCAGCCGTGCGGGCTGTCACGAGCGAGCGGGCGATCGTGATTAATCTTGCCAATCGATACTCAATACGTAGGATGGATGGGGTAAGCTTGAGAATGCGAGCGCGATCGGGGTTAGGATCGCGCGGCCCAATCTCAGACAATCCATGACTGCACCGGGAGGAGCAGCAGCATGACATCTCGTTCTGTGCGCGCGGACGGAACCGCGCGACGCCTCCGATCCACGATCGGATATTTGCCGTCCCGGCCGAGAAGGGCGTCGGTCGCCGGCCTATGCGCGCTGATCGCCGGTCTTGCCACCATCGGCGGGATCGCCAGCGCGCCTGCCATGGCGGCCGGCTTTGCGCACCCCTCCAGCCAGAAGGTCGCGTTGATACCCAACAACGGGGTGAGGCCCCCCGACGACGGGATCATGCCGATCTCCTCGTACGTGGCCGGATACCCGAACGAGTCGTTCGACAAGTTCCAGTTCTCAGACGTCCCCTTGAGCAACGTCAGCAGCGCGACGCTGTCCAAGTACGACACGGCGGTGCTCTACGAGGTCACGACCGGCACTTTGAGCGGGGCGGCAAAGGCCGCGCTCGCGCAATTTGTCGCCAAGGGCGGCAAGCTCATCATCCACGATGCCGATAACACCGCCGGCAACAACTACTCGTGGCTGCTGGGCGGCCCCTACACGACGACGATCGGCCCCAACTGCAAGCACTGCGGGTCGAACAGCGGGTCCTCGTCCGTCGTCGAGAACGGCGGGCTGATCAGCTCCAACCGGGCCGACGAGACCTACGTCGACATGCAGAACATGGGCACGTACACCGACGCGATCGGCGACGCCAACCTCCTGACCTCGGACGACCCCCGGTGGTTCGTGGCAGCCACCGGCACGAACGCGATCGGCGATACGGGGGCGACGGTCGCCTACGCCAACAACAACGGCCTGATCGTCTACAACGGCTATGACACCGATTACGTCAGGACGCTGCCCACCGACCCGGCACTGTGCGTCACGCAAGGCAGGAAGACGGGGCGGCCGTGCCCGCCCGGGGAGCCCAAGGCCGACTGGCTTGCCCATATGTGGTACTCCGAGCTCAACGAGGCGTGGGGGCCGACTTCGGGCGGCGGCGGTAGCGGCGGCGGTGGCGGCGGCTCCGGCGGTGGCGGCGGCTCCGGCGGTGGCCCCGGCCTCCATCACAAGCATCCCTTGTATCTGACCGGCATCAAGATCTCGGCCAGGTCGGCCGGTATGCCCTCCAGCCGTGCGTGCGTTGCACGCCGCAAGGGGCTGCGGCTGCGGCTGAGCAAGCTGTCGCACCTGCGCCACCGCACGGTCGCCGAGGTCGACGTGTACGTCAAGGGCAAGCGAGTGCTGCGCGAGCGCGGCAGGCATCCTCACAACGTGACGCTCAGGCATCTGCCACGCAAGGGCAGGTATACGGTGGCGGTCGTGGTCAAGACCAAGCGCGGCTTCCACTTGATCGCCAAGCGACGCTATCGCGCCTGCTGAGACCACCCGCTGGGTGTCGGGCGCCCCGGGGGGCGCCCGACCGCCCGGCGTCGCCGCTGTCCTCTCCCGAATCCGGCGGACAGCGGACAAGCGACGGGTGCGATCGGTCGATCGCACCCGTCGTGGTTGACCCGGCTGGCCTCCGGTCGAACAGGTCGCCGGCAACCTAGAGTGATCGACCGGCCGATGGCGACCGCGACCGACTCCCATATGCTGCTGCGCGCGCTGTGCGACGAATTCGGTCGCTGCGGGATGGAGCACGCGTGCACGTCGCCGGGCTCACGCAACTCGCCGATCGTGGCGGCGCTCGTGCGTGAGCCACGGATCCGCTGTTGGTCGCACATCGACGAGCGCTGTGCCGGGTTCTTCGCGATCGGCGCCGCGAAGGCCAGCGGTCGCCCGGTAGCGGTGACGTGCACGTCCGGCACAGCAGCGGCCAACCTGCTGCCTGCCGTGATCGAGGCCCGTGAAGGGCGCGTGCCGCTGGTGCTGCTGACCGCCGACCGGCCCGCCGAACTGCGCGACGTCGGCGCCGGGCAGGCGATCGACCAGCTGAAGCTGTACGGCGACGCGGTCAAGTGGTTCTGCGAAGTCGAGCCGCCCGACGCGTCGCCGGCGTCGGTGCGCTGGATGCGCCAGCTCGCGTGTCGGGCGTACTGGACGGCGCTGCAGGGGCGGCCGGGGCCGGTCCACCTGAACCTGCCGCTGCGCGAGCCACTCGTGCCCGACGGGCCGCTACCCGAGGACCCGCTCCCCGGCCGGGCCAACGGTGACCCGTGGGTCACGCGAGCCGTCCCCGATGGAGGCTGGACCACGGGCCGGCGGACCGCCCCCGCCCGCGGCGTGATCGTCGCCGGCCAGCTCCGTCGCGACGCCCCGGAGACGACCGCGGTCGCGCGGCTGTCGCAGCGAGCCGGTTGGCCGCTGCTCGCCGACCCGTTGTCAGGGCTGCGACATGCATGCAACGCGGTCGGCACCTACGACCTGATGCTGCGCGACCCAGCGTTCGGCGACCGCATGCGACCCGAGCTCGTCGTTCGCGTTGGCGACCTGCCCACGTCCAAACCGCTGCGGGCGTGGCTCGAGCGGCTCGCCGACGTCCCGCAGCTCGCCGTCGACCCGGAGTCCACGTGGCACGATCCGGCCGCCGTCGTCTCGAGGATCGACGCCGGCGAGCCGGGTCCAGCGCTTTCAGGGCTCGTTCCCGCCGAGCTTGATCACGGGTGGCTGGCGGCGTGGCTGGCGGCCGACGATGCGGTCGGCGCGACGCTCGCCGAGGGCATCGGCGAGGAGCCGTCGGAGCCGCTCGTCGCGCGGCGACTGGGCGAATGGCTCGACCCCGGCGCGACCCTGTTCTGCGCCTCGTCGATGCCGATCCGCGACCTCGAGCTCTACCTGCCGGCCCGGGTGCCGCTGCCGCGCGTGCTCTCCAACCGCGGCGCCAACGGGATCGACGGCACGGTCTCGAGCGCGTTCGGCGTGGCGGCTGCGGGCGAGGGCCCCGTCGTGCTGCTGATCGGCGACGTCGCGCTCGCGCACGACGTCGGCGGCCTGATCGCCGCCAGGCGGCTTGGGCTCGAGCTGACGATCGTCGTGCTCAACAACGACGGCGGCGGGATCTTTCACTTCCTGCCGATCAGCGCGCAGAGCGATGTGTTCGAGGAGCACGTGGCCACCCCGCACGGCCTGGACCTGATGCGCGCCGCGGCGTTGTACGACCTGCGCTACGCGCGGCCGCGGTCGGCCGCGGGGCTGCGTGACGCGGTCGTCGGCTCGCTTGGCTCGGGCGAGACCACGATGATCGAGGTGCGCACCGACCGCGCCGACAACCTTGCGCTGCACGGACGGCTCGCCGACGCGGGGCTGTGGGCGCTGCGGCGGCTGGCCGATTGACCGTCCGCACCGATCGCTGGTCAAACCCGCTTCAGCCGGTCAGCCCGGGCAGCATCACCTGCAGCTTGATCTCGGTCTCTGCCAGCTCCGCCGCCGGGTCGGAGTCGCGCACGATCCCGCAGCCCGCGAAGCAGCGGGCGTGCCGGCCGCGCAGGAGCGCGCACCGCAATGCCACGCAGAACTCACCGTCGCCGGTCGTGTCCGTCCAGCCGACGGCGCCGGCGTACCAGCCCCGGTCAAACCCCTCCAGCGCCGGGATCTCGGCGACCGCGTCGCGCGGCTCGGCCCCGACCGCGGGCGTCGGGTGAAGCAGCCCCGTGAGCGTCACCGCATCCACCGGTGCCGCCAATTGCGCCCGGATCGCGGACGCCAGATGCTGGATGTTCGCGACCTTGACGACGACCGGCTCGTCGGCAGCGCTCACCCACACCGAGTGCGGCCGCAGCGTCTGAGCGATCCGGCGCGCGACGATCCGGTTCTCGTGGCGCTCCTTGTCGGAGCGCAGCAGCTGCTCGCCGAGGTGGTCGTCGACAGCCGGGTCAGCGGAGCGGCGGGTGGACCCCGCCAGCGCCACCGTGCTTGCGCGCTGGCCCTGCCGTCGGATCAGCAGCTCGGGGGTGGCGCCGATGAACGTCGCGTCGCCGCGCCCCACCGCGTACACGAACGAGGTCGGAAACGCGTCGCGTAGCAGACCGAGCGCGGCCGCGGGGTCGTGCGTTGCGGGCGCGTGCACCTCGACCTCGCGCGCGAGCACGACCTTCTCGAATTCACCCGCGGCAATGCGATCGACCGCGCGGGCGACGGCCTGCTCGTAGTGGGCGGGCGGCATCGTCGAAGCGACCTGGAAGCGGCCGACCGGGGCCGGGTCCAGCAACGCCAACGGCTCCTCGCGCAGCGCGCGCAGCCGCTCCCGTGCGACTTCCAGCAGCCGCTCCTCGTCATCGTCGGGCGCGACCTCGGCGTTGAGGGTCAGCCAGGTGCGCCGGCCGCGGCGCGCGAGCGACAGCGCCGGAACGACCAGGGACGCGCCGGCGAACCCCCGCCACGCCCGCGCCGCCGCGCCGTCGGGTGCGAACGCGAACCCGCCGACGGCGGCCAACCCGGCCCCGGGCGCCCCGTCGGCACCGGGCGGCGGATCGGCGATCGCCCGCTCGCCGAGCGCGCGCCAGCGGTCGGCCACCTCCCCGAAGCGCCGCTCGCCCGTGGCCTCGAGCGTCCGCACGCCACCGAGCGCGGCGAGCGAGACCCGCTCTCGGTCCGGCTGCTCGAAGCAGAACCAGGGCTCCCCGGCCGTGCGCGACGCACACACGATCGCGCTCGGGTCGACGTCGCGGTGAAGGACGGTCGTGACGCTGACAAGCACGGGTACGCCGCTGCGCCGGGCCCGCCTCACGCCCTGTTGAAGCCGTCGCGCCAGGCGCGCGTCAGCGGTCGAGTCCAGCCATCGATCGTCGAGCAGCTGGCGCGCCATCGCGATCCAGGCTACCCCCGCGAGCGGGCGCCACCCCCCACGGCGTGCTCAGGTCTCTCCGCGTCCGCGTGAGATCGCGATCTCGCCGGTGCGCGCCATCTCAATCAGTCCGAACGGCCGCAGCAGGCTCTCGAGCGCGTCGATCTTGTCGCAGCCGCCGGTCACCTCGACGACGAGCGAGCGCTTGTTGATGTCGACGACCGAGGCGCGGAAGATCTCGCAGATCTGCATCACCTCGGCGCGCGCGGCCCCGTCGACGGTCGAGATCTTGAAGATCGCGAGCTCGCGCGCGAGCGTCTCCTCGGGCTCGAGGTCGCGGATCTTGAGCACGTTGACGAGCTTGTGCAGCTGCTTGGTGACCTGATCGATCGGGTGCACCGCGCCGTCGAGCGTGAGCGTGATCCGCGACACCGCCTCGTCGTCGGTGGGACCGACCGCGAGCGTGTCGATGTTGAAGCCACGGCGCGCGAACAGACCCGTGATCCGCGTCAGCACGCCCGGCTTGTTCTCGACGAGGATCGAAAGGATGTGCTTGCGACCCGTGCGCAGCCCCACGGCTGCCTCGAGCTCGTCGAGCGACAGCACGTCTTTGGTTGCCGGCTCGCCCATCGCTTTAGCCCACCATCTCGCGCGCGGCCTGGCCGGGCGCGATCATCGGGTACACGGTCTCTTCGGCGGTGACGCGCACGTCGACCAGCACCGGCCCCGGGGTCTGCAGCGCCTCGCGCATGCCGTCGACGAGCGTGCGTTTGTCGGTCAGCCGCATGCCGGTCGCGCCGTAGGCCTCCGCGACCTTGACGAAGTCCGGCCACTGGCCCATGTCGACGCCCGAGTAGCGGCGGTCCCAGAACAGCTCCTGCCACTGGCGGACCATGCCGAGGTAGTTGTTGTTCATGATGAACACCTTGACCGCGATCCCCTCCTGCGAGCAGGTCGCGAGCTCCTGCATGTTCATCTGCACCGACCCGTCGCCGGCGATGCAGACGACGGTCTGCTCCGGACACCCGACCTTGGCGCCCATCGCCGCCGGCAGCCCGAAGCCCATCGTGCCCAGACCGCCGGAGTTGATCCACCGGCGCGGCGCCGGGAAGTCGTAGTACTGGGCCGCCCACATCTGGTGCTGGCCGACATCGGAGGTGACGATCGCATCGCCACCGGTCGCCTCGTACAGCGCCTGGATCATGTACTGGGGCTTGATCTCGGAGTCGCCGGAGTCCTGGTAGCGCAGCGGATGGCGCTCGCGCCAGACCCGGATCCGGGACCACCACTCCTCCAGCCGTCCGGGGTCGGGGTCCAGCGCTCGATACTCGGCGGTCAGCCGCGGCAGAATGTTGGCCGCGTCGCCGACGATCGGGATGTGGGCCGGCACGTTCTTGGAGATCTCGGCCGGGTCGATGTCGATGTGGATGAACTTCGCGCGCGGCGCGAACTCCGAGATCTTGCCTGTGATGCGGTCGTCGAAGCGCGCGCCGATCGCGATGATCAGGTCGGCCTCGTCCATCGCGTAGTTGGCGGTCCGGGTGCCGTGCATGCCGAGCATCCCCAGCCATTGCTCGTGCGGCGCGGGGAACGCGCCGAGGCCCATCACCGTGCATGTCACCGGCAGCCGGTCGACGCTCGCCAGCTCGACCAGCTGCGCCGACGCGTTCGCGGAGACGACGCCGCCGCCCGCGTAGATCACGGGCCGGCGCGCGTTCGCAAGCGCCTTCGCGGCCAGCCGGATCTGCTTCTGGTTGCCGGTCGTCGTCGGCTGGTAGCCGGGCAGGTGGACGTCCTGGACCGGCTCGTACGGGATGTCGGCGCGGCTCAGGTCCGACGGGATGTCGACGACGACCGGTCCCGGCCGCCCCGACCGCGCGACGTGAAACGCCTCATGGACCGTGCGCGGGATCTCCAGCGGGTGCTGGATCATGAAGCTGTGCTTGACGATCGGCATCGTGATCCCGATCGTGTCGGCCTCCTGGAAGCCGTCGGTGCCAAGCAGATGGGTCTGGACCTGGCCGGTGATGAACACGACCGGGACCGAGTCCATCATCGCGTCGCAGATCGGGGTCACGAGGTTGGTCGCCCCGGGACCACTCGTGCCCAAGGACACGCCGACGCGCCCGGTGGCCTTCGCATAGCCCTCGGCCGCATGTCCGCCGCCGGCCTCGTGGCGGACGAGGATGTGGCGGATCCCCGCGTCGTAGAACGCGTCGTAGGTCGGCAGGTTGGCACCGCCGGGGAGGCCGAATACGACGTCGACACCCTCGGCCTTCAGGCATTCCATCAACGCATCGACAGCGCGCATCGCAACCTCCTTTCGGTGCTCTTGCCTCGCGGGCACGCGTCCGCGCGCCCGCGCGCTCGGGAAGCAGCCGAGTCTAACAGTGGGTTCCGGGCTCAGCGTGCGGGGCGAACGGCCTGACGGCGGGCCGTCGCCTCGGACGCGATCGCCACGTCGGGGAACTCGAGTTCCTCGCCGCACCGAACGCAGACCGCGTCGTACAGCTTGACCACCTTGCCGCAGGTCGGGCACTGGCGCCGCAATTCCCGGTCGTCCCAGCGGTAGAGGACCGCGCACAACAGGCCGAGGAACGGCACGCAAAACGAGATCAGAAACCACATCGTGAACGAGCTGCCCTTCGCGCGCCCGACGAAGCCGCCGGCGAGTCCGAACGCCAGCGCGATTACGACGTACGCCATCCCGTACATGGCCGGGCGGCGTCGTCTACCAGACGATCGTCTTCAGCGCCCAGAGCACCGCGACGATGACCGCTACGAGGACGATGACCCCGAAGATCGCGATCACGAAGCCGATCAGGGCCTTGAGCACGAGCGCGGCGACGACGACCAGCACGACGCCCGCCAATCCCTTCTTCAGGACCGATGGCGACTTGCTGCGAGTCGGTTCGATCTGACCGTTCATGTCCCTAAGGGTACACGCCGCGATCACGGCTCCAACTCGGATCGCAGCTTGCGCAGCGCGCGGTAGACGCGCCCCTCGACGGTCGTGAGCTTCTCGCCTGAGACCTTGGCGATCTCGGGCACGGTCAGGCCGGCGCCGAAGCGCAGCGCGATCGCCTCGCGCTCGGCGTCCGGAAGGCCGGCGAGGGCTCGCATCACCTCGTCGCGGTGGGCGATCTGCTCGAACGCGGGATCGGCGCCCTCCTCCAGCGTGGCGCCGTGATGCGCCAGCGCCCGCGCCTCGGCGCCGCGACGCCGCTCGTGGTCGCGTAGGCAGTTGAGCGCGATCGCGTACAGCCAGGTCTTCTCGCTGGCCTTGCGACGGTCGAAGCGGCGCCGTCCCCGGACCGCTCGTTCGAAGGTGTCGGCGACCAGGTCCTCGGCGAGCACTCGGTCCCCGGTCCGGTACGCGAGAAAGCCGAACAGCGCCTGGGCGTGGTCGGTGAACAGCCGCTCGACGTCTCGATCGTCCATCTTTACGAATCTCTTAGGAGTATCCCAGTCAGGAAGCGAGCGAGAAGTTCGTACAAGGTGGCATGGACCCGCATCACGACGATTTCGACGCGATCACGGCGCGCTTGGAGGCGGGGCGGCCTACGCTGAGCGCTCACGAGCTCGACGACCTTGCGCGTCGCATCCGGGTGCGGAGCAAACGCACCACCAAACGAAAGGAACCATTCATGCGAACTCGCTTCGCGATCACGTCGATGCTCGTCGTCGGTGTGCTGCTCACCGGGACCGCCGGCACCGGGATGGCGCTGTCGGGCACATCGGGCAGCGGCAGCGCAGGCAGCGCACAGTACGGCACAGTGCAGCATCAGCATCGGGGCCCGCATCTCGGCACGACCACGTCGCCGGCACAGGACACGTCGCCGCCGCCGGTCGAGCCCGCGCGTCAGCTGGCGGCGCCGACGGGCTCCAGCCAGCTGCCGTTCACCGGGTTGCTGTTGATTCCGATGATCGTCCTCGGCGTGGCGATGCTGATCGTCGGTCTCGTCCTGCGCAGGCGAAGCGGCCGGGCGCCGACCTCGTGAGCTGACTGCGTCCAATGCGACCAAGCGGAGGCCCGCCCAGGCGGGCCTCCGCCCCGTTGTGGATGAACCGGCGACTGGACGGGCAAGCGTTGGACCCCGACCGAGCTGTCAGCTGCGGCGCGATCTCATCCAAAATCTCGCGCCGCTCACTTGTGTCGGAGCCGCCGGTTTGTCAAGCTTTATTCAGGTATATTTAGTTTGGGGCACAGGCTGGCGCGGCGGTCGACACGGACAGGCGCCGAGTCCGGCCGCAGCCCTCGGGCGGCGCGAGGCGCGGCAGTCCGAACAACAGAAGATTGATGATGGGGGCGGCAATGGGGATCGCAGGAGCAAGTGAGGAAGTGGAGCTGCTCGAGGAGCTGCTGGCAGCTCCACCGAGCGTGCAGCCGGCACGCCGGATCCGGGCGGCTCGCGGTCGTCTGCAGGCGGCGCTGCTCACCTCCGAGATCGCGGCCGGACTGGTTGGCGGAGGACTGCTCGCGATCCTCGCGGGATTGAGCCCGGTCGGCTCCGCGGTGTCGGTACTCGCATTCCTTGCGGTGTGGCGGACGCTCGGCTCGGCCTCGGCCATCTGCGCCGATGACGACCTGCGTCCCTGGACCAGCACCGTTCGCAAGGCCAAGACCGCGATCGTGATGGCGCTCGCGATCTCCTGGCTCGCCTACGGCGCGCTCATGCTGGCTCACGCCCACTATCCCGCCGGCGCGGCGCTGCTCGCGTCCGTGGCCGCGGCCGCGGTTTCGATCACGCTGCGCGGCACGGCCAACGTGTTGGTCTACCGCTCCGCCGAACTCGCACAGCGGACCGTGATCGTCGGCTCCGGAATGGTCGCCCGGCAGGTCTACGATCGGCTCCGGGTCGCGCCCTACCAGTCGTTGGACTTGATCGGGCTCGTCGACGACGACGTCTACCTGAAGACGTCGCCCGCGCTGCCGCACCTCGGCGGCCTCAACGATCTCGAACGGATCGTCCACACCCACGACATCGACCGGGTCATCATCGCGTTCACGCGCAGCGGTCACGACGACCTGCTGCGCTGTATCCGCGTCTGCTGGGACAACCAGGTCGCGATCGACATCGTCCCGCGGCTGTTCGAGTTCCTCGACGGCGCGCGGGCACTGGATCAGATCGGCGGCCTGCCGATGCTGTCGATCACCGTCCCGAACCTGAGCCGCGCCTCGAGAGCGCTCAAGCGCGGTACCGACATCGTGCTCTCGGGCCTTGGCCTGCTGATCCTGTCGCCACTGTTGATCGGCGTCGCGATCGCGATCAAGCTCGACTCACGTGGGCCCGTGCTGTTCCGCCAGCAGCGGGTCGGCCGTAACGGCAAGGAGTTCTCGATCTTCAAGTTCCGGTCGATGTTCGCCGACGCGGAGGCGCGCAAGGCCGAGTTCGCCAAGCTCAACGAGGCAAACGATGGCGTCATGTTCAAGATCCACAAGGATCCGCGGATCACGCGCGTCGGCGGCGTTCTGCGCCGCTCATCGATCGACGAGCTGCCGCAGCTGCTCAACGTGCTGTGGGGCAAGATGAGCCTCGTTGGGCCCCGGCCGCTGATCCCGCAGGAGATCGCGGCGTTCGAGGAGAGCTGGCACCGCCGCCGGCTGGACCTGCGCCCGGGGATCACCGGGCCGTGGCAGATCTACGGGCGCTCGGACATCCCGTTCCAGGACATGCTCCGCTTCGATTACCAGTACGTCGCCGGCTGGTCGCTGGCGCGCGACCTAGAGATCATCCTCGCGACGGTTCCCGTCGCACTCTCCGGTCGCGGCGCCTATTAGTGATCGCGGCCGAGGGGCCGGCCCCGATCACGGCGGTAGCGGCGCCGCGAGCCCGCGGCGGCGCCACAGGCGGCGATCGCCGTGCGCGTACAACCTCAGCGCATAGTGGGTCAGTGGCTCGCGTGGGTCGAGATGATGCGCTCGGCGTGCGGCTGCGCGCGGATCGACGCCCGACGCCGCCTGCACGATCGCCAACGCGTAGTGGAACTCCCAGTCCTGCGGATCGCGGTCGACCGCGGAGCGCTCCATCCGGATCGCGAGCGAGTCGTACCCGAGGCGCGCATCGCAGAGCCCGACGAGCATGTACGGCTCCGGACGGACGTCCACGGCCGAGATCGAGCCGAGCCCCTCGGAGATCGTCGTGCCGCAGTCATTGGCGGCGAGGGCGTTCGCGGCCCGCTCCAGGCGTACCTGCGAGAGGTACAACAGCGCCGGCGTGACGGCCAGCAGCAGGCAGCCGATCCCCAGCAGGAGCCGCAGCGGGCTCGCGTGGCGCCACGCGGGACCCGGCTCGGCGCGCGCTTTGACGGCGAGCGTGGCGCCGCCGATCGCGAAGAACCAGACGACGACCGCGGGCATCTCCCAGTCCCAGTCGATGCCCGCGTGCACGAGCAGCATCACGGACGCGGCCAGCGCCGCGACCGGAACGGCACGCTCGGCGGTGGGCGCCGCGCGCACGGCGCGGACGAGGCCGACGAGAATCGCGCCGAGCCCGACCACCAGCAATCCAAGCCCGACGATCCCGAGTTCGGCCAACGTCTCCAGGTACAGCGAGTGCGCGTTGAGGATGTGCATGTTGCTGTTGCGGTGCTGGTTCCAGACGTTCTGGAACGTCCCGGCGCCGCCGCCGATCAACGGGTGGCGATCGAATTCGTGCACCGCCACCCGCCAGATGTCGAAGCGGCCGTTGTTGGAGGCGCTCGTCAGCCGCTCACGCTGGTTGCTCAGGTTCGCGATCGCGTTGGTCTGACCGAAGCCGTGGATCTCATGCTGTGCGACGCCGGTGAGAAGCAGCGCCGCGACGAGCACCGCGACCGCCGCCCCGACCAGGACCCAGGGGGCCACCGGCAACCGCCAGCCGGGTGACCGCAGCCGCCGCTCGACGGGCTCGAGGATCAGCCGCAGCAGCGCCGCGGCGACGATCGCCGCGGCGAGCGCGATCACGACGTGGTGTCCCTCGTGCACCGCTGCCGCCGACGTCGGGTGCTCGCCCGTGAGCGCAACCGCGTGATACGCGACGAGCAGCGCGGCGGCACTTGGCGGTGCTGCCGCGACGAGCGTCGGCAGCGTTCCGCGGGCGCGGGCGAACAGCACGAACAGGCCAGCGCCGATGATCAGCACCGCGATCGACCCGCGCGAAAGCGTGAAGTACAGCGTCGTCGCCAGCAGCGGCAGCGCCGCCGTCGCCAGCACCCGCACCGACAGGCGCTCGCGCGCCGAGCAGGCGAACTGCATCGCCCCGATGATCCCAATCGCGAACAGCAGCCCGTCCGCGTTCCAATACGTCAACGGATAGCTCAGCCGGTCCGCGGACACGTCGGGCGCCAGCGGCCACACGCGGGGCAACAGCCGGGTGATGATCGCGACCGTCGCAATCACGACGATCGCCACCGTCAGCCCACCCAGCAGTGCGCGCACACGCTGCCGACTCGCCGGCCACAGCGCCGTCAGCGTCAGCGTCAGCGTGTACAACATCGCGCGATCGAACGCGATCAATCCCCGCGACGGCGAGTGCGACCACGCCGACGAGACCAGCGTCCACACGCTGTACAACGCCATCCCGGCGATCGCCGTGGTCGCCAGCGGGCCGGCGCCCTGCACCGGGCGTGCCGCAATCGTCAGTTGCAGGAGCAGGCACAGCAACAGCGCGATCGCGACAATCGCCGGCGGGATCACGAAGAAGCCGCCCGCGTTGAACCCCAGGTAGATGGTGATCGTCGCCAGGCCGACGAACGACACGGCGGACTGCGGGTCGACCCCGGCCAGAGGCCGCTTTCGAGCCGCGGTGGCGGTCGACGCCTCCGCGGCGGGCTGTGTGGTCAGGGCGGGGGTCCGACCGGCCGCCATCGGCTAGCCCACCTCTTCTCTGCGCGGGGCGACCGAACCGACGCCACCGCCGTGCGCTCCGGTGACGCAGTCCACGTAGATCATCAGACCATCCGCGAGCGACTTCGTCGCACCGGTTGGGAGCCGAAATCTGCCGTCCCGACGCCACAGCGGGACCGATCCCGCGAGCGCGCCGGAGACGAATCGTCCCCGGCACTGGCTACCTGCCGCCTGTTCGACGGCACGCAGGCCGCCGGTCAACCACCGAGCGTCGCCTGTGACCTGGTGCAGCGCGAGGAGCGCCGCGCCCAGCTGGGCGGTCGCCGAGGGCGACGAGCTGCGCGACGCTGCCCGCCAGTCGTCGGCGAAGCTCGAAGGCAGCGGGCCTGGACGCTGGATCACCTCGACCAGCGCGTCGGCGGCTCGCTGCGCGCAATCCAGCCATGCGGTCTCTTCAGTCAGGCAATAGCCCTCGAGCAGGGCGCGCAGCGTGGAGGCGATCGCCGCGGTGCTCGCGGCGTGCCCGAAGCCGAGGCCGTCGTCGCGAAACCAGCCGTTTGCGAGTTGACGTCCGCAGGTCCACCCCAGCTGCCGGGACGCAACCTCGCGTGCCTCGTCTCCTTCCGCAAGGGTCGCCCACCGAAGCAGCGCCCACGCGGTGCGGGCATCGGCGATGCCGGTGTTACGTGGATCTGCCTCGGCGGCTTCGGTTCGAGCACGGCGCAGCTCGTCGACCAGGAAGCGCGCCCCGCGATCGGCCGCTTCCTCGAATCCGGAGTGGCCCGCTCCGATCAGATCGACCCAACCGTGCAGCGCCGCCCCGGTGGCCAAAACCACTGATCGCGAGCACGGCGGGCGGACGTGACCATCTGCAACCGCGCCGCTTGCACCCTGCGCTGCGGTCGCCCACGCGCCCAGCTCGATCGCCCGCCGCGTCAGATCATGCCGGTCCGTGCGCAGCGCCTGTTCGAGGATCGTTCCGATCGCGCATCCGCTCATCTCCAGGTCGGCCGGCAGCCATCCGTAGACGAGGTCATAGCCGCTGGACGTCCCGCGGCGGCCGGTGGCGTCGTGGCTGCGGCACAGCCAACCGACCGCGGCATCGAGCGCCCCGTTGCGTGCGCCGACGGGCAGCGGAAGCGCCAGCGCGGTCAGGTCGCGAACGATCAGCGCCGGCAGGCACGCCACAGCCGTCAGATCGGGTCGCATACCGAGATCCGGAACGCCGGCGCCTCCGACTGGCGACGCGCCCCGCAAGCGGGTAGTCTTTGCTGTCTAGGCCGGTGAGCATCACCGGGGGCACCAGCAGGAGATCTCGCCGATGAAGCCAGCAGTTCTAACTCACCTCCAGCGCCTTGAGGCGGAATCGATCCAGATCATGCGCGAGGTGGTCGCCGAGTCCGAGAAACCCGTCATGTTGTACTCGATCGGCAAGGACAGCTCCGTGATGCTCGAGCTGGCGAGGCTCGCGTTCCACCCCGCAAAGCCCCCGTTTCCACTGCTGCATGTCGACACGACCTGGAAGTTTCGCGACATGTACGCGTTTCGCGACCGGATGGCCGCCGAAACCGGTATGGAGTTGATCGTCCACATCAATGCCGAAGGTCGGGCACAGGGGATCAATCCGTTCGACCACGGCTCCGAGGTGCACACGCACATCATGAAGACCGTCGCCCTCCGCCAGGCGTTGGATCAGCACCGCTTCGATGCGGCCTTCGGGGGCGCCCGCCGAGACGAAGAGCGCTCGCGGGCCAAGGAGCGGATCATCTCGGTACGGACGGCCCAGCACTCCTGGGACCCGAAGAACCAGCGCCCGGAGTTGTGGCACGCATACAACGCGCGCGTGCGCAAGGGCGAGTCGCTGCGAGTGTTCCCGCTGTCGAACTGGACCGAACTCGACGTGTGGCTGTACATCCAGTTGCGACAGATTCCGGTCGTGCCGCTGTACTTCGCGGCGCCGCGGCCGGTCGTCGAGCGGGAGGGCGCGCTGATCATGGTCGACGACGACCGGATGCCGCTGGCCGACGAAGAGCAACCGACGATCAAGCGCGTGCGATTTCGGACGCTCGGCTGCTACCCGCTGACGGGGGCCGTGGAGAGCGACGCGGAGACGCTCCCTGCGGTGATCGAGGAGATGATGGCCGCGACCACCTCCGAGCGACAGGGCCGGCTCATCGACCACGATGGAACCGCCTCGATGGAACGCAAGAAGCAGGAAGGGTATTTCTGATCGACGGGTTCCGCTGACCCGTCGTGTGCATCCACACCACGCCGAACGTCCAGTACCGGTGATCCCGACTACTCTGGGGCCACCAGGCGACCGCGCTCCTCGAGCATCTCGACCACCATCGCCGCCGACTTGACGGGCGACAGCAGGGTCGTGTTGACGCGCAGCTCGGGGTGCTCGGGTGGCTCGTAAGGCGAGTCGATCCCAGTGAAGTTGATCACTTCTCCGCGCCGCGCCCGTCGGTAGAGGCCCTTGGGGTCGCGTTCCTCGGCGACGGCCAGTGGGGTATCTACGAACACCTCCAGGAATTCACCTGGCTCGAAGCTCGCACGCACCGCCTGACGCTCGGCGCGGAATGGTGAGATGAACGACACGAGCACAATCAAGCCGGCGTCGATCATCAGCCGCGCCACTTCGCCGACCCGGCGGATGTTCTCCACGCGATCGGCCTGCGTGAAGCCAA
This sequence comes from Solirubrobacteraceae bacterium, assembly GCA_036273655.1. GTDB lineage: Bacteria > Actinomycetota > Thermoleophilia > Solirubrobacterales > Solirubrobacteraceae > Palsa-465. Next base: position 31,194 of record DASUHF010000030.1, on the reverse strand, counting down.
GGTCGGCATTCAAGCCGTGCCGGACATTGTCGCCGTCGAGCAGGTATGTGTGATGACCGCGACGGTGTAGCTCCGCCTCGACGAGGTTGGCGATCGTCGACTTGCCGGCGCCCGATAGTCCGGTCAACCAGAGCGCCGTCGGCTGCTGGTGCAGGCTCCTGGCGCGCGCGAGCTTGTGGACGTCGACGGCCTGCCAGGGCACGGTGCTGGCGCGGCGCAGCGCAAAGCGGATCATGCCGGCGCCGACCGTGTTGTTCGTTATCCGGTCGATCAGGATGAAGCCGCCCGTATCCCGGTTCGCCTTATAGCGGTCGAACGCGACAGGCCGGCTCAACTCCAGGTCACACACGCCGATCTCGTTGAGCTCGAGCTTGGTCGCGGCGACGTGCTCGAGCGACTCGACGTTCAGCTTGTACTTGAGCGGCGCGACCGTGGCGGTCACCGTTTGCCCAGCGAGTCGAAGCAGGTAGCTTCGTCCGCGAAGCATCGGCGCCTCGGCCATCCACACGATCGTTGCCTCGAACTGGTCGGCGACGCCGGGTGAATCATCGTCGTCGGCGATCACATCGCCGCGGGTGACGTCGAGCTCGTCACTCAACGTGAGCGTGATGGATTGTCCGGCGACCGCTCGCTCGAGGTCTCCGTCGAGGGTGACGATCCGCTGCACGTGGGTGCGGCGACCGGAGGGCGCCACCACGACCGGCGCGCCGACCTCGATCGTTCCGCTCGCGATCGTGCCGGCGTAACCGCGGAACTCAGGCCCGGGCCGGTTGACCCACTGGACCGGGAGTCGGAACGGGGCGGCCTGTGTCCGCTGCTGATCGACCTGCACCGACTCCAGGTATTCCATCAGCGTCGGGCCCTGATATTCCGGGATCGCACCGGTCCTCTCCAGGACGTTCTCACCACGCAGGGCCGACACAGGTATGCACACGAGCCGGTCCAATCCGATCTGGTCGGCCACCGCCTGGTACTGCTCCTGGATCTCGAGGAAGCGCTCGTAGGAGTAGCCGACCAGGTCCATCTTGTTGACGGTCAGCACCACGTCTCGGATCCCCAGCAACGCCACCACCTGGCTGTGGCGGCGGGTTTGCGTCTGGACGCCCTTGCGTGCATCCACCAGGATGACCGCGCAGTCCGCCGTCGAGGCTCCCGTGACCATATTCCGGGTGTACTGCTCGTGTCCCGGAGCGTCGGCGACGATGAAATGACGGCGCTCCGTAGAGAAATGGCGATAGGCCACGTCGATCGTGATCCCCTGCTCGCGCTCCGCGGCCAAGCCATCGAGCAGCAGAGCGAAGTCCAGATCCTCTCCCTGCGTGCCGGAAACTCTCGAATCGGCCTCCAGCGCCGAGAGTTGGTCGGCGAACAGCGCCTGTGACTCGTACAGGAGCCTTCCGATCAGCGTGCTCTTGCCATCGTCCACGCTTCCGCACATCACGAATCGCAGCAGCGTCTTGTGGTTATGCGCGTCGATCAGCGCATCGATGTTGTCAAACTGGACGGCGGCCCCGCCGTTTTGGGTCGGCGCCCCGGCAGGGGCCACGAAGTTATCGGTCGACATGACGCAAGCGATGGCTAGGGGACGGAGAGCGGGTCGGGTTCGACGGTCGGCCCGACGGCATCCGAGGGGACGACGGCGGGGTGTCGCCCGTCCCACCTGCGAGTCACGCCCCATCTCCATATGAAGCCGGCTCCCGACAGGTCGGCGGCAAGGCGGTCACGTCCAGCATCGTCGGGCGTGCCCAGACAGCGTAGGCGGTATGGATCGCTGCCCGGCCCGGTCCAGCCGACATCGATGGTGCGGGCCGACGAAAAGCCGGCGCGGGCCGCCATTTCTGCGTCCCGCTCGGTGTAGTCCCCAGACGGGTAGGCAAAGTGCCGGCAGGGCCGGCCAACCAATGTCTCGATCTCCGAGCGACACATGCTGATCTCCTCCCAGGCGACTGACTCGTCGCACACGCTGAGAATAGGGTGAAAGCGGGTGTGGGCTCCAAACTCGGCGATATCCGTCATCCCCTCGAGCTCGGGCTGGGACAGCGCCTGCCGGTCGACGTATTCGCGGTCCGGTTCGAACCCTCCGTCGGCGAGCACCCGCAGGCGCCGCTGCGTCGGCGCCGACTTCAGCGACTCGGCGTCTGGATGCTCGGTCCACCAGAAGTGGCGATTCGTGGCGACGATCGCACTAGACAAGAAGATCGTGATCGGAAAGCCCGCGCGACGGCACAGCTCGGCAATCTTCGTGTTGCCCTTCCAGCCATCGTCGAACGTGATGACCAGCGGATAGTCAGGCAACGCATGCCACGTCCCATCACGGATCGCATCGACCACGGCCGACAGCGTCACACCGTTGTAACGGGGAGCGATGTAGTCGAGATGTTCAGCGAACGTCTCCGGATCGGGATCGTGGTACAGAAGGATCGAAACGCGGCGTCTCGCGACCAGCAGCCTGATCGCGCTCGCGGTGCCGGATCGCCGAATCCCCGCGCTGATCATCCTCTCAAGCGCCCCCATCGCAGATCAGAGTACAGGATTTCGGATCAGCCAGGCCGCAATTGCGGCCACGCGCACGCTCGATCCCCTGGGCGAAGCGGCTAGAGTTAGGTCCCTCGCCCCGGGGCGGCAGAAGCAGGGGGCGCGCATCGATGCCTGATCATCACATCACAATGCTTCTTCGGCGGCAGGTGCGCCGCGCGCTCGTCGCGCGGCGCGGCGGGAGCGGCTGATCGGCGGTGTGCGGGATCTGCGGGATCTACGCGTGGGACGAGGGAGTGCGTTGCGACGAGGAGGTCGTGACGCGGATGCGCGACACGCTCGAGCACCGGGGGCCAGACGACGCCGGCAGCTACGTCTGCCCGCGCCGACGGGTCGCGTTGGGGCACCGGCGACTGTCGATCATCGACCTCACCTCGGCCGGTCATCAACCGATGACCTCGGAGGACGAGACCGTCTGGATCGTGTTCAACGGCGAGATCTACAATCACGCAGCGCTCCGGCTCGAGCTGGAGGACCGCGGTCACGTATTCGCCTCCCACACGGACACCGAGGCGATCCTCCATCTGTACGAGGAGGTCGGCGAGCGGTGCGTCGAGCGCCTTGACGGAATGTTCGCGCTGGCGATCTGGGACGGTCGCCGGCAGGAGCTGTTCCTCGCCCGCGACCGGCTCGGGGTCAAGCCGCTGTACTGGGCCACGGTGCCGGGCGGGCTGCTGTTCGGCTCCGAGGTGAAAGCGATCCTGGAGCATCCCGCGGTCGCTCGGGGCCTCGACGAAGATGCGTTCGCCGACTACCTGACGTTCGGGTTCGTGCCGCCACCGCGCACGCTGTTTCAGGGGGTCTTCAAGTTGGCTGGAGCCGAGCGGATGACGATCTCGTCGAACGGGCGGATCAGAAGCGATCGGTGGTGGAATCCCTTCTCGCGCAGCGTCGCCGACGACGTTGCGGGCGCCACCGATGCCGAGCTCGTCGTCGCGCTTCGCCGGCTGTTGAGCGACTCGATCCGCCAGCGCATGATGTCCGACGTTCCGTTCGGGGTGTTCCTGTCCGGCGGGCTGGACTCTTCGACCAACGTGGCGCTGATGGCCGAGCTCAACGAGGGTCCCGTGCGCACATTTGCGATCGCCCCGCGCGGACACGATCGCTACGACGAGCGCTCGGCCGCGCGGACGGTCGCGCAGCGGTTCGGCACCGAGCATCACGAGATCCTGCTCGATGAGTCCGAGTTGGACGAGACGCTGCTCGCGATGAGCTTCCACGAAGACGAGCCCGGCGCCGACTGGACGGCATTGCCCCAGCATCGTCTCAGTTGGCTCGCCCGGGAGACCGGAACGATCGTGATCCAGTGCGGCGAGGGCGCCGACGAGCTGCTGCACGGTTACGACGGATACGCCGCCCACCGACGGTTTGCCGTCCCCTTCCAGCGGATCCCGCGCGTGCTTCGCGCCCCGCTCGGGGTCGCCGCCGGACGCGCCACGCGTCGTCTTGGCCGCGGAGTGCGTCACGGCGAGGCGCTCCGCGATGCCGGTCACAGCTCGATCCCGTACTGGGGGGGCTCGATCTTCTACCGAGGCGAGACCAAGGACCGGGTACTGAGTCGCCCGTTGGATCGGGACTCCTACCGCGCGGTCGAGAGGCATTGGGACGAGGCGAGCGTGGCTTTGCCCAACGTCGACGTGTTCCAGAAGATGACCTACATCGAACTGCAGCAGCGCCTACCGGAACTGCTCCTGATGCGTCTCGATCGCATCTCCATGGCCGCGTCGATCGAGGCCAGGGAGCCGTTCCTGGACCACCGCCTTGTCGAGTTCTGCTTGGCGCTACCGCCTCGGCTCAAGCATCGTGAAGGGGTCGGCAAATGGGCGATGCGCCAAGCGATGCGTGGTGTCCTTCCAGACGAGATCATCGATCGCCCCAAGCAGGGCTTCGGCACCCCGATGGAGGAGTGGATGCGTGGCGACTTCGGCGCTCGGGCTCAGATCGCGGTGCGCCGGTCGAAGCTGTCTGAGCGCGACCTGCTCGACTACGCTGAGGTCGACCGGCTGTTTGCAGCCCACCGTGCCGGCCGCGGCGACTTCTCCAAGCACCTGTGGAATCTGTACGCGGTCAGTGCCTGGTATGACCGCTGGATCGCCGGCTGATCGATGATGACGACGACGAGCGCTCCGCCGACACGCCTGCCGATGACACTTGCCTCCCAGGCGCTGGCGCTCACGCAGCAGGCGGCCGCGGCGCAGTGGCGCGGCCCCGACCCATACGACGGCTTGTGGTGGCACTGGCCGACGGCGATCGTGGCTGGCCGGCGGCGCCGGCAGCTGATGACGCAGGTGCACGTCCGCTCTCCGGTGGACGTCCGCATCCTCTACCGGCGAACGCACCCGCTCGTTCCCAAGGCGCTGGGGTTGTTCGGCTCCGCGAGCCTGCGGATCAACGCGTTGACCGGGGACCCGAGGGCCAAGGATCTGGCGACGGGCGCACTTGGGGTCTTGGCTGACGATCGCACGGCCGGGGACCACGTGTGGGGCTACCACTTTGACGTGCAGACACGGTGGAGCTTTGATCCGGCCGGGACTCCATGCCTGGTCAACACCGCGTTCGCGGTCGCGGCGCTGCTGGAGGCGGAGCGCATGATCGGTCGCCGCGACCTCGGCGACCGCGCCCGCCGCGCCGCACGGTGGGTGCTGGAGCACCTGTGGCTGGAGCGCGAAGGCTGCTTTGCCTACCACCCTGGCAGCCGCGTGAGGATCCACAACGCGAGCATTCTCGGCGCGTGGGCGGTGTGGACAGCGCTGGGCGAAGAGGCACGAGAGCCCGTCGGTTGCGTTCTGGAGCGGACGATCTCGGCCCAGCGAGCGGACGGTTCGTGGCCGTACGGGACCGGTGGCGGCAATCTTGATTGGGCGGATTCGTTCCACACGGGCTACGTCCTTGGGTGCCTGGCTCGGATGCACCACGTCGACCCGAGAGTGGACGACGCGGTCGCCCGTGGAGCCAAGCATTTCGAGGACTTCTTCGGCCCATCCGGCCAGCCACAGCTCTGGACGCACCGGCGCTACCCGGAGGACGGGCACTCCGCGGGCACCGGTCTCACAACTCTGGCGGTGCTGCAGCGCCGCGGCCTGATCGATCCTGCACTGCTTCACCGGGTCGCGCGCCGCGTTCTGACGGCGGGCATCCGTTCAGACCATGCGGTGTTTCGCCGCTACCGGTTCGGCTTGCCCACGTTCGTGCATTACATCCGGTGGTGCGATGCCCACGTCGCGCTCGGCCTGGCGGACGCTGCGCTGGCAATGGAAGGTCGGGAAGACCCCGCGGAGCGCGATCCGCGCGCCACTGCCAGTCAGGCGTGATTCCCGTATCTGGCGAGCTCCCGGACCGGGCTCGGACCGGTCAGTCCCATGCGCCGGATGCGAACGCGCACCGGCTCCTTGAGCACGTCGACCGTTCCACGCACGATGTCGCTGGGCAGTCGGTCCGTGCTGAACGGTTGCTCATCGAGCTCGGCCAAGAGCTCGGGCAGCGAGTAGCCCATCACGCTGAGCCGTTCCTCGCCCAGGAACCTCAGGTACCGGCGACACCACTCCAGACGGACCGGATTGACGATGTTCCGTCGCCACTTGTCAATCGGCTCCGTGCTCAGCGATGAATACTGCGTCACCCCGGTCTGATCGCCCATACGCCCTTCGAGGCGTACGCTCGAAAACTCGCGCAAGGCGTGCGGCTCAAAGTCGATGCCCACATATCGGATCAGCTCTCGCCATGACCGCTCGTCCCCGCTGACCAGAGTTTCGAAGTTCACGGCATGTGCACGATCCTGATTGGCGGCATACGTCTCAACCATGCGCGGCAGACAGTCGAACAGGTCACCGTGGTACATCGTCGGGCACCACCCTCCAGCCGACCACGTGTCCATCATCGAGCCGATGATCCCCAGCGGGCTACGCCAGATGAACACGAACTTGGCGTCGGGAAAGATCCGCATCACATCCGCCGCGACGTGAGACTGCCCCGATTTGTCGACGAAGTACCGAGCGTCCGGCCCGGCGGCTCTCCGATACAGGTCGAGCACGAATCGCCGGATCGCCTCATCGTACTCCTGCGCTCCATTGGGCAGTTGCTCGACGAAATCGGCGACCGCTGACACCAGCTGCGGATGTCCGTAGTCAGCGATCACACCGCGCTGGCGACGGCTGTAGATGAGCGGCAGCAGTATCCACGGTTCGCTGACCGTGGTCACCCCGGGGTGCGCGGCCAGCACCCGCTGCAGCAGCGTGGAACCGCTGCGCGACACGTAGAAGATGAAGATCGGTTCTATGTCCATCCCAGTGAGCTGGCCCGCTCGCGCCTGAGCGGCTCGCTGCGCTCTGTAATCTTGCCCCTGCACGGTCGAGCGCAATGAGACGCCACCACCGCGGCGCTCAAGCCTATCATTCCCCGGGCGACGCGACCTCAGACAGCATGCCATCGAGCCGTGCGACCGAGTCGGCGAGATCGAATTCCGTCAGGACCCTGCGCCGGCCGTGTTCGCCGAATTGGTGTCGCTTCGCGGGATCGTCCGCAAGTGCGGCGACCGCATCCGCAAGCAGGTCCGCACGTCCGGGTGCCACGAGCAGCCCGCTGTGCCCCGGTTCGACCAGCTCCGGTATCCCCATGATGCCGGACGCGATCACCGGCAGCCCGCTCGCCATCGCCTCCATGAGCACGACCGGTAGCCCTTCGCGAAAACTCGGCAGGCAGAATACGTCCGCCGCCGCGTAGAACTCTCCGATCTCGTCTTGCCCCACGTATCCAGCGAAGCTCACGCTGGTGCCCAGCTGCAAGCGCTCCACCCGCTCGTGCAGATCGCTCCAGAGGGGGCCGTCTCCGACGATGGTCAGATGAACGGCGACGCCGCGTTGTCGGAGCAGCGCAACCGCTTCGAGCAGCACGCTCTGGCCCTTCAGCCGCACCATTCGTCCCACGTTGAGAAGGTTGAGTGGCGTCGCCTGTGCATCGGCGGCGACCTGTCGCGGCTGCGCCGGTGTCCGCTCCAAGCCGCAGCGTACGACCTTGACCTTCGACCAGTGTCGTTCGTCGACAAGCGTGAGGAGCTGACTTCGACCGAAGTCACTGACGCACACCACCAGCGACGCTCGGCGCACCTTTTCTGCAAGCAAGCGCTGATCGGTTTCATGGATGTCTGAGCCGTGGGCAGAGAAGCTCCACGTCCACCCGTTGGATGCACCACCGCCGAGTGCCGCGACCAGCATCGCCACGTCCGCCGCGGGGCTCGTGAAGTGCGCGTGCACGTGACGGAGCCCACGCTTGCGCATCGCGTGCCAGACGAGGACGGCTTCGGCAAAGTAGAAGAGCTGCCACAGCGATCGGCGAGGGTGTCCGCGCGCGATTTTCAGAGCGCCGAGCAAGCCCTGGAAATATGGCTTCGGCGCGCGCGCGAACGCCAGTGCGTGTCGCGCGACAAGCGCGGACGGGGAGATCGGAAGCAGCGCGAAGGTCCGCTTGTACTCATCCATATCCTCGCGTGCAAGCAGATGCTGGGGGTTGCTGGATCGGATCGAGAAGGTGTCGACCTCGACCCCACGATCGCGCAGGCCCACCACCTCGCGTAAGATGAACGTGTGGGAGATCGCGGGGTATTGATCGAGCAGATAGGCGATTCTCATCCGCGCCGACTATAAACCCGGCTGATGCGGATGGCCACGACAGCGCACGGACGCCGGCGATCGCTTGCCTTCGTCACCGACATCGTCACCCCGTACACGATCGCGGTGATGGGTGAGTTGGCGCAGTTGACCGACCTGCTGGTTCTCTTCGCCGCCGAGACAAGTGGCCGTGGTCAAAACTGGGACCTCTCGGATTTGGGGTTTCGTCACCTGGTCATCGGCGGGTGGGTACACAAACGGGCACAGGCAGATCTCAGTGACTACTACCTGAGTCCGCGGCTGTTCCGCGAGCTCGCGCGGCACTCCCCGGATGCAGTGATCAGCGCCGGCTGGTCCTTTCCGACGTATTACGCGGCGCTCTACGCTCGCCTGTGGCGCCGTGCACTGGTCATCCACTCCGATGGAAGTTCGCACACCGAGCGTGAGCTGAGCGCCCTGCAGCGTCTGTCACGGCGTGTGCTGGTGCCGCTCGCCGACGGATTTGCTCCAAACACCGTCTCGGCCGCCGACCGGTTTCGAGAGCTCGGTGCCGCTGACGATCAACTCCACCTCGCCCCACACTCGACGAATCTGACGCCATTCTGGAACATCGAGCGATCGGGCTTTCAGCCACGCGCGGCGGTGCGCGTGCTGGGCGTCGGACGACTGCTCCCGCGAAAGGGCTTCGATCGCCTCGTCGATGCCTTCGCGCGGGCCTGCGCCGAATACCCGGAGCTCGAACTGCGGCTCGTCGGGACCGGTCCGGAACAAGACAGCCTCCGATCCAGGGCGCTCGCACTTGGCCTTCACCGCGTGGAGCTCGTCGGATTCGTCGATCAGCCGCAGCTGGCGGACGTCTACGCCGACAGCGACATCTTCGTGTTCCCCAGCCTGCAGGAGGAATTCGGCTTCGTCCTGCTTGAGGCGATGGCCGCCGGCCTGGCGTGCATCGCCTCGCCATATGCCGGCGCGACCCACGACCTGGTCCGAGACGGGGAGAACGGGCTCGTCGTCGACCCCGACGACCGGAGCGCGTTGAGCTCGGCCCTGCTCTCCCTGGCCGCCGATCCGAGCGCGCGCCGGCGCCTGGGCGAGCAGGCACGTCGTGACTCGCTGAAGCGCACGCCGCGGGCGACCGCGGAGGGCTACATCGAGGCCGTCGAGGCGGCCGAGGCGCGCCGGCGGACGCGCTGACGTAGCGACGTCACCCCATACGCCGGCCTCAACCGAATTTTCGCGGTTCGCTGGTGCGGGGCGGAGCCATCAGCTGAGCGATCTCGCTGGAGGGTCCAAACAGATGATCCGGGTCAACGAGGCTGTAGCCGAACCCGCTCACCTGGTGCTCGTACCGTCGCGCAAGCTCGGCACGGCGAAATCGTCGCCAAGGCAAGAACCGGGCGCGGAACTGCGCGTAGTACTTCTGGTTCACGCCATGACGCACCGGCCATGATTCCGCATGCGGCGCCAAGCCCAGGAACGCGAAGAGTCGGTCCAGCTCGTTCGCCGGATCGCCCATCAAATCCTCGTACCGGACGACCGCGACCGAACCGACGTGCCGCGCGTCCTCGACGAGGCTCTCGTGTGCGGCAATCCAGTTGCGCAGCAGGGCATCCATGTCCGATCCTGCCCACTTGCCGGTGGCGACGGCGACCGCGGCCGGGTGACGAACGATGACGACGAACCGCGCCTCGGGGAAGAGCGCGCGCAGAAACCGCATCCGCATCAGGTTGGGCGGGGACTTCTCCAACAGCACGGCCTTGGCCGGATCCCAGTAGGGCAGCCACGCCTCCAGGAGTCGATCGGCGGCACCCGGGGAGACGAGCGCGGAGGCCTCGGTCAGCCGCGCGGCCGGGTCCAGCGCAAACCTGCCGGGGCCGCCGTGATCCTTTGCCGGCGGATAGACCGGCTGCAGATGCTGCCCTTCGTCTTCGTGCACGCCGGTGCCGGAGAGTCCGCTGACGTCCGGGTGTGAGGCGAGCCAGCGCGCAAGCGGAGTCGTCCCGCTACGATGCACACCCCCGACGAAGACGAGCCGCTCCGCCGGCGGCTTCCCGACGGTTGACGCGCTGACTTCGGCGTCGTTCACGTGCCGGGGCCGCAGCCTTTCAACCAGCACCCGATTTCTACGAGCCAGCACAAGCCACGAGAATCGCCGGCGAGGCGGAAACCATGAGAATCGGCGGTCGCCCGCATGCGGCGGTCATCGTATCGCACTACAATGACGGCCGTCGGCTATGCTCGGCTGGGGGTTCTGGCTATCCTCGGCCAGGGGTTCGCCTTGCGGGGGCGGGCATCGACCACTCAAGACAGGGGCACGATTGTGGTGACGCAAACGCGAGATGAGGACGAACGAGGCGTGGGCGCCGAGGCCGTCAAGCAACCGGTCGGCGCTGGCGCCGTGCCCGCGCGGCGAGGCGTTTGGGCAGCTGTTGCCGCCAGGCCGTTCCTGGTCATAGCGACGACTCTGGTGTTCGTCCTCGCGGGAGCGCTCTACGGAGTTGCGCGCACGCCTAAGTACTCGGCGACGACGAAGCTGGCGGTGCTCCACGTCAACTTCGGCGCGCCGGGCGCGCTTGCCGGTTTCTCGACTGCGACGGCGGCGCTGGCTGATACGTATGCGCGCGCGATTACCGCCAACGGCGTCATCAAGCCGCTGGCGGCGCGCTTTCATCAATCAGAGCAGCAGATCACTGGCGAGTTGGGCGCCGCGGCGGTCCCGCAGACGCCGATCTTCACCGTCACGGCCACCACGTCCTCGCACGCGCGATCGATCGCTCTCGTCAACGCCGCCGACCAGCAGCTTCTCGCCTATTTCCAAGCGGTAAACAGCCAGGCGAATCGAAGCACCGTGTACCAGGCGCTGAGCACGGCGGAGGGGCAGTTGGCTGCCGCCCAAGTTGCGCAGCAGTCGATCCTTGCCGGGATCAAGCGTGAACAGCTGCACGCGGGCGTCTCGACGATGACGCCCCAGCAACAGTCTGCGCTGTCCGGGGTTCAAGGGCGTGTCTATGCGCTGCAAGATCGGGTTGGCAACCTCAAGAAGGCCTACGCCAACAGCAGCAGTTCACCGCAGTTCGCCCAACAGCTGACGTCGGCCAGCACCGCGCACAGCGACCGAATGTCGAAATTGGCCCTGTCTACGTTCATCGGGCTGATCGTCGGGATCGGGCTCTCGGTGGGCCTGGCACTGCTGGTCGATGCGGGCCACGTCGTCGTGCCCCGGCGCATGTCAGTGCCGCGCCGCAGTCCTGTGCCGGATCGCTGAGCAATGACCGCGCTCTCGCGACCGCCGGTGACCGCGAGGTCGCGACCACCGGTGCGCTGGTCGGTGTTCGCCGTCGCGACACCGCTCGTGGTCGCCGCGCTGGTGGCCGCGCTCGCCAAGTCCTCTGGCCACCACGATCCCAAAGTCATGCTCGCCGCCGCCGCCCTGGGCGTGCTGGTCGTGGCTCTGATCGCCGTCGTTCCGCCGTCGTGGAGCCTGTCTGCCGCATTGGTGCTGTCGATGTTCGGCGGCAGCTGGCAACAGCTGGGCCTGCCGAACTCGGTCGCCCCGGACCGCTTGGTGCTGGGCTTCACGTTGCTCGCGATCGCGGTGCGCGCTCCCGGTTCGCGAGACCGCCCGATGATCCGGTTCCGGCCGTTGTACGCCGTGATGTACGTTGCCGGCGCCTACGCGATCGCATCCGCGATGGCCGCCGGCACCATTACTCAGCACTTCGCGATCTTTGGACTGCTCGACCGGATGCAGATCATCGATTGGCTGGTTCTGATCATCGCGCCCTGCGCATTCTCGACCGCGGCCGACCGGCGGGTGTTGCTCGGAACCATGGTCGGCATGGGGATCTATCTCGGGCTGACGGGCATCTTCGAGATCATCGGGCCGCAGTCGCTGGTGTTCCCGCGCTATATCCAGGATCCGCTGGTTGGAGTTCAGTTTGGCCGAGCCCGCGGCCCGTTCGTGGAGGCCACGATCAACGGCATCGCCCTGTACGCGTGTCTGCTGGCTTCGCTGATCGCGTGGCGGCAATGGCGCTCCCCGCTCGCGCGACGCCTGGCGATGCTCTCGATCGCCGTATGCGCGGTATCGCTGCTTTTGACCCTCAGCCGCTCCGTTTGGATCGGCGTTGGGGTCTCGTTGCTGGTGATGCTCATCCTCGTCCGGCAGCTGCGTCCACAGCTCGTTCGCGTGATCGTGGTCCTGGGGCTGATCGTCGGCCTGAGCTTCGTTCTCGTCCCAGGGATTCAGGAGCACGCCTCGAGCCGCGCCAACGATTCACAGACCGTTCGGGATCGCGAAGCGCTCGACACCGCGGCCTTGAACATGATCGTGCATCGGCCGTTGTTCGGAGTCGGTTGGGGACGGTTCATACCGGTCTCCCAAAACTACTATGAGACGAGCGACTCGTATGCGCTCTGGAATCTGAATCCGCTGCCGGTGCACGACGTGTACCTGGGGATCGCGACTGAGCTCGGCCTGGTCGGGCTGGCTCTGTGGTTAGGCGTCCTTCTGTTCGGGGTTGGCGGCGCTGTCCTTGGTCGCAACGAACCGGAGCTGCTTCCGTGGCGACTCGCCCTGGGGGCGCTCCTCGTGATGTGGCTCACGGCCGGTGTCTCCTCGGTGCTGGGCGGTACGTTCCCAAGCCTCATCATCTTCTTCTTGGCCGCCGTCGTCGTCGGCGGCCGGCGCGAAAGCCCGCTTCCGCGCGCGGTGAAACCGTCGCCACGGTTGGTCGACCCGTCCCCTCGCGAGATCGAGCCTCAGCCGATCGCGACCGCTTAGCTTTAGTTGGGTGCTGACTCGACGACCGGCCTGGTGTCGGCGTGGGTGCGCAGGTTCATCTTCAGCAGTTGCAGATCCTTCCAGGGAAACTCACGCAGCATCTGCGAGGGCCACTGGTCAAACAGCGCGCCGGGGGTGCCGGGGCGGTTGAGGGGACCGAAGTACGGGTTGTAGCCGTGGGCGGCCTCGAACTGATTGGGGTTCTCGGCGCGGAAGCCCAGCCCGACTGCACGGTTGTTGATGATGATCCCGTACTTCTGGGCTGCGACCGCCATCATGTACACGAAATGAGGCAGGTGCAAGGACGCCAGGTTGAGGTGAGGGTCAAGCCGGAAGTGAGCGCCCTCAGGAACGGCATTGGGGCTGGTGAGGGTGCCGTCGCTGCGCTGCGCCGGCCACGCCCATACTCCCGCCCGGGTATTGCCCAGCGCCAGGCACAGGGCATGGTTGATCTGCCCGGACTGAAGCTGTGCGATCGTCATCACCCCGCCGACCAGCGCCAGTGAGCTGGCCGGTGCTCCCCACCAGGGACGCTCGAGCACCTTGCCTTGTGGGCTGAACACGTTGCGGTAGTAGCCCGGATCGGTGGACACGTGCACCATCCGTCCGCCGAATGCCGCCTGCCAGCCGCCGGCCACCTTGTGCAGGCGCCAAAACTCCCACATCGTGTCCGTGCTGGGCTGATAAACGGCCACATAGCTGTCGGTACCTTCGGCTGGAACCGCTTCGGCGGGCAACGGCACCGCCTTGAACGCCTGGCTCAACGCCGGCTGCGGCGAGGACGCATGCAACGTCACCGAAACCGTCGGCTGAGACGGGCCCACGGTGTAGATCGGCACCCCATGGGAGCTTGCGATTCCGCGCACCTCGCTCGCCTCCTGCGCCAACAGATTGCCGACCACAGCCTCGGAGTTGGGATCAAGCGGCGCATTCGCCGGTACCGGCCGGTTCCACACCGAATCGGCTGCAAAGAACCTGAACGGCGGGCGATTGGGAGAGGAGCGCAACGCCAACCACGCCCCGAGCGCGACCACAAGCAGCAAGACCGCGGCGGTAAGGGTGACGGTGATGCGACGGGAGGAAAACTGCTTAGTCATGTGATCTGGCCAGACCGGTGGCCCACCTGTCCGGCCCGACGATGAGTCGACCCAGTCTACGCTGCCCCGCCCACCGATAGCGCCGGTCCGCCGCGCCTCCGTCGCCTCTGCTGCTTTGATAGATTCCGAGCCCAGAGGGCTTTTCTACCGGGGGCACCTTGTCATCCAATCCAACAGGTCAAGGCGTGAGTGTCGTTGGCCAACAACCACCCACGGTGGTGTTCGCGCATCGTCGGTCCGGCTCCACGTGGCTGGGTCAGGTCTTGAACGCTCATCCCACGGTCACGCTCTTCGGCGAGATCTTCCACCGCGGACAGGCTACAGCCGCCGAACTGGCCGCCAGTCACGCCCCCGCACCACAGGGGTTTCGTCCGCTTCCCGTTCCGCGCCTTCTCTTCATGCAGTTCGCCTATCAGTCGCCGGGTCGATTTGCGGCGCTGCGGTACCTAACTCAGGTCGTCGAGGAAGGCGATTCGGCGGGCACCGTCGGATTCAAGCTCATGTACGATCAGCTCAAGGAGCATCCAAGCGTATTGGGCTGGTTGGTGCTGCGTCGTGCGCGTGTCATCCACCTCGTGCGCCGAAACCCAGCGCACCTGGCGGTGTCACTGCTCATGAGCCGTGACACCGGGGTCTGGCACTCAAAGGGGCCGGCAGCAGATCGAGTGTTCTCCATCGATCCCGCCGAGGTCGCGACGACGGTCCGCAAGGTTCGCACCTCTGTCAACAAGGCGCGGGCTGTGCTGCGCTGCTTGCCGATCCGGAGCACGGAGGTCTACTACGAGGACCTGGCCTCCTCGCCGAGCAGCTCGAGTGCTCAGCTGTTTCGCTTCCTTGGGCTCGAGCCCGTTGCCTACTCAGCAGACGATAAGTTGAGCAAGGTTATTGCTCGCGGGTACGATGAGGTTCTCAGCAACTTCGACGAGGTCCAGGAGAAGCTGAGGGCAGAGGGAATGCCTGCCCTGTGATTCCGGGCGATGGCTGGTTCAGCTCGGCGGTGATTCGACGACCCGGTTTGTAGCCGGGTGGCTGTGCAGCTGCATCTTCAGCAGTTGGAGATGCCTCCAGGGAAACAGACGCATCATTTGCGAAGGCCACTGGTCAAACAGCGCGCCGCGGCTGCCGGGACGGTTGTGGGGGCCGAAGTATGGGTTGTAGCCGTGGGCGGCCTCGAACTGCGTGGGATCCTCGGCGCGGAAGGATACCCCGCCCGAGCGGTTGTTGATGATAATCCCGTACTTCTGGGCTGCCACCGCCATCATGTACACGAAGTGAGGCAGGTGCAGGGACTTCAGGTTGAGGTTAGGGTCAAGGCGGAAGTGGGCTCCCTCGGGGACGGCGTTGGGGCTGTTGAGGGTGCCGTCGCTGCGCTGGGCCGGCCACGACCATGCTCCCGCCCGGGTATTGCCCACCGCCAGGCACAGCGCATGGTTGATCTGCCCGGACTCGAGCTGTGCGATCGTCATCACTCCCCCGACCAGCGCCAGTGAGCTGGCCGGTGCTCCCCACCAGGAACGCTCCAGCACGCTCCCACCAGGACTGAACACGTTGCGGTAATAGCCCGGATCGGTGGACACGTGCACCATCCGTCCGCCGAACGCAGCCTGCCAGCCGCCGGGCCCCTTGCTCAGGCGCCAAAACTCCCACATCGTGTCCGTGCTGGGTTGATAGACGGCGAGGGTGCCGTCGCTAACTTTGGCCGGAACCGCGTCACCGGGCAACGGCACCGCCTTGAACGCCTGGCTCAACGTCGACTGTCGCGAGGACGCATTCAACGTCACCGAAACCGTCGGCGCAGAAGCGCCCACCCAATAGATCGGCACCGCATAGGAGCTGATTCCGACCGGCTCGCTCGCCTCCTGCGCTAACAGATTGCCGACCACCGCCCTGGAGTTGTGATCAAGCGGCGCATGCGCCGGCACCCGCCGATTCCACACCGAACTGGACCCAAAGAACCTGAACGGCCCGTGGCTGGACCGATGCGACGCCAACGCGACGCCGGGCGCGGCGATCAAGAGCGCAGCCGCGCATGCGGCGGCAACGGCGATGTGGCGGAGCGGACCCCTGGTGAGCGGCACCCCGTGTGTATCGGCGCGGCGCGCGCCAACCTATAGCACCGATTCCCTACAGCACCGATTCCGCTGCGCTTCCCTCCGGTTCACGCTCACCACGGTCCGCCTGCGTCATGGCCTCAGGCTCGAGCGGCCTCTCGGTTTCCGGCGCTCGGGAGCCTCGACGCCGTGCAGCCGCCATCCGACGCAAGTCCCGCAGCCGTGCGACGTCTCGCTCGTTGACCCCGCCGGTGATCACCAGCAAGACGAGGAACGCGACGGCGCTGGCGGCGGCCCCAGCAAAGAGGCCGAAGGGATATCCGAGCAGGCGATACAACATCCGTCCAGCCAAGAAGCCTCCGACGCATGCGGCGGCGAGCGCGTGCCATTCGACCGGCCGCCACAGCTTGTGCAGCGGCGTGATGAGATGCGGTACGACGTAGCGAGTCACGAATGCGATGTCGATGAGGAAGGCGATCACCAGCGCCGAGGCAGCTCCGATCCCGCCGAACTGCCATGTCAAGAGGATCCCGGCGACGAGCGCGACCCCGAGCCGGAGGAATCCGGCGACCGAGGTCAGCCAGGGCCGGCCGAACGCGACGAGCGCCGCGCGCTGCGTCTGCGCGACCACCACCAGCGCCGGGATGACCAGCAGCACCACGAGCGCGTCAGCGCCGCGTTCGAAGCCTGCGCCGAACACGTGCATGACTCCGGTCGCCACCCCCGCGCCGGCGACGGCGATCCAGAGCATCGCGATTGTGCCGTAACGAAGGGAATCCGCGAGCGCGCGCGCAAATCCTTCGCGGTCGCCCTTGGCGTGACGTTCGACGAGCGTCGGGAAGAGCATCTCGCTCGCGTACAAGTTCACCGCCATCAGCTGCTTGACGAGCAGGAACGCGCGCCCGAACGCTCCAACGGCGGCGATCGGGTTGAAGGTCGCCACGATCCAGGTGCCGGATTGGTTGGCAAAGCCGTCGGCCAGGGCTCCGGGAGCAATCTTGAGGCCAAAGCGCACCAGGTCGGGGACCGTCGCGAACCCGTCGGAGAGCACGCGGCGCGAGACACGGAATCGCATGAAATGACGCATGCGAACCAGCCGATGCAGCACTCCGAACGCCTGCGAGATCACCAGCGCGAGCACCAGTCCCCACACGCTGTTCGTACCGAACAGCGCCACCGCCATCAGCAAGAACGACAAGGCATCGCCGTCGCGCACCCAGAACAGCAGTCTCCCGGCGCGAAAGCCGCTGGCGACGGTGTCGAGGGTCTCGCACAGGTTTCCAAATGCGACGTAGCCGGCGACGCTGACGGCAAGCGGCCAGAACAGGCCGGGTTGCGCGATCGGCCCCGAGAGAAACAACCGCGCAACCAGCACCACCAGGACCCCCACCAGCAGCGTCAGCACGGTCGAGAACGTTGCCGTGCCGACGAACAGCCCGGTCACGCGCGGGCTGCGAGGTTCAAGGAGGGTGAGCTCACGGACCAGCGCCGGGCGCTCCTTGGTCGTCGACAGCAGCCTCACGATTGCGATCGCGCCGATCGTCAGCGCATACTGACCGATGACGTCGATCCCGTACAGCCGCGAACACGCCACCGAGCTGACCACCGAAAACAGGAGCGAGACGACGAACGCCAAGGCGTTGAGGCTCGCCCCCTCCCGGTACGACGCCCGTCGCCCGTGGCCCGGCTCCGTCAGCTTGATGCGGCGCAGCAGCCGGTGCTGGCGACGTCCGCCAGAAGCGTCGTCGCAATCCGAGTGATCATCGCCGGGATGGTGTGGGCGTCGGGATCGCATACGCGCGTGCGGTCAGGCACGGACCTCGCTCCGGCGATGATCCGGACTACGCATACCGCGGGATGCGTGCGCCATCCGCGAGCCCCAAGCACTGAATCGTACCGCATTGAGGTGGAAGCAAAGCCCGGTGACGCCACCGTCTCGAGCGGGCCGATGCCCCATCTACAGCAGCGTCGCTTGCGTCGCCGGCGGGCACCGGCGAGACCGCAGCAAGCTCCTGCTCGAGCGCGGTGTCGAGCAGCTCGTGTGTATCGCTGTAGCCACAGCGGTCGCAGTGTGTGGTCCGCTTCGCTGAGTTGAAAGACCGGAAGCTCGGAGATCAGGTCCCGATCCGTTCCCGGATCAGCCGCCTGACCTCGCCGCCGTCGGCGCGACCCTTGAGCTCGCGCATCACCGGGCCCATCAGCGCGCCGATCGCCCTGTCGTTGCCGGCCCGCACCTTGGCGACCACGTCTGGGTCCGCGGCGATCGCTCGGTCCACCGCGGCGGTGATCTCGTCGTTCCCGTCGGCGGCGGCGATCGCCCCCAGGCCCTCGCGCTCGACGATCGCGGCCGGGTCGCCGCCTTCGGCGACGAGCTTGGTCAGCACCTCGCGCGCCGCGTCGCGGCTCACGTGCTTGCCGGCGACCATGCCGACCAGCGACGCCAGCGCCGCCGGCGTCACCTTCGAGCTGGCCGGATCGGCGTCGGAGCCGATGCGCTCGACCAGCTGTGGAATCCAGTTGGACAGCTCGACCGGCCCGGCTTCCCCGTCGTCGCGCAGGGCCGCCTCGAAGTAGTCGGCGAGCTCCTTGCGGAACGCGAGGTCCCGCGCGCGCCCGGCCGGCAGCCCGAGCTCGGAGACGAACCGCTGCGCGCGCGCCGCCGGCAGCTCGGGCAGCTGCGCGCGGGCGGCGGCGATCATCTCGTCGGTCACCAGCAGCGGCACCAGGTCGGGCTCGGGGAAGTAGCGGTAGTCGTGCGCCTCCTCCTTGGAGCGCAGTGACGTCAGCCGGCCGCCCGTCGGGTCGTAATGCAACGTCTCCTGCACGACCATGTCGCCGCGGTCGAGCAGCGCCGTCTGACGTTCGATCTCGGCCCGAACGCCGCGCTGCAGAAATCGGAACGAGTTCATGTTCTTCAGCTCGGTCTTGACGCCGAGCGCGTCGGAGCCGGCCGGCCGGATCGAGACGTTGGCGTCGCAGCGCAGCGAGCCCTCGTCCATGTTGACGTCCGAGACACCCAGCTGGCGAAGCGTCACCCGCAGCAGGGTCAGGAACTCGTGCGCCTGCTCGGCCGAATGCAGGTCGGGCTCGGTGACGATCTCCACCAGCGGCGTGCCGCAGCGGTTGTAGTCGACCACGCTGCGGTCGGAGCCGTGGATCCGCCCGCTCTCTCCCACGTGCACGAGTTTGGCCGCGTCCTCCTCGAGGTGCACGCGGTGGATCCGTACGCCGCCGAGCTCACCTCCGAGGCATAGGGGCACGTCGTACTGGGAGATTTGGTAGCCCTTGGGCGAGTCCGGATAGAAGTAGTTCTTGCGGTGAAACAGCGAGCGCGGCGCGATCTCCGAGCCGAGCGCGAGCCCGATCCGGACCGCGAAGTCGACGGCGCGCGCGTTGACGACGGGCAGCGCGCCGGGCAGGCCGAGGCAGACCGGGCAGGTGTGGATGTTGGGCGGGTCTCCGAACGACAGCTCGCAGCCGCAGAACATCTTCGTCCGCGTCTTCAGCTGGACGTGGATCTCCAGTCCGATCACCGGCTCGTAGGCGCTCACGCCGATCGCGCCTCCGAGCCGTCGAAGCCGATCGCGCGCTCGAGCGCGTAGGCCGCGTTCAGGATCCGGTTCTCCGAGAATGCGGGGCCGGCGATCTGCAAGCCGACCGGCAGCCCGTCAGCCAGTCCCGACGGGATCGAGATCGCCGGGATCCCGGCCAGCGGCATCGGCACCGTGCAGAAGTCGTTGAGGTACATCGCCAGCGGATCGGCGGTCTTCGTGCCAAGCTCGAACGCGGTCCACGGGCTCGTCGGCGTGACGACGAAGTCAAACCGCGAGAACACATCGCGGAAATCCTCGGCGATCTTCGTGCGAACCTTCTGCGCGGTGCCGTAATAGGCGTCGTAGTAGCCGCTCGACAGCGCGTAGGTACCGAGCATGATCCGCCGCTTGACCTCGGGACCGAAGCCCTCCCCCCGAGTGCGCTCGTACATGGTCGTCAGATCGGCGTCGCCGGCGACACGCAGGCCGAAGCGGACGCCGTCGAAGCGCGCGAGGTTGGCCGACGCCTCCGCGGGCGCGATCAGGTAGTACGCCGACAGCGCATGCGGCGCGTGCGGCAGCCGGCAGCCGTCGACGGTCGCGCCGAGCCCCTCGGCGAGCTTCAGCGCCGCCTCGAAGCTCGCGCGCACCCCCGGCTCGATGCCGGTCCCGTCCTCGACGGCCCCGAGCAGCTCCTCGGGAACCCCGAGCCTGATCCCGTTGAGGCCCTCCGCGGTCGGTTCGGTGATCGGCTCGGGCAGCGCGATCGAGGTCGAGTCCCGTGGATCGTGGCCAACCATCTGCGACAGCAGCAGCGCCGCATCGGTGACGTCGCGGGTCAGCGGCCCGGCCTGGTCCAGCGAGGACGCGAACGCGATCATCCCGTAGCGCGAGCACGCCCCGTACGTCGGCTTGAAGCCGACGATCCCGCACAGCGCCGCAGGCTGGCGAATCGAGCCGCCGGTGTCGGTACCGATCGCCCACGGCGTGATCCCGGCCGCGACCGCGGCGGCGCTGCCGCCCGAGGAGCCGCCCGGCACGCGCGCGCGGTCCCACGGGTTCAGCACCGGACCGAACGCGGAGTTCTCGTTCGAGGAGCCCATCGCGAACTCGTCCTGGTTGGTCTTGCCCAGCAGCGTCGCGCCGCCGTCGAGCAGGTTCGAGACGACCGTCGCCGTGTACGGCGGCCGGTACCCCTCGAGGATCCGCGAGCCGGCCTGGCTGGGAATGCCGCTCGTGCAGAACAGGTCCTTGACGGCGACCGGCATCCCCGCCAGCGGCGTCCCGGGGTCGGGCAGTGGATCGGGCGCGCGTTCGGCGACCCACGTGAACGCGTTCAGCTGATCGCCGGCGGCGCGCTCGCGGTAGGCCGCAAACAGCTCGCCGGCGTCGAGCTCCCGCGCGCGGATCCGCGCGACCGCCTCGGCCGCGGTCAGCTCGGTGACGACCGTCATTCGTCGCTGGGGCCGGGGCTGGGCACGCCGAAGCCACCGTCGACGGGCTCGGGCGCGGCGGCCAGCACGACATCGCGGTCCAGGCATGGGACCGGCTCGTCGGCGCGCATCACCCCGGCAAGGTCGACCGCGTGCGAGGTCGGCTTCACCTGATCGAGGTCGAGCTCGCGGATCCGGTCGACGTGGTCGAGGACCGCCGACAGCTCCCCGGCCATCGTCTCGAGCTCGTCCTCGTCGAGCGCCAAGCGCGACAGCCGAGCGACATGCAGGACCTGTTCGCGCTCGAGCATCGACCGCGATTCTAGTCTCGGCTACTGGTCTCGGATGGTCTCGTGCTGACGCTTGTGGCCGTCGGGCGCGAGCGGCACGAGCTCGATCGGCCGCTCCGGCCCCGGGATCCATCCCTGCTCGGTCCGGAGTGCCAAGAATGCACCGAGCCCGGTCGCGATGCACGCGCCGAGCCCGACGAACGCGCCGGCGCTGAGGCTCGCGCCGGTCGTCGCCAGTCCGATCACGAGCAGGATCGCAGTGATCGTCGCCAGCAGCAGCGCGACGACGTCGAGTGCGGCCGCGAGCGCCGGCCCGGGCCGCAGCTGCGCGGCGGCCGCCGCGAAGGCGACGACCACGGTCACCAGCACCAGCCAGCGCAGAACCGGGAGCGCCTGCCAGCCATCGCGGGCGTCTGCGCCCCCGTACCAGCGCAGCGCGAACAGCGACACGACGAAGACGATCGCAGCGACGGCCATCAGCCATTCACCGGCTCGCAGGCGCGCCAAGCCCGAGCTCATCGCGGCGCGGCGTCTGACGACTCGGGACGCAGATCCGATGCCGCCCGCGACCCGGGCTCACGCGTCGGCGCCGTGGACGGCCGCGTCGCGGACGCCCGCCTGCGCCGGCGGCGGTGGCTGATCGTGACCGGCCGCTCACGCTGGCGAACGATCGAATCGTGCCCGCCGAGCACGATCCCGACGGCGCACGCCAGTCCCAGCAGCGCGCCGAGCTTCTGATCGAGCACCTTGTCCGAGGACGGCAGCGCGATCAGCACCCGGTAGACGAGCAGCGCCGTGCACAGCAGCCCGAGCGCGGTCACGACGCGGCTGGCGTCGGTCTGGCGGCCGTGCTCGCGTTGGGAGACCCGCAGCGCGACCGCGCCGACCGCCACGATCGCGGTCGCCACGATCACCCAGCGCACGTCTGTGAGCCCATCCCATCCGGTCTCCGTCCCGGAGACCGCGGGCCGCGCATAGCTGGGGTCCGGCACGCCCGCGACGCCGTACCACGCGGTCGTCAGCAGCAGGATCAGCAGCGCCAACGCGCAGCCCGCGCTGACCAGCTCGCCGGTGCCCGGTCGCGACTCCTTCATCGGCTTGAACCTACCGCTTGGTGATCGGCGCCATGTCGGCCACGAGCTTGCGTTCGGACCGGTCCTTGGAGAAGCGGATCACGACGATCCCGCCGGGCTCGACCGCGGTCACGACGCCCTCGCCGAAGGCCGCGTGCACGACATCGTCGCCGAGGGTGAAGGCCGGCGGCGGGGGGTCATCGCGGGACGGCAGGTCGCCGCCCCAGCCGCCGCCGTTGGCGACGGAGAATCGATCGGCCGGGCTCGAGTCCCACGAGGTCGCGCGCGCCCGCGCGGCGCGAAAGCCGCGTGGCTGCTGGCTCTCGTGGTCGGTCAGGTGTGCGGGAATCTCAGACAAGAAGCGGCTCGGGCCGCCGAAGTTGCGCGCCCCGAACGTCGTGCGCGACCGTGCCCAGGTCAGGTACAGGTCGCGCTCGGCGCGCGTGATGCCGACGTAGCAGAGCCGGCGCTCCTCCTCGAGTCCCCCCTCGTCCAGTGCCCGTGAGTGCGGGAACACGCCCTCCTCGCAACCGATGATGAACACGATCGGGTACTCCAGCCCCTTCGCGTTGTGCAGCGTCATCAGCGTCACCAGGCCCTCGTCGTCGACGCGCACGTCGGCGTCGGCGACGAGCGCGACCTGCTGCAGGAAGTCTGCGAGGTTCGGCTCCTGCGTGCTCACGTCGTACTCGGCGGCGACGTTGACGAGCTCCTCGAGGTTCTCGATCCGACCTTGGGCCTCGATCGTCCGCTCGTTCTCGAGCGCCTCGAGGTAGCCGGTCTCGGCCAGCATCTCCTTGAGCAGCACCGACACTTCGGTGTTGGACGCCGCGCGCTCGGCCAGCACCTCCATCGTCCCCATGAACCGGCGCAGCGACTTGATCGCCGCGGCGCCGAGGCCGGGGACGTCCTCGGGCGCCGCCGCCAGCTCCCAGACGGTCTCGCCGCTCGTGTTGGCGTACGCCAGCAGCCGGCTGATCGTCGTCGCGCCGATCCCGCGCCGCGGCGAGTTGACTATCCGGGTGAACGAGCCGACGTCCTGATGGTTGACGAGCACCGTCAGGTACGCGATCGCGTCCTTGATCTCGGCCCGGTCGTAGAACTTGGTGCCGCCGATCACCTGGTAGGCGATCTCGGCCCGCACGAGCGTGTCCTCGAGCACCCGTGACTGCGAGTTGGTGCGGTAGAAGACCGCGATCTCCGACCGCGACGTCCCCTCGTCGACGAGCCGCTGGATCTCTCCGGTCACGTACCGGGCCTCGGCGTGCTCGTCGTCGAGCTCGCGGATCTTGATCGGGTCTCCCTGACCGATCTCCGTCCACAGCGACTTCGGCTTCTGCCCCCGGTTGTTGGCGATCACCGCGTTGGCCGCGTCGAGGATCGTCTGCGTCGAGCGATAATTCTGCTCGAGCTTGACGACGTGCGCGTCGGGGAACGTGTCCTCGAACTCGAGCAGGTTCGTGATGTCGGCGCCCCTGAACCCGTAGATCGAGTTGTGGGTGACGATCCCGTCGGCGATGAAGTTATGCGTGTGCTCGATGTCGAGGTCGTACACGGGCCGGCCGAGCGTGACGGGTTGTGCCGATTCGACGACGTCATAACCCCCGAGCTGGTCGATCATCGCCATGCCGGCCCGTATGGCGAGCGCGGGCACCATGACGGTCTCCGCCCGGTCACATGCCAGTCGCGCCGGCACCGTGGCGCTGACGACCGTCTGCGCGGGGCGATCTGGATAACCAACGCTATGCGTTAGAAATCCAGGACGGCGCACGAAATGGGTGTGCTCGGGGGTGCTGATGAGCCGTCGACCGGAGCGCAGCAGGATCCCGATCCCGTCGCGGCGCAGTGACGCGTGCGTGCGGACGACTTCGGCGGCCCCGAACGCGCCGTCCCCGCGGGCCGACCAGACCCGGTCGCCGACGCGGATCCGCTCGATCGGCCGACGGCTGCCGTCGGCCATCGTCACGGGCGTGCCCTCTACCAGGCATTGCGCGTCGTCGCCGACGACCGTCAAGTTGCGATGGCCGCCACCGTTGTCGCCGCCCGCGAGCAGCGCCAGCCAGCGGTACTGGGCGTGGTTGGTGTCCTGGTACTCGTCGACGAGCACGTGGCGAAAGCCCGAGGCGTAACGCTCGCGGACCTCTTCAAACAGCTCGAGCACGTTGACGGCGCGGACCAGGAGGTCGTCGAAGTCCATCGCGTTGGCGCGGTGCAGCTCACGCTCGTAGGAGCGGTAGACGTCGGCGACGGTCTGCTCGAAGTAGGAGCCGACCAGCTGGGCGTAGGCGTCGGCGTCGCGCAGCTTGTTCTTGGCGTCCGAGATCTGCGCCCCGATCGAGGCGGGCGTGAAGCGCTTGGGGTCGATCCCGAGGTCGTCGAGACAGCGCTTGATCAGCCGTCGCGAGTCGGCCTGGTCGTAGATCGTGAACTGGCGCGTGTAGCCGAGCCGCGGCGCCTCGGCGCGCAGCATCCGCGCGCACGCGGAGTGAAACGTCATCACCCACATCGAGCGGATCCTGCGCCCGACCAGCAGCTCGGCGCGGTCACGCATCTCCTGGGCGGCCTTGTTGGTGAACGTGATCGCGAGGATCTCGTTCGCCCGCGCCGCGTCGGTGCCGACCAGGTAGGCGATCCGGTGGGTCAGCACGCGCGTCTTGCCCGACCCCGCGCCGGCGATGATCAGCAGCGGCCCGTCGCCGTAGGTGACCGCCTCGCGCTGGGGCTCGTTGAGGCCCTGCAGGAGCGCATCGATGTCCTTGATGATCTCCGTCATCGCCGTACCCGATCCACGGTAGCGGCCGGCCCGGAGGGTTCATCCTGTTGCCATGGACGAGCTTCGTGCAGCGTGCGCGCAGGTGGCCACACGCGCTCGCAGGGTGCACGTCGACGCCGCCGCGATCCCCGCCTACGCCGCCTCGCTCGCCGAGCTGATGCCGCCCGCCGCCGTCGCCGCCGGCGCGCCGAGCACCCAGACCGAGCGCGAGCGCGCCGCCGCGTACTGGCTCACGCTCGATGCGATCAACTTCGGCTCCGGCTGGTTCCCGGAGCTGCGCAAACGCCCCGGCGCAAGCGGGTACAGCACGATCGCGCAGCGCTGGCGCGAGCGCCACGACGCCGCCGGCCCGTTCACGGCCGCGCAGCTGACCGAACTGGACGCGGCGACGGTCGCGCGGGTGCTCGGCCAGGACCGCGCCCACGAGCTGATGGCGCTGTACGCCGCGTCGCTCAACGACCTCGGTGCGCGGCTGTGCGCAGAGCACGACGGGCGCTTCCTCGGCCCCGTGGCGGCGGCCGGCGGCTCGGCGCAGACGTTCGCGCGGATGCTCGGCCGCTGGGACTGTTTCGCCGACGTCTCGCGCTACGACGAGCTGACGGTCCCGTTTCTCAAGCGCGCCCAGATCGCCGCGGCCGACCTGCACCGCGCGGGCGCGGCGCAGTTCGGCGATCTCGAGCGGCTGACGATGTTCGCCGACAACCTCGTGCCGCACGTGCTGCGACTGGACGGCGTGCTGCGCTTCGACGACGAGCTGGTGGCACGGATCGAGTCTTCGCAGCTGATCGAGCACGACAGCGCCGAGGAGGTCGAGATCCGCGCCTGCGCGCTGCATGCGGTCGAGCTGATCGCCGCCGACCTGCACCGGCACGGCCGTGCCGACGTGACCGCCGCGGCGGTCGACGAGCTGCTGTGGAACCGCGGCCAGGGACCGCGGTACAAGGCGGTGCCGCGCCATCGCAGCCGCTGCACCGCATACTGAACTTAGCGGCCCCAACCCACAGCTCGGCGGAGTGGCGTCCGAGCTAGCCTCGGACGCCACTCCTTCAAGCGCCCCCTTCGCTGTGAGAGGCCCCCACGAGAGCGCACGGCGTCGCTCTCTCTACATATCTGTTAGAACGCTCAACGATCGCGAAAGTTGGTCGAACTTCATAAAAGTTCCCACGCGGTCAGTCCTCGCCGTCGCCGCCGTCGCCGTGCAGCACCTCGGCCCGCGTCCTGGCGATCGCCTCGGCACCGGCCTCGCCGACGAGCAGCTCGGGCTTGAGGGTGCCGCTGGCCGGCAGGTCGAGCGCCGGAAAGTGGCCGATCCCGGTCAACGCCGCGTCGAGCGCGATCACGGTCGTCTCGCCGCCGATCGGCGCGCCGGCGGTCGCGACGACCGTGACCGAGCCGCCGTCGACGATGTTGCGGGCCGCCGCCATCACCTTGCGAGCGGTATAGGGGCTGAGGCCGTCGAGCGTGTCGAGCAGGACGATCGCGTGCGAGCCGCGCGCGGCCAGGCGCCGGGCCTGGTCGATCACGGGCTCGACCGCGGCCGCCGCGGCATCGTGTGAAGACGCGAAGCTGACCGCCGCCGCGGGTGCGCCGGCCGGGTCGTTTGCGTACTCGGACAGCTCCTCCGGGCGGACCCCCGCCAGCGCGACCAGGAGCGTCAGGTCGTCCGCGGCCGCGAGCGCCGTCGCCAGCCGCCGCAGCGTCTCGGTCTTGCCGGCGCGGGGGCCGCCGACGATCGTCACGCGCGAGCCCCGGCCGAACGGCGTCAGCCACTCGATCGCCTCGAGCGTCGGGTCGTCGGAGCCGATCGTGATCCGCTCGGTCGGCAGCGTCGCCGGCAGGTCGTCGAACCGGACGCTGTCGGCCAGCTCGGAGGCCGGACGGCCGTTGATCGTCTCGATCCGGATCATCGACGCGTAGCGCTCCGAGCGGCGCGGCTCGCGCTTGGGACCGGTCACGCGATCACCGGGCATCAGCTCGCAGCGCTTGACCTGCGCGGCGGAGATGTAGACGTCGTCATCGGAGCTGTCGGGGCCGTCCACGCGCACGAAGCCTGAGCCATTGGGCAGCAGCTCGACGACGCCCTCGACGGCGTCAGCGTCACGCGCGGGCGCGGCCGCGGGCTCCGCCGCGTCGCCGTCGCGCTCGGACTCCGCTTTGGCCTTGGCGCCGCGTCGACGCTTCGGCTTGTCTTGGATCTCCTCGCTGGCGGCCGGATCGCCGGCAGGCTCGGGCTTGGCCTCGGCCTCGTCGCGGTCTTCGCGACCACGATTGGCGCGGCGACCTCGACGACGGCGGGTCGGGCGCTGCTCCTCATCCTCGGCCTCGTCGCGCTCGCCGGCGGCGATATCGCTGGATCCCTGCTTGGCGAGGATCGCGTCGATCAGCTCCGGGCGGCGGAGCCGACGGTATCCGTCGATCGACAGCTCCGAAGCGATCGCATGAAGGTCGGCGAGTGGGCTCTCGGAGAGGGCACTGCGGTCCAGTACGGACATGGGAACGGCTCCTTGGATGATCGGTGGGCTCCGGTCGCGTTGAGCCAGCGACCGGCGATGTGCGCTCCGCAGCCTAGCGTGCCGCCGACGACCCGCATCACCCGCCGGGCGCCTGCGCCCAGCGCAGGACGTCGGGCACCCGCAGTCCGGCGTCGACGTCTGACGAGCCGTCGAGCGCGCGGAGCACGTCGAGAAACTCGCGTGCCGGTCCGACGTCGTGCAGGCGCAGCATGTGGACGCCGGCGCCGACGCCGTGCGCCACGGCCGCGAGCGTGCCCGCCAGCCGCTCGCGCGGGCCGCGCGCGGTCAGTGCCCCGATGAAGTCCTTGCGCGAGACCGCGAGCAGGATCGGTCGCCCGAGCGCGGCCAGCGCGGGCAGCTCGCGCAGCACCTCGATCGTCTGCGCCGGGGTCTTGGAGAAGTCCGGCCCCGGATCGAGCAGCAACTGCTCGAACGCCACCCCGCGGTCGACCGCGAGCTCGATCCGCGCGTCGAGAAAGCGCTGGACCTCCCCCGCCATCCGCCCATCGAACGAGCGATCATGCAGCCGGCGCTTGGGCTCGGCGATCGTGTGCATCACGACCAGCCCGGCACCGGTGGCAGCGCACACGTCGGCGAGCTCCGGGTCGCGCAGGCCGCTGACGTCGTTGACGATCGACGCCCCGGCGGCGATCGCGGCGGCGGCGACGGCCGGCTTGTAGGTGTCGACCGAGACCCGCGCGCCGAGCTCCGAGACGACCCGGCCGATCAGCGGTACGACGCGCTCGGCCTCCTCGGCCGCCGGCACCGGCGGTCGGTTGGTGACGCCCGACTCGCCGCCGATGTCGATCAGCTCGGCGCCGTCGGCCAGCAGTCGCGCGGCGAGCGCGACGCGGGCGTCAAGCGTCTGCTCGAGCCCGGCGTCGGAGAACGAGTCAGGGGTCGCGTTGACGATCCCCATGATCTGCGGCGCCGCACCTGGGCCGCCGAGCCGGATCGCCCCATCGGTCGTCTGGAGCGGCAGTTCGGGCGCATTCATGCGCCCACCATGATGCCCTCCGCCGCGGCCTCCTCGTCAAACGCGGCGGTGGCCGACGCGACCGTCGCGTCGTCCCAGCCGAGCTCCGGCGCGACCGTCTCGGCGACGAGCCTCGCGATCCTGCCGCCGTCGCCGGCGCACTCGCGTGCCGCCAACAGCCCGAGCCGCGTGCGCCGCAGCAGCACGTCGCCGACCGAGCCGGCCTGCTCGCGGGCGGCCGCGAACCGCGCCTCGGCCAGCAGGTCCGGTTGGCCGTCGACGATCGGCCGCGCCAGCGACGGCTCGGCCGCGGCGAGCGCGAGGACGTCGGCGGCGGCGTGGCCGTAGCGGCCGGCGAGCGCCGCGTAGGCCTCCTCGGCGACGCCGGCGACGCGCGGCAGGTGCTCGGGGTCGACGGGCGCCCCGAGCGGGATCTCGTGGGTCCGGCACGGCGCCTGGCGCCCGTCGCGCGCGACCAGTCGGTCGACCGCGAGCTTGGCCATCCGCCGCCACGTCGTGAGCTTGCCGCCGGTGATCGTGATCATCCCGCTGGAGGTCTCGAACAGCTCCTCGCGGCGCGAGATGTCGACGGAACGGCGGCTGTCGCCCGAGGAGATCAGCGGCCGCACGCCGGCGTAGGCTCCGGCCAGATCGCCGGCGGTCAGCGCGCAGCCGAAGAACTCGTTGACGGCGTGAAGCAGGTACTCGACGTCCTCGCCGGACGGCCGCACGTGCTCGATGGCGCCGTCGTAGGTCTCGTCGGTGGTGCCGACGAGACTGCGGCCCAGCCACGGCAATGCGAAGATCGAGCGGCCGTCGGGCACCGGCACGATCGCGCCGGCGCGCAGCGGCAGCAGCCGTTCGTCGAGCAGCACGTGGGTGCCGCGGCTGGGGACGATCTGCGGCAGCTCGGCCTCGGCGTGCAGCTCTCCAGGCACGATCCGATCGGCCCACACCCCGGTCGCGTTGATCACGTTGTCGGCGCGGACCTCGAGCCGCTCGTCCGTGACTCCGTCGCGCACCGAGATGACCGTGACGCCGTCGCTGCCGCGGCGCAGCGCCTCCACGCACGCCCGGTTGACACAGGTCGCGCCGAACCGCTCGGCCTCGCCGAGCACCGTTAGCACGAGTCTCGAGTCGTCGGTCTGGCAGTCGTAGAACAGGTAGCCGCCCGTCGGTCGGCGGCCGGCGAGCGCCGGCAGCAGCGCCGACACCTCCTCGCCGGAGATCACCCGATGGCGGTCCGGGCTCCATGCCGCCTCGGACTGATCGGTCTGCGCGTCGCGACCGCGCCGACGTCCTCGCAGCGGCACCGCCATCACGTCGTACATGTTCAGGCCGATCCCGACCAGCCGGTCCGGGTGCGCGCCCGCGAACGCCGCCACGATCATCGGCAGCGGTACAACCAGGTGTGGCGCCAGCCGTGCCAGCAGCCGCCGTTCGAGCAGCGCCTCGCGCACGAGGCCGAGATCGAAGCTCTGCAGGTAGCGCAGGCCACCGTGGACGAGCTTGGAGGAGCGGCTGCTGGTGCCCGAGGCGTAGTCGGCCCGCTCGACCAGCGCCACGCTGTACCCGCGCGAGGCCGCGTCCAGGGCGACCCCGGCACCGGTGATCCCGCCGCCGATCACGAGCACGTCGAAGCGCTCGGAGGCGATCGCCGCAAGTGCCGCGGCGCGACTACGCACTCCGGTCGCCGGCCGCCTGCCGACGCTGGCGAACGATCGCCTCGATCCGGCTGACGGTCTCGTCGGACATGCGCCGGATCTCCCAGTGGGTGAGGCGCAGCAGCCGCATCGGCGAGGAGGCGATCACGTCGGCGTTTCGGGGCCGTCGCTCGAGCAGCCCCATCTCCCCGATCAGGTCGCCGGGTCCCAGCGACGCAATCGTGCGACCGCCCCGGAGCACCTCGGCGGTTCCCTCCTCGATCGCGATCAGCTCGACCGAGTAGTCGCCCTCCTTCATCAGGATCTGGCCGTCGGCGGCGCTTGTCTCGGTCGCGAACGTCGCCAGCCGGCGAGCCTCCTCGGGCGAGAGCTCGGCGAAGATCGGGATCGCGGTCAGCCGGTTGACATCGATCACAGGGCCTGGACCTCCGCCGTGATCTCCGACACCGAGGCTTTGGCATCGCCGAACAGCAGCGAGGTCTTGGGATCGTAGAACAGCGGGTTGTCGATCCCCGCGAACCCGGAGGCCATCGACCGCTTGAGCACGATCACCGCGCCGGAGCGGTCGACCTCGAGGATCGGCATCCCGTAGATCGGCGAGCCGGGCTCGTTGCGGGCGGCGGGGTTGGTGACGTCGTTGGCGCCGATCACCAGGGTCACGTCGGTGCGCGGGAACTCGGGATTGATGTCGTCCATCTCGCGCAGCAGGTCATACGCGACGTCGGCTTCGGCCAGCAGCACGTTCATGTGGCCGGGCATGCGCCCCGCGACCGGGTGGATCGCATACTTGACCTCGACCCCCTTTGACTGCAGCGCGGCCTGCAGCTCCTTGACCGAGTGCTGGGCCTGGGCGACCGCCATCCCGTAGCC
>DASUHF010000029.1:0-17034 GCA_036273655.1 Solirubrobacteraceae bacterium | reverse complement strand
AGCGCGCGCATCTCCTCCTCGGCGACGCGCAGCACCTCGATCAGCTCGTTGGAGGGTCCGGTCGGCTCCTGGGCGCCGCCGCCGGTCAGGCGCGGCAGCTGTTCGAGCGCCGGGTTGAGGGTCGCGCGCACGGCGGCGGGATCGACACCGAGCTTGCGCAGCACCGGTACGACGACGCCGCCGTCCTGCTCGAGCAGGACGGCGAGCAGGTGCTCGGGCATCGTCTGCGGGTTGCGCCGCTCCTCCGCGAGCTGCTGGGCAGCCTGCAGGGCCTCCTGAGACTTGATCGTGAACTTGTCTGGTTGCATAGGCTCTTTCAAAGATCTTAGTGTGTGTGACTTAGATTATCGCATGGCGAGAGGGTTCTGGCAAGCGTTCGCTTCGCCGAGCCGCGAGCGCGGTGCTGCGGTCGCCAACGGACTGCACCGAAGGGTGGACGGGCTTCGGCCGACGCGCGGCGGCGCCCGCCATGAAAAGCCGCCAATGTAGGAGCCCGCCGGTCGAGTTGGCGGATCCCGGTGGGCACAGCATGAAGCGATTGCCGATCCGCCTCGCGGGCGTCCCGGGACTCCCCTGCAACAGGGGCCCACCGAGGTCCGGGTGCCGGATTTGTCGCACATCGTTCAACTATTTGGACAAACAGAAATCCGGTCCGATCGGTCGGCCCGTCGGATTCGGATCTGCTCAGGATGCGGCCCGGGCGAGCGGGACTCGGGAGCTGCCCGGCGCGCGGCCGCGGCTGGGATTCGGATCGACGCGATTACGCGTCGGTGACCGGATGGTGCCCGGTCGCGACCGCTTCGAGATGCCCGGGATCGGGCGGGGGCGGTGGATCGAGTCGCTTGCCCAACAACGGACCGACGATCGCCGAGCCGGTCGCAACCGCGACGGTCGCCGTGAGCGCCCACGGCGTCAGCTTGTCGCGGCCGAGGATGCTGACGAGGCCGTCCGCGGCGTCGGCCATCGCGGAGCCCTCAAGCCAGCCCCGCACGGGCGCGCCCCGATCGAGCGCGACGACCGTGCCGAGCCCGAGCACGATGTCCCGCGCGCCCGTCATACGCACGAACAGCGGCGTCAGGCCGTCCGCCCCGTCGCGGCCGCCCATGATCCGCGCCGCCATCCGCGGCGCCGCGAGCCCAGCGATCCCAACCGCGATCCGGGCACGCGCACCGACCACCGCCAGCGTCCTGGCTTCCATGCCCTCCTCTCTATCCACCTGCTGCCCCGCTAAATCACTAGAGGAGGCGACGACCGCGACGAACAACGGCGATCAGCGGTGCACCGTGCACCGCCAAATGCCAGAGTTCGCAACGCAGCCCCACCCGGCCCACTCAGCCCTCCAAGCCACGCGCGGCGCGAAGCAAGCCCACCCGCGACGACCATGCGAAGGGGCGGGGATGTCCCCCCACGAGCGGTCGCGTCCGTGTGCAGCAGCACTTCCACCCCGCGACGAAGCGACGCGCCCCGCTCGTGGGGGGACGCCCCCGACCCGCGTCCCACCCGCAGCCAATCACCGTCGAATCCGCAGCTTGCGAGCGTGCGTGTGGTGCTCCACTTTGCCCGTCGGATCGACGATCGCCGCACGCACGTACGCCGTCACGCGCTGGTGGTGGTGAAGCGCCTTGGCGATCTTGTGCCGCCGCCCCCGCGACAGCGCGATCCGGATCGTGCGCCCCGCGCGGTGGTGCAGGACGTGCAGGCGGCTGCGCGCCTTGATCACGCCCTTGTGGTGCTTGATCCGGATGTGGGTGTAGGCGATCACCAGGCACGCACGCGAGCAGTGCACGTGCACCCGCAGGTACCGCGCGCGGAGCACATGGCGCTGACGCGGAAGGTGCACCTTCAGGTGCGCGTAGCGGTGGGTGTCGGCGATCGCCGCGATCATCAACGCGCCGACGTTGATGCTGCCCAGGCCGGAGGCGGGATCGAAGCCACGCCTGGCCGAGCAGCAGCCGACGCCGCGACCGGGGAACACGTCGTTGTTGCCGGTGCGCACGTCGCGGAATACCGCGCGGCGCAGCCGCGAGCGGTGGATCCGGTACAGCAGCGGGTTGGCGAAGCCGAGGTTCGGGCGCCCGTGCGTGCGCAGCTCGGAGTCGACGAGCGCGAACGAACCGGCCAGCAGCGGCGAGCCGGCGCTGGTGCCGCCGAACGGTGTCCACGGCGAGCGGTTGCTGTGGTTGACGCAGCCCGGCCGGGCCGAGCAGTAGATCAGGTAGCCCGGGTAGGGATCGGCCAGCAGCGCGACGTCGGGGACGACGCGATGATGCGCATGCGTGACGCCGTGCTGGTACCCGGGTCGGTGAAACAGCCGGCTGTAGCCGCCGCCGCCCGCGTCGGGCAGCGCCGGCGAGTTGTTCCAGACGCGCTGGCCGAGGATCTGGTTGGCGCCGTTGAGCAGGAAGTTCGTGCCGCCGACCGCCGTCACCCACGGCGACGAGGCCGGGAAGCTGACGGCCTTGATCTTGAACGGCTTGCCGACCCGGCTGCGCGGGTTCACGCACGCGGTCGAGCCGGCGTCGCCGGCCGACGACAGCACCGAGACGCCGTTGGCGGCGGCAACCTCGAGCGTGCGGTTGAACGCGTCGGCGCCGGAGCGGCCGACCGAGCGCGTCCGCACGAGGCCGGGCTCGCAGATGCCCAGCGACGCCGAGATCACATCCGGGCGGTTCTTGGGCTTGCGCAGCGGCGCCGTCAGCGCGCGCAGCACGGTCGCGCCGGTGGCGCGGGCCTGGTAGACGCCGACGCGGCGCGAGAACACGCCCGGCGCCGACGCCAGCAGCATCTCCAGGTCGAGCGTCGTCTCGAAGCTCGGCTTGAGGTTGTGGCGGGTGCCGACGTGGAAGATCTTGATCGGGCCGATCGGCAGGCCGAAGCAGGCGGCGAACGTGCGGATGTCCGAGCGCTTGAAGCCGTCGATCTCGATCAGCGCGACGCGCTCGCCCTTGCCCCGCCCCGCGACCGCCGGGTTGACGCCGATGTTGTATGCGAACTCGTACTGGTTGGGCGTGAAGCCGTTTGGCTGTGCGAGCGCAGGCTGGCAGCCCGACGGCGTGCCGCTGCGCGGCGCGTAGCCCGAGCCGAAGTTGGCGTCGGACGTCGCCCCGGAGCGGAACGCCGAGCCCGACGCCCACCGCGCCAGCACCCCGCGCACCCCCTGCGCCGCCAGCGCGGAGCGCTCGGAGGCGGGCACCGGCGTCGGCTCGGGCTGCTGGAACGGCTCGGTGTCGAGCCCGACCACGCCCGTCACCGAGCCGGCCAGCGCCGGCGGGATGCGGGCTGCCGTGTCGGGCGCGACGAACCGCTGCACGCCCGAGACGGTGTCGGTGCGGAAGGCCGAGATCCCGGTGCCGAACACGTGCTCGGCGGTCGCGACCGGCATCGTCGCGTCGGCGAACTGGCCGGTCACGTCGATCGAGACGTCGCGTGCGCCGACCGAGCGCAGGTAGGAGACGACGTGCCGGCGCACGGCCGCCGAGGCGCCGAACCGTTGCGCGAGCATCGACACCGGCTCGTAGTTGCCGTACTGCGGCGACGACGGGTCGCTGACGGCGGCAGCGAAGCGGGCGAGGCCCGCGGTGTCGGTCTTCAGCGGCAGGTCGAGCGTCAGCTGTTGACCGGCCGGCGCCGCGCCCACCCGCGTCGTCCCCGCACGCGGACCCGTGGCCGCCAGCGCCCCGGGTGCCGCAATCGCGAGCGCGGCCGCGATCGCCGACGCCGCGCCAACAACTGCGATCACCCCACTGCCGATTGTCTTGCGCATGCACTGCACCTCACGCCGATGTTGGGTCCCCAGAATCCCGCCACAGTGGACCGACTCCCGGTCAATCGTCGCACACCACGCACGCTCCGGGTCGGACGGCGGCACAACGACCGCACGCTGCGAGCGAGCGTGTCAGCGCTTGAGGGCGACCCGCACCGGCGCGCTCTTTCGCTCGGTCTTGCCGGCCCCATCCAGGACCGTGCCGACGATCGTCGCGGCGACCTTGTGATGGGAGCGCAGCGCCCGCGAGATCGTGTCCGACAGCTTGCCGCCGATCCCGAGCTTGACCGTCCGCCACTGCCCGGCGGCGAGCGGCTGCGGCCACGCCGTCAGCCGCGCGCTGGAGCCGCCGGCGATCCGCAGGGTGGCGGTCGCGCCGCTCACGCATGCCGCCGAGCAGCTGACCTTTGCGACCAGCCGGTGGCTGGCCGCGCGCTGCGGCGAGGCGGCCCTCGCGCTCACTGACGCCAGTCGCGGCTCGATCGAGCGGGCCACCGCGGTCAGCCCGGCGAGATTGACCTGGCCGATCCCGGAGGCGTCGTCGTAGCCGGCCGCGGCGGTGCAGCACCCGAGCGGTTGGCCCTTGGTCGCGAACAGGTCGTTGGAGCCCGCCGTGACGTCGGCGAA
Source organism: Solirubrobacteraceae bacterium (assembly GCA_036273655.1). Classification (GTDB taxonomy): domain Bacteria; phylum Actinomycetota; class Thermoleophilia; order Solirubrobacterales; family Solirubrobacteraceae; genus Palsa-465. The sequence continues at coordinate 12,644 of DASUHF010000029.1, read as the reverse complement.
CACCGCCGGCGCAGAGGGCGACTGCGCGATCGTGTACAGCAGCGGGTTGGCGAAGCCGATGCCCGAGCGCCCGGACTTGCGCAACGCCTGGTCGGCGAGCGCAACGCCCCCTGCGAGCAGCGGCGTGCCGGCCGAGGTGCCGCCGATGAACAGCCATCCGTGCCTGGGGTCGCACGGCTGGGACTTCGCGCTGCAGTAGATCTCATATCCGGGCGCGAGGTCGGCGAGCATCGACACGTCGGGCAGCTCGCGCCGGCCGCTGGTCTGAGCAGCGCTCTGGTAGGACGGCTGCGAGAACAGCGCGCTCGCACCGCCGCCGCCCGCCGCGGCCTGACCCGGCCCGTCGTTCCAGACGACGGTCCGAGAGGCGATGATCTGGTTGGACGCGTTGAGGTGGACGTTGGTGCCGCCGACGGCCGTCACGAACGGCGACGATGCCGGGAAGCTGACGGCCGTGCGCGCGATCGGCTTGCCCTTGATGTTGACGCACGTGGTGGAGCCGTCGTCCCCAGCCGCGGCGATCACCGAGACGCCCGTCGCCGCGGCGGCCTCGAACTGGTGCTCGTAGAGGTTGATCCCCTTGCTGCCGAGCGCACGCAGATTGCTGGGCTCGCAGCCTCCGAGCGAGGCCGAGACCACGTCCGGCCGCCGGGTGCGCGACTCGATCGCGGCGGCCACCGATCTCAGCACCGCGCTCGGCGCCGCGCCCGACTCGTAGACGTTGATGCCCGACAGCTTCGGCGCCGCCGCCGTCAGCACCTCGAGGTCGAGCGTCGTCTCCCCGCCCGGGGCCAGCAAACGCTTGATCCCGACGCGGAACGCCTTGATGTGCGGCATCCCGAGCCCATAACAGCTGGTGAAGCGCCTGATGTCCGACGGCTTGTAGCCGTCGATCTCGACCAGCGCGACGCGCTCGCCACGGCCCGCAAAGCCGGCGCGATGCAGCGCCGACATGCCATACGCGTCGTTGTACTCGTTGGGCGTGAAGCCGCCCTCCGCGGGCCGGCCGGCGGCGCACCCGGAGCGGGTGCCGCCCTGCGGCTCATAGGCGCTGCCGAGGTCGACGCGGGCGGCGGTGCCGAGCGCCCGCCCGGATGTGCGATCGCCGTCGTGCAGCGACGTCGGCGCCGGTGGCGGCGTCTGCGCGAGCGGCTGCGTATCGAGGCCGACGACGCCGGTCACATCGGCGGAAAGGGGGGCGGGGACGTGGGACGCGGTCTCGGGTGCGACGAACCGGGCGGCGCCGGCACGCGCGGCGGTGCGGAACGCCGACAACCGCGTGCCGAACAGCCGCTGTGCGCGTGCGATCGACACCGTCGCCGACACCGACAGGCCGGCGCGATCGGCGGCGACGTGCGTCGCGCCCGCGCGGCGCAGGTAGGAGATCACGTGCGCGCGGGCGGCGGCGGGCGCGCCGAACCGCCGTGCCACGGCCGATAGCGATTGGTAGTGGCCGTACTGCGGCGAACCGGGGGTGCTGACCGCCATCGCCATCGCGGCGAGTCCGCGCTGATCGATCTTGAGCGGCAGAACCACCGTCAGCCGCTGATGCGCCGGCGCGGAGCCGACGCGGGTCGCCGCCGCCGCCGGGCCAGTCGCGAGCGCGGTCGGTGCCCAGATCGTGAGCGCGACGAGCGCCCCAGCGAGCGCGACCGGCGTCGTCACAAGACGGCTGCTGATCCTCATATCGGTGTCAACACCTTCCGTATCGCGACGTTGCGGGCCGCGCAGTCTGGTTCAGGGCGCCCCGGCCGCGCCCCCGAATCGGGTCCTGGCGGCGCAATCGTTGCACACTCGCCCGGTGGCGCCCGGTTCAGCCGGCGGACGCGGAGCCGTCCCGCGCGGTCGCGCCGCGCAGCCCCGCCGGGCGGCGCAGATCAGCCGAGCGCACGAGCTCGCCGCCGCGCTCGTAGGGCACGATCTCGGCGCGCAAGTCGCGGCGGATCCGCTCCAGACGCTGCACCTCGGCCGCCAGCTGCGCCGCGCGCTTCTCCAGCGCGGCGACCTTTCGCGCGTTGGCCTCGAGCTGCTGCTCGAGCTCGAACACGCGCTCGACGCCGGCCAGGTTCATGCCCAGCTCGGCGGTCATCTCCTGGATCCGGCGCAGCCGCTTGACGTCGGCCTGCGAGTACAGGCGGGTGCCCTTCGGCGAGCGCTTGGGCTCGATCAGCCCACGCGCCTCATACATGCGCAGCGTCTGCGGGTGCATGTCGGCGAGCTCGGCGGCGACCGAGATCATGAACACGCCCCGGTCGGAAGCGAGCTCGACGGTCGTCCGCACGCGCCGCGCCATCACGCCGCCTTCGCCCCGGCCTCACCGTCGGCGCCGGCCGCGCGCGTCCCGCCGGTCGCGCCGCCCCGGCTCGCTCCGCCGGCCGCCGTGCCGGCCTCGGCGAAAAGCCGCTCGCGCGGGTTGCCGTTCATTACCTGCGCCAGCCGGTCGACCGCCTGCGACTGCTCGGTGGTGAGCTTGGCGGGCACGTCGAGCACGAACCGGTAGCGGATGTCGCCGCGGCCCGAGCCGCCGAGCTTCGCGGGTCCCTCGCCACGGAGCCGCTGGACGGTGCCGTGTTTGGTGCCGGCCGGCACCCGCAGTCTTTTCGACCCATTCAGCGTCGGCACCTCGATGACGGCGCCGAGCAGCGCCTCGGGGATCGTCAGCGGCACCTCGACCTCGAGGTTCTCCCCGGCCCGCTTGAACACCGGCGACTCCTTGACGCGAGTGATCACGTACAGATCGCCGGGCTCGGCGCCGCGCAGCCCGGGTTCGCCCTTGCCGGCGAGCCGGATGCGGCTGCCCTCGCGGACGCCGGCGGGGATGTTGGCGCGCAGCCGCCGGACCGAGCGCTGTGCCCCGGTCCCGTGACAGGTCGGGCACGGGTCGTCGATCACCGCGCCGGTGCCGTTGCAGTTGGAGCACGGCTGCGTCATCGAGAAGATCCCCTGGCTCTGGGCCTCGACGCCGCGACCCTCGCACACCGGACAGACCCGCGGCGAGGTGCCGGGCTTGGCGCCCGAGCCGCCGCAGGTCGGGCACGGCTGCGAGGTCGGCACAGACAGCGACACTTGCGTGCCGCCGATCGCCTGCTCGAACGTCAGCGACACCTCGGTCTCCAGATCGCGGCCGCGCGCGGGCCGCTGCCGGCCGCCGCGGACGCCGCCACGTGAGCCGCCCGGAGCCGAGCCGCCGGCGGCGCCGCCGAAGATGTTCGAGAGGATGTCGCCGAACCCGCCCGAGAACGCGCTCGGATCGAAGCCCGCCCCGGACGCCGCGTTGGCGAAGTTGCCGAGCGGGCTCGAGCCGCGGTCATACGCCTTGCGCTTGTCGGGGTCCGACAGCACGTCGTGGGCCTGCGAGATCTCCTTGAACCGCTCCTCGGCCTTCTTGTCGCCGGGGTTGCGGTCCGGGTGGTACTTGCGGGCCAGCTTGCGGTAGGCCTTCTTGATCTCCTCGTCGGACGCGCCCTTGCCGATCCCGAGGATCTTGTAGTAGTCGGGCCGCTGAGCCATCGCTCACCTCACCCGGCCACGACCACGCGCGCCGGCCGTAGGACGCTCTCGCCGAGCCGGTAGCCGCGCTGGAACACCTCCACCACGGTCCCGGGATCAAAGCCCTCGAACGGCTGCTGAGCGACCGCCTCGTGCAGGGTCGGATCGAACCGCTCGCCTTCGGGCGAGTAGCGCTCGATCCCGGCCCGCTGCAGCGCCGCGATCAGATCGTCGTGCACCGCCTTGACGCCGGCCACGAACGCATCCTCGTCCTCGCCGGCCGCCTCGGGCGCATGCGCGATCGCGCGCTCGAGGTTGTCGACCGCGGGCAGCAGCTCCTTGGCGAGCTTCGTCGCGCCGCGCTGGGTCGCGAGCGACGCATCGCGCGCCGCCCGCTTGCGGAAGTTCTCGAAGTCGGCCTGCGTGCGCTGCGCGAGCGCCAAGTACTCCTCGGCCTTCTCCTTCAGCGCGTCGACGTCGGGCGCGGGTTCCGGCTCAGGCTGCCCGTCAGCCGCCACCTCGGCCGCGTCGACGGGCGGGGATGAGGTCCCCTCCGAGGCTGACCGCGAAGCGTGGTCAGCCGAGGAGGGGATCTCGTCCCCGCCCCCGGGGACGCCGTCAGCGGCGCCCTCCGGGGTCTCAGTGAATCGGGGATCGGGTGAGCTCATTACTTGCCCTCGTCGACCACCTCGGCGTCAACGACGTCCTCCTCCTCGGACTCGGCGGCGGCTGGACCGCCATTCTCCGAAGCGCCGTCGCCCTGCGCGGCCGACTGCTCGGCGGCGCGCTGGTACATCGCCTCGGACACCTTGTGGAAGGAGGCGTTGAGCGCCTCGCGCTTGGCGTTGATGTCGGCCGCGTCGTCGGAGGTCAGCGACTCGCGGACGGCCTTGATGTGGCCCTCGATCTCCTCCTTGGAGGAGGCGTCGACCGCGTCGCCGAGCTCGCCCAGCTGACGCTCGGCCTGGTAGGCGGCATTCTCGGCGTTGTTGCGAGCCTCGGCCAGCTCGCGCTGGCGCTTGTCCTCCTCGGCGTGGGACTCGGCGTCGGACACCATCCGCTTGATCTCGTCGTCGGAGAGACCGGAGCCCGAGCGGATCTCGATCTTCTGCTCCTTGCCGGTGCCAAGGTCCTTGGCCGACACGTTGAGGATGCCGTTGGCGTCGATGTCGAACGCGACCTCGATCTGCGGGATGCCCCGCGGCGCCGGCGGGATGCCGGTCAGCTGGAACTTGCCCAGCGACTTGTTGTAGGTCGCCATCTCGCGCTCGCCCTGCAGCACGTGGATCTCCACGCTCGGCTGGTTGTCCTCGGCCGTCGAGAACACCTCGGACTTGCGCGTCGGGATCGTCGTGTTGCGCTCGATCAGCTTCGTCATCACGCCGCCCTTGGTCTCGATGCCGAGGGTCAGCGGAGTGACGTCGAGCAGCAGCACGTCCTTGACGTCGCCGGCGAGCACGCCGGCCTGGATCGCGGCGCCGACGGCGACGACCTCATCGGGGTTGACGCCCCGGTGCGGCTCCTTGCCGGTCAGCTCCTTGACCTTCTCCTGGACGGCGGGCATGCGGGTCATGCCGCCGACGAGCACGACGTGATCGATCGTCGACGCGCCCTTCTCCTTGGCGTCGTCGAGCGCCTGGCGCACCGGCGCGACCGTGCGGTCGAGCAGATCGGAGGTCAGCTCGTTGAGCTTGGCGCGCGTCAACCGCATGTCGAGGTGCTTCGGACCGCTCGCATCCGCCGTGATGAACGGCAGGTTGATCTGCGTCTCCTGCGTCGTCGACAGCTCGATCTTGGCCTTCTCGGCGGCCTCGTAGAGCCGCTGCAGCGCCATCGGATCGGCCGACAGGTCGATGCCCTGCGACTTCTTGAACTCGCTCACCAGCCAGTCGACGAGCGCCTTGTCGAAGTTGTCGCCGCCGAGGTGGTTGTCACCGGCGGTCGCCTTGACCTCGAACACGCCGTCGCCGATCTCGAGCACGGACACGTCGAACGTGCCGCCGCCGAGGTCGAAGATCAGGATCGTCTGGTCGGTGTCCTTCTCCAGGCCGTACGCGAGCGACGCCGCGGTCGGCTCGTTGATGATCCGCTTGACGTCCAGCCCGGCGACCGTGCCGGCGTCCTTGGTCGCCTGGCGCTGGTCGTCGTTGAAGTACGCCGGGACCGTGATCACCGCCGAGTCGACGGTCTCGCCGAGGTAGGCCTCGGCGTCGGCCTTGAGCTTGCCGAGGATCATCGCCGAGATCTCCGGCGGCGTGTACTGCTTGCCCTCGACGTCGACGCGAACGTCTCCACCGGGTCCGCCGGACACCTTGTACGGAACGATCGCCTCCTCCTCGTGCACCTCGGCCTCCTTGCGGCCCATGAAGCGCTTGATCGAGAAGACGGTGTTCTGGGGGTTGGTCACCTGCTGGCGCTTGGCGACAGTGCCGACGAGTCGCTCGCCGGACTGGGTGAACGCCACGACCGATGGGGTCGTGCGCCCGCCCTCAGCGTTCTCGATCACCGTCGGCTCGCCACCCTCGAGCACGGCCATACACGAGTTGGTCGTCCCGAGGTCGATTCCGATCGTCTTACCCATGCTTGTCTACTCCATTACGGTTGCAAAAATCTGAGTCGCAATGTAGCAGATCTATTTGTTGGGGGCCGCTGACGCGGCCTTGTTTTTCGCTCGTCCGGGACCGGGGCGCGGCGTCTCGGCCCACGCTCACGATCGGCACTGCCGGCGCAGTCGTCCATACGTGGACTGATCCGGCGATCACACCTTGAACGCGCTCGGGCACATCCGCTGCAGCGCGCAGTCGCCGCACTCCGGCCGCCGCGCATGGCAGGTGCGCCGGCCGTGACGCAGCAGGTTCAGGTGCAGCTCGAGCTCGGCGCCGCGTGGCGTGAACGCCAGCATCTCGTCGTGCATCTCGGTGAAGCCCGCCTTCTCCCGGAACAGCCCGAGCCGCGAGCCGACCCGTGACACGTGCGTGTCGACCGGGACGTCGCGCATCCCGAGCGCGAACAGCAGCACGCAGGCCGCGGTCTTGCGGCCCACCCCAGGCAGCGTCAATAGGTACTCCTGGGCCTCGGGCACGCTGCGCTCGACGAGCCAGTCAAGCGACAGCCCATGCCCCGAGGTCTCGGTGATCGCGACGAGGATGTCCTTGATGCGCGCGGACTTGATCTTCGAGATGCCGCCGGGGCGGATCGCCTCCTCGATCAGGTCGACCGGCGCGTCGCGGACGTCCTCCCATTCCGGAAAGCGATCGCGCAGGCGCGTGTAGGCGACGTCGCGGTTGCGGTCGTTCGTCGACTGCGACAGCACGGTCAGGATCAGCTCCGCGATCGGATGGCCGTGCGGTTGCGCGCCGGGGAGCCCGTAGACGAGCTCGAGCCGCTGACGGATCGCACGCACCCGGCGCGCGCTCGGACGCGTGTACGCGGTCACGGCAGCGCTGTCAGTCATATGCCCCCCAGGTTTCGCATGCCCGTGCCGCCGCGCGCAGTGCCTCGGGCAGCGCGGCCCGGACCCTGGCTTGCAGATCGTCCGCGCGATCCCACGCGACGGCCGCCAGCAGCGTGCCGGTGAACGCGTCCCCGGCGCCGACGACGCTGCGGACCTGCACCGGCGGCGCCGCCGCTCGCTCGAGCGCACCCCCAGCGCCGACGAGCAGCACACCGGCGGCGCCGAGCGTGACGACCGCCAGCCGCGCGCCGAGCTCCAGCAGCCGTCGTGCCGCGCGCCCGGGGTCGCGCTCGGCGGTGAGCGCGGTCGCCTCGGCGGCGTTGGCGCGCACCAGCGCGGCGCCCGGCACGCACTCGAGCACGGCCGCGACCGCATCGCGTTCTGAGGGCCAGCGGTGCAGGCGCAGGTTGCAGTCCAGCACCACGCGCGCGCCGCACTCGAGCGCACACGCGCGCGCGTGTAGCGTGAGCGACCGCTCGGCGGGCTCCGACAACGTGTTGGACGTGATCAGCAGCGCGACCGATCGTGCGAGCGCGTCGTCGAGCACTCGCGGTTCAATCCCCGACAGCGGCGCCGCGGCGCCCGGGTACAGCCGGTAGGAGGGCTCGCCGCCGGCGTCGAGCGCGACGAGCGCCAGCTGCGTCGCCTCGCGCTCGCGCAGCCGCAACAGCGAGACGTCGACCCCCTCGGCGGCGAGGCGCCGGCGTAGCCACCGGCCCCAGCTGTCGCCGCCGACGGCACCCGCGATCGCGACCGCCGCCCCGGCCCGCGCCGCGAACACGGCGGTGTTGGCGGTGACCCCGCCCGGATGTGGCGAGAAGCGATCGGCGCCGGCGAACGGCACGCCGGCACGCTCGCAGATCAGGTCGACCATCGCCTCGCCGAGGCACAACGTCGAGTTCCGCTCCGCCAAGACCGCCCGCATCGGGCGGACGTTATCCTCGCCTGGTCTTGGCCGTTCTGGAGCAGACGACCGCGCGTGCCCCGGCGCGGCCAATCTCGATCCCTGCCAGGCCGCGGCGGCCGGCCACGCCGGCGTGGCTGCAGTGGGCCGCGCCGACGCTCGTCGCGGCGCTGCTGGCGGCGGTCTACGTGGCGATCACGCCAACCAGCGTCGACCTCGCCGCGCACCTGTTCCGGGCGCAGATGTTCTCCGAGCACGGCTTCCAGATCTGGAACAACTACTGGTACGCGGGCAACGAGGTGCTCGGCTACAGCGTGCTGTTCCCGGCGGTGTCGGCGCTGCCGACGCCGCAGCTCGCGGCGGCGCTGGCGACGACCGGGACCGCGACCGTGTTCACGCCGCTGGCACGCCGGCACTTCGGCGACCGGGCATGGGTCGGGGCGCTGCTGTTCGGCGCGGCGACGGCGGCCGACCTGTACTCGGGCCGGCTCGCGTTCGCGTTCGGGGCGCTGCCGGCGCTGGGCGCGATCGCCGCGCTCGACGACGACCACCCGGCGCTCGCCTGCGTGCTCGCGCTCGTGTCGGCATTGTGCAGCCCGGTCGCGGCGCTGTTCGCGGCGCTGGTCGCGGCAGGTCACGCGCTCGGCGGCGCGATCGTCGCCGGCCGCGACCGGATGCCGGGTCGCACTACGGCGGAGACGGTGCGGCCGGTGGTGCGGGCGGTGATTCCGGGCACGGCGGTGATCGTCGCGGCGCTGGGGCCGATCCTCGTGATCTCGTGGATGTTCCCGCAGGGCGGCGTCGAGCCGTTCGCGTTCTCGACGATGTTGCCACTGCTCGTGATCTGCGCGCTCGCGCTCGTGGTGCTCCCGCGCGAGCTCGTGCGCCTGCGTGCCGGCGTCGCCGTGTACGGGATCGCGACGTTGGCCGTGTATCTGATCCCGACGCCGATCGGCTCCAACATCGCGCGGATGGCGACGTTCTCGGCGCTGCCGCTGGTCACGCTGGTGTGGTGGGGACGTCGGCCGCGGGCGCTGGCGCTCGTGTTCCTGCCGCTGCTCTACGTCGCCTGGTCACCGGCGGTGCGCGATGGGATCGCCGCCGACATCGACGAGTCCGCCTCGACCAGCTACTACGCGCCGTTGCTGCACTGGCTGCATCGCGAGTCAGCGCCCGGGACCACCCCGTTCCGGATCGAGGTCCCGTTCACGCAGTTTCATTGGGAGGCGTACGAGGTCGCGACGCGGTACTCGCTCGCGCGCGGCTGGGAGCGCCAGCTGGACATCCGCTACAACCCGCTGTTCTACGAGGGCCGGCTGACCGCGGCCCGCTATCGGCGCTGGCTGCACGCCGACGGCGTCCGGTTCGTCGCGATCTCCGACGCCACGCCCGACTACTCGGCCCGAGCCGAGGTGCGGCTGATCGACTCCGGGCTGCCGTACCTGCACCTCGTGTTCCGCTCGCAGCACTGGCGCGTCTACCGGGTCGCGAACGCGACGCCGATCGTGCAGCCGCCCGCCGTGCTGCAGCGCCTGGACGCCGACAGCCTGACGATGCACGTGTCCCGGCCCGAGGCGTTCAAGGTCCGCGTCCACTTCACGCCCTACTGGAAGCTGTCGGAGGGCTCGGGCTGCGTCGCGCCCGACGGCCAGTGGACGAAGATCACGGCCCGCCATGCCGGCGAGCTGAAGCTCGTCCCGTCGTTTTCGCTGAGCCGGATCGGGTCGACGACGCCGCGCTGCAGCTCGTAACGCGCCCGTAACGGACCGGTCGGCCCGTTTTGGATCGGACAGCCATGTCGGGTACTAGGATTGGCAATCATGGCGACCCGGCGGCTGATCCACATTCGGGAGCGGATCCTCCCGAAGGGTTGGGGCGACGCCGCCAGGCAGCTGTTGCTGTTCGCCGCCGCGTACGGGCTCTACCAGCTCGTCCGCGGGTTGGTGAGTTCGGACGTCGGGATCGCGTCCTGGAACGCCACGAAGCTGATCAACCTCGAGCGCACGCTGCACGTGTTCATCGAGCCGACCATCCAGGCGTGGACGGTCAACATCCACTGGCTGATCGTCGTCGCCAACGTCAGCTACCTCTACAGCCAGTACGTCGTCACGTTCACCGTGCTGCTGTGGATCTACACGCGGCGCAACGACTCGTTCTACTTCGTGCGCAACATGTTCATGGCGTCGATGGTGATCGCGCTGATCGGGTACACGATCTACCCGACCGCGCCGCCGCGCCTGATGCCCGAGTGGGGATTCACCGACCCGGTCGCGCAGTTCACGCACATCACCGCCGAGCGCGGCACGAGCGCGGCGCTGCTGAACCTGTACGCGGCGGTCCCGTCGATGCACTGCGCGTTCGCGTGCATGGTGGGGATCCCGATGGCGTACTTCGTCAGGCGCCGCTGGGCGAAGCTGCTGTGGCTGTGCTACCCGCTCTACATCGGGTTCGTGGTCGTCTCGACCGGCAATCACTACATCACCGACTGCGTGCTCGGCGCCGCGACGGCGGCCCTGTCGGCGCTGATCTCCAAGCAGCTGCTGGCGCGGGCGCGGCCCGACGTGTGGGCCTTCAGGCCCTCGCGCCGAAGGGGCGGGCAGACCGTCACCGCCTGAACGTCGCCCGCGAGTCGGCGCGCGTGCCGGGGCGGACGAGTTCCGACGCGGCTGCGACGACTGGCTCCGTCGGCGGAACCACTAGGCTTGAGCTGAATTCATGGCGCAGCACACCACCCCCGTACGTCCGCGCCCACCCAGGCAGCGCCGCACCCGACAGCGCCGCGACGGCCCGACCCCGCAGGAGTTGATGCAGCAGCGGCTGATCGAGAGCCGCCTGACCCCGAACGCGATCTCGCTGACGGGCTTCGTGCTCAACCTCGCGGCGGCGGCGCTGGTCGTCAACCGCACGTTCTTCTTGGCCGGCCTTGCGTTCATCGTCGGCTCGATCATGGACACGCTCGACGGCCGCTACTCGCGGATGTCGGGCAAGGGCACACAGTTCGGCGCGTTCCTGGACTCGACGCTGGACCGGCTCGAGGAGGGCGTGGTGCTGACCGCGGTCGGCGCGTACTTCGCCACCCAGCACGACCAGATCGCGGTCGCGGCGGTGGTGCTGGCGGTGCTCGCCTCGCTGATGGTCTCCTACACGCGCGCCCGCGCCGAGGCGCTCGGGGTGCAGTGCAAGGTCGGGCTGGCGACGCGGCCGGTCCGGGTTGTGATCCTGTCGATCGGGCTCGTGTTCGCCCGCGGCGCGTCGCTCGGCGACTTCCATCTGCTCGCGCCGGCGGTGTACGTGCTGGCGGCGCTCAGCCTGGTGACCGTCGGGCAGCGGATCTGGCACGTCCGCAAGGAGCTCTCGGCTCCGGCGGCGCCGCCCCGCGACTAAGTGGCATTCGACCGGCCGCAGGGATCGCCCGAGGACCGGCCGCAGGGGTCGCCGGGGGAGCCGCGGGAGGGGTCGCCGGGGGAGCCGCGGCAGGGGTCGCCGGGGGAGCCGCCGCGCGGGTCTCCGGAGGGATTGTCCGGGGAGCCGCCGCGGGAGTCGCCCGGGGATCGGCAGCAGTCCTCGTGGGGCCGGCGGCGGAGATCGACCGGCGGCCGGCCGCGGCGGTCGGCCGGGGGCCGGCGCCAGAGCCCGTCCGGGGATCGGCCAAGGGCATCGCTCGGCCGCGGCGCGCGCGAGCGGATCCTCGCCGCGGCCGCCCGGCTGTTCGCACAGCGCGGGATCAACGCGACCTCGATGAACGACCTCCACGTCGAGGCACGGGTCTCCAAGCGCACGCTGTACCGGCACTTCACCGGCAAGGACGAGCTCGTCGACAGCTATCTGGCCGCGGCCGCGCGCGACACCGGCTCCGGTCCCCAGGCCGTGCTGCAGCGACCCGATCTGGCGCCGCGCGCGAAGCTGCTCGAGCTGTTCACCGCGCTCGGCGAGCAACGGCGGCCGCTGCGCGGCGACCCGCTGGTGGCGGCCGCGATCGAGTTCCCCGACCCCGAGCACCCGGCCCGGCGCGCCGCCGCCGCCCACGCCCGCGAGCTCACGCAGTCGCTGACCGATCTCGCGCGGGCGGCCGGCGCCCGCGAGCCCGAGCGCGTCGGGCGACGCCTGGCGCTGCTGTACGCGGGCGCCTCGGTCGGCTCGCTGGTCGCCGACGACCCGACGGTCGCGTCCGACGCCTACGCGCTCGCGGCCGCGATCCTGCGCGACGCGATCGACTGAGCGGCGCGCAGCCGGGCGCGGCGCACGGCGGCAGCCGGCGAACGCGCGCAGATGGGCGAACGGCAGCACTGAAGGGGACGGCCGCGGCTAGCCGGTGGTGACGAAATCGCCAACGAAGGCCGTCGCTGCGTCGGTTGGTGGTGATTGGTCGGATACCCGGGACCTGATCACCAAGTCAGCTCTGCCGGGGGCAAGTTGGCGAAATTTTCATGGGCGATCGGCGGGTTGGCTTCCCGGTTGACGCCCCTCGCTTCGCTGCCTCGCCGGTCCTCGCTTCGCTGCTTGGCGCGCCCATGGTTCGTTGCCTTGCCCGCGCTCCGACCTCGCTACCCCGGCCGCCTCACCGCCATGCGGGGAAGCGCCGCATCCGCCATCAAGTACACCTGATCGTTTACTTGGCCTTTGCCCTTCGGGAATTCTTCATCTGATGGAGACCGATCGGTGTACTTTGAGCTGTAACCCATTGCTTGCCGCGGCGTATCTGTCGCCAGCACGGCGTCCCCGCGCCGTCCAGAACCCTCTAGAAGGAGACACACTTTCCGTGAGCACCACCACCGTTTCCACGAACGGCTCCTCGCG
>DASUHF010000028.1:0-12561 GCA_036273655.1 Solirubrobacteraceae bacterium | reverse complement strand
GGGCGTCGGGGACGGTGGTGTTGCAGGACAATGGCGGGGATGATTTGAGCGTGAGCGCGAACGGCTCGTTTGCGTTTGCGACGAAGATCGCCAGCGGTGGCGCGTACAAGGTGACGGTCAAGACGACTCCGAGCGGTCAGCGGTGTTCGGTCGCGAACGGGTCGGGGACGGTCGGCTCGGCGGACGTGACCAATGTCGCGGTCACGTGCGCGGCCATCCCGAGCCAGAGCGGCGCCGACGATTTCAACCGGTCCGACGGGGGGCTCGGTGCGAACTGGACGGCGATGAATGACGGTGGCCTGTCGATCAAATCCCAACAGGTGACGGGCCCGACTGCGGGGACATACGCGGGGGACATCCGTACCGCGGCCGGTGAAAGCTACGCGAGCGACCAGTACTCGCAGATCACGGTGACGGCGAATTCGGTGGGGGTCGGTACCGGCGGCGAGGGGGAGTGGGTAGGACCGTCGGTGCGCAGCCAGAACGGCGGCCAGGACACCTACCTCGGCATGTACTTCTACAACAGCGGCTCCCCCCAGCTGCGGCTGTATCGCCGCAACGCGGGGGCTTGGACCCAGCTCGGCGGCAACGTCAACTCCGGCGTCCTGCCGGCGGGCACCCAGTTGACGCTCAGCGCTGTGGGCTCCCAGATCTCGCTTTTGGAGGACGGCGTCGCGCAGATCACCGTGACCGACACGACGTTGACGGGCGGCGCTCCGGGCATCATGACTTACGATGCCGCGACCGCCGACGACTGGTCGGGCGGCGATCCGGCCACGCTGCCACCGCCGGCGTCATATTCGGTCGGTGGGACGACGTCGGGCGTGTCGGGGACGTTGGTGTTGCAGGACAACGGCGGTGATGATCTGAACGTCAGCGCCAATGGCTCGTTCACGTTCCCGACGAAGATCGCGTCGGGTGGCGCGTACAACGTGACGGTCAAGTCGAGCCCGAGTGGCGAGTCGTGCTCGGTGTCGAATGGTTCCGGGACGATCGGTTCGGCGAACGTGACGAACGTCGCGGTCACGTGCGTGCTCCTCCCGCCGGCGACATATTCCGTCGGTGGGACGGCGACGGGCGTGTCGGGGACGTTGGTGTTGCAGGACAACGGCGGTGATGATCTGAACGTCAGCGCCAATGGCTCGTTCACGATCCCGACGAAGATCGTGTCGGGTGGCGCGTATAACGTGACGGTCAAGTCGAGCCCGAGCGGCGAGTCGTGCTCGGTGTCGAATGGTTCCGGGACGAACGGTTCGGCGAACGTGACGAACGTCGCGGTCACGTGCGTGCTCCTCCCGCCGGCGACATATTCGGTCGGTGGGACGGCGACGGGCGTGTCGGGGACGTTGGTGTTGCAGGACAACGGCGGTGATGATCTGAACGTCAGCGCCAACGGCTCGTTCACGTTCCCGACGAAGATCGCGTCGGGTGGCGCGTACAACGTGACGGTCAAGTCGAGCCCGAGCGGTGAGACGTGCTCGGTGTCGAATGGTTCGGGGACGATCGGCGCGGGGAACGTGACGAACGTTACGGTCACCTGCGTGACCTCGCAGCCGCCGCCGAACTCGTACTCGATCGGCGGGGCCGTGTCCGGGTTGTCGGGCATCGTCGTGTTGCAGGACAACGGCGGGGATGATCTGAACGTGGGCGCCAACGGCTCGTTCACGTTTCCGACGAAGATCGCGACCGGAGCGACCTACCGGGTGACCGTTGCCAGCAACCCCGCGGGTCAGACCTGCACGGTGGCCGGCGGGTCCGGGACCGTCGGGTCCGCGAACGTCACGACCGTGACGGTCACGTGCGCGGCGGCTTCGAGCCAGGTCGGCGCCGACGATTTCAACCGCGCCGATGCCAACGACCTCGGTGCAGGCTGGACAGCGATGGGCGACGGTGGCCTGGCGATCAAGTCGCAACAGGTGATCGGGACGGCGGCAGCGGCGTATGCGGGCGACATCCGTACGGCGGCGGGCGAGAGCTACGGCAGCGATCAGTACTCGCAGATCGTGTTGACGGCGAATTCGGTTGGGATCGGTACCGGCGGCGGCGGCGGCGAGTGGGTCGGTCCCTCGGTGCGCAGCCAGAACGGCGGCCAGGACACCTACCTCGGCATGTACTTCTACAACGGCGGCTCGCCGCAGCTGCGCCTGTACGTCCGCAACGGGGGCACCTGGACCCAGCTCGGCGGCAACGTCAGCTCCGGCGTCCTGCCGGCCGGCACGCAGCTGACGCTCACCGCGGTCGGCTCGCGGATCTCGCTGGCGGAGAACGGCGTCGCGCAGATCACCGTGACCGACACGACGCTGACGGGCGGCGCTCCGGGCATCATGACCTACGATGCCGCCACCGCCGACACGTGGTCGGGTGGTAACGCCGACGCGCTACCGCCGCCGGAGAAGATGCAGGTCCAGTTCGACCACACCAGCGGCGGCGTCGACTACTACAACGTCATCTCCTCCGATGACGGCGGCGGCGCGCAGGTCCTCAGGGTCGTGAACCCAACGAATCCGGCGCCCGGCGTGCCGCACAACTTCCTGTTCGCGCTTCCGGTCGAGCCTGGCACGCAGACGACGTACGGGGACGGGATCGCCACGCTCCAGCAGCTCAACGCGCAGAATCAGTACAACGTAACCGTCATCGAGCCATCGTTCGGCGCCGAGCCGTGGTACGCGGACAACCCGACCGACCCTGGTCTGCAATACGAGACGTTCATGAGCGACGATCTCGTCCCGTGGGCGGTCAAGAACCTCGCCACCAGCGGCGACGAGCAGAACTGGCTGCTTGGCTTCTCGAAGTCCGGATTCGGCGCGCAGGACCTGATCCTCAAGCATCCGGGCGTGTTCACGGTTGCGGCCTCGTGGGACTTCCCGGCGGACATGGACTCGTACACGTCGGACCAGGGTCGATACGTGGGCGACGGGGTCGACTACGGGACCGACGCCAACTTCCAGGCCAACTACCGGCTGACGGCGAGCTTCGTCAACGCCCACAAGGCGCCGTTCCAGAACGCGAACCGGCTCTGGATCGGCGGCTACCAGGTCTTCCAGAGCGACGTCGCCGACTACGACGCGTTGCTGACCTCCGACGGGATGAAGCACACGACCGAGACGCCGCCGCAGCTGATGGCGCACCGCTGGGACTCCGGCTGGGTCCAGATCGCCCTGAGCGCCTTGAACGCCGAAGCTGCTGCGCTGCCGCGAGGGCCGTAGCGTCAGCTGACGCCGTGGCGGACGGCGTAGACCGCCGCCTGGACACGGCTCGGCACGTCGAGCTTGGTGAGGATGCTCGACACATGGTTCTTGACCGTGCGCGGGCTGATGTTCAGCAGCTCGGCGATCTCGGAGTTCTCCTTGCCGGCGGCGATCAGGCTCAGCACTTCGCGCTCCCGCGACGAAAGCGCGCCGATCCGCCGCGGGTCGGGCGGCTCCTCGACCGTCGTCATGCGGATCTGTCCGAGCACCACGTGCGCCGCGCTCGGCGACAGCCAGGCGGTGCCGCCGACCGCGGCGTGGATCGCCGCCACGACGCTGTCCATCTCGGTGTCCTTGGCCAAGAAGCCGGATGCGCCCGCTCGCAGGATCGCGACGATCTCGGCCTCCGAGGACGCGACCGTTAGCGCGAGCACGCGGATCGCCGGATACCCCTGGATGATCTGACGCGTTGCCTCGATCCCCGAGAGGTCGTCCATCCGGATGTCCATCAGGACGACGTCGGGCTGCAGCTCGGCGGCGAGCCGGACCCCCATCCTGCCGCCGGACGCCTGGGCAGCGACCTCGATCTCGGGCTGCGCCGACAGCAGCGATGCGAGACCCGTGCGAAACAGGTCGTGGTCGTCGACGACGATCACCCGGATCGGCGTCCCATTGTGGTCCGCTGTTGTCATTTGGCGCTCGCGACGACCTCGCCCGTCAGAGCTCCGATTGTGCCGTCCACCCCCGACGGCTGACCTTAAGGGTAGCCGTTCAGCGCCTTGAACGGCACATGGGCAGCGCGTCCTATTCCGCGCCGTCCCGCCGCCTGACATAACCAGTTGCGCGGCAAACGGGGCAAATCTTGAGTGCGCTAACCGAACTTCACGCCGGCGAACGACAACGAGTTCGGTTCGCCGCGCTTCACCTTCAACACGCGGAGCTCAACGCGGAGCTGCACGCGGCATTCGAGCGGCTGCTCGGATCCAACGCGTTCACGCTGGGAGTTGAGGTCGAGCAGTTCGAGGCCGCGTTCGCCGACTACTGCCAGGCCGACCATTGCGTCGGCGTCTCGTCGGGTACGGCGGCGCTGGCATTGATGCTGCGGGCCTACGGGATCGGGACCGGGGACGAGGTGATCGTCCCGGCGCACACGTTCATCGCTTCGGCGCTCGCCGTCGCCCACGTCGGGGCGACGCCGGTGCTGTGCGACGTGCGGGAGGGCACGGGCCTGATCGACCCCGAGGCGGCGCGCGCTGCGATCACGCCGCGGACGGTCGCGATCATGGCGGTCCATCTGTATGGCCAGGCCTGTGAGATGGATGCGCTGTACGAGCTCGCGCGGCCGTACGGGTTGGTGGTGCTCGAGGATGCGGCGCAGGCCGTCGGCGCGACCTACCGCGGCAGGCGCGCCGGCTCGCTCGGCGCCGCCGCCTGCTTCTCGTTCTACCCCGGCAAGAACCTCGGCGCGCTCGGCGACGGCGGCGCGATCTGCACCGACGATGAGATGCTCGCGACCCGGCTGCGGCGGTTGCGCAACCTCGGCCAGCGAGCCAAGGGCGAGCACGTCGAGCTCGGGTACAACGAGCGGCTCGACGGATTGCAGGCGGCGTTGCTGAGCGTCAAGCTGCGCCACCTCGACCGGTGGACGGAGGCGCGGCGCGCGTGTGCCGCCCGCTACCGCGAGGCGCTGGCGCCGGACGTCGCGGTGCTCGAAGAGCGCACCGAGAGCCCATCGGTGCATCACGTGTTCGCGACGCGGATGGCGCACCGCGACCGGATCGCTGAGCGGTTGGCGGGCGCCGGTATCGAAACCGGAATCCACTATTCGCGCGCGGTCCACCAGCACGATGCCTGGACCGGGCGGCCTCTGCGGTTCGGCGCTCTGCCGGTCGCCGAGGCATGGGCTGCGCAGGAGCTCTCGCTTCCGATGCATCCCGACCTTGAGCCGCACGAGATCGAGCGCGTCGCCGACGCGCTCAATGCGGCCCGATCATCGATGGGGGTATGACGTTGAAGACGTTTCCGTTGGATATGCACAGCGGCCGACCCGCTGCCGAGACCGAGCCGACGGGCATCGCGATCGTCGGCATGGGGTACTGGGGCCCGAACCTGCTGCGCGTGCTGTCCGACACGCCCGGTGCCGAGGTTCGCTGGATCTGCGACCTCGACAGCGATCGCCTCACACGCTTGACGCGCCGCTACCCGGCGGTGAACACGACCCGGAACATCGACGAGGTGCTCGCCGATCCCGACGTCGAGGCGGTGATCCTCGCCACCCCGGTGCACACGCATTACGCGCTCGCGACCAAGGTGCTCGAGTCCGGCAGGCACGCATTCGTCGAGAAGCCGCTCGCGCCGTCCAGCGCGCTCGCTGACGAGCTGGCGCAGCTGGCAGCCGAGCGCGAGCGCCTGCTGATGTGCGGCCACACGTTCATCTACAGCCCGCCGGTGCGCGCGATCAAACGGATGCTCGAAACGCGCGCGCTGGGGGACATCTACTTCATCTCGTCCAGTCGCGTGAACCTCGGTCTGCACCAGCGCGACGTCAGCGTGATCTGGGACCTCGGCCCGCACGACTTCTCGATCCTCCTGTACTGGCTCAGCGAGATGCCGACGAAGGTGCGCGCGGTGGGGCGCGACTCAATCGTCAAGGGCATCGCCGACGTCGCCTTCGTGTCGTTGACGTTCCCGTCGGGGATCGTCGCCAACGTCGAGCTCAGCTGGCTTGCCCCGAGCAAGCTTCGTCGCACTGTGGTCGTCGGCTCGGAGCGGATGGTCACCTACGACGACGGCGCAGTCGAGCCGATCCGTGTGTTCGACTCGGGCGTCGTCTACCGCGACCCGGAGACGTTCGGCGAGTACCACCTGTCGTATCGCTCCGGTGACATCGTCTCGCCACGGATCGAGTCCTCCGAGCCACTCGGCCTCGAGATGGGCGACTTCGTCGAGGCGATTCGAACCGGACAAACATTGGACTTCCACACCGCGCTGGCGCGCAGCGTCGTACGGATCGTGGAGGCAGCGGATCTCTCGCTGACGGAAGGGGGGCGCGAGATCTTGCTGGAGGCCGCACAAGTCGACGACCGGCGCCAAGACGAGCGTGCTGCGCTCGCGGCCTGAGCCGGTCGGTCGACCGTGTGAGGCCTGACGCCCGCTCGATCGCCCCTCGAGTGCAACAGCTCCGGCGGCCGCTCCCCTGTTCGAGCGGCCGTCGGGGCGGCGTCAGGTTGCTTCGCGAACTCTTCGCTTGACCGAAGCGGACCGTTGAGGGTCGGCTGATGGTCTGTCGCCATGACCAGCCAAGCCCCCCTCTCCACTTCAACCGACCAGCTCGAGGAAGCTCAGGCGCATGCCGCCGAGCACGACACTCACGTGCTGCGCCCCTCACAGCCGGTCGGCGTCGAGGCATACGGCCTGCTCGACCACCGCACTCGTGAGAGCACTCTGCTCGAGGACGTGGCGCCGCCGGGGCGGTACCTCGCCGTCGAGGACGACGGCCGCACTCGCCTGATCGCGCTGTCGCGGCCGATCACCCACATCGGCCGCGGCCTCGTCGCCGACGTCCGCCTCGAGGACCCGCACGTCTCCCGCCGCCACGCGATCGTCGCGATCCGCGGCGACGGCCCCGACGCGGTCCGCGTGCTCGACGACCGCAGCTCCGGCGGCACATTCGTCAACGGCACGCCGGTGACGGTCGCGCAGCTGCACGACGGCGACATCGTCCGCGTCGGCCGCGTCTGGTTTCGCTACACCGAGATCGCGCAGCAGGTCAAACGGCGGCGGACGCTGCGGCGGATCCCGCTGACCGCCGCGCGGCGTCCGGGGCACGCGCGGCCGGCCGCGGTGTGAGCCCTGGGGTCTGCGCCCGGCCCGCCCTCGTCTGAGCGCCGCCGGCTGGGCGCGCGCCCCCGCTGCGTGGGGCGGAACGCGGCGCCGCCGGACGCGCGCGGCAGATCGCGTCTGGGTGCGGGGGCGCCATCGGCCAGGCGCGGAGGCGCTCGGTCGGGGAGCTCCGTCTGGGAGATACGTACGTCTATACCGGACTGAGTTCACGATCGCCGAGCACCTTCGCCCCAGAACCTGCACAATCGGCGAATGCGCGTTGGCCGGGGGTGGGTGCAGGTCGTCGTCGCGCTGGTCGTGGCCGCAGCAGCCGCCTCGCCGGCGACCGCCGACGGCCGCGCGGAGCCGGTGCCGTCGCTCGCCCGCGTCGCCGCCGCCGCGCCGGGGCCGGTGCCGTCGCTTGCCGTTGCCGCCGCCGCGGGGAGCCGGGCCGATGCGGGACCCGGGACAGCGGCGCCGTCGCCCAACTCCGAGTGCATCTCGGAGATCGAGTTCCTCACGATCTCGACCGGCGGACCGCCGGTCGTGGCCCAGCGCCAAATCCCGTTCTGCGTCAAGGGAACCGTCGTGACGACGTTCCACGGCTCGCGCGCCGACGGATGCGCCGCCCACGGGCTGTGTGGCTACCGCGGCTCGGTCACGTGGCGGCCACGTGGCGGGGAGCTGGTGGCGACCGAGTACGCGACCCACCCCCGGCGCACCTGGAAGACGTTCGAAGTGTTCGACGACGTGCGCCCGCGCGTTACGGTCGGACGCGCCGTCGGCGGCCATGTCGTCGCCACGTGCCGCGACCGCGGCGTCGGCCCGAACACGGTCTTGGGTGAGGCGCCGGTCCGCGATGGCCAGGTCACGATTCGGCTGCCGAGCGGCGGCACCAATCAATGGAACGACCGCTGCGCCGGCCCGATCCGGGCGACGCTGCCGGCGCTGCCCGCGGCGCGGATGCCGCTGGAGGGCATGCTGCACGGTGTCGCCGGCTCGTCGATCGTGCGCCGGCAGCGGTTCGCGGGCGGCGGCTGGGCCGGCACCGTCGCCGCGCACCTGACATTCTCGGCCGGACCACCCGAGCACCACCGGGGCAGCGGGCATCGGCCGACCCCGCCGCGCCAACGTGAGCGTCTGGTCAGCGTGCGCTACCGCGCCTCGTTTACGACCGCGGCGCTCCGTGTCGACTGGTCCCACGTTCACGCCGGCTGCGCGGTACTCGACGCCTGCGGCCTGGTCGGCTCCGAGCGGCTGCGCGCGGCCCGCCCCGGGGCGGGGATCCTCGAGCTCGAGGCCTACGGGCCGGCCGACCGGCCCGAGCGGGACTTCCTGACGGCGCTCGGCGTCGGGCGTGGCGGCGACCCGAGCGGGATTACGATGAACGCGCTCGACCTGGCCGGGGTCCCGCTGCGCACCACCGCCACCACCGACCAGGACGGTGTCCGCTGTCGCTCGACCGGCGGCGGCAGCGTCGGCCTGTACGCGACGAGCTCGCACCGGGCGCTCGTGTTTCACGCGGTGTCGTTGGGCGACACCGATCCGTTGCGGACGAGCTGCGCCGGCCCGGTGCTCGCGGGACGGCAGCTGACGGCGGCGCGGCCGTCCGCCGGCGCGTTCGCTTCCCGCCATGTGACGCTCTCGTTCCCGCGGGCGACGCGCGCGCTGCACGACGGCGGCTTCGAGATGCGCGTGCACCCGCGGCTGCAGCTTGCGTTGAGCCGCATGGGCATCTCCAACCGCATCCTCAGCTACGCGTCGGCCGGCGTCGCCGGATGCTGCCGCGGAGCGCGCTGACCGCCGGCGGGCGTCCGGGGCGCGCGCGGCCCGTCGCCGGCTGACCCCCGGCCCCGTTTACCCGCGCGGAGCGTCGGCGGCGGCCGGGCGGCTACCACCCGCAGCGGGTGGCAATCCCCAACCGGACGGACACCCTTCGAAACGACGGCACTGAAGGGGGACGGGTCGGGGGCAGAGTATTCGCCAAGTCAAGGCCGCCGTCCGTGGATCGGTCGTGAGTGCATGACCTGCCCACCACGATTCGCCATCTTGGCCGCGACTGACCCAAGATGGCGATCTTTTCGCAGCCGGCGGCCGCCCTGGTCCCTTCGGTGCTGCCGTTCGCCAGTCGCATGCGCCCGGCCCGTTGGCCTTCGGTGCTGCCGTTCGCCCATCGCATGCCCCCGGCCCGTTGGCCTTCGGTGCTGCCGTTCGCCAGTCGCAAGCCCCCGGCCCGCCATTGCAGCCGCGCCGTCCGCGCCGCGTTCCCGAAGCTCGGCCGAACGGCCCTCGCGCGGAACAATGGCGACAGCCGGTGCACCGCGCACCGGCGATCGCCGCCGTTCGGCCCGGATAAGGCCGCTGTATGCGGCCCTTGTGCGCCGGGCGCCGACCCCCTACACTGCGCGCGGCCAGCCAATAGCCGCAGCCACCCGAACATGCGGTCCCGCGCCACATACGTGGGGTGCCGAGGGTGGGGTCCGTGAGCGCTGAGCAGCCTCGCACAGGGCATCGATGCCGTGTGCTATCTTCGCTGGTCGCGCCTTCTTGAGGGCTGTGCTGGCCCCGGAGCAGGCGCATTGTTCGCCTCCCTCTCGATCGCCCGAGGAGTCGCCGTCTTGGCTACCGCTCATGCACCCCGGACGCGCCGGAGTTTCGCGCGTCTGAACAAGGTCCTCGAAGTTCCCAATTTGCTCGATATCCAGCGCAAGTCGTTTGAATGGCTGACCGATCCCTCCGGCGGCGGCCTGCGCGAGACGATCGACGACATCTCGCCGATCGAGGACTACACGGGCAACCTCGCCGTGCAGTTCGGCGAGTTCCAGTTCGACGACCCGGTCGCCGACCTGGACCAGTGCCGGGAGAAGGACCTCACCTACGCCCGGCCGCTGACGGTCACGGTCGCGTTCATCAACCGCGAGACGGGCGAGATCCGCGAGCAGTCGGTGTTCATGGGCGACTTCCCGTGGATGACCGAGCGCGGCACGTTCATCATCAACGGCACCGAGCGCGTCGTCGTCACGCAGCTGGTCCGCTCGCCGGGCGCCTACGTGATGGAGCCCAAGGACCGAGAGAAGCAGGTCTTCATCGCCAACCTGATGCCCGCGCGCGGGTCCTGGCTGGAGCTCGAGATCGACAAGAAGGGGCGCGTCTACGTCCGCATCGACCGCAAGCGCAAGCTGCCGGTCACGGTGCTGCTGCGCGCGATGGGCTACGCGACCGACGAGGAGATCGTCAACCTGTTCGACGGCTCGCTGTACATCCGCAACACCGTCGACGCCGATCCGGAGGCGACCCGGACCGAGGAGGGCGCGCTGATCGAGCTGTTCAAGAAGCAGCGCCCCGGCGAGCCGCCGTCGGTCGATGCGGCCAAGGCGCTGCTCAACCAGCTGTTCTTCGATCCCAAGCGCTACGACCTGACTCGGGTCGGTCGCTACAAGCTCAACTCGCGGCTCGGGCTCGACATCGACCTCGACAGCCGCACGCTGACCCACGACGACATCATCGCCCTGGTCAAGGAGCTCGTGTCGCTGCCGAAGCTGCTTGGGATGCCCGAGGAGCCCGACACCGACATCAAGGACTTCGCGGCCGAGGCCGCGGTGCTGCCGCGCGAGGCGATCCAGGACCACCTGGACGAGTACGAGCACTTCGGCAACCGCCGCCTGCGCACCGTCGGCGAGCTGATCCAGGAGGCGTTCCGGATCGGCCTGTACCGGATGGAGCGGGTCGTGCGCGAGCGCCTCACGACCGAGGACTCGGACACGATCACGCCGCAGACGATCGTCAACATCCGTCCGGTCGTGGCGGCGCTGAAGGAGTTCTTCGGCTCCTCGCAGCTCAGCCAGTTCATGGACCAGACCAACTCGCTGTCGGGTCTGACTCATCGCCGCCGCCTGTCGGCGCTCGGCGCCGGCGGCCTGACCCGCGAGCGCGCGCCGATCGAGGTCCGCGACGTGCACCCGACCCACTACGGGCGGATGTGTCCGATCGAGACCCCCGAGGGGCCGAACATCGGCCTGATGGGGTCGCTGTCGAGCTATGCGGAGATCTCCGAGCACGGGTTCGTCACGACCCCGTACCAGGTGGTCAAGAACGGGAAGGTGACCGACGAGGTCGTCCGGATCGACGCCACCCAGGAGGAGGAGCAGGTCATCGCGCAGGCCAACACGCCCGTCGACGACAACGGCAACCTCGTCGGCGACGAGATCCTGTGCCGCACGCAGGCCGGCCAGTACGTGACGGTCGCGCCGTCAGAGGTCGACCTGATCGACGTCTCGCCCGAGCAGATCTGGTCGGTCGCGACGGCGATGATCCCGTTCCTCGAGCACGATGACGCCAACCGCGCGCTGATGGGGTCCAACATGCAGCGTCAGGCGGTGCCGCTGCTGGTCACCGATGCGCCCGTGATCGGCACCGGGATGGAGCGCCGCGCGGCGATCGACACCGGTGACGTGGCGATCGCGCGGGAGGAGGGCACGGTCGCCTACGTCGACGCCGAGCGGATCCTGGTCGACGGCTCCGAGACCCAGCACGAGTACCCGCTGCAGAAGTTCATGCGCTCCAACCAAGGGACGCTGATCCACCAGAAGCCGATCGTCGACGTCGGCGCCAAGATCGCGGCCGGCGACGTGCTGGCCGATGGCTCGGCGACCGACATGGGCGAGATGGCGCTCGGCAAGAACCTGCTGGTCGCCTTCATGTCCTGGGAGGGCTACAACTTCGAGGACGCGATCATCCTCTCCAAGCGCCTCGTGCAGGACGACGAGCTCACCTCGATCCACATCGAGGAGTACGAGGTCGACGCCCGCACGACCAAGCTCGGCGACGAGGAGATCACCCGCGACATCCCGAACCGCTCGGAGGAGTCGCTCTCGCAGCTCGACGAGCGTGGAGTGGTGCGCATCGGTGCCGAGGTCGGCGCCGGCGACCTCCTCGTCGGCAAGGTCACGCCGAAGGGCGAGACCGAGCTCACCGCCGAGGAGAAGCTGATCCGCGCGATCTTCAAGGAGAAGGCGCGCGAGGTCCGCGACACCTCGCTGAAGGTGCCGCACGGCGAGGGCGGCGTCGTGATCGACGTCAAGACCTTCAGCCGCGACGCCGGCGACGACCTGCCGCCGGGCGTGAACGACCTCGTGCGCGTGTTCGTCGCGAAGAAGCGCAAGATCGCCGAGGGCGACAAGCTCGCCGGCCGCCACGGGAACAAGGGCGTGATCTCGAAGATCGTGCCCGAGGCCGACATGCCTCACCTCGAGGACGGCACCCCGGTCGACGTGATCCTCAACCCGCTCGGCGTGCCGAGCCGCATGAACATCGGCCAGATCATGGAGACGCACCTCGGGTGGGTCGCCGGTGAGGGCTGGTACGACGACGGCACCGAGGCGTACAAGCAGGCGCAGCAGAACGGCGGCAGGGTCCACGTGGCCACGCCGGTGTTCGACGGCGCCTCGCTCGAGCAGGTCGACGAGGCCCTGCTCAAGTGGCAGAAGGAGCACGGCGACGAGCGCGGCATCAAGTTCGACGTCGACGAGTCGGCCGTCGCCGGCCGCAAGTG
>DASUHF010000027.1:0-11710 GCA_036273655.1 Solirubrobacteraceae bacterium | reverse complement strand
CGGGGCTGCCGCGCCGCTCCCCGAGCCCCAGACCGTCGTCGCCACCGTGCCCGCTTCCGCCGGAGCGCCCCCGCTGCCGGCCGACGAGCCGCCGACCACCGGGCTGGAGGGTCTGCCCGGCGCCTGAGGGCCGCACGTTCGGGTGCAGCGACCGCGTCGGGGATTGGCGAAACGACGGCAATGAAGGGAACGGGCCCCGTCCGGGCTGTAGGTGAACGAATCACCGATCTGCCCAGTCGAAACGTGACTTGGCGAATCGTGGTGGGCGTAGCTGCCACGGACAACCAAATCAGTCCCAGCACGCGCGAATTGGCGGATCTTCACGACCATCGCCCGTCCCGCGTGCCCGTTCCCCTTCGGTGTCTCCAACGAGCACGACCGGCCGGTCGCGAAGGGCATGCACGCCGCCCAACCCCGATTCCGTCCGACCCGTAGGGGAACATATGTTCGTGCTCCACGAAAACCGCAAAGGCGCGAGCGCCGAAGCCGCGATCTTCGCGGCCACGGTGGCGGATCCAGTGCAAATGGGTGCGCCCGGTGAGGATGGCTCCATCATCGTCGTTCGCGCCGGCGGCTCTCGATGCACGCCCAACGGTCCTCAGCACCTACGGCGCGGACGAGATCGACCTCCTGGCGGTCTATTGCGACCGCATCGATCACTGCTTGCTCGCGCCGGCCGCATTCGCCGCCGGCCGTCACAGCCTGCACCTTCGCCTCACTCCGCCGCTGAACGCGCAGCGCGGGTGTATTAACATTGCTGACGAGTTCGACTTCGACGGGGCTGTAGCTCAGTTGGGAGAGCGTGCGGCTGGCAGCCGCAAGGTCAGGGGTTCGAGCCCCCTCAGCTCCACTCCCTCGGCGCCAACCGAACCCACGACGGTCGGCGTCAACCTGCGGCAAGCTCGGCTACTGAGTCGACGCTGGCGAGGACGTGATCGTCACCCGGCTGAGTCCCGCGTAAGCGACGCCTGCCCGAGAGCGCCGCTGGCAAAGCTTGGACATCCACACCCGCGGGGTGGGGGCAGATGTCCAACCTTCCGGCCCCGGCGCCGCCAGGTGCAACGACGCCACCAGCGACCCCATGCTGCCGGGCACGCCACGCCGCCGGCTACCCGACGCCGCCGGCGACCCGACGCCGCCGGCGACCCGACGCCGCCGGCCACCCCCGGTCGGTCAGCCGCCTGACTTCGCCGCGGCCAGCGCCGCCCGCGGGTCCAGCGCCGAGTCGCCGGTCGTCAGCGGCAGCGCCCGCTCGGCGAGGTCGGCCGCCTCGGCGCCGCCGACGGAGTCGTCGGCGAGCGCGAGCGCCAGCAGCACGCTCCGCATCAGCTCCGGGTTACTCGTATCCGGCGGCGGCCCTGCCGGCGGCAGGGCCCGGGACGCGGCCAGCAGGCTCGCGGCCCCGCCACCGCGGGAGAACAGCCCGCCCGGGTGCTTGTCGGGGATCTCGGCGGCGACGCCGCCCGTGGCGGGGTTGACGAGCCGGACCCGCGAGCGCAGGCCGTGGCGCTCGAGCGCCAGCCGATAGCCGGACATCCGCAGGTAGCCCAGCTGCGCGGCGAGCGACACGTACGTCGCGGCCTCGGCCTCGTCGCGCAGACGCGTGTGGTGCAGCGCGATCTGCGTACCCGCGTCGGGCAGCGACGGGTCGGGGTCGGCCGCCACCAGCAGGAACGCTTGGGGGCCGAGCCGGCCGGCGCCGACGCCGCCGACGTCGGCGAGCAGCTGATAGCCGGCGAGTCCGAGCGCGCCCGTGATCCCCGACGGGAGTGGATGCTCGGCGAGGTAGCCGGGGCCGAACACGTTCGCCATCAGTCGCGCCAGATGTGACCGCGCGCGTTCCCCATCAGTTGCCCAAGAGGTTGCCGATCATGCCGCCGACGCCCTGATCGGAGTTGAACTGGGAGCCACCGCCGGAGCCTTCGCCCGCCGGCGGGTGGTAGTAGGCGCTCTGCAGGCCGACGCGGCCGGGGCCGGTGAAGCGGTTGAACACGAGGTTGCCGCCGCCGCCCGACAGCAGGCCGCTCTTGAAGCCGTAGACCTCCTGCTCCATCGAGACCGTGTGGTCGCGGTACAGCCAGCCGCCGGGCTCGATGTCGATCGTCTCCCCTGGCTCGAGGTTCTTCTCGAACACGTTGCCGTAACCGTGGACCCAGACGACGCCCTCGTGATCGGCGGCGTAGAAGTGGTCGACGAAGAAGCCGCCGCCGAACATCATGTTCGAGAAGCCCTTGATCCGGCTGTAGTCGTACTGGACGTTGCCGGTCGCGGCCAGGAACTGGTGCTCGCGGACCATGATGCCCTCGCCCGACTGCAGGTGCAGCGCGACGATGTGGCCCGGCGAGTCGCGGCTGAACGCGATCTCGCCGCCCGACTGCGCCTCGAGCAGCAGCAGCGGCATGCCGCCGAACACGCGCCGCTTGAGCCCCTTCTTGAGCGGGTGCAGCCCGATCTCCATCGACGGGTACTTCCACAGCAGCGTGTGGTGCTCGAAGTACACCGGCACCTCGCCCGAGAGCGCCATGTGCAGGGCCGGCACCAGCTCGCCCTCGAGCCGATACCTGAGCCCGGGAGCCTCCCCCTGCGTGATCTGCGTTGGCAGGATCGTCGGTGCGGTCGGCATCTTAGTGCTCCGTTTCGTAAGTACGGTGACACCGAGAGGCGTCACCGGTGGATGCTGGGCAAGGACGCAGGATGCGACGTGTGGTTCTGCCACACGAGCATCCGAGGACGCCGCCCAGCGCCGCCGGGGACGTCTCGAATGTCGTCGTATTTGCGGAACGGGGCACTTAGTCCTTTCGTCGTGCGCAACGGAGCACGGCCCGCCACCGGCCCGCCCCTCGTCGCACGTCACGCTATCGCCATCGCGCCCGCCACGCCAGCGGGACCCCGATCGCCTCCGCCGACCAGCGCCGCCGCGGACGCGACGACCGCCGGCGCGCGCGCGACAACCGTCTCGCGAGCGGCCATAATCCGCTGGTGCGACCGATCTACGTCACCGGACACCGCAACCCGGACACGGACTCGATCGCCGCCGCGATCGGGTACGCCGAGCTCAAGGGCCGCCTCGATCCCCGCAACGAGTACGTTCCGGTCCGCCTCGGCGACTGCAACCGTCAGACCAACTGGCTGCTGGAGCGCTCAGGCGCCCCCGAGCCACGCCATCTGCCCCACATCATGCTGCGCGCGCGCGACGTGATGCGCGAGGAGTTCCCGGTCACCAACTGCGACGAGCCGCTGCGCGCCGCCGGCCAGGCGATGTCGCACGCCGACCTCGAGCTGGTTCCGATCGTCGACGACGGCGGCGCGCTCGTCGGCGTGCTCACCGAGCGGGCCCTGGCCCGCCGCTACATCCGAGACTCGCGGCGCACGTCGACGCTCGAGGAGGCGCCGACGCGGGTTTCGGCGGTCGTCTCGGTGCTGGAGGGCGAGCTGATCGCCGGCGAGGACCGCACACTGTCGGGCCGGGTGTGGGTATACGCGATGAACCCGAACTCCGACAGCGGCATCTCGGCCGGCGACGTCGTCGTCGTCGGCAACCGCCCGGACGCGCTGATGCGGGTGATCGAGCTCGGGGCCGCGCTCGTGATCCTGTCCAACTCCGCGACGGTCGACGACGAGGCGCTCAAGCTCGCCGCCGAGCACGAGACCGCGCTCGTGGTGTCGCCGCTGGACAGCTACGTGTCGGGCCGGATGGTGACGCTGGCGGCCCCGGTCAGCGCGCTGATGGAGTCCGATCCGCTGACGGTGACGCCCGACTATCTGCTCGACGACGTCGCCGAGCAGATCAAAGAGATCCACTACGGCGCCGCGGTCGCGGTCGACTCCGACCATCGTCCGGTCGGGCTCGTGACGCGTGCGTCGCTGGTCGCGCCGGGCCGCCGGCGTGCGATCCTCGTCGACCACGCCGAGACGGCCCAGTCGGTGATCGGGATCGACGAGGCGGAGATCCTCGAGATCCTCGACCACCACCACATCGGCTCGATCGAGACGCGCGTGCCCGTGACGGCGACGTTCGACCCCGTCGGCTCGACCGCGACGCTCGTCGTCGAGCGCTTCCGCCAGGCCGGCATGGAGCCGAGCGCGTCGACCGCGATGATGCTGCTCGGCGCGGTGCTGTCGGATACGCTGATCCTCAACTCGCCGACGACCACCGACCGCGACCACCAGGTCGTCTCCTACCTGGAGCGGGTGCTCGACGTCGACGCCGAGGCGCTCGGGCGCGAGATGTTCGAAGAGACCGCCGACGTCTCCGATCTCAGCGCCGAGGAGATCGTCACGCGCGACGCCAAGCGCTACCAGGTCCGCGGCGATCAGGAGATCTGCATCGCACAGGTGGAGGTCGTCGGCGAGTCGCTCGACGATCGCCGCGACGAGCTGCTGCAGGAGCTCTCAGAGCAGCGCGAGGACCGCCATCTGGCGTTGTACGCGCTGATGATCACCGACGTGATCGAGAAGGGCACGACGATGCTCGTGTCCGGGGACATCGGACCCGTCGCGCGCAGCTTCGGGGTGCAGGCGTCGGACTCGACGGTCGACCTCCCGGGCGTGATGTCACGCAAGAAGGAAGTCGCGCCGAAGCTGATGTCGGCGCTCTGAGCTCAGGCGTCCGCGGGCGCCACCCGCGTCGACGGCGCCTCGCCCCACAGCTGCTCCAGGCGGTAGCGCTCGCGTGTCTCGGGCGTGAACACGTGGACGACCACGTCCAGGTAGTCCATCAGGATCCAGCGGCCCTCGGTCAGCCCCTCGACGCGGCTCGGCAGGCGCCCATGCGCGGACTTCATGCCGAGATGGATCGCATCGTGGATCGCCTTGCACTGGCGGTCGGAGCGGCCGCTGCAGATCAAGAAGTAGTCGGCGAACCCCGAGATCTCGCGCAGGTCCATCGACACGATGTCCTCTGCCTTGCGATCGGCGGCCAGTTCGACGATCGCCGACAGCAGCGTCTCGGGCGTCATCTCCGAGCCCTCCTCGCCGGCGGCCGGCTGCGTCGTCTGTGGTGCGTTGATCATGCTCTCCTTGTGGTGGTCGTCGGCGTCGCTTACGACGCCGGTCGTGGTGTGGCCGCCGCCGGCACGTCGGTCCGGTAGAGGCCCTCGCGCTCGATGTGGTCGAGCACCTGGTCGGGGACGAGGTAGCGGATCGGGAGCCCGCCGCCGACGCGTTCGCGGACCATCGTCGACGAGATCCCGATCCTCGGCATACCGAAGAACCGGGCGCGGTCGCCGCCGCGCAGCGTGCCCAGCGCCTGTTCGACGGTGTCGCGCGCCGTGCCGCGGCGCTTGGCGATCGCGACCGTCGCCAGCTCCAGCACCCGCTCGGGTCGGTGCCACTCGGGTAGTCCGGCGGCGA
This sequence comes from Solirubrobacteraceae bacterium, assembly GCA_036273655.1. Classification (GTDB taxonomy): domain Bacteria; phylum Actinomycetota; class Thermoleophilia; order Solirubrobacterales; family Solirubrobacteraceae; genus Palsa-465. The sequence goes on along the minus strand of DASUHF010000027.1, from coordinate 6,358 downwards.
TGTCGCCGCCCAGGATCAGCACGAGTTCGTCGTTGGGTGCTTCAGAGCTCAGCACTTGGAGGGTATCGACCGTGTAGGACGGCCCATCGCGCCGCAGCTCGATGTCGGAGACCTCGAAGCGCTCGTCACCTGCGACCGCGAGCCGGCACATTGCCAGCCGGTGCTCGGCGCCGGGCTCCTGCTCGACGGGCTTGTGCGGCGGGATCGACGCCGGAATGAACAGCACCCGGTCAAGGCCGAGCTCGCGGTGCGCCTCCTGGGCGCAGACGAGGTGGGCGAGATGCGGCGGGTTGAACGTGCCGCCAAGGATCCCGAGTCGCACTGTCTACGAAGCGCTCACCGCGCGCGCCGGCATCGGAACACTCAGCCGCGAACCTGCCCGTCGCCGTCGACCAGATACTTGAACGTGCACAGCTCGCGCAGGCCGATCGGTCCGCGGGCGTGGAGTTTCTGGGTGGAGTTGCCGATCTCGGCGCCCATCCCGAACTCCCCTCCGTCGGTGAACCGAGTCGAGGCGTTGACGTACACGCAGGCGGCGTCGACGCCGAGCTGGAAGGCGCGGGCCGACGCCACCGAGCCGGTCACGATCGCCTCCGAGTGCCCCGAGCCGTGGACGTTGACGTGCTCGATCGCGTCCTGCGCTGAGTCGACGACCGCGGCCGCAAGCTCGAGCGCCAGGTACTCGGTGTCCCAGTCGGCGTCGGTCGCGGCGTCGACGGGAGTCGTCCCCGCCAGTGCGCGGACGCGGTCATCGCCGTGCAGCCGGACGCCCGCCGCGTGCAGCGCGTCGAGCGCGCGCGGCACGAAGCGCTGCGCGACATCGGTGTGCACGAGCAGCTTCTCGGCGGCGTTGCAGGTCCCGGGACGCTGCAGTTTGGCGTTCAGCACGATCTCGAGCGCCGCGTCGAGATCGGCGTCGGCGTCGACGAACACATGGTTGTTGCCCGACGCGGCGAAGATCACCGGCACCGTCGCGACGCCCTTCAGCGCGGCCTTCAGGCCCTCGCCACCGCGGGGAATGATGAGATCGACGACGCCGGTCTGCGTGGCCAGCTGCGTCAGCTCGTCGCGGTCGCCGCCGTCGATCAGCGACAGCGCGCCGACCGGCAGCCCCGCGTCGGCCGCGGCTCGGGCGGCGATCGCGGCCAGGACGGAATTCGAATGCAGCGCCGAGCTCGAGCCGCGCAGCACGACCGCGTTGCCGGACTTCAGGCACAGCGCGGCGGCGTCGATCGTGACGTTCGGCCGCGCCTCGTAGACGACCGCGATCACGCCCAGCGGCACGCGCACGCGGCGCAGCTGCAGGCCGTTTGCGAGCGTCTTGCCGTCGATCACCTCGCCGACCGGGTCGGGCAGCGCCGCGATCGCCCGCACGCCTGCGGCCATCGCGGCGACGCGCTCGGTGCTCAGCGCCAGCCGGTCCATCAGCGCGTCCGACAGGCCGGCGGCCGCGCCCGCCTCGAGGTCGCGCGCGTTGGCGGCGAGGATCTCCTCGGTGGCGTCGAGCAGTGCGTCCGCGATCGCCTGAAGCGCCGCGTCCTTGACGTGGGCGCTGAGCGTCGCCAGCTGCCGTGACGCGCGCTTGGCGGCCAGGCAGGTGTCGGCGACCGGTACGGAGGAGGTGGTGGCCATCGTCGCTACAGGTTACGCACGGCCACCGGCCGGCTCACGCGAGCACGAAGTAGTCGCGGTGGATCGCCTCCTCGGAGGCACGCGGCAACAGCTCCCGGACCGCCGCCGACTGCAGCCCACGAACCCGGCGCAACTCGTCGGCCGAGTAGTTGCAGATCCCCTTGCCGACGTACACGGGTCCGTGCGTGATGTCGACCGCGTCGCCGGCATCGAACGAGCCGTTGACGTCCACGATCCCGACCGGCAACAGACTCGTGCCGCCGTCGCGCAGCGCCCGCGCGGCGCCGGCGTCGACGAGCACGCGGCCGCGGACCGGTTTGGCGTACTTGAGCCACAGCTTGAAGCTCGAGTAGCGGCCCTCGCGCGCCGGAAAGCTCGTGCCGACCGCGTCGCCCGCGGCCGCGCGCGTGATCGTGCCAGCGGTCAGGCCTCCGGCGATCACGACCGGCACCCCGGCCGCGGTCGCCATCTCGGCCGCGACGACCTTCGAGCGCATGCCGCCGGTGCCCAGCGGCGAGGCCCGATGGCCGATGTCGAGCGCGTCCAGGGCCGAGAAATCCTCGACCCGCGCAAGCAGCGACGCGGACTCGTCGATCCGCGGGTCGGCCGTGTAGACGCCCGCGGCATCCGTCAGCAGCAACAGCAGCCCCGCCGACAGCAGGATCGCGACCTGGGCGGCGAGAAAGTCGTTGTTGCCGAACGAGATCTCGTCGGTCGTGGTCGTGTCGTTCTCGTTGATGATCGGCACGACGCGCCACTCCAGCAGCTTGCGCAGCGTCTGGCGGGCGTTGACGTAGTGCGTGCGCGCGCTCATGTCGAAGAACGTGAGCAGCACCTGGGCGCTGGGGACGCCGCGCTCGCGCAGCAGTTCGTCGTAGACCTGGTAGAGCTTGCCCTGACCGACGGCGCTGGCCGCCTGCAACTCGTCGATCGTGCGCGGCCGGGGACGCGTCGGATCCAGTGCCATCACCCCCAGGCCGCGCGCGATCGCGCCGCTCGTGACGACGACGATCTGCCGGCCGGAGCGGTGCAGCGCCGCGAGCTCGTCGCAGATGCGGCCGAGCACGTCGATCCGCGCCTCGCCGCGCTCGTCGGCGACGATGCTCGAGCCGAGCTTGACGACGAGGGTGTCCATATGGCCGTCAGGTTACGGGGCGCGGTACCGGCGTAGTCGTCCATGGATGGACTTTTCCGGCGCCCGTCAGACCTCGGGGTCGAGGTCGAACTCGATCCCGGCGATGCGGACGTCGTCGCCGGCCGTAAAGCCCTCGGCCTCGAGCGCCGCGAGCACCCCGATCCCGCGCAGCCGCCGCTCGAGGTGGGCCATCGCCTCCTCGTTGTCGAGGTCGTAGCGGGCGACGAGCCGCTCGATCCCGGCGCCGTCGACCGCAAACGACCCGTCGCCGAGACGCCTGACCGTGTACCGGCGCGGTGGCGCCGGCCGGAACACGCGGTGCTCGGCCAGCTCGCCGCCGTCCGCCAGCGCGGCCGCCGTGCCGTGCGCGGACCCCGGCGCGGTCGTCGCCGCGGCCGGCGTCTCGCCCACGAGCCGCAGCATCTCGAGCGACAGCTCACGCAGCCCGGTCCCAGTCGCCGACGAGGTGACGATCACCGGCACGCCCGCGCCCAGCCGCGCCCGCCACTCGGCCGCCGCCGCCTCAGCATCATTTCGATCGATTAAGTCCGCCTTCGATAGCGCCAGGATCCGACGCAGCGCCGCCAGCCGCGCATCGTGGGCGGCGATCTCGCTCTCGACCGTCTCGAAGTTCGCGACCGGTTCTGAGCCGTCGAGCGGCGCCAGGTCGAGCACATGCACGAGCAGGCGCGTGCGCTCGATGTGCGCCAGGAACTCGTGCCCGAGCCCGGCGCCGTCGGCCGCACCCTCGATCAGCCCCGGGATGTCGGCGATCACGAGCTGGCGGTCGTCGGCCTGCAGCGTCCCCAGCACCGGCGCGAGCGTCGTGAAAGGATAGTCCGCCACCTTCGGCGCCGCCCGCGTCAGCCGCGACAGCAGCGACGATTTGCCGGCGTTGGGCAACCCGATCAGCCCGACGTCGGCCAGCAGCTTCAGGCGCAGCGTCAGCCACGTCTCATCGCCGGGCAGGCCGCGCTCGGCAAAGCGCGGCGTCTGGTGGGTCGGGCCGGCGAAGCGCTTGTTGCCGCGCCCGCCAGCGCCGCCTCGCGCGACGACCGCTCGCTGGCCGGGCACGACCAGGTCGTGGCGGGCGCCGTCTGACTCGACCAACACCTCGGTGCCGGGCGGGACACGCAGCACAAGCGCATCGCCGTCTGCCCCGTGGCGCAGCGCGCCGGAGCCGTGCCCGCCGCGTGCCGCCTTGTAGTGCGGTCGACGCCGGTAGGTCTCCAGATCGCGCAGCGAGTCGTCGCAGACGAGCACGACGTCGCCACCGCGACCGCCGTCGCCGCCGTCGGGGCCGCCGCGCGGGACGTGCGCCTCGCGGCGGAAGCTCAGACAGCCGTCGCCGCCGGCGCCGGCCACGACGTGGATGCGCGATCGATCCTGCATATGCTGACGATGCTATGGCGGAAGACCCCGTGTTCCTGCTCACCGGCGCATCGTCCGGCATCGGCGCGGCGACAGCCCGCGCCGCCGCACGCGACGGCTACCGGCTGGCGCTCGCCGCGCGCTCGACCGACCGGCTGGAGGAGCTCGCCGCCGAGCTCGGCGGCTCAGAGCGCGCGCTCGCCATGCGCTGCGACGTCACCGAATGGGACGACCAGCGGGCGATGGTCGAGCGAGCGCGCGAGCACTTCGGCCGCCTCGACGTCGTGTTCGCCAACGCCGGCTTCGGCGCCAAGCGCGGCTTTCAGTCAGAGACCGTCGAGCACTGGCGCGCGATGGTGCTCACCAACGTGTACGGCGCGGCGCTGACGATCCGCGCCACGATCGACGCGCTGCGCGAATCCCGCGGCCATCTGCTGATCACCGGCTCGGTCGCCGGCCGGCGCGTGCAGCCCGGGTCGCTGTACTCGGCGACGAAGTGGGCGGTGACGGCGATGGGCGAGGGCGCCCGCCTCGAGCTCAACGGCACCGGCGTGCGAGTGACGCTGATCGAGCCCGGGATGACCGACACGCCGTTCTTCGATAACCGCCCGAGCGACGCGCTGCATCCCGACGACGTCGCGCGCGCGGTGATGTGGGCGGTGTCGCAGCCGCCGCACGTCGACGTTAACGAGATCCTGATCCGGCCGACCGCCCAGGGCGGCTGAGCGCCGCGCTACGCCGCGGTCGGCGTGTCGTCGCCGTCGGGCGCGATCGAGATCACGCGTCCACGGCGGCCGCTCTTGAACTCGACGATCCCAGCGGAGCGCGCGTAGATCGTGTCGTCGGAGCCGATTCCGGCGCCGTCGCCGGGCTTGAAGCGAGTGCCCCGCTGGCGGACGATGATCTCGCCGCCCGACACCTTCTGGCCCGCGAACACCTTGACCCCGAGACGCTTGGCGTTGGAGTCACGGCCGTTGCGGCTGGAGCCGAGGCCTTTCTTATGAGCCACTGCCGACCTCCTCGGTGGCGTTCGCCTTCTTGGCGCCCGATCGCGAGCGCGCGCGGCCGCCCGAGCCGGTGCCGATCGAGGCGATCTCGATCCGCGTCAGCTCCTGACGGTGTCCGTTGCGGCGCTTGTAGCCCCGCTTGGGCTTGAACTTGACGACGCGCAGCTTGGGGCCGCGCTCGTGGGAGACGATCCGGGCCGTGACCTTGACCTTCGACAGCGCGTCGCCGTCGACGACGTCGTCGCCGTCGACGTACAGCAGCGGCGCCAGCTCGACGGTCGCGCCCTCGGCGTCGGGCAGGCGCTCGACGAGCAGGGACTCGCCCTGCGCGACGCGGTACTGCTTGCCGCCGGTCTTGATGATCGCGTACATGGGTTATTCCGACTCGGACGTGGTGGCCACGGCCGACTCGGCCTTGGCACCGGAACGGCGCCGTCCGCCCCTGCGGCCACGGCGCCGAGGTTTTGAGTCTAGCTCGTCATCGCCCGCGGGCCCGGCGCCGTCGCCGCTCAAGCCGGCGGCCGGCACCTCGACGAGCGTCGCCGTCGCCTGGTTGCGGCCGACCTCGTCGATCCGCACGAGCTGCTTGGTGCCGACGTAGCGGTCGCCGCCGGTGACCGAGATCACGTAGCCATCGATCTTCGCCACGGCGTCGCCGGCCTGGTACATGTGCGGCTCGACGATCTCGACGAACACCTCCTCGCCCTCGCGGAACGGCAGCGCCCGCTCGAGCACCTCCTCGCGATCGCCCTCGAGCAGCACCGCGAAGTGATCGAGCGGCAGGCCTTCGGAGCCCTCGAAGTGAAACCACTTGCCGGTCTCCTCCTCGACGGCGTGCAGCACCCTCGCCCCGTCGCCGGTGAACTCCGCCGACACGCGCGGGTTCATCTGCAACAGAATCGCGTCTGCCTTGGTCTCAGACGCGAGGTCGCGCATCCGGCGCTCGAACTCGATCGCGATCGTCTCCTCTGACTTGATCACGCCCTCGCCGTCGCACGTCGGGCACGGCCGGGTCATGATCTCGCGGACACCGTCAGTGACGTTCTGGCGGGTCATCTCGACCAGCCCCAGTGGGGAGATCTCGACGACGAACGTCTTCGTGCGGTCCTCGTCGAGCGCCTTGCGCAGCGTCTTGAGCACCGCGTCGCGGTTGCGGGCCCGCGCCATGTCGATGAAGTCGATGACGATGATCCCGCCGATGTCGCGCAGCCGC
>DASUHF010000026.1:0-4146 GCA_036273655.1 Solirubrobacteraceae bacterium | reverse complement strand
CGCTATCACGGCGACTCGCCGCTGCTCTGCGGACTCGTCCACAACGGGCTTGTGACGGCGCGCGCGTACCGCCAGAACGAGACGTTCGCAGCGGCCGTGCAGTTCGCCCACACCGAGGGGATCATCCCCGCGCCCGAGCCGGCGCACGCGATCAAGGCGACGATCGACGAGGCGCTCGCCGCCAAGGAGGCCGGCGAGCCGCGGGTGATCCTGTTCGGCCTCTGCGGCCACGGCAACTTCGACCTGAGCGCCTACGACGCCTACCTGGCCGGCGAGCTGCCCGACCCGGAGTTCCCCCAGGCCGAGCTCGACCGGGCGCTGGCGTCGCTGCCGGACGCGCCCGCCCTGACCTAGAGCCCGTGCACCCGCGAACTTTGCAGCTTTCGTAAACCCCCCTGTTACGCGATCTGCAAAGTTCGCATCGACACCGCGCCTGATCGCGCCGCCGGGACACAATGGTGGCCAGCCATGACCGACTCCCTCTATGACCACGGCTTCGTGCGCGCCGCCGCCGCCGTGCCGCACGTCCGCATCGGCGACCCGTCGTTCAACGCGCAGCGGACGATCGAGCTGGCGCAGCGCGCCGACGCCGAGCGGGCCGCGGTCGTGCTGTTCCCCGAGCTCGGCCTGAGCGGCTACTCCAACGAGGACCTGTTCCACCAGTCGGCGCTGCTGGACGCCGCCGAGCAGGCGCTCACGGAGGTCGTCGCCGCAAGCGAGCGGCTGCGGCCGCTGATCGTCGTCGGGCTGCCGGTCCGCGCCGAGGGCGGCCTCTTCAACGCGGCGGCGATCGTCCACGAGGGCCGGATTCTCGGGGTCGTCCCCAAGAGCTATCTGCCCGAGTACCACGAGTACTACGAAAAGCGCCAGTTCCGCGCCGCGCGGGACCTGATCGCCGACGAGGTGACGGTCGCCGGACAGCGGATCCCGGCGGGTCCCGGCCTCGTGTTCGCATGCGAGAACCTGCCGGCGCTCCAGCTGCACGTCGAGATCTGCGAGGACGTGTGGTCGCCACTGCCGCCGAGCACTTACGGGGCGCTTGCGGGCGCGACGGTGCTGTGCAACCTGTCGGCCTCGAACATCACGATCGGCAAGTCCCGGTACCGGCGGATGTTGTGCGAGGGCCAGTCGGCACGCACGATCTCCGCGTACGTCTACACGGCCGCTGGCCTCGGCGAGTCGACCACGGACGTCGCCTGGGACGGCCAGGCGATGATCTGCGAGAACGGCGATCTGCTCGTCGAGTCGCAGCGGTTCGCCGACGACGAGCAGCTGATCTGCGCCGACCTCGACCTCGACCGGATCCTCTCGGACCGGACCGCGACATCGAGCTACGGCGACACGGTCGGCGACCTGCGCGAGCGGCTACGGCAGATTCGGCGGGTCGGCTTTACGCTGCGCCACGGCGACGGTGCCGTGCCGCTGCGCCGTCGCGTCGAGCGCTTCCCTTACGTGCCCGCGAACCCGGTGACCCGCAACGAGCGCTGCGAGGAGGTGTTCGACATCCAGGTCCGCGGGCTGCAGACGCGGCTGCAGGCGACGGGGATCGAGCGGATCGTGATCGGCGTCTCCGGCGGCCTTGACTCCGCCCACGCGCTGATCGTCGCGGCGCGTGCGATGGACCGGATCGGGCTGCCGCGGACGAACGTGCTCGCCTACACGCTGCCGGGCTTTGCGACGAGCGCCGGCACGCTCCGTAACTCCCACGCGCTCATGCGGGCGCTCGGCGTTTGCGCGCAAGAGCTCGACATCCGACCGTCGGCGATGCAGATGCTGCACGACCTGAGACATCCCGCGGCCGACGGCGAGCCGCAGTACGACGTCACCTACGAGAACGTGCAGGCGGGTGAACGGACCTCCCATCTGTTTCGGCTCGCCAACTTCCATCGTGGGCTGGTGCTCGGCACCGGCGATCTATCCGAGCTGGCGCTGGGCTGGTCGACGTACGGCGTCGGCGACCAGATGTCGCACTACAACGTCAACGCGTCGGTGCCGAAGACGCTGATCAGCTTCCTGCTGCGGTGGGCGATCTCCGCCGACCTGTTCGGCGACGACGCCAACCGCGTGCTGGGCGCGATCCTCGATACCGCGATCTCGCCGGAGCTGATCCCGGCCGGCGCAGACCACGACGGCGACGGGCCTCACCAGGATTCTGAGGCGACCGTCGGCCCCTACGAACTGCAGGACTTCTTCCTGTACTACGTGCTGCGCTTTGGCTACCGGCCGACGAAGGTCGCGTTCCTCGCCCAACACGCATGGGGCGATCGCGGCCGCGGCGAGTGGCCGGACCTGATCCCCGAACCCCGCCGCAACGAGTACTCCGACGACGAGATCCGCCGTTGGCTTGAGGAGTTCCTGCGCCGATTCTTCAAGACCAGCCAGTTCAAGCGCTCGGCGATGCCCAACGCGCCGAAGGTCGGCTCCGGCGGCTCGCTGTCGCCGCGCTCTGACTGGCGGGCACCGTCCGACAGCGAGGCGACCGCCTGGCTGCAGGAGCTGGCGAGCCTGTCGCCGGCGGCTGACGTGCAAGACTAAACCGGGATGCCGACCGAACCCCAGCCGCTGACGGTGTTCGAGGCGGTCAAGCGTGCCTGCGACGTCGTCGATCCCGATGACGACGACGCGCTGATCGGCGACTTCGAGCGCGCGTTCGAGGACGACGACGAGCCGATCCGGGCCGTCGGCAACATCGAGGAGCACGTCGGCGAGGTGCTCGCCGACCTCGATCCGGCGACCAACAACGGGTCGCTGTCGGTCGCCGCGGCGATCGTCGTGTACCTCGCGTTCCGGCGCGACGAGCTCGACGCCGAACCCGACGAGCTCGTCCGGCTCGCCGCGCGCTCGCAATGGCGCGCCGATCCGCCCGAGCCGGTGGTCGAGTGGCTGGCCGACCGCGGGATCGAGCTCTGAGCGCCTACGAGCAAGCCGGCGTCGACTACGACGCGCTCGATGCCGGCAAGCGCAACGCGCTGACCGAGGCGCTGGCCACCTCCCCGTTGCTGGCGGCCGCGCCGGGCGGCGGCCGCGCAATCGACGAGTCACGCGGCGAGCCCGCGTTCGTGTTCGAGGCCGGCGGCCAGACGCTCGCGATCGTGCTCGAGTGCCTGGGCACGAAGTCGCTGATCGCCCGCGCGCTCGAGGACCGCTACGGGGCGGCCGGGTTCGACGCGGTCGCCTACGACACGGTGGCCGCGGTCGTCAACGACCTCTGCTGCGTCGGAGCGGTGCCGCTCGTCGTCAACGCCTACTTCGCGACCGGCTCCTCGAATTGGTATGCGCGGCCCGAGCGACAGGCCGGGCTGCTGCGCGGCTGGCGGCGCGCGTGCGAGGACGCGGGCGCGACCTGGGGCGGCGGCGAGTCGCCGTCGCTGACCGGCCTTGTCGCAGCCGACGAGATCGAGCTCGCCGGCAGCGCCGTCGGGGTCGTCCCGAGCGGCACGGCGATCCTCGGCGCCGATCTCGTCGACGGCGATGAGATCGTGCTCGTCGACTCAAGCGGCCTGCACGCCAACGGCGCCTCGCTGGCGCGGCGGATCGCCGACGAGCTGCCGGGCGGCTACGACTTCGAGCTGCCGAGCGGCACGACGTTCGGCGCAGCGCTGCTGACGTCGAGCGTGATCTACGTGCCGCTGGTGCGGGCGCTGCTGGACTCGGACGTCGCCGTGCATTACCTGAGCCACATCACCGGCCACGGGTTCTTGAAGCTGATGCGCCCGCGGGCGCCGTTCACGTACGAGATCGACGCGCTGCCCGACGTGCCCGAGGTCCTGTCGCTGCTCGTCCGGCGCGCCGGCATGTCCGCGGCCGAGGCCTACCGGACGTTCAACATGGGCGCCGGCTTCGCCGTCTACTGCGCCGCCGGCCAGGGCGAGCGGGTGGCGTCGCTGGCCGACGGGTGCGGGCTGCGGGCGCACGTCGCCGGACGGGTGCTCGCCGGACCGCGACGGGTGGTCCTGGCGCCGGTCGACGTGACATTCGAATCCGACGCCCTGGACCTGTCACCGCGTGGCTGAGGCGCGCTCCCCGAGCCGGATCAGGGGTTCTTGAAGACGATCCTGGTCCCGCCGGCAGTGCACCGGCCGGCGCTCGCCGGGACGACCTTACAAGCCGAGTCGTTGCTGAACGTCGAGGTCTCGATCGTCGCCT
>DASUHF010000025.1:0-28892 GCA_036273655.1 Solirubrobacteraceae bacterium | reverse complement strand
ACGCCGGGCAGGTCCGGCGGCTCGCGCGCTTGCGTGGCCTCCAGCAGCAGCGGCGTGATGACCTCTCCGTCGCCACGCACGACCGCGTCCAGCGCCCCCTCTGACTGGGCGAGCACGTGGCCGGCGATGAACGACACGCTGTGACCCCCGGCGAACGTGAAACATTCGGGCAGCCGGCGCTTGACGAGCGCGGCGAGATCGAGCACCTCGGGCACGTTGGCCAAGTAGTTGAGGCCGAAACCGACCGCCTCGGGCACGAACTCCTGCAGCTCGCGCTCCAGCTCGGCGTGCGAGAACACCTGCAGGTCGACGACGCGCACCTCGTGGCCGGCGGCGCGCGCCGCCCCGGCCACGCGTTCACGCCCGAGCGGCTCGAGCCGCAGGAACACCTCGGAATACATCAGCGGCCCCGGGTGTATGCACAGGACCCTCACGGCAGCCTCGTCTGGGACCCACGGCGCATGCGGGCGGGGTCAGGTCGTCGCCGCGTATGTCTCACGGTCTCGTTCGATACCCGTCCGGCCGCGGTCCCGTCCCCGCCCGTTCGCAGTCGAACATCGCGGTGGGCTCGGACGGTGGGCGCCGAGTGCACGTACACATCGGGCAGGCGGCGAACGGCGTCCGACCGTTTAGGCTCGGCGCCGGTGGTCAACGCCCTCCCGATCCTCGTCGGCGGCGCACTCCTCGCCCTGGCGCTGGTCGCGTCGGTGATCGCGGGGCGCCTTCGGGTGCCCGGTTTGCTGTTGTTCCTCGGCCTCGGCATGGCCGTCGGCTCGGAGGGACTCGGGTGGATCCCGTTCAACAACTACGCCCTGGCGCAACGCATCGGTGTGATCGCGCTGGCGCTGATCCTGTTCGAGGGCGGCCTGACATCCGGCTTTCGCGAGATCCGCAGCGTGCTGGCGCCCGCGCTGTCGCTGGCGTTCGTCGGCACGCTGCTGACGGCGGTGATCACCGGGCTGGTGGCGGCAGCGCTGCTGGGCGACTCGATCCTCAAGGGGCTGCTGCTGGGCTCGGTGCTCGCCTCGACCGACAGCGCCGCGACGTTCGCGCTGCTGCGCCACTCGACGCTGCGCCGTCGCGTCGCCCGTACGCTCGAAGGCGAGGCCGGCTTCAACGACCCGGTCGCGGTGCTGCTCGTGTTGAGCTTCATCTCCGCGATCCGCCCCGGGCACTTCGGCGTCGGCGACGCGCTCGTGCTGTTCGCCCGCGAGCTCGCGATCGGCCTCGGCGTCGGGCTCGGCGTCGGATCGATGGCGCGGGAGGCGTTTCGCCGGCTGCCGCTCAGCGGTGCCGGTCTGTACCCGGTCGCATCGCTGGCCACCGCCGGGCTGGCGTACGGCGCCGCGGCCGTGGCCCACGGGTCGGGCTTTTTGGCCGTGTACCTGGCCGGACTGACGCTCGGCTCCGGTGCGCTGCCCGCACGCCAGACGATCACCACATTTCATGTCGGCCTGTCGTTCGTGGCTCAGATCGCGCTGTTCCTCGTCCTCGGGCTGCTCGTGTTCCCGAGCGAACTCGGCGGCGTCGTGGTGGAGGGCACGATTGTCGCGCTGGTGATGTCGATCCTCGCGCGGCCGGTCGCGGTGATGGTCGCCACCGCGCTGAACCGCTTCAACCTGTCAGAGCGCCTGCTGCTCGGCTGGGCCGGCCTGCGCGGAGCCGTCCCGGTCGTGCTCGCCACGTTCCCGGTGATCTCGCACGTATCGGGCAGCGAGCGGTTCTTCGACATCGTCTTCTTCGCGGTCGTCATCTCGACCCTGCTGCAGGGCACGACGTTCGAGCCGTTCGCGCGCCGGCTGCACCTGACCACCCGGCGTCCCGCGCTCCCCCGCCCGCTCGGCGAGGTCGGCGTGATGCGACGGCTTGGCGCCGAGACCGTCGAGTATCCCGTCGGCCCTGACGATGCGATCGTCGGGCGGCGCGTGCGCGAACTGGGCCTCCCGCGCGAGGCCGTGCTGAGCCTGATCGTGCGCGGACACGACGCGATCCCACCACGCGGCTCGACCCAGATCCACGCCGGTGACCGCCTCAGCATCCTCCTGCGCCAGGAGGTCGCCGAAGAGTTCCCCGAGCTGCTGGACCGCTGGCGGGACGGACCGACGGACCTCCCCAGTCACCCTCGACCGCCGATCCGCGGCACCGCTCCGATCTTCACAAACCGCCCGTGGGACCGAACTGACGGCGATCCCGGCCGCCCGGAATCGGTGCTGGGCATCGACGTGGTCGAGCGGCTGCGTGCCCGCCACGACGTCCCCGGTGCGCTCGTCGTGCTCGCCGACGGCCGCTTCGCGGTCACCGGGCCGAATGTCGCCGTCGGCGGCTCGGACCAGCTCCAGCGCTACGCTCGCCGCCGGCTCGGCCGCGAGACCGACGACGCCGCCCAGGCGTGGTGGCAGGAGGTGATCGGCGCGGTCGCCCGGTAGGCGACGCATGCGCCGTCAACCTGCCCTGACCGTGCCTCGCGAGCAGACGGATCCCGGGCCCGTCACGCTCGCGCCGTGCCGAGCATCCACGGATTGGTGTGAAGCCACGCGGGCCCGAGCGCGACGCGACGTGATGCGTCGACCCGAAAGCCGGCGACCGCGATCGCGTTGACCGTCTCCCGCGCGCAGTGGCAGCCGCCGGCAAGGAGCGGCCAGACACCGGAACGGTCGAGCAGCGCCTGGACCGTCGCCTTGGGAACGCGATCCGAACGTACGTGTTCGAAGAAGCACAGCTTGCCCCCGGGGCGCAGCACCCGCCGAAGCTCGGACAGCGCACGCGCTGGATCGGCGACCGAACACAGCACGATGCTCGCGACGGCCGCGTCGAAGCTGGCCGCCGCGAACGGGAGTGTCTCGGCCAGTCCCTCGCGGACGGTGACAGCGACCGGCGCGACGTTCGCAGCCAGCTCTGCCTGCGCCCGCAGGTAAGGCTCGGGCTCGAGCGCGACGACTTCGGTGACGCTCGGCGGGTAGTGGACGAAGCTCAAGCCGTTGCCCGCGCCTACCTCCAAGACCCGCCCGTGGAGCCCGGCGAGCAGCTCCCGGCGCAGCGATGACAGCTCACGCTCCATCGCCGGAGCGATGAGCCGGTCGTACGCTCGCGCGAACAGCGGGTGCCTCACGTCTCGCCTCGGATCGCCAGCCGGGACAGAAGCGAGTACACGAGTCCCGCCGGCGGACAAACGCACCACAGCAGACACAACCAGCGGGGATCGGGCCTCGCAGGCGTCGCCCGGCTCGGGGCGAGCTCGGCAGGGAGGTCGGCGGTCAGCGCCCGGAGTTGCTCGCGGGTTCGTGCCGATTGTGCGGCGGCGATCCGCTGCTCGAGCTCGGCCGTGGTCAGACGTCCGGCGGCGAACTCGTGCTGGAGCTTTGTGACGACCCGCTCGCGCTCGCGGTCAGAGGTCCGGATCCCGCGCGAGCTGTACCTGCTGTGGCCGCTCATGCGCCGACCGCCCGGGCGGCGAACAGTCGGGCCGTCAGCAGACGGGTGAGCGCGAACCCCGATCTGACCGGGACGACGATCGCCTCGGGCCGGTCAGTGTGCCAGCCGGCGGCTGCAGCGGCGGAGGAGAAGAAGTGCTGCTCGTCGCAGAGCTTCTCGCGAAAATCGGACATGTAGACATCGGGCAGCACCATCGACACCACGGCCGCCTCGGGCTCCAGCTTGTGCACGCCGTTGGGCTCGACCTCGACCCGCACCGTCTCCCCGGTCGCAAAGCAACGCGACTCGACCCGCACCGGCTGGCCGAGCAGCGTTGGAAGCTCGAGCGCGTCGGGCGCGCACCACGTGTACAGAGTGCGCCCGCCGAGCTCGACCCGGTGCGGCGTCGGCCGCATCGTGAGTCCGAACCCGGCCAGCCGCCCGTCGCGATCGAACTCGGCCGGGCTGCTCTGCAGGAAGTCGAGCACGTCGTCGGCCGGCGCACCCGCGCGCTCGGCGACCCGTGCGATCTCGACCGGCTCGCCCGCGGCCAGCTCCGCAATCGCGGCCGCAGCGATCCTCCCGCGTTCGACCGGCCAGGGCATTCGGTTCTGCCACTGGGCGACGCGTTCCGCCAGCTGGTTGATGTCGCTCGTCTGCATCACCTGTCTCCTGACTCGGGGTCTGGTCACCGTAAGCCCTCACCCCGGGGTGAAGGTCAAGGCCGGAGACACGGGCCGAGTCCCGGCTGTGAGACCGGCGGCCGTCAGCCGCGCGCTGCGGCTGCAATCAGATGATCTGCCGGCTGCCCCGACACTCCCTCGGCGGACCGGTACAGGCGGCACTTCAAACCGTAGTCCGAGCGCGTGGCGGCCTCCGGCTCGACATCGCGACCGTCGACCCGCACCGTCGGCGATCCCAGGAACCGCAGCGCCCGCGCATCCCGCTCGGACTCGACGCGTCGTGACACTACCTCCGCCTCGATCCCGGCCGCGCGCAGCACCGCGGGCACACGTGCGACCAACGGCTCGTGGTTCGGACAGCCATCGAAGTACAGGATCTCGACCCTCACGGTCCACCTCCGATCCCGCTGGCGGAGTCGGCGTCGATCGTCTGGCAGCACACGACGTGCTCGGCGTTGTCGTCCAGCAGCGTCTCCGCAAGCGCAATCAGCTCGCCCACTCGCGCGTCGGCGATCCGGTAGATCACGGAACGCTGCTCGCGGCGGGTGGTCACGAACCCGCACCAGCGCAGACACCCGAGGTGGGTCGAGACGGTCGCCTGCGGAAGCCCGAGCCGCCGCACGATCTCACCCGCGGACAGCTCCCCGTCGGCCTCGAGCTGTCGCAGGATCCGCAGCCGGGTCGGATCGCCGAGGCCGCGGAAGTACTTCGCCAGTAGCTCGCCGCGGCTTGGCACCTCAGCCAGCGTGAACGGCGATGTCGAGGCGACGCTCATATCGACCAAGTACGATATCGATTTATATCGATAGGTGACTGTGATGGACACGACGTTTTCGACGATCCCATTTCCCCCGCCGCCGCTGGGCGCCGAGACCGTCAAGGACGGCCGCCAGCCGGGATTGATGACCGTTGGCCAGCTCGCCCGGCGCACCGGCCTGTCGCACAAGGCGATCCGCGAGCTGGAAGGCCGCGGGCTCATCTACAGCGTCGGTCGCAGCGAGTCCAACTACCGCCTGTTCGACGAGACGGCGCTCTGGTGTGTGGGCGCCGTCGGGAAGATGCGCTCGCTGGGGCTGACGCTCGCCGAGATCGAGCAGCTGCACGACTGCTACCTGAGGGATCCCGACCGGCCGCCGTCAACGCAGTTCGCCCGCGTGCTCGACCGCGCAGAAGAGCGGATCCGCGCCCAGATCGCGGCGCATCAGCAGACGCTCAGTCGGATTGAGGCGTTCCGGGCAGACAACCACGCCTAGCTCGCGGCAAACGCGAGCCTCGAGCCGGGGTGCGGCTAATGGCTGCGCATCCGGAATCGAGCGAGCCGCGGGCCACTGCGCAGCCGCTCGGCGAGCTCGGGAGCCTCCGCCAGCAGCGTCCGGGTGAGCTGGTCGCGGACAGGCTCAGGGCTTGCGCCCAACTCGGCGAGCAGCTCGCCGGCGGAGCTGTGCAGCTTGGGGGAGATCGCGGCGAGCAGGATGTGCTCGGTCTTGGGACAGCGGCTTCCCAGCGACTTGGCGATCGCCCGTGCCAGCTCCAGTAGCCGCTTGGTCTGCGGCGCGATGCCCAACGATCCCGCCGGGCGCGGCGCCCCGCTGCCGAGCCGCCGCGCGACGAGCTCGCGAGCCCGCTCCGCGGTGACGCCGAACCCCGCCAGCGCTTCTCCTGCGAGCTCGTCGGGCTGGGCGAGCAGTCCCAGGACCATGTGCTCGGGCTTGATGAAGTGATGCCCGAGCTCGCGCGCCTCGGCGGCGGCGACGCTCAGCACCTCAGTGGCAGTGCCGGTCAAACCAAACGGTGCCTGTCCGGCTACCGGATCGGCCAATGCGCCGAATCGCTCGTGGGCGGCCTGCTTGCTGGTCCCGAGCGTGCACCCGATCTCGCTCCAGCTCGCCCCGCCGGCGCGGGCGGCGTCCACGAAGTAGTCGAGCAGCTCGTCGCCGCGGGCGCGCAATCGGGCGGCCAGTGTGCTGGCCGCGGCCAGTTGTTCGAGCGGTGTGCCCGGTGCGATCTCGCCGCGCAGTTCGTCGATCCCGGGGACTCCAGCCATTGCGTCAAGGCTAACCTGACGAAGCTCGGCCGTCAAGGCCACCCTGACCGCGGGTCGCCGGTGGGCGTCAGGGCGCGAGGCGCCGCGCGAGTTCGCGCATGGTCACGTCGTGCAGCGACTCCTGGACGCAGCGGGCGAACAGCCACAGCCTGACCCGTTCGGCGTCGAGGTCGAGCAGGGCGGCCATGCGTCGTGCCAGGCCGGCCGGATCATCGGCCAGGCGTTCGTCGCAGTTGAGCATGTGCTGCACCGGATCGAAGGCCGGGTCGCCGATGAACGGCTTGGGATCGACCACCAGCCACGGCTCGCGCTGCGTCGCGAGCACATTTCCGGCGTGCAGGTCGACGCACAGCAGCACCCGCGACTCGGCCACGGCGGGGAGCCGGCGCAGCATCGCCATGCCCTCGCGCGCGAGACCTGGATCCAGACCGCCCGTGTCGGTGGCGTAGTCGAGCTCGAACCGGTCGGCCCACGCGCCGCATATCTCCTCCAGCGAAGCGAACGGATGGCCGTCCTGCGGGCCGCGGGCCCATAGCCGGCGGAGGAGCCCGGCGATGATCTCGTCCTGCTCGGGCTCGGGCAGCAAGCTGAGCTGATGGCCGGGGGTGCACCGTTCGAGCAGCAGCGCCGTCGAATCCTCGAGCGACCGCGTCGCGAAGCAGCGCACCGCGCCGTCGCCATCCCAGAAACGGAGCGCGTCGGCCTCGTGCTCGGCCTCGCGGTGGCGCCACCCAACCTTGAGCACCAGCTCGTCACCGCAGGCGTTACGGGCGGGCGCGACCCACGCGCACTGTCCGCCGGGCAGATACGGATCACCGAGCTCAAGCTCCCAATCGGTCGCGATCTCGCTGATGACCGCCGGCAGCGCGGTCAGCCACTGCAGCCGTTCGGGGTAGTCGTCTTCCTCGACCGCGTCGGTCAGCTGCGGCGGGATGCGGATCGTCCTCACTGCAACCCTGTCACGCCGGCTCTCACGCTCACCTGGCCTCTGTGTCACCGGCGAACCCGCGGGATCGGAGCAGTTCGAGCACCGCGGCACTGGGCCGCTTGGGCTCGTCCGCGTTGAACGTGACCCCCTCGAGCGAGGCGCCCGCGTCGAGCAGCAGGGCAACGGTCGCGACCCAGTCAGGCCTCGGGGCGCTGTCCGGAGCCTCGCCGCTGCCGACGATCGCCCATTCCAGTGGCTGGCTATGCCAGCGGGTGTCACGCGCGCCCAGGTCGGCGCCATGACTGAGCAGCAGCGCCACGGTTTCGGCGCTTCCGGCCCAGGAGGCGGCATGCAGCGCGGTGGCGCCGTCCTCCTCGGCGGACTCACGGCGAGCCTCGACCGGGAACCCGAGCTCCATCATCAAACCGACAGCGATCAGATTGCCGTGCTCGGCCGCCGCGACGAGCGCCGCCCGCTCGGCTGGCTGGAGCCGGTCCACGAGCCCGGGATCGGTGGCGGCCAAGCTGCGAGCGGCGTCCCCGTCGCCGGTGACGATGGCCTCGAGCAGCCGGTCGACCGGATCATCGCCCCCGCCTCCGAGGAGCTCGACGGTTGCCGCCACACCGGCGGTCAGCGCGCGTCGACGGGCCGAGCGACCGTCGGCGCCGGGCGCGTCCGGGTCGGCACCGGCGGCCAGCAGGATCGCCACCGCGTCGAGGTCAGGCTCAGCGACCGCCTCCACCAAGGCCTCCGTGAACAGCTCGGGTTCGCCCGCGGCGGCCGTCGTCAGCAGCTCCAGGCACCAGGTTCCCTCCGCGGCATAGAGCGACGCAAGCACCGTCTCGGGTCGCACCGGCGCGCCACGGTCCAGCAACAGGCGGATGATCGGCTCGTTGTTGCGGCTCGAGTTGGCGCTGGTGACGGCGCACTCCAGCGGCCGCCAGCACCGCCTCCCCCGGCTCTTTGAGTCGATGTCAGCGCCCGCGTCGAGCAACCGGCGCGCGACCTCGGCCAGGCCCGGCGCCCGCGCCGGATCGAGGTGAAAGCGCGAGGCGCACGCAAGGTGCAGCGCGGTCCAGCCGCTACCTGGGTCCACACGGGTCGCGGCGCCGGGATCGCGATCCAACTCGGCCTCGACCCGGGCAACATCGCCCAGGACCACCGCCGCCGGAAACCCGGACGCCGCCAGCGCGGGGTCCTCGTGCAGCATGCGGGCGGCCACGCCGATCTGCAGGTTGACGCTCGAGCGCAGAAACCGCATGACGTTCTCGGGAATCGAGACGTTTCGCGCCTCGATCTCGTGGACCAGCGCCGACCAGCTCGGCTGACCGAGCTCGCGTGCCATCGCGAGCTGGGCGCCGGCGAGCGTCAACGGGGCGGATACCTCGGCCAGACGGGTGAGCGCACGACCGTCCCCGGCCCGGGCGGCGCGGAGCAGCTCCTTGGCGCGGCGCCGGGCCTGGTCGAGATCTGGGTGCTGAGGAAGCATCGACATGATCGCTTCCTCCCTCAGACGGCTGGCTCGGTTGAGTTCTTTGCGCCTCGTTCCCGCAGCCACGTGAGCAGAGCTTCGCGTCCGGTATCAACCGATTCGGCGACGTCGAGGGGAGTGCGATCGCCCCAAGAAGCGGTTCCGTTCAGGCCGGCGCCGCCATCGATCAGCGCCCTGGCCACCTCGACGTCATCGCTGCTAGCCGTCCAGTGCAACGCCGTCTCTGCATGCCAGCTTCCGTCGATAGCAGCGTCCGGATCTGCGCCGGCCGCGATCAAGATCCGGACGATCTCGCGCCCGTTCGGAAAGAACCCGGGCCAGTCTGTCGCCGCGTGCAGCGTGGCCGACCCTCCGTTCGGGTCGACGATCCTCGCGGCCGCGAGCCCGGGGTGCTCGCCGAGCAGCTTCCGGAGCGAGTCGACATCGCCACCATGGATCGCCTCGACCAGGGCCGTGGCCGTCGCATCATCCTTCGACAGCCTCAGACCACGATGGTCGTGATCATCGGGAAGTACAGACATGACATCTCCTTCACAGCCCGGTGGTCCGCGTGCCAGGCCCGGAGATGATCGGGCTGCATACCTATACAGAGAGGTGAACTCAGTTCTGCCCGCGGACCCGGAGGCGTCCTCACACGCCCGCGACACAACGTACCACGCGGCGGCTCCCCGCTCTCGTCGCAGCGGGCTGTCCACGTTGGTACCCCGATGCGCAGTCGGGGCGGATCGTTGCGCGGTCTGGCGCCGGCGGCGGGGATGCGGGGTTTTGCGTCCCGTGCGCTACACGCCGTGGTCGGCGCCAAACCCGTTCTGTTCGGCTGCCGCGGGTCGCCCGCGGGTTGGGTCGGCGCGCCCGGCGACTTGCGGGAAGCGGCCAGCGTCTGCGCTGATCCTGCACAGCCTGCGCGCTCGGCGACGCTGCACGACCCGGCACTTTTCACAAAATCGGCAGCTCGGCAGCTGCCGACGGGAGAACGTCCGGTCAGACCGAAGGTTTCCACGTCAGCTCTCGGTCACGGCCGGAAAACGTTGATAGGTCCGGTGTTGCTGTTGCGGGCCGAATCTCAGACGGCTGCGTCCGCCTCCGCAAGGCCGCCGACGCCTGGCTTGGGCATCACATCACGATCGGCGACCCGCTGCTCGTACGCTGAGTCGCTCAGTGATTCACCCGTCCCGGTCATACATGGCCCAGAGTGTGAACCGCTTTGCTCGTGAGCAGCCAATCGGCACTGGAATGGCGGATGAGCAACCCTTGCTCGGCGAGCTTGTGCAGCGCAAGCGTGATCGTGGGGCGCTGGTTGCCGACCAGCATGGCCAGGACCTCGTGCGTGAGCGGAAGCTCGAGGCGGACACCGTCGGTGGTGACGGTGCCCCAGCGGTTGGCGAGCAGCCAGAACATGAGCAGTAGTCGTGTGTCGGCACGAGAGAGGTGCGCCACCGCCGCTCTGAGCGCGAGGCGCCCGCCACGGTCGGCGATACGTTGCACGACGGCGGCTACGACGCTGGGCCAGCGTGCGACTCGCCTGAGAAAGCCCTCGTCCAAAACGGCGACGCGTGCGGGCTTGAGGACGAGCCAGTCGACCGCGATCGTCAGTGGCGCGTAGGTCACGAGATCGTCATCGTTGGGACGCACGACGTCACCGGGCCCGAACAGCTCGCCCGTGGTGCGTGAGGCGACGGTGACGCGTCGCAGGAGCAGCCCGTCGGCGACGAGGAAGCCCAGCGTTGCACCTGACCGGGTCGCGGACAGATCGACTGGGCGCAGGTGCGTGGCGTAAATGTCGAGCCCCCGCGCGACCGCGCGTTGGCGAGCCTGGTCGTGCTCGGCCGCCGGTACTCCCTGCGCCAGACTCGGGTCGAGGTCGAGCACCTGGACCGGCCCGCCGGATTCGACCCACGCCATTTCGGCAACGCTACTTTGCCCGATCACCCGATGTTGTGTCGGGTTCCCGACACAACGGGTGACTGGAGACGCGGGCGCCTACACGACGGTATCGCGAGGCGAGCGAGGAGCGAGGAGGTGGTCGATCGCGGTCAGTGCGTGGTGGTTCAACAGCCAGGTGTCGTCGTCGCGGCGTGTCAGCGATGCGCGATCGAGCAGTTGTCTGAGCGCGACGTTGACCGACTGGCGGGTCGCGCCGACGAGCTTGCCGAGGTCCTCTTGGGTGAGCTTGACCGGGATCACGATCCCGTTAGGGGTGACGCGGCCGAAGCGGTCGGCGAGGTGGGCGAAGAGCACGAGCAAGCTGAGATCGACGCGGCGAATGCAGTGGATCGCGACGTGCAGCGCCAGCGAGTGCGATCGCTCGATCGCGCGCGCCACGAAGGCGTGGATCAGTGCTGGCCAGCGAGCCAGAGTGGCAGCGAAGTCGTGATCGAGGACCGCGATCCGTAGCGGCTCGAGCGCCTTCCAGTCGATCTCGATTGGCATCGGGGCTCGCTCGCCGAACGCATCCCAGGGACGCAGCAGCTCCCCGGCGCCGACCAATTCTCCGCAGGTGGTATGGGCGACGCTGACGTCGCGCAGCAGCAGCCCGTCGAGCAGCAGCAGACCGAGATGTGAGTCGCCGTTGCCCGCGAGCGACCCGGGGGTCCAGGGTCCCGCGGGGACGGCGTACGCGGTCGCGGTCAGCGCGCCACGCACGGCAGAACGCTCCGACTCGGACACGAGGTCAAGCAACGCTGCATCCTCGTCGATGAGCGCAACCTGCCCAAGGCGTCTCATGGCTTCTTGCTACCCCGATGAGGCGGCTGGCTCACCGGCGGAAGTTTGCGCCGGCGCGGCCTTTGGGCGGCCGACGACGCCGGGATGTTCGAACGCGCCCAGCGCGGCGGCGGCGATGCGCGGTGACGCGTCGCCCGAGCGGGTATTACCAGCGGCAGTGGTCATCCGGAACCTGACGGCGCAAGCCTGGCTTGCCAAGCCGGAAGCTGAGCTTGACGGCGCGCGGCAGCGTGCGGCCGCCGGTGATCGCGATTGGGCATTGTGGGTCGAGGAGTTCGATCGAGGCGAGGCGACGCTGATCGACATGCGAGTGAGCATCACGATCGAGCTCGACGACACCTCAATCGAGACCGTCACGGTGGAGAACCACCAGGTGTGGATGCACCTCGCCCAACATCCGCCGATCGTCGCTGCGCTCATCGCCGATATCTCGAGCAACGACCTCGACTTCTTCGCCGGCCACGTCCACGAGCTTGGTGGACAGATCACCGAGCACGAGCTGGCGGAGATGTACGTCGAAGTCGAACTCGGGGACAGCCTCCTCGATGCGCTACGACCAGTCGCCGACCAACACGCTCGACGATCGCAGCCGGCTGTGAGACGAGGGCTTGAGACCGAGCCGTGCTAGCCGCCCGCCGGCCCGTGGATGGCCGCGACCTTGAAGCCGCGCACGCTGACCCCCGGCGAGGCGCCCCCGGCGCCGAGCGCCGGTAGGCGGCACATTCGCGCACGAGCCGAGCTCGACGCCGCCTGTAGCCACGCGCCCGGGCAAGTAACGTCTGCTGCATGATTTCGTTTCCAGGCGAATCGCGGGAATATCGGGCCGCGCGCGACCGCCTGCTGCAGCAGGAGCTCGAGCTGCGCGCGGCGATGGAGTCGGTCGCCACCGCCAGACGCCAGCTGCCGCCCGGCGGACCGGTTCGCGAGGACTACGAGTTCCAAGGGCAGGGAGCGGACGGATCCATCACCTCGATCAGGCTCTCCGAACTGTTCGCGCCGGGCCGCAGCTCGCTGGCGATCTACAACTTCATGTTCCCGCGCGATCCCACCGACCCGAGCCCCGGCCCGCCTCAAGGGCAAACCGCGCGGCTGCCGCGTGCGGAAGGCCCGTGCCCGTCGTGTACCGCATTGCTCGATCAGCTTGACGGCGCCGCCCGGCACATCAGGCAGCACGTCAACTTCGCGGTCGTCGCGAAGGCACCGATCGAGCGCGTGCTCACATTCGCCGGCGAGCGCGGGTGGCGACACCTCCGGCTGCTGTCCTCGGCGGGCAATACGTTCAAGCGCGACTACCTCGCCGAGACCGAGGATGGCGTTCAGCTCCCGATGCTGACCGTGTTCCACCGCGACGGCGACACGATCCGACATTTCTGGAGCTCCGAGCTCTTCTACGCACCTCACGAGCCCGACCAAGACCCGCGTCATGTGGGCACCCTGGAGCCGCTCTGGAACCTCCTCGACCTGATGCCCGACGGCCGCCCGCGCGATTGGTATGAGCAGTTCAGCTACGAGCACCAGACCTCGCAGTATGGCCGGGAGAGTCGGTAGCGCCGCAAGGCCGCGCTCAGCCAACCCGATCACCGTGGTGATGGAGAGACATCAGCCATGACCAACTCCCGCGACCCGTCTCCGGCAGAAAACGGCCGCCGCGAGACCGAACTGGAACGGGTCGATAGAAACCTCGGCGAGCTACTGCAGGAGCTGCGGGTCCTCTTCACCGGCGTGCAGCTGCTGTTCGGGTTCCTGCTGATCGTCCCGTTCAGCGCGCACTTCAGCCGCGTCACCGGCTGGGAGCGCTACCTGTACTTCGCGGTGCTGATCGCCGCCGCGGCCGCCGCTGGGCTGCTGATCGCTCCGACCGCGCTTCACCGGCTGCTGTTCCGCCAGGGCGATAAGCCCTACTTGGTCGAGACCGCGAACCGGATGGCGATCGCCGGCATCGCCTGTCTGACGCTCGCCATGACCGGCATCCTGGCCCTCATCAGCGGCGTGCTGTTCGGCTGGATCACCGGTGGGATCGTCGCCGCGCTCGGCGCGACGTTCTTCGGTGGGCTGTGGTTCGGGCTCGGGCTGCGCCGCCGGGTCGAGCTCAACCGCCTTCAGGCGCGTCAAGCCGCCGAGAACACGACTCGCGGCGGCGTGTCTGCGCCTTCTGGCGACTCGGTCCCGGGCTTCATCGCAGCCTCCGATCTGCTCACCGAGGCGTACCGCTTCGCCGAAGGTGCCCACGAGGGTCCTCGTAGCCACGGGCACACCGGCATACAGCATCCACTCCAGGTAGCGACGCTCCTGCACCAAGCCGATTGCCCGGAGCATGTGATCGCGGCGGCGTTGCTCCACGACGTCGTCGAAGACACCGCGGCCAGCGAACAAGAGATCGCCGAGCGCTTCGGCCCGAACATCGCGAACCTGGTCTCCCATCTCTCCGAAGATCCAGATATCCGCGCGTACACCGTGCGCAAGGCCGAGCTTCGAGATCAGGTGCGCAGCGCCGGCCGGTCCGCGGCCGCGATCTTCATCGCCGACAAGCTGGCCAATGCACAGGCGATCACCAAGACAGGCGAGTCGGTGCCCGCGGAAAAGCTCGACCACTACCAGCGGACCCTCGACGAGCTCGCCGACGCCTACGCGGACCTGCCGTTCGCCGGCGAGGCCCAGCAACTCGTCAGCCGCCTCGAGCAGCGGCGCGAAGCCGACTGAGGAGAACGCGCTCGGGCGCGGTCGGCCGCACGGGGCTCGTCAGCCAGCGGCGGTGGTCGAGGCCGGGGCGGCTACTCCATTTCGGCGATGAGGCGGCTGACGCGACGCCCGATCTCATCTCGGGTGGCGCGGACCTCGCCGATCGGGCGGCCTTTGGGGTCGGGCAGGTCCCAGTCGATGTAGCGCTTGCCCGGGATGTACGGGCACTGGTCGCCGCAGCCCATGGTCACGATCGTGTCAGCGTGTCCGGCCAGCTCGCGTGTGAGGAGCTGCGGCTTGCGGTCTGAGAGGTCGATCCCAAGCTCGCGCATCACCTCGATCACCTCGGGGTGAACCGCGTCGGCGGGGTCGGTGCCCGCTGATGCTGCCGTGTGCCGACCGCCCGCGGTCCGCTCGAACAGCGCCTGGCTCATCTGGGACCGTCCGGCGTTGTGCAGGCAGACGAATAACACGGAACTCATCGCGTGCGCAGCTCGACGTCGCGTCCCGACGGCACCGACCACGTCCCGTGGCTCCAGGTGATTCGCGTCCCGTCGGCGAGCCTGACCGCGGTGCGTCCGAGCGGCGGGCGGCCCCAGAGCGTGGCGATCAGGGGGCGCTCGGACTCCGGGGTGTCTCCGAGACCGGCGGCGACGTGCTCGGGCGGGTAGGTGATGACGATCGATCCCGCTCGCACCCATACGGGGATCCGCTCGAGCGGCGCGTCGACCACGACTTCGCCGCCGCCGCTCACCCGCTCAGAAGACCAGGTCTCGATCCACTCGCCGCGTGGCAGTGGCACCTCGCGGTCGCGAGCGCCGTCATCGAGCACGGGGGCTATCCAGAGCGCCGGACCGTAGCCGTAGGCGTCGGTGATCGTCCAGCCGCGCGGATCGCCGGGGTCCGTCAGGCACAGCGGGCGGATGATCGGCAGGCCGGTACGGGCGGCGGTGGCGGCCGCCGCACGGACGTACGGCACCAACTGCTCGTGCAGCGACACGTACGCCCGGTAGCAGTCCATCACGTGCTCACCGTAGCGCCACGGCTCTTGGGGCATGCGGGCGTGAGCGTGCATCAGGGGCGTGAAGCAGCCGAACTGCAGCCAGCGCACGAGCAGCTCGGGCGGGCAGCGCTCGACCAGGCGATGACCGAGATAGCCGCCGATGTCGTGCGACCAGTTCGAGAACCCGCTCGCGGCCGCGGCCAGCGTCGCGACGACCAGCGCCCGCAGCGACCAGAAGTCCGACGCCTGGTCACCGCCCCAGGTGTGGCCGGTCGCGTGCTGCGAGGTCCACCCAGAGCGACCGAACAGGACACCGGTGTGCGGGTGGACCTCATCGAGGGCGCGCTGCAGCGAGCGGCGGTGGAGGCCGCCGAGCTCCCAGGCCGCCTCGACTCCGCGCCGGCCGTCTGACAACAACGCGTCGTCGGGGATGTAGTAGCCGTCTCCGTCGTCGATCTTGATCCCTTGAACCCCGAGCTTGAGGATGCGTTTGACCTGCCGGCGCCACCACCGCTCGGCCTCGGCCGAGGTGAAATCGATCGGCGAGCCCGTTCCCATCCACCATCGTCTGACGAGCGGCTCTCCCTCGGCTGACTTGACGTAGTGCCGCTCGCCTGCGGCGTAGTTGCTCGCCGGCTCGCGGTGCAGCCGCTCGGAGGCGGGCTGCGGCGGGATCTGTCCGTCGCGCGAGTCGCGGTTGACCCATGGCGTGCACCACAGGACCGTGCGCACGCCGTGTGAGCGCATCAGCTCGATCATCCCTGGCGCATCGGGGAACTGATGGGGATTGAACTCCCACGTGTTGTACTGCGTGGCCCAGGGAGAGTCGATCACGATCGCGTCAAGCGCAATCGCGTGCCTGCGAAAGCCGTGGAAGTCGTCGAGCACGTCATCCTGGTGCTCGTGCACGTCGCGGCTCTTCCAGAAGCCATAGCCCCACTCGGGCAACAGCGCCGGGAAGCCGGTCTGACGGCACAACGCCTTCAGACGCCCGGCCGGCGTAGGGTTGGTCGCCAGCGTCAGTGCAAGCGGGCCCGCGGCGGCGCGGGTCGAGATCTGGATCCGCTCGCGGTCGAGGTCGAACCTGGTTCCATTCGCGAACGTTCGCACCCAGGCGCCGTAGCCGCGGCTTGACAACATCCACGGCGCGGGCGCGCAATCTCCTTGCGGGATCCCGCCCTGGGCGAGCATGTCCGGCGGACAGTCCGGTCCGGTGTAGCGGCGGTCTGCGCCGAGCTGGACCTGTCGACCAGCCTGATCGAAGGCGGTCCCGTGCCGTGCGCCCAAGCCGACGAGCCGCTCCTCGGAGCGGCGGTCCCATTCGATCGCGAGGCGCAGGGGCGCGCCATCGGCCGTCAGCGCGAGGTCTATCTGGTGCTCGCCGGCGAGCACGATCGTCAGCTGCGCCGCTCGGCCGCCCTCCAGCCGGACCGCAAGCTGGACGCGATCGCCGTCTTCGTCCACGACCGTCGCGCGCTGCGCGCGCTCCTTCGGACCGCGGTCCTCGCGTGGGATGATCCCCTCGGTCAGCTGGACGAACAGGTCGTGGACGGTCCCTTCGGTGACCCACACGCCACCTGCGCGAACCAGGCGCCGGCCCGCGCGGCGGACCGTGAACGAGAACGGCCGCAGCGCGATCTCGAGCTGCAGCGCGCCCCGCTCGAGCAACAGGCCTTCAGCTCTGGCGATCATCGGCGCACATCATTCTCGCCCGCACCCGGTGCTCTCCAGGAGTTCACAAAGAGGTCACACGAGCTGCCCTGGTTGACCACAAATGACGCAATTTGCAGGTCAATCCTTTGACGCGTGAACGATAAGAGACGAGCAGACATGCATGTCCACTCGACGGCGTCGGAGCTGTCGAAGCTTGGAATCCAGCGATCGCTGGCGCTTCCGGAGTGCGCCACATCGCCTGAGGAGGTCTACGAGCTGGCAAAGCGGCGCGGGATGGACTTCGTGACGATCACCGACCACAACACGATCGCGGGCGCGCTGACCCTCGACCACCTACCCGACACCTTCATATCCGAGGAGCTGACCGTCTGGTTCAAAGACGAGCCACAGGCGGTGCACGTGTTGTGCTACGGGATCACGCCGGACGACCACGAGTGGCTTCAGGCCCACAACGACGACGTCGAAGCGTGCGCGGCCTACCTTCACAGACACGCGATCACGGCGGCGCTCGCGCATCCGTTCTACGCGGTCGAGGCGCCGTTGACGGCCCGCCACCGTCGACGCCTGGCGGAGCTGTTCCCGATCTGGGAGACGCGCAACGGCTCGCGCGCCAAGGAGCTGAACCTCCCCGCGTTCGTGTACATCGAGACGCACGGCGGAACCGCGATCGGGGGGTCGGACGACCACGCCGGGATCGACGTCGGGCGGACGTTCACCGAGACTCCACCGGCGGCCACGCCCGAGGAGTTTCTGGCGCTGATCCGCTCGGGCCGGGCGGCTGCGCACGGCAGCCAGGGCTCGGGCGCAAAGTGGACGCACGCCGCGATGGCGCTGGCGATCCGCGTACTCGGCCCGTCGGTCGATCGGGATGCGCCCGATCCGGCGGCGGTGCTGAAGATGGTCGAGCGCGTGATGCGGGAGGGGCACGTGCGCGTCGGGGCGGCCCAGGCCGATCTCGGGCCGCGGGACGCCGTCGCGCTGTTGCGGGCGTGGCTCGAGGCGATGGAGCTCGAGCTCGACGAGCAACAGCTGCTCTACGCCCTCCAGGCGGGTGAGCTCGGCCATCCGGATCTGGAGCGCCGCGCCCGCCGGATCCACGAGCGGTGGCTGGCCGAGGCGGTCGACGCCGTCGTCGAGATGTCCCGCGCTGGGAGCGTCGATGTCGGGTCGGCGGCGAGATCGTTGTTCGACGCGTGCATCCCGGCGATCCCGTACGCCGCAGCCGACGCGTTCCTCGGTCGAGAAAAGCTGAAGTTGACCCGGTCCGATGCAGACCGGCCGCGGGTTGCGCTGGTCGCCGACGGGCTCGGTGGGATGCACGGCGTGACCCACACGATCCAGCAGATCCGCGACCGTGGCGTACCGGGTTTCGAGGTCGAGGTGATCGGCACCGACGCCGGCGTCGACCGCCGGCTGAGCGCGGTGGCGGAGATCGACATCCCGTTCTACGAGGGCCTGAAGCTCGGTGTCCCGAGCATGCCGGCGATCACCAACGCGTTGGCCGAGGGTCGCTATGACCTCGTTCACCTCGTCTCGCCGGGCCCGGCGGGCGTCGGTGCCTGGCTGCTGACGCGGGTGCTCGAGCTCCCGGCGCTCGGCTCCTACCACACCGAGCTTGCGGCCTACGCGGGTCTGCGCTCCGGTGAGGCGGTGCTCGAACGCCTCGCCGGGCTCGCGCTGGGCCGTTTCTACGGCGGCTGCGACGTGGTCCTGTCGCCAAGCCCCGCGACCGACGATCGGCTGGCGGAGTTGGGGGTCGACCCCGCGCGGATCGGCCGCTGGGACCGCGGCGTCGACCTGCGCCGCTTTGACCCGGGGCTGCGCACCCCGCACCTGCTGCCCGGAGAGGTCAATGTTCTCTACGCGGGTCGCCTGACCAAGGAGAAGGGCGTCGACCTGCTGGCCGACGCGTTCCTGGCGGCACGCCGGCGCGACCCACGGCTCCACCTCGTGCTCGCAGGCGGCGGGCCTGAGGAGGCGCTGCTCACCGATCGCCTCGGCGCCGCCGCAACGTTCCTCGGCTGGCGGCACGACTCCGATCTCGCCCGGGTGTATGCGAGCGCCGATGTGTTCCTGTTCGCGTCGCAGACCGACACGTTCGGACAGGTCGTGCTCGAGGCACAGGCCAGCGGGCTGCCGGTCGTCGCGGTCGCCGAGGGCGGCCCCGTCTCGCTGATCACCGATGGCGAGACGGGCATGCTCCGCCCGGCCGACGCCGACGCGCTCGCCGACGCGGTGGTGTCGATCGTCGGTCAGCCGCTGCTCGCGTCGCGGCTGCGCCGCACGGCGCTGGCGTCGGTCAGCGTGCGCACGTGGGAGGCGGCGCTCGAGCGCCTCGCCGATGGCTACCGCCGCGTGCTCAACGAATGCGACGCCGGCGAGAGGCGCGACGTCGCGTAGGTTCTGAAGCGAAGGTCAACGGGCGAGGGGAAGCTGGCTCAGACCAGTGGCGCTGCCGTCCTCGACGACGGTCGCAGCCTGGCGCACGGGGTGCTCGGGTTCGGGTGGGTGGTCGACGTGTTTGGCGGCAAGAAGATGTACCGGCCTGAGGTGAATCGGGCAATCGAGACACCTGGTTCACGACTGGGTCACACGCGCGCCGACCGGGTCGAGAAGGATCCGCACCGCTCCGGTCCAGGTCCCTCGTACAAAGGCGGTAACCGATGCTCAGATCCCGAAGGACGAATCACCACGAAGAAGGTATGCAGGTGACACGACGACGCCGGCGAGCCTCGCGGGCCCGTTTCCGGGTCTTTGACCGTTTCGGCCGTCGCCGCATCGTCGCGCTCGGCACCACCTGTGTGGTTCTTGCCGGCGCCGGGGCGACCTATGCGTCGACGGTGGCGTTTCACCACAACCAGGTCGGCACCCAGTATCCCAACGGGATCCAGGTCTCCGACGACCAGATCATCAAGCCGCTCGGCGACCGGCTGCTGACCCAGCTCGGCAAGATCATGGGCTCGACGGTCAGTCCGGATGGGAAATTCCTCGCCGCGACGAGCACCGACAAGTCCGTGGCTCTGCAGATCTTCGACCTGAACACCTACAAGCTGGTCTGGACGGTCGGCACCGCGCCCGGGGTCAGCCAGAGCCTGTCGGACGGCACGGTGGGACAGCAAGGCCCCACGTACTCGCCGGACGGCAAATTCCTCTGGCTCCCGGAGCAGAACGCCGTCACCCGCTTTCCGGTCACCGACCAGGGGACCCTGGGGACGCCGACCCGCTTCCCGATCCCGACCTCAGGCACCCACCTGTCTGGTAACAACCAGGCCTCGACGCCCAACTCCGCGCTCGTGGGCCAGATGACGTACTCGCCGGACGGTTCCACGCTGTACCTCGCGCTCAACGGGCAGAACACCGTCATCGCGATGAACCCCACCACGGGCGCGGTCGAGCACACGTGGAACGTCGGCATCGCTCCGCGTGAGCTCAAGTTCGTGGGCAACACGCTGTATGTCAGCGACGAGGGCGGTCGCCAGGCGCAGCCGGGCGATACGACGATGGACTCCTACGGGACGGCAGTGCCGGCCAACACCTACCTGGGCACGTCGACGACCGGGGAGGTCAGCGTCATCGACACCGCGGACCCGACCGCGCCGGTCGGTCAGATCGCGGTCGGCCTGCATCCGACGGCGATGTACGTGAAGGGCAACGCGCTGTTTGTCGCCAACACCAACAGCGACACCGTCTCGGTCATCAACACGACCAACAACCAGGTGGTGCAGACGATCGACACCCGGCCGTGGCCGGAGTCCTCGGTCGGGTATGCGCCCGACAGCATCGCGATGACCAACGACGGCCATCTGCTGGTGAGCTTGGGCCGGGCCAACGCGATCGCGGTCTACCGCTACGACGGCAACCCGCAGGACCCGGTCAGCTACATCGGCCTGCTGCCGACCGACTACTACCCGTCCTATGTGGCGACCGACGGCAACCAGATCGTCGTCGCCAACACCCGTGGCATCGACGCGCGCGGGCCGGCGATCACGACCTACAAGGGCGAGGGCACCGAGCCCGTGAGCGGTCACGACACGCACAGCACCACCGCGTCGCTGACGCGGTTCACCCTGCCGACCGACAAGCAGATCGCCAAGGACACCACGACCGTGTTCGCGCAGAACGGCTGGACCAACAACGACGTCCTTCAGGCCAACGGCAAGACGGTGGCGCCGGTGCCGGTTCCAAAGCGGATCGGTGACCCGTCCACGATCAAGCACGTGTTCCTGATCGTCAAGGAGAACCGCACCTACGACCAGCTGTTCGGCGACATCAAGAAGGGCAACGGCGACCCGTCGCTGACACAGTTCGGCGAGCCGGCCACACCCAACCAGCATGCCTTGGCCAATCAGTTCGGCCTCTACGACAACACCTACGACGTCGGCACGAACTCCGCCGAGGGCCACAACTGGATGATGATGGGCGACGATCCCGAGTACGAGGAGTCGCAGGCGGGCGAGTACCAGCGCAGCTATGACACCGAAGCGGACGTGCTGGGTCATCAGCGTTCGGGCTTCTTGTGGACCGCAGTCGAGTCCGCCGGTAACACTGCGCGCAACTACGGCGAGTTCGAGTACATGCAGGGCAAGCCGCCCGGCACCTGGCAGCAGTACTACTGCGCGGCCAGGAGCGTGCAGGACGGTGGCGATCCCGCGCAGCTGACGACGCCGGACCTGAAGGGCGACTACGGCTCGGTCATCCCGTCGCTGAACAAGATCGCCGACCCGTCGTCCCCGCCGTTCGACCTGTCGATCCCCGACATCTACCGCGAGCAGATCTGGAAGCAGGACTTCAAGAACAACGGTCCTGCCAACTTCAACATGATCTGGTTCTCCAGCGATCACACCGGCGGCCCAGCGGACTCCGAGGCCGGCGTGGCCGACAACGATCTCGCCGTGGGCCGGATGGTCGACACCATCTCCCACAGCAAGTACTGGAAGAACTCGGTGATCTTCGTCGCCGAGGACGACAGCCAGGACGGTGCCGATCACGTCGACGGGCACCGCGCGCCGATCCAGGTCATCAGTCCCTGGGCCGTGCACGGCAAGGTCGTCAACACCTACTACTCGCAGATCTCGATGATTCGAACGATCGAGCAGATCCTCGGCGCGCAGCCGCTGAACGAGAAGGTGGCTGCGGCGACGCCGATGTACGACGCGTTCACGTCGAAGCCCAACTACACGCCGTTCAGCGCGGTGCCGAACCAGATCCCGCTCACCGAGGGCATCGCCACCGCCCCGGCGTGTGGTCTGGACACCCTGGGCAAGACCGGCACGGCGGCAAAGGCGCTGGACCGGGCGGAGGTCCGCAAGACCGCGGTGCCAGTCAAGCAGCAGGCGGTCGCCGCCGCCTGGGCGAAGTGGATCGCCCGCCAGCACACCACCGGCAACGGCGCGGTCCCGGACTACGCCAACCCGGAGCAGATGAACCGGTACACGTGGTACCAGGCACACGGGTGGAAAGTTCCATACCCGGGTGACTCGCGGATCTACGCTCCGGCGAAGGTCCCGGGTGCCTACATTCCGAGCTCGGATCAGAACTGACGAGTTCGCGGACAACGGCTGAGCAGCATGGTGACGGTCCGTCGGAGCAATCCGGCGGACCGTCACCGCTGGTATCCGGCGACCATACCGAGCAGGCGCTCGCCGTGCGGGCGCGCGCAGTCAGCAAATCCTTTGGCGAGGTCGTCGCCCTCGATGGCGTCGACCTCGACATCGCGGAGGGCCAGGTTCACGGCCTGGTCGGACCCAACGGGGCCGGGAAGACGACCCTGTTGGGCATGCTGCTCGGGCTGACCGAGGCCGACGGCGGGGAGTTGGAGATTCTCGGCAGCCGGATGAACCGACGGCGCGCTCTTCCTGACCGAGTCGCGGGATTCGTCGATGGTCCGGGCCTGTATCCGTCGCTCACGGCCTGGCAGAACCTCGCGGCGCTGGCTCGGCTACGAGGGGACGACACGGACGGCATCGGCGATGCGCTGGAGCAGGTCGGGCTCGCCGCTGTGGCCGACGATCGCGTTCGTGGCTTTTCGCTCGGGATGCGGCAGCGTCTCGGGCTGGCCGCGGCGCTGTTGACAGAGCCTCGGCTGCTGATCCTGGACGAACCGGCGAACGGCCTTGATCCTGCTGGCACCCGCCACGTGCACCGCGTGCTGACGAGGCTCGCCGGACGCGGGACCGCGGTCGTTCTCTCCAGTCACCGGATGGATGATCTGGCCGCGCTGTGCAGCGTGGTCACGATCCTCGCCACGGGTCGGGTCGTCTTCTCCGGCCCAATCTCAGAACTCGCGGCGGACACCGACGAGCTGGACTACCGGTTGCGTACCTCCGACCCAGCCACGGCCCGTCGGGTGGCGGCCGGGGCGCCGGAGCTGCTGGTTCTCGAAGACGACGAACTGCTCCTACCTGACGACCGTGAGCTGCTGCTGGTGCGTGGTGCGGCGCCGGCCGTTGACAACCTGGTCGCGCGCCTGGTCGGCGCGGGTGTCGGCGTGCGCGAGCTGGCGCCCGTCGTGGCGCCGCTCGAGGCGGCGTTCTTGGCCCTGACCGGAGCGGGGCTCGTGTCCAGCGAGCAGGAGGACCGATGACCGCCGGAGCCATCGCCCTGCCGAGGCCGGGCGCACCGCCGGCGCCCGTCCGGCGCGGCTACCGCTTCGAGCTGACCAAGCTCCTGGCCCAGTGGCCGGTCCGCCTGGCGCTCCTGGCGTGCTGGCTCGGCCCGGGGCTGATCGTGGCCGTCATCAGCCACCAGAGCTCGCTGCCGTCCGACACGGTCTTCGGCCGCTGGATGCATCAGACGGGCTGGGCGGGCCCGCTTGTGGTCCTGGCGTTCTCCGGCAGCTGGGTCCTGCCGGTGCTGGCGTCGCTGGTCGCCGGCGACGTCTTTGCCTCCGAGGACCGGCTCGGCACGTGGCGACACCTGCTCGTCGCGGTGCGGGCGCCGCGGCCGATCTTCGCGGCAAAAGCGCTTGCGAGCCTCACGATCATCGTGGCGCTCGCGATCGGACTCTGCGCCTCCGGCGTCGTCGGCGGGCTGGCGGCGGTCGGGAGCCGGCCGCTGGTGGGCCTCGACGGCCATCTGCTCGCGCCGGGGCACGCAGCCACTGCAGTGCTGCTCGCCTGGGCCGGTGCGCTGGCGCCGACGTTGGCGTTCGCGGCGCTCGGGCTGCTCGGCTCGGTGGCGTTCGGCCGTTCTCCGATGGGATTGGTGATTCCGGCGCTGCTCGCCCTGCTGCTGCAAATCGCGCAGCTGCTGCCGCTGCCCGTGGCCGTGCGCGTCGCGCTGCCGAGCGATGCCTTCATCGCCTATCGCGGCCTGTTCACCGAGCCGGCGCAGACCGGACCGCTGGCGATCGGCATCGCGGTCAGCATCGTCCTGGCGGTGGTCGCAGCGACGCTGGCCTACCGGCTGTTCATGCGCCGCGATTTCACCGACCTGGCCTACGACGGCGTCGGCCGCCGCGTCCTCGTCGGCGCCGTGCTGCCGTTGGCGACCGTGTTCGCGCTCGCCGTCGGGGTGATCGCCGCGACGACGTCGGCCCCCGGCTCGGGCATCGACAGAGCCAAGTTGGACCATTCGCTGGCGACGGCGTTCGCGCACCTGTACCGCATGCAGACCGCGGAGCTGCATCGTCCCGCCGTCACCGAGGCGCAACTGCGGACCAGCGCCTCCTGCGACCAGGGCGGCGGCCTGGTCGCGAACTCCGGACCGGGCAACGACTGGCGATGCGTCGTGAGATGGCGCCTACCCGGCAGCACAGCGGTCGGCTCGGCGATCTATCAGCTCGACGTCAGCCCGGACGGACGGTACGTCGCCGACGGTGACGGACCACAGGAGGTAAACGGCTTCTTCCAGGTCCACATCTCGACTGGAGATGCGCCCAATCCCCTCTGGCAGTTCGACGGATTGATCGACCTGCTGACGGCGACGGCGGCCAAATAGAAACCGCCGCCGGTCCGAGCAACGAGCGTGCGGCTACGGCGCGCCGGCGATCAGCGTGAACCCGACCATGAACGCACCGAACGCGAGGCAGTAGTAGCCGAACGGGCGCAGTGTGCGGGTCTTGAAGTATTGGGTCAAGAAGTGGACCGTGAACACCGCGACGACCGCGGCGACGATGGCCGCGATTACCGCGGCGCCGCGGACCCCCTCGCCCTGCGGACCGGTCAGATCCGAGAACTTGTAGAGTCCGGCGAGCAGGATCGGGGGTGTCGCCAGCAGGAACGCGAAGCGGGCCGCGTCGGCGTTATCGAGGCCGCGCCCGAGGCCCGCGGTCATGCACATGCCGTCGCGGGAGATGCCGGCGATCAGCGCCGTAGATTCGCCGACCCCGATCGCCGCCGCCTCGCGGAACTCGAGTGTCGACAGGCGCCGCGAACCCTTGCGGTTCAGCCCCTCGCGCTCGGCAAGCTCCAGCACCTCGGCGCGGCGGCGGTAGCGCTCGGCGAACAGCAGGATGCAGCCGTTGACGATCAGAAAGATCGCGGCCGCCAACGGCTTGGAGAGCGCGTCCTGCAGCGGCGTCTGCAGGATCAGCGCGATCACGCCGACCGGGATCGTGGCGCAGATGATCAGCCACGCGAGCCGCTCGTTGGGCGTCTCGATCGCCCGCTTGCTCAGCGTCCGGAAGAACGCCGCGACGATCTGCGCCCAATCGCGCCAGAAGTAGATCAACAGGCCGATCGCGGAGCCGACGTGCAGCATCACCAGAAACGCCGTCCACGGCGAGTTGTGCTCCGACTGCCAGACGACGATGTTGTGCCACCGAAACAGCGTCGGGAACAGCACCGAGTGTCCGAGGCTGGAGATCGGGAACAGCTCGGTGACGCCCTGCAGAGCGCCCATCACGACGGCCTGGAAGGTCGTGATCAGATCATGGTGGTGGTGAATGGCGGCGTGCGCCACGGCGTCGACGAGCATGGTCCGCGCAGGCTAACCGCGTCCCGGCAAACCCTTGTGAACAGGTTGTTGTCGACAGCGAGCACGGTCACAGACCGTCCGCCGGCCTGCTTGCCCGCTACCTGGACGATTCGCCAACCATGGTGCTCGACAACCGGCTTGGCGTCGATTGCAGCCAGGTCAGTGATCGACGATCAACCTCGCCCGACGCACGCATCGGTTGGCGAAACGTCAGGTCCTCGGAGGCGGCGTGGCGGCCGGGACACAAACGACCAACTGAAACGACGCTCGCCGTCGGCCACTCCGATCGGGCCAGCCGTTCGAGCGCCTCTCCCCCGCGCGGGCGCGCGTGCGTACGCGACCAGTCGTAGGAGGACGGCAGCGTCCATAACGGGAGCGCAGTCGAGCATCGCTTCGAGCACGCGCTCACGCGTCCAGCGTCGCTTTGATCGCCCCGGTTTGGCAAGTACGCGTAGGCGTCGGCCTTGCCGTTGCGCGGCTGGTGTAGGCGCCGCAGCCGCCCGCAGCCTCGCGGAAGTGGCGCGTCAGCGTCACCGCTCGCCGCCGGCCACTCCAATCGGGCCCGCCGTTCGAGCGCCTCTCCCCCGCGCGGGCGCGCGTGCGTACGCGACCAGTCGTAGGAGACGGCACCGTCCCATAACGGGAGCGCAGTCGCGCATCGCTTCGAGCACGCGCTCACGCGTCCAGCGGCGCTTTGATCGCCCCGGTTTGGCAAGTACGCGTAGACGTCGGCCCTGCCGTTGCGCGGCTGGTGTAGGCGCCGCAGCCGCGACACACCCCGAGGTACCGCACCTTGACCGCCCGTGCCTTCTCCCCGGTGGGGCCGTACAGGTAGGCTTTGACCGCCGCTGGAGAGCGACCCAGTCGCGGGCATCAGCCAAGTCAGCACGAACCGCGACTCCAACGACCTCGCCGCGAACCCTACCGCTGCCCTCTCCGACGACGTGTCGCGGCGCCCGCCATGCGGCGCTGTCGAACTCGCGTTCGGTCAAGAGCTTCCGCCGACGCCGTACGGGAGCCGGCGAACTGCTCTGACATCGAGACGGAATGGCAGCTAAGACGCTTCGGCGAGCGCCGAGCACACTCGAAGCCTGCCGAGCGGCGGACCGATCCGGCGCCTTCACCAGTGCCGGGAAGCTGCCTGTGCGAACCTTGTGCACCGCTGAGCGGGTCTGAGGTGTGATGAGCGAGTTGCTGGACCGAGAGCGTTTCAAGCGAGATCACCGGTGGGCCCGGGGCCGGATGTCGGACTACCTGGACGGGGAACTCACCCTGGCGAGACGCACGCGAATGGAGGACCACCTCGGCGAGTGCGCCGAATGTCGGCGGCTGCTGGCCGGTTTGCGCCGGACCCTGGATGGATTGCACCGCTTTCCGACGCCGAGCGAGGGCGTGGACGCGCTCAGAATCGCCGCCTCAGTGCGGGGGCGACTGAGCGAGCTTGACTGAACCGTTCGGCGCGCTCCGAGGGTCAAACCGAGCATGAACAAGCAGATTCACATTAAGAACCAGACGGACCGTCCGCGGGTCGAGAAGACCGACAGCGAGTGGCGCGCGCAGCTCACTCCGGCTCAGTACGACGTACTTCGCGGCCACGGAACCGAGCGCGCGTTCACCGGCAAGTACTACGGCGAGAAGCGCGACGGAACGTATCGCTGCGCCGCCTGCGGCGCCGAGCTGTTCTCGTCCGAGACGAAGTTCGACTCGGGGACCGGCTGGCCGAGCTTCACCGAGCCGGCCAATCGGGCCAACGTCGAGCTGGTCGACGACTTCAGCTACGGGATGCATCGGATCGAGGTCAACTGCGCCGCGTGTGGCGGCCACCTCGGTCACGTGTTCCCCGACGGCCCCGGCGAGACCGGGGATCGGTACTGCATCAACTCCTGCTCGCTCGAGCTCGAGGAGCGCTAGAGCCGAACACCGGCGGCGGGCGCCACGTTCGCGTGCCGCCCGCCGGCCAGGCGGTATAACCGCGCGGTGACCGGCGACGACACCTCCGAGCATGGGCTGATCGCGAGGGCGCGCGCGGGCGAGGAGGACGCATTCGCCGAGCTCGTCGTCCTCCACGGCAACCGCGTATACGGCGCGCTCCGGCGCTTTGGGCTGGATGCCGATGAGGCCGACGAGGTGGCCCAGGAGGTGTTCGTGCGCGCATGGCGTGGCCTGGCTCGCTTCCAGGAGCGCTCGCAGTTCTCGACTTGGCTGTATCGGATCGCGTTCAATGAGGCTCAGCGGCGGCTCTCGCGCCGCTCACCCGCTCGCGCTGAGGCCAAGCCGGATCGCGAGGACCCGATCGTCTCCGTGCAGGAGTCCCCGGAGCTGGGTCCCGAGGCTCAGACGCTGGAGGCTGAGTTCGAGCGGACGCTCGAACGAGCGCTCGACGAGCTGCCAGCCGACTGGCGAGCCGCCGTTGTGCTGCGCGACGTCGAGGGCCTCTCGACCCACGACGCCGCCGAGGTCGTCGGCGTCCGTGAGGCCGCCTTCAAGAGTCGCCTGCATCGCGGGCGGATGCAGCTGCGAGCCCTCCTCGAGCCATACCTTCAGCTCGAGGAGAGCTGACGCGTTAGCGGACGGTGGTCGCGCAGAACGCGCCGCCGTGCTTCTCGAAATAACGCTGGTGGTACTCCTCGGCGTCGTAGAACGGCGAGGCCGGCGCGATCTCGGTCACGATGGGCCGGGCCAGCGAGCTCTGACGCTCGTCGCGGGAGGCGATGGCTAGCCGCTCCTGCTCGGCATCGTGAAAGAAGATCGCCGAGCGGTACTGGCTGCCGAAATCCCATCCCTGTCTGTCGCGGGTGGTGGGATCGTGGATCGACCAGAACGTATCCACCAGTTCGTCGTAGCTCACCACGCCCGGGTCAAACCAGACCTGCACAGCCTCCGCGT
Organism: Solirubrobacteraceae bacterium; assembly: GCA_036273655.1. GTDB lineage: Bacteria > Actinomycetota > Thermoleophilia > Solirubrobacterales > Solirubrobacteraceae > Palsa-465. The sequence goes on along the minus strand of DASUHF010000025.1, from coordinate 452 downwards.
GGCCGGTCCTGTCCGAGCAGACCTGCTCGTAAGTGGGATCGGCGATCGTTCCGCCGGTGTAACCGACCCGCGTGGCCGCGACCCCTTCGACCTCCCGGAATGCCGCCTCGACACCCCAAAAGCAACCGGCGGCGAAGGTCGCCCGTTGCGTGCGCTCGAGATCGCGGTCGAAGTCGTCGGAGCTCCCATCTCTGTAAGTCATATTTAGGTCCGTTTCATCTCTGTTCATGCCGGGTTTGACCCGGCATGACCAGCAAACGGTTCAGCCTAGTCGCCAGCGCCGCGTCGCCGCGGAGGCGGTGTACGAACGCGCGGTCAAGCGCCGATTGCAGTCAGGGGGCCGCTACAGCGGCGGAATCCATTGGCCTCCGACCCACGTTCCCTTCTCGCCCGTCGGACGCTCTGAGAGCCGATGTTCGTGTGCGCCGTAAGCCCTCAACTCCGATACGCCC
>DASUHF010000024.1:0-25028 GCA_036273655.1 Solirubrobacteraceae bacterium | reverse complement strand
CGTTGGTGAAATCGATCGTGACCTTGCCCGCCTTGGCCGTCAACGACTTCGTGTTAAACGCCAGCAGACCCTTCGGGTTGGCAGACAGCTTCAATGTCGTCCCCGCACCCTTCGCAGCCGACGTCGACGTGCTCGAACTGGTGCTGGATGACGTCGAGGTGGAGGGCGCCGGCGTTGTCGTCGGAGTCGTGCTCTTGGCGCTGCTCGCCGGGTGACCGGTCGCTTCGGACACGAAGGCAGCGACGTCCTGGGCGTCCTGGCCGGTGACGACATCCGCGGGCATCACGCCCTGGCCGAGGCATATCTCGTTCGCGTTGCTGCCTGTGGCGTTGGGCAGACAGCCGTTGGCGATCGTGTGCAGCACCAGCGCCTTCTGCGGCCTGATCTGGTCGAGGTTGGGCCCGACCTTGCCGATCGCGTTGGCGGCCGAAAGGGTGTGGCAGACCGCACAATGCTCGCCGAACAGCTCCCGGCCGCTGCGCGCCTCAGCGCTCAGCTTGAAGCCGTGGACCTGCTTGGAGGCGTTGGCGTCGTTGCCGTGCAGGATGAGCAGCGGCAGCGCGATTCCGAACCCGAGCAGCGTGAACACGAACAGCACGCCGACGAGGTTGTTGGAGCCGCGCGCGTCCCGACCGGTCCGCTCGCGTCGCTTGCCGCCGCGCATGCGATTCAGGCTCCACAGCAGCAGCGGGGTACCGAGCAGGACGACCGCGAGGACGATGACGATGTACATGCGGTTCGGCACCTTATCGCGCCGGGCCACGAGACGACGCGGTGAGGAGGGACCGCCGTCAGCGGCGGCGACCCGCGGCGAAGCTCATCACCGGCGGTGCGACGGCCCGGAAATCCTCGGCGACGTTGTCGTCGGTCCCACCGCGCTCGCCGCCCGATCCCGCAGCCGCGGCAGCGGCCGCCTTCTGCTCGGCGAGGCCGCGGCGGACGTGCTCGTCAAGCATCGAGAAGTCCTTGATCTCGGCGACCACGCGGTCGGGCGCGTCGATCGAGCCGACCGAGTCGACGAGCACGTTGATCGCGCCCCCCGCTGCGGCCAGCTTCTCGAGCTTGCCGGTGACCAGCATCAGCGGCTCGGTCCGGACCGTCAGGCGGTGACGCTCGTAGACGGGCGGCGGCACGACCAGGTTGATCGTGCCGAACTCGTCCTCGAGCAGGATGAACACGACGCCTGACGCCGTCCCCGGCCGCTGGCGCGCGACGACGAGGCCGCCGATCCGTACCCGGTCGCCGTGCTGCAACCGCTCCAGGTCGGCGCTCGAGACGACGCCGTCGCCGAGACGGTTGCGCAGCAGCGCCATCGGGTGCGCGCGGGTCGTCAGCCCGATCGTGTGGTAGTCGGCGAGCATCCGCTCCCACTCCGACAGATTGCGCAGCTGTGGCGGCGCCGGCAGCTCGAGCGGGAGCGCCAGCTGCGTGCCGCCCGGCACCCGCCGCCCCGGCGTCATCACGCCCAGCTGCCACAGCGCGATCCGGCGCGCCGACCCGCGATCGGCCAGCGCGCCGCGGGAGGCCAGCGCACCGCGGGAGGCCAGCGCACCGCGGGAGGCCGAGACGGGTCGGGACCCCGTATCCCCTTCCGATTCGGAGATTTCGGCGTCTATACGTTCTTTTTCTCCGAACGACGCCCCGCTTCCACTCCCCGCGCCCGCGAGCGCCAGCGCGTCGCACGCGCCCGACCATGCCAGCAGCGACAGCGCGTCGGCGACCGCGCCCGCCCGCGATGCCAGGTCCGACAGGTTCCGGAACCGTCCGCCCCGCTCGCGGGCGGCGACCAGCGCCTCGAGCTCGTCGCGGCGGGCGCCGCGCACGTACCCGAGCCCGATCCGCACCCGCGGCCGCCCGGAGTCAAGCGCCACGTCACACTCGACGTCCGATTCGTTGACGTCGGGCGCCAGCACCTCCATCCCGCGCCGCTGCGCCTCGTGCACGAGCGCGTCGGGCGGATAGAAGCCCATCGGCTGCTCGTTCAACAGTGCGCACAAGAACTCGGGCGCGTAGTGGACGCGCAGCCACGTCGACTGGTAGGCGAGCAGCCCGAACGCGGCGCCGTGCGCCTTCGGGAACCCGAACCCCGAGAACCCCTTGACCATCTCCCACACCTGCTCGGCCACATCCGCCTCGACGCCATGCTTGCGCCGCGCGCCCGCGACGAACCGCTCGTGGTAGGCCTCGAGCGCCGCTTCCGAGCGCTTGCGGCTCATCGCCCGGCGCAGCCCCTCGGCCTCCCCGACCGTAAAGCCGGCGAACGCGATCGAGACCTCGAGCACCTGGTCCTGGAAGATGATCGTGCCGAGCGTGTCGGCGAGAACTTCTTCAAGCACCGGATGCTCGTAGGGGACCTCGTAGTCGGGGTCCTCCCGCAGCCGCTGCTTGCGGGCGATGTAGGGGTTGACGGCCCCGCCCTGGATCGGCCCGGGTCGTACGATCGCGACCTGGATCGTGATGTCCTGCAACGTCTGGGGCCGCGTGCGCCGCAGCGACGCCATCTGCGCGCGGCTCTCGATCTGAAAGACGCCGGTCGTGTCGGCCTCCTGGATCATCGCGTACGTGTCCGGGTCGTCGTACGGGATCCGTGACAAATCGATCCGCTCGCCGCGCAGCTCGGAGATCATCGCGACCGCGCGCTCGACCGCCGACAGCATCCCGAGCCCCAGCAGGTCGATCTTCAGAAACCCCGCGTCCGCGCACGAGTCCTTGTCCCACTGGGCGATCTGCCGGCCCTCCATCGCCGCCGGCACGATCGGGCAGCAGTCGACCAGCGGCCTAGTCGCAACGATCATCCCGCCCGAGTGCTGTGACAGATGGCGCGGTAGCCCGTGCGCCTGCTCGGCCAGCCGCGCCAGCCACGCCCAGCGCCCGGTCAGCTCCGAACGGCCGGCGTTGACGATGTCTGATCCGACCTCCTTGGCGCTCCACCCCTCGCTGCCGCGCGCGACCCGCTCGATCTCCCCGGGTGGCAGCCCCAGCACCTTGCCGAGCTCGCGGATCGCGCCGCGGGCGCGGTAGGTCGGAAACGCCGCCACCAGCGCCGAGCGGTCGCGTCCGTAGCGCTCATGCACGCGCGGGATCAGCTGCTCGCGGATGTCGCGGGGGAAGTCGAGGTCGATGTCGGGCAGCGAGGTCAGCTCCTCGTTCAAAAACCGCCCGATCAGCAGCTCGTTGGCGATCGGGTCCACGTGCGAGAGCCCGGTCAGGAAGCAGACGATCGAGGACACGCTCGAGCCGCGGCCGCGCCCCGGCGGCAGCAGCGCCCGCGCGGAGTCCGGTCCGCGGACCTCGACCGCGACCTCGCGCGCGAGCTTGAGCATGTCGTGGTGCAGCAAAAAGAACCCCGGCAGCCCGAGCCGGTCGATGATCTGAAGCTCCTCACGCAGGCGGGTGCGGGCGCGCAAGCGGATCGCCGCCGGCTCTGACTCGTAGCGGTCGTCGATCAATGTCCAGCACAGCTCGGTGAGCGTGCGCATCGCGGCCGCGTCCTCGGCGCCGGGATAGCGATAGCCGAGGTCGTGGCCGAGGTCGAAGCGCAGGCGCTCGGCGAGCGCGGCGGTCTCGGCGACCGCATCGGGGTACTCGGCAAAGCGCCGCTCCATCTCGGCCGGCGAGGCGAGCACGTGGCTGAAGTTCCCGCGTCGCAGCGGCTCGGAGGAGTCAAGCGTCGTGTGGGTCCGGATCGCGACGAACGCGTCCTGCAGCGGCGCCCGGGCACGGATGTGCGCGTGCACGTCGCCGGTCGCCACGCACGGCACCCCCAGCCGCCGCGCGAGCTCCTGCAAGCGCCGGTTGCGGGCGCGGTCATCGGACAACAGCGGGCGCTGCAGCTCGGCCCGCAGCCGGTCGGGGCCGAATGCGTCGCGCAGCCGCCGCAGCGTCGGCTCGTCGTGCACCCCGCAACGGGCGCAGCCGCTCAGGCAGACAAGGCCGTCGGCATGCTGCAGCACCGTGTCGAGCGCCACCGACGGATCCGACGGCGGCGCGCCCGGACGGCCGTCGCGCGTGTGCGCGTGCGCGCGGGTAAGGATGCGGCACAGGTTCGACCAGCCCCTGCCGTCGAGCACGAGGAGCGTCAGGTGCCGGCCGTCGTCGAGATCGACCTCGGCGCCGTGGATCGGCCGCAGCCCGAGCGCGTGGGCCGAGACCGAGAACTCCATCGAGCCCGACACCGAGTTGTGGTCGGTCAGCGCCAGCGCTTCGTGGCCGAGCGCGAGCGCGGTCGGCACGAGCTCGTCGGGCAGCGAGGCGCCGTCCAAAAACGAGAACGCCGAATGACAGTGCAGCTCCACGTACGCCATCGAACGCATGTTCGCATAGCGCCGCGACGGACCCACACCTCGGCGCTGTCGTCGCGGCTGTGCTTGCGGATCGGGTTTCGCGACCCGGCGCTGATCGGCGCCGGCGTCACGCTGGCCAGCCGGATGTTCGGGCTGCCCCGTCGTCGGCGCCGTCCTGGTCTGCGGCGCTGGAATGCGCCGTGATGGGAGCGGGCCTCGGGCTGATCTCAACCCGGTGCTCGTCGGGCTGCAGTCCGTCGTCGCCTGGGAGCAGCGCGGGTCGGTCACCGGCGCCACATGTTCTCTCGCTACCTCGGCCAGACGGTCGGCGCCGCGATCGCCGGCTCGATCGCGAACGCGTCGCTGCCCTGGGACTGCACAACTGCCTCGTCGGGACCCCTAACGAGCGACGAGCAGCCGCCGGGTGCGCGCGAGGCGCGCACCCGAACCGCGCCTGTTAGGAAACGGTCAGCGTCCCCACCATCCCGGCCTGACGATGGCCGGGCACCGAGCAGTAGTAGGTGTACTTCCCGGGAGCCAAGGTCATCGTGATCGACTTCGTGCCGTGGTCGAAGATCGGCGTCGCCGCGATCGTCGCGCCACTGGTGCCCTTCTGCACGGTCACGTCGTGCGGCAGCGGCGAGTCGTTGGTGAAAACGATCGTGATCTTGCCGGCCTTGACGTTCAGCGTGCTGGTGTTGTACTTCAGCTGCCCGCTCGGGTTGGCAGATAGCTTCAACGTCGTGGCGGCCTGCGACGACGCAACGCTGCTGTTGCTGCTCGTCGTGCTCGCCGCCGCCGTCGGGCTGCTGCTCGGCGCCGCCGGGCCATTGGCGGGGATCTTCTTGTTGATCGTGTTGCCGTTGGGAGCGATCACCCACCACGTGTCGCCGGCGATCTTCTGGCCCTGGCCGTTGGTCACGTCGCTCTTGCCGCCGTCAAGCGCGAAGTAGTACAGCGGCATGTGGTCGTAGGTGACCTGGGTGGTGCCGTCTGCGCGCTTGATCGTGCCCAGCAGGCTCGCGGTGACTCCGTGTCCCGCGGTCGCCTTGCCGTTGATCAGCACCGGCGGCCACACCTCCGCGCACAGGCCCGTGCACTTGGACTGGTTGGCGGGATCCGCGGCGAAGTGATACACGGTCTTGCCCGACCCGTCCGTCAGGTAGGTGCCCAGCGAGCTCGTATGCGCCTGGATCGTCACCGCCGTGGGCTCCGTCGGCGTCGGGGCCGCGGGTGGCGCCGGTGGGGTCTTGGTGATCGCCTTTCCGGTCGTCGGGTTCACCATCCACCATGGGGCGCCGAACGAGGGTAGGTCCTGGCCGAAGATGTCGCCGGGGCTTGCGTCGAGCACGAAGTAGTACAGCGGCCGGCCGAAGTAGGTGACCTGCTTGGTGCCGTCGGCACGCGTGATCGTGCCCAGCTTGGCGGCGTGGACACCGGCGCCCGCGGTTGGCTTGTTGGTGGCCACCAGGACCGGCCAGCCGGCTGCGCACACCGCGTAACAGTTGGATCTTCCGACCGTGTCGGCCGCAAAGTAATAAAGCGTCTTGCCGGAGTGGTCGACCAGATACTTGCCGAGCGGGCCACTGCGCACGTCCACCGTGCCCACCGACGACGACGAGTTGGATGCGGGCGCTGAGCCGTACGCGCCTGCGCCGGACGAGGACGTGGCGGGCGCGGTCCCAGCCGACGAGGTGGTGCTCGAACTGCTCGAACCGCACGCCGCGACCACCGCCGCGATTGCTAGAACGCCAACCGCGCTGACGACGCGCGCGGCCAGACGCCGAGATGAGATGCGTGACATGAGCGACCTCCAATCCGTCCGGCGACGGTCGATCACAGGCCAGATCGTCGGGCTCTTTTTCAATTGCGAGCTGTGTTAAGTCGTTAGCGTCCGACGCCCGGCGATCCTTACCCGCAAGCCGCTCGGCGGACGCTTGCCGGCGGCGATCGTTGGCGCAACCAACGGAATGCACGATCCCGGGACCGGCCCGCCCGGACGCTGCGCCGCTCCGCCGGACGCGCCGCCAAACACAAACCCAAAAAAGATCCCTTGACTTTTGATTAGTCGCTGCTAAGTTGCTCGCTAGTTAGCAGTCACTAAGGAGGCTTTCCGTATGTCGAATTCACGAACGCGCGCATGGACACTGGGGATCGTCTCCCTCGGCCTGTTCATGGTCGTGCTCGACAACCTCGTCGTGAATGTCGCGCTGCCGAGCATTCACGCCGACCTCGGCGCCTCGATCCAGGCGCTGGAATGGACCGTCAACGCCTACACGCTCGCCTACACCGTGATGCTGCTGACCGGCGCCGCGCTCGGCGACCGGTTCGGGCGAAAGCGGATGTTCATGTTCGGGATCGCGCTGTTCACGGCCGCCTCGGCCGGATCGGCGTTGGCCCCGAGCGCTGACGCGCTGATCGCCGCCCGCGCCGTGCAGGGGATCGGCGCCGCGATCGCCACGCCGCTGACGCTGACGCTGCTCGCCGACGCGTTCCCGCCCGACCGCCGCGGCGCCGCGATCGGCGTCTGGTCTGGGATCAGCGGGATCGCCGTTGCGCTCGGGCCTCTCGTCGGCGGCTTGATGACCGAGATCGCCTCGTGGCACTGGATCTTCTGGATCAACGTGCCGATCGGCCTGATGCTGGTGCCGCTCGCCGGCGCCCGCCTGGACGAGAGCCACGGTCCCGCCAAGCGGCTGGACCTGAGCGGCCTCGCGCTCGGCTCGATCGGCCTGTTTGGGATCGTCTACGGCCTCGTGCGCAGCCAGTCGCTCGGCTGGGGCAGCACCGAGATCGTCGTCTCGCTGGCCGCCGGCGCCGCGCTCGTGATCGGCTTCGTGATCCACGAGCGCCGCTCGGACTCGCCGATGCTGCCGATGCAGTTCTTCGCCAGCCGCGGGTTCACGGTCACCAACGTCGTGTCGCTGTCGATGTACTTCGGGATGTTCGGCTCGATCTTCTTCATGAGCCAGTTCATCCAGACGGTGCTCGGCAATTCGCCGCTGCAGGCCGGCGTCAAGTTGCTGGTGTGGACCGGCGCGACGATGGTCGTCGCCCCGCTGGCGGGCGTGTTCTCCGAGCGCTTCGGCGCGCGGCTGTTCATGGTCGCGGGGCTGGCGCTGCAGGCGATCGCGCTCGGATGGCTCGCCTCGGAGGCGAGCGTGCACCAGGCGTACACGAGCATGATCGGCCCGTTCGTGCTGGCCGGCGCCGGGATGGCGCTCGTGTTCGCGCCGTCGGCCAACGCGGTGCTGTCCTCGGTCCGCTCCGACCAGGCCGGCCAGGCCTCGGGCGCGACCAACACGATCCGCGAACTCGGCGGCGTGCTCGGGATCGCGGTGCTGTCGACCGTGTTCACCTCGCACGGCGGCTACGTCTCGCCACAGGCGTTCGTCAACGGGCTGACGCCGGCGATGTGGGTCGGCACGGCGGTGCTGGCGGCCGGGGCTCTGATCGCGCTGGTGCTGCCGTTCGACAGCCGCGCGACCGCGCTCGCGCAGGCCGAGGTCGAGGCCGCCGAGCGTGAGCGAGCGATGGCGGAGCCGGCGGTCACGAGCCCGGTCACGGCCTGAGCGTCGCGTAGGATCGATTGCGGTGAGCACCTCCTCGACTGAATCGCGTCATCGCGTCCCGGCGTCCGAGCGCCGGGACGCGCTGATCGAGGCAGCGATCCACGAGTTCGCCCAAACCGGCTTCCACGGCACGCCGGTCGACCGGATCGCCCGGAAGGTCGGCGTCGCGCAGCCCTACGTGTTCAGCCTGTTCGGGTCAAAGCGGGAGCTGTTTTTGCAGACCGTCGAGCGCTGCTTCGAGAAGGTCTACGAGCTGATGGCGGCGGCGGCCGCGGAGTTCGACCCGGCGGTGGCGCTGCCAGGCTTTGACGCGACCGCGCCGATGGCCAACGCCTACCTCGAACAGCTCGACGCCAACCGCGACATCCTGCTGCTGCAGCAGCACGCGTACGCGGCCTGCGGGGACGACGAGATCCGGCCGCGGGTGCGAGCCTGCCACGAGCGGCTCGTGGCGCAGGTCAAGGAGCTCTCGGGCGCCAGCGACGATCGGGTCGAGGAGTTCTTCCGCTATGGGGCCTGGATCAACGTCAACGCCGCGCTCGGGATCTTCGACGCGTGCACGCGGATGGAGTGGCGGGCTGACGGCTAGCTCGGCGCTCGCTCGGGGTGGCGCGGCAGCCCGTCGTCGGGGATCGGCTCCCAGGCGGCGGCGTAGGCGGTGAAGTTGCGGGCGGTCGGGCGGACGCCGGGGTCGGCGTCGAGCACGCCGAGCCGGACGCCGACGAAGTCCGCGCCCGGCGAGCGGGAGAACAGCGCCGAGCCGCAGTCGCCGCAGAAGAACTTCTCGGCGCCGTCGGGCGGGTTCCAAGAGCGGATCCGCCCCTCGCCTTCGACGATCCGGAAGGCGTCGGCGGCGACGCGCGCGTTGGCCGAGGCGCCGGTCCCGGTGCGGCGCTGGCAGCGGGTGCAGTGGCAGTAGCTGGCGCTGTGCGGCGGCTCTGAGAGCTCGAAGCGGACCGCGCCGCAGTTGCAGGTGCCCGTCAGCGAGTAGCTCATGCGGCCAGCTTCTGGGTCAGGTCGCGATTCGGCTCGATCCGCCAGCGCTGCGCGACCGTCTGCAGGCGCTCGTCGACGCTCCAGCGGTCGGGCTGCTCGTCGCCGTCGAACTCGGGGTTGGCGCCCTTGAGCAGCATCGAGCCGGCGTTGTCGCCGAGCGCGCGGATCGTCGCCACGTCCTCGTCGGTGAGCCGAGCTGGCGGCAGCGCCGCCAGCTCGGCGCGCTTGTCCTCGACCGTGCGGGCGTGCGGCCCGACCTCCTGGATCAGGGTCGGCGCGGTCGTGTGTACGGGCGCGTGCGCGAGGTTCCACTGGCACGCGAGCTGGATGAGGGTGAGCCCGTGTCGCTGCGCGATCGGGCGCATCGGCTCGATTCGGGCGCGGCCGGCCTCGATCCAGCCGGCGGGGCGGAAGCCGCGGTGGTCGCCCGGGGCCAGCTCGGTGCCGGGCAGCAGATCGTCGAAGAACAGGCCGCCGTAGTCGACGACGCGCGTGATCAGCTTGACGTCGGCGTGCGCGGCCGCTTGCAGTACGAGCTCGCCGGGCCACGGCTCGAGCGGGTTGAGGATGATCATCGCCCAGTCCAGCAGCTGGCCGTAGCGCTCAAGGCAGTCGATCAGGTCGAGCGTGAAGCCGTTGGCGGGGCCGGGCGCGACCCCGATCATGCCTGTCAGCCCGGCGTCGCGCAGCGCCGCCATCCCGCTCCAGACGTGCTCGGAGGTGTAGCCGGTGCGGTCGGGGTTGTGCAGCAGCAGCAGGTCGAAACGGTCGATGCCGCAGCGCTGCAGGCTGCGCTCGGTGGCCATCTTGAGGTAGTCGGCGTAGCGGTCAGGGCCGCGCAGCGCCGGATCGGTGAACCGCGGAAAGCCTTTGGGCCCGTTGCGCTCGCCCTCGTAGAAGTCGTGTCCGATCGCGCCGACGACGCAGACCTGGTCGCGGTCGACGTTGGTCAGCGCACGGCCGAGCGCCGCGTCGGCCTCGCCGGTGCCGTACACGTCGGCGGTCATAACCGTGTCGATCCCGTCCCCGGGCGTGATCAGCTGCTCGAAGCGGGCGTCGTCGAGCGTCTCGCCGAAGTGCATGAAGCGGCCGCCGCTCCAGGTGCCGACCGCGACACGACCGGGTTGGCGGGCGGTGGGGGTTGGCATGGGCCGGAGTCTAGGGTCCATGGTCGCGGACGCGCAGCACGGTTCATGGGCAGCGTTTCCGGGTCTCGCCGGGAGGTGGATGAGAAACGTGCGATATGCGCACGTTTGATATCCAGCACTCAATCGGTTGACTTTGCCGAGCAGCTCCTGGCGGCGCGCAGGGCGAGGCGACGCTCAACACTGGCGCTACCCGGCTCAGGCGCCGCGGAGCGAGGCCACGTCCAGCGGCGGCGCGCCAGGCGAGGCGACGCTCAGCGCTGGCGCCACCAACGACCGCTGCGCAGGTCGCAGAACACGACCTCGTTGCGGCCGCAGACGGTGACGATCTCCCAGTAGTGGCGGCGCAGCGGCTTCTCGGTCCACCAGCGGTCCTCGACCAGCCACGACTCGCGGACGGCATCGACCTCGCGGCCGTCGACCACCAGCGGACGGCCGTGCTCGTCGGCGCGGACCGCGACCCGGGTGGGGACCGAGAGTCGTCTCGCTCCGCTCATCGTCACGCGGCGATTGCCGGGCCCTTACACATCATCTGTGTAGTAAGTCCGCAGAATCCGTGTAAGACCAGTTGCGACAAGCCGTCACCCCTCGAACGGCGCCAGCACCATCCGGCGCTCCGGGAAGCGGGAGTCGGGATCGACCTCGAGCACCCGCAGCGCGGCGTCCGGGCCGGCGACCGTCCGCGCCTGGCGGATCGCCTCACGCAGGCGGGCGGCGCGCGCGGCCGCGGGATCGTCCAGCAGCGCGCGCTGATCGGCGGCAGGCGGCCCGAACTGCTGCACCGCGAGGCGGAGCCGCTCGGCCGGGGCGGGCATCAGCGCCAGTCGCGGCGCCAGCGCCAGGCGCATCCGGCTCGGATCCGACAGCGCCTCGCGGAACACGACCTGCTCACGCCAGGTGCCGCCCCGCTCCACGAGCACGGCCGAGATCACGACCGAGCGCAGCGTGCGTCCGCGCCGCTCGCGCCGCGCCAGCAGGCGATCGATCAGCAACCCCAGCCCACGCTCGAGCTGTATGCCGGACGCCGCCTCGGGCAGGTCCAGCGACTCCCGCAGGTACTCGCTCGCGGTCCGCGGCGACAGACGCGTGTCGCCGCCGCGGGCGAGCTCGTGCGCGACCAGGCCGAGCCTGCCGAAGCGGTCGGCGAGCGCGGCCGCCGGCAGCTGCGCGAGCTCGCCGAGCGTCTTGACCCCGAGCCGCTCGAGCGCCTCGGGCAGCTCGGCCAGCGCCGGACGGGCGCGCAACAGCGCGACCGGCAGCGGCGCCAGATAGGCGCGCGCGCAACGGCGCGGGTCGGAGCCGGGCGAGACCCCACCGGCGGACCGGCGGCGCGGATCGGAGCCGGGCGATCGCCCGCCGGCGCCGCCTGTGACGCCGCCTGTGACGCCGCCTGTGACGCTGCCGGCGACGATCTCCGGGCGGCGGGCACGGGCCCGGGTCGCGGCGGCGACGGCGGCAAACCGCGACATCGCGACGCCGAACCTGGCCGGGATCCGCAGCGCCCCGCGCGCGGCTCGCAGCACCCCCTCGATCCCGCCGTGCAGCCGCAGCATCCCCGCCGCGTCGAAGCACGCCAGCCCCGGCCGCTCTGGCTCGACCGCCGCTCCGATCTCCTCCAGCCGCACCAGCAGCCGCTCCCACAGGTCGGCGACACCGGCGGGGTCCGGCGGCACCAGCGTCAGCTGCGGGCATCGCGACAGCGCCTCGCCGAGGCGCATCCCGGGATGGATCCCGAACGCCTCGGCGGCGAGCGACACCTCCCCCACCTGCTGCACGCCACCCGGCTCGGGCGCCAGCGCGACCGGGACGCGCAGCAGCTCCGAGCGATCGCCGGCGGCGGTCGTGAGCTCGAAGCGCGGGATCAGGATGCAGACGATCATCGAACACATGTTCGCATGAGGCGAGGACGGATGTCCAGCTTCACCGGGGCGCGCGGGCGTGTCTCGGCGCGCCGGAACAGATCAGTGCCTAGGCTCGTGGTCCATGGCAAATATCCGTCTACGGCAGTGGCGCCGTTCGGATATCGACGACGTGGCGGTCATGATCGACGATGAGCATCTTCGGCACTGGTCGACCATGAGCGATGACCTCGAGGCGTGGATGGAGCGGGAGGTCGCGGGGAGCGAGGGCCTATCGCGTGCGGTTTGCTTGGCGAACGACGACCGCGCGATCGGAAGAGTTGCGGTGCGCCCGCCGGAGCATGCCTCCGACGCGGTGCGCTGTGAGGCGGTCGACACGACCGATCAGCCCGCCGGAGAGCTGAGCTACTGGCTCGTCCCAGAGGTCCGCGGCCGCGGCCTCGGGTACGCCGCCGTTCGGATGATGCTGAGCTCGGTGGTTCCCTCCCTTGGCCTCCGTTCGGTCGTCCTCGACATCGAGGCGGACAACGAGCCCTCGATGCGGCTTGCCGAGCGCCTTGGCGCAGATCGGCGCTGCCCCACACGAGTCAAGATCGATCGCTTGGGAATCCCGCGAACGCTCGTCGTCCACGTCCTCCCCGTCAGCTCGGACTGATCGCGCAAGCGGACCGCCCGCCGCCATCGTGACGTCCGATGCGTCGTGCAGGATGGCCGCCCCGTGCACCCCCTCAGACGCACATCGGAGACCACGCGGCTGCGTGGCTGGCAGCAGCGCGCGCTCGCGCAGCTGGCCGATTGGGAGCGCGATCCGCGGCGCCCGTTCCTGATCTCCGCGGCGCCGGGCGCGGGCAAGACACGGCCGGCGCTGGAGTTCGCCCGCTCGCAGCTGGCAGCCGGCCGGGCCGGGGCGATCGTCGTCGCCTGCCCGACCGCGCCGCTGACGCGCCAATGGGCGCGCGCGGCCGATCGGCTCGGGCTCGACCTCGCCCCCGACCACGACGGGCCGCGGCCGCCCGCCGGCTTCCACGGCGTCGCCGTCACCTATGCCCGGATCGCGCGCGCACCGAAGCGGTGGGCGGGCACGCTGCCACGCGACACGCTCGTGATCACCGACGAGGCCCATCATCTCGGCGAGGACCTGACCTGGGGCGAGGCGTTTGCGACCGCGTTTGCGGCAAGCGACCGCCGGCTGCTGCTGTCGGGCACCCCGTTTCGGTCCGACGCCACCCCGATCCCAGGGGTCAGCTACGACACCGCCGGCGTCGCCGAGCCCGATGTGTCGTTCACATACGCCGAGGCCGTCGCCGACGGTGTCTGCCGGCCCGTGCGCTTCGTCGCCTACGACGGCACGCTCTCGTGGCAGTCGGGCGACGATGTGATCGAGGCCGGGTTCGACACCGTGCTCTCGACCCGGGAGGCGAGCCGCCGCTACCGGACCGCGATCTCGACCGAGCTGCCCGAAGGGCTGCCGCGGATCCTGCGCGAGGCCGACGCGCGGCTGCGCACGATCCGCCAGGACGGCCATCGCGAAGCCGGCGGGCTCGTCGTCGCCGCCGACTCCGGTCACGCCCGCCAGATCGCCAAGCTGCTGCACGACGCGACCGGCCGCACCCCGGTCGTCGTGCTTCACGACGACAAGCGCTCCGCCCGGCGGCTTGCCGACTTCACCCGCTCCACCGAGCCGTGGATCGTCGCGGTCAACATGGTCTCCGAGGGCGTCGACATCCCGCGCCTGCGCGTCGGCGTATACGCGACGGCGGCGAAGACCGCGATGATCTTCCGTCAGATCGTCGGCCGCTTCGTGCGCGTGATCCCGAGCCGGCCGACCGAGCCGAGCTGGCTGTACGTGCCGGCCGATCCGGTCCTGCGCGGGCACGCGACGACGATCGAGCGCGAGCTCAGCGTCTCGCTGCGCCGGCCGGGCGAGACCGACCCCGCCGAGCTCGACGAGGTGCGCGCCGAACGCGCGCAGACCGAACCCTCGCCCGAGTTCGTGCCGCTGAGCGCCGACGTCGCGTCGCAGCTGACGCTGTTCGGCGGCGCCGAACCGCTGCCTGCGCCGGCACCGCCGGCCGCCGGCTGGCAGACGGCGACAGCCGATCCCCACCCGATGTCTCAAAGCGAGCCATCCGGACGGCCCGCATTCGAGCGGCGCGCGCGCCTGCGCGAGGAGCGCCACCGGCTCGTCTCCGAGCTCCGCCGCCGAGACGGCTCAAGCCACAGGGAAATCAACCAGTGGCTCAACCACAAGGTCGGGATCACGAGCGTCGAGCAGGCCACGATCTCCGAGCTCGAGCGGTCCGTCGATCTGCTGATGAAGCGGCTGACGTCGCGGCGCTGAGCATGACACCGGACTCCGGTGGCGTTGTCCGTTCGCTAGCCGGTCGGCCGGGACGGCACGGCCGTCACCGACGTGCTCAGGGTGACCGGTGCTTCGATGCCTCGCGCGGGATCACGCGGTCGGCGTCGACGGCCTCACCGGTGCGCGTATCGAGATAGACCACGATGGCCGTTGACGAACCACCGAACCACGTGCTCAGTTGGCCCGTGCCCACGAACTCCGCGGCCCGCTGTGAACCATCCGGTGCGATCACCCATACAGCCTGACCCTTACGGAATTGGCCGTCGCCAACGTTTCTCATCGGTGGGCCATTCGCTGATGAATGTCCCGAGACACGATTTCCAAAGGATACGGACCACCCCGCCGCATCAGGTTAGGGCTGGCCGGACTGCGCCATCGGCGCCCGCAACACGTCGAACGAGTCGCGACGGATCGATCGCCGACCGTGCTCTCGCTACGCTCTGGCCGTGACTGTGGTGATGTACGTCAAGCCCGGCTGTCCGTACTGCCAGGCCGCGCGTGAGCACCTCGCCGCACGAGGAGATGCCGTCGAGGAACGCGACGCCACCGCGGACGATCAGTGGAAGAAAGAGTTGATGCAGCTCACGAACAATCGCGGAATCGTGCCCACGATCGTGCGTGACGGCGAGCGCGAGCAGGTCGGCTTCCCACCGGGCCGCGGCTGAACGGTCCGCTGAGCGAACCGGTCCGGCATCGCGTGAGTCTCAAAGAGAGAGGAACCAGCGGGAGACTCGTCGACGTGTTCGCAACCCGCTCAACCGGACCGGCACTGACCTAAATCGCGGTTAGCGTCCGCGGCACGGTCAAATGAACAGGAGGGAGCAGGATGTCCGAGCGCGACGAGTACATCCCCGGCGTGCCGTGCTGGGTCGATGCGAGCTACAAGGACCCGGAGAGCGTGCTGCCGTTCTACCGCGGGCTGTTCGGCTGGGAGTTCACCCCGGCGATCGAGACGCCGGGGGAGCGGTTCTTCATCGCGACGATCCGCGGTGGCAGCGCCGCCGGGATCGGTGAGCTGCCGGCGGATCACCCGCCGGTGCCGGCGTGGAACACGTATGTCGCCGTCACGAGCGCCGACGAAGCGGTCGCGAAGGTGCAGGCGGCAGGCGGCGAGGTGCTCGCACCGGCGTTCGACGTCGTTGACGCCGGCCGGATGGCGATCCTCAAGGACCCGCAGGGCGCGGTGTTCTGCGTCTGGCAGGCCGGCCGGACCAAGGGTGCGAAGGTTGTCAATGAGCACGGCGCCGTGAACTTCAACACACTCCATACCGCCGACCCGAAAGCGGCCAAGCAGTTCTACGGCGAGGTGTTCGGCTGGGCCACGCTGTCACTCGCGGGCGCGGAGTTCTGGACGCTGCCGGGCTACGGCGACTATCTCGAGACGATCGTTCCGGGGATGCGCAAGGGCGCGGCCGAGATGGGAGCGGCCGGGTTCGAAGACGTCGTCGCGGTGCTCGAGCCGCTGAAGGACGGCGAACCGTCGCACTGGCATGTCACATTCGCGGTCAACGACGCCGACGCCGCCGCCGCCGAGGCGCAGAAGCTCGGCGGCAGGGTGCTTGTCTCACCGATGGACGCCCCGTACGTCCGCCTGACCGTGCTGACGGATCCCGAAGGTACAAAGTTCACGGCCAGCCAGTTCGTAGCTGAGAACCGGTAGCCGCTCGACGGACGATCCCCGTGGCGGCCCTGCGGCCTGCAACCTGGTGGGCGTTTGAGTCGGGGAAGGCTTGGGAGAATGGCGGTGTGCGTTCTCCGCAGACACTGAGCGAAGCCGAACGACGAATCGTTGCTGTGTGGGCGGCCGACTGCGCGGAGCGAGTGCTCGGGCTGTTCGAGGCGGAAGCTCCAGGCGATAGCCAGCCCCGCGACGCGATCGCCCGCACGCGAGCGTTTGGCCGCGGCGAGCTTGACGTCCCAGAAGAGATCCGCCGCCGATTCGTTGGACGTGGCGCCGCCCGTGATGGGAGCCCTGCAGCTGCTGCCGCCGGCCGAGCGGCCGGGCAGGCCTCGGCGATCCCTCATATGGGTGCACATGCTTTAGGCGCGGCGGCGTACGCGGCCAAGGCCGCGGGATTGGCCGCCTCGAATCGGTCGGAGGCCGTCAGTGAGGAGATCGACTGGCAACTTGGCAACCTGTCGGCCGCGGCCAGGGGAGCCTTACTGCAACTTCCGCGGCTCGGTGAGAATCGGTCCGGTCCGCTGGGGCCAGGCCTTCTCGCATCGGGCATCCTTGGCACGATCATCCGCGATCTCCAGGCTGGCCTGGCGCGCACCTGACGATGTCCCCTCGGCGCTAGCTGGCCGACCGGCAGCTCATCCCGATGGCGACTGAAACCGCATATGCTCGCCTCGTATCGTGGATCACCGGAGAACACGCGCCGGAGACGATGGCGCCTGACTTGACCGATCTGGCGATCGACGGGGTCCGCACGCTGCACGCGCTCGGCAAGCGGATTCCTGGCGCCGGCGGCCTCCTGGCTGACTCGCTGCACGGCGCGGTCAGGCACCGCACGGTGCTGATCACGGGCGCCTCGTCGGGCATCGGCGAGGCGACCGCGCTGAAGGTCGGCGCCGCCGGCGGTCACGTGCTGCTGGTCGCGCGCACGAAGTCCAAGCTCGAGGAGGTCGCGTCGGCGATCGAGGAGCTCGGCGGCTTCGCCGACGTGCACCCGTGCGACCTGACCGATACCGACGACATCGACCGGATGGCCGACGAGGTGCTGCGCGCCCACGGCCACGTCGACATCCTCGTCAACAACGCCGGCAAGTCGATCCGCCGCTCGGTCGACCGCTCCTACGACCGCTTCCACGACTACCAGCGGACGATGCAGCTCAACTACTTCGCGCCCGTGAAGCTGATCCTCGACCTGTTGCCGGTGATGCGCGAGCAGCGGTCCGGTCACATCGTCAACATCTCCTCGATCGGCCTGCAGGTCAACACGCCCCGGTTCGCGGCGTACCTGGCCTCGAAGGCCGCGCTCGATGCGTTCAGCCGCTCGATCGGGCCTGAGGTGATCGGCGACGGCGTCCACGTCACGACCGTCTACATGCCGCTCGTCAAGACGCCGATGATCGCGCCGACGAGAATCTACGACCGGATCCCGACGCTGTCGCCCGAGAAGGCGGCGGAGATGGTGACCGATGCGATCCGCAAGCGGCCCAAGCGCGTCGCGACCACGCTCGGCTCGATCGGCCAGCTGACGTATGCGATCGCGCCCGGCGCTCAGGACCTCGTGGTCAACCGCGCCTACCAGCTGTTCCCCGAGTACGACGGCAGGCAGGACCGGCTGCACGAGGCCGAGCAGCGGGCGTTCGCGCAGGCCACGCGCGGCGTCCACTGGTAGTCTCACGCTAGACTTTAGGGTTAGAGTCTGACTGACCGGCTCCCGAACTTTGGCGCGAACCGGGTGCATATGCCCCGCTTCGCGCCATAGTTCGTGGCCGCGAGCCCCGAGCGGCGCGCCACACCGACGTGGAGGCAACCCCCGGCGGCGCCCACGCAAGCGCGAGCGCGCCACCCGCCACGATCAGGCGAACGCGATCGTCGTCGGCTCCGAGCTGATCCCCAGCTCGACCGTCTTGATGACCTTGTTCGAAGTGGTGTCGATCACCGACACGGTCGAGGAGACGTTGCCGCAGACCCAGGCCTGGTTGCCGAGCACCGAGATCCCGGTCGGGATCCGCGACACCGAGATCGTGTCGGTCACCGCACCGAACGCGACGTCGATCACCGACACGGTGTCGTCGTTGGAGTTGGACACGTAGGCGGACGCGGAGTCCGGCGTCAACGCGACGTTCCAGGGCGTCGCGCCGACCTTGATCCTGCCCGCCACCGACCGGCCGTGGCCGTCGAGCACGAGCACGCGGTCGTGCAGTGCGTCGGCGACGAACACCCACCTGCCGTCCGGCGAGCACGCCACGCCGTGCGCCTGCGCGCAGTCGGAGCTGACCAGCCGCGCGTGGCCGTTGGCGGTGTGCGCCATGTACAGCCCCTGCGCGCAGGTCACGAACAGCCGCTTTGAGTCGGGGCTGACCGCGACCCCCTGAGGCGCCTGTCCGACCTTGATCGTCTCGACGACGGCGTCAGTCGCGACATCGATCACCGACACCGTGTTCGAGCCGCCGCGGCCGGCGTCGGGCCCGGTGTTGGCGACGTAGGCGCGGGCGCCGTCAGGCGAGACCGTCACGGTCTGCGGGTAGACGCCGACGACGATCGTCGTCCCGGGCTGCTTCGACGTGGCGCCGACCAGCGACGAGACCTCGAACGACGACACGAGGTTCGTGCCCGACTCGGTCACGTACAGCTTCGAGCCGTCAGGCGTCGCTGCGATCCCATACGGGTTGGTCTCCGACACCATCGCCTTCACCCACTCATGCGAGGAGGTGTCGATGATCGCGACGGCGCCGGCGTCGACCATCGGCACCCACGCGTGGGTCGCAGAACCGCTCAGCGCCTTGCCGATCCGCGCCTCCAGCATCCCCGGGAAGTGCGAGTTGCCGTATCGGCGCTGCTCGAAGTCGCCCGCATGGTTGGTGCGGTTCTCGAGCAGCCGCGACGTCGTCTGCGGCAGCGCACTCTGACCGTGGAAACGGTGCTTGAACGGCTTGGCGTCGCGCTGCCAATCCGGCGGCCGGCGGTGGCGGTGCTTCTCCTGAACCGGGAACGACTGGATCGCGCCGGGCGGCGTCGGCGCCGGCAGGTTCTCGACCTCGCACTCGGCCTCCCAGAAGCGCCTCGCGGTCTTCGGCAGCGGCGGTGCCGGGTGTGGCCTGCCGTCACTCATTCCGAGTGCCGAGGTGAAGTCGCCGAACTGCTGGCGCCGCCACGCGGAGATGTTCGGCTCGCGGACGCCGGTGATCCGCTCCAACAGCTGCAGCACCGAGGTGTGGTCGAAGAGCTCCGAGGCGACGTAGCCGCCGACGGTCCACGGCGACACGAGGAAGCACGGCACCCGCACGCCGCCGCCGATCGGGTCGCCGTCGACGAACTCGTCAGCCGTCCCCGCAGGCGGAAGCGGCGGCACGACGTGGTCGAACAGGCCGTCGTTCTCGTCGTAGTCGATGATCACGAGCGTCTTGGCCCACACATCCGGGTTGGAGGCGACCGCCTCGAGCTTGGACGAGAGCCAGTCCGAGCCGCCCGCCGGCAGATACTCGGGATGCTCGGACTTGCCCGAGGTCGGGATGATCCAGGTGACCGTCGGCAGGTTGTCGTGCAGGGCGTCGTACTCGAACTTGCCCGGCTGCGAGATCGTCAACCCGCGCTCGTACAGCCCCGAGCCGGGCGTGGCTGCCTGGTAGCTCTGGAAGAACTCGACGACGTTGCAGCCGTAGTCGTCCTCCTCCTGGTAGATCTGCCAGCTGATCCCGGCCTGCTCGAGGCGCTCGGGGTACGTCGTCCAGCTGTACGGCGGGGTCGGGACGACGTTGGTGGTGATCGGCCCGCCGGCGGTGCCGTTGGGGTCGATCCAGCCGCTCATCAGGTACATGCGGTTGGGCCAGGTCGGGCCCAGCAGCGAGCAGTGGTAGCCGTCGCAGATCGTGAAGCTCTCCGCCAACGCGAAGTGGAACGGAATGTCGCGGCGCTCGTAGTAGCCCATCGTGAACGGCCCCTTGGTCGGGCCGTCGGCCGAGAGGTGGGCCGGCAGCCACTTGTCGTTGGCGGCCGTGGTCGGCCGGCCCGGGGTGCTCGGCACCGTGATGTCGAGCGCCTCGTGCTGAACGCCCCACGCGTGGCTCGTGGACGGGATCGCCTGCGCGCTGGTCGTCTTTGTGTCCAGATGCCAGGGCAGCAGGTAGCCGTCGGGATTGCTCGCCGTCGGCTGATAGAAGACCGACTTGCCGGTCGGCAACGTGATCGCGTCGGGATCGGCGAACCCGCGGACGCCGGCGAACGTCCCGAAGTAGTGGTCGAACGAGCGGTTCTCCTGCATCACCACGACCACGTGCTTGATGTCCCTCAGCGAGCCGCGCAGCGGCGCCATGGCCATCGTCGCGCGCAGGTTCGGAGGCACCAGCGATGCGACCAGCGCGCCGCCGGCCGCGGCGGCTCCGCGTTGCAGCAAACGTCGCCGAGTGATCTCGGCCACCGGTCGATCTTTCCCTTCCCTGTCGGGGTTTGACGGGACGGCCCGCAAGCCGTCCTGAGCTTTAGACCTCGGACGCCGGGTGACGGAGGTCGGCGTCCGCCGCGATCCTAAGCCTCCCCTCCAGCCGATTCTGTAAACCCGTGCGACCGACGCGTCGAACGCTCTGACCGACGGGGCGGGCGATCGTGCCCAGGCTCCGCTTCCAGGTGCAATCCAGGCCAACCTGCGCAACAATCGCCGCTTAGTGCTGTTCTATGTAGCGCCGAGTCTCCGGGGTGCCATTCCGGGGAGCGGGGAGCCCAGGTAGTCGGGGCGAGTCCGGCAGTGCTCTGCCGGTAGCGCGGTCTGAAACGCGCGAGCCCGTCAGCTAACCCCGCAGGCAACCGGCAACGAAGCCTCTGCCAGGGACCCACGTACTCGTGACGGACATCCGACGTCGATCACCGCTGACCGCGCTCGTGCTCGCCCTCGCCGCCCTCGTCGTCGTGGCGCTCGGCGCCGCCGCGACCGCGGGACCGGCGGCCGCCCGCACGGCCCACTCCCCTCAGAACCGCACGGTCCGCTACCACGGATACACGGTCCACGTCCCGGCCGGCTGGCCCGTGTACCGCCTCACGACCCGCTCGCACACGTGCGTGCGCTTCGACCGCCATGCGCTCTATCTCGGCGCCCCCGGCGCCGTGCAGAACTGCCCGACCGACCCGCTCGGTCGCACCGAGGCGATCCTCATCGCGCCGCAGGCCCGCGGGCAGGCATCGCAGGGCGCCAACCTGCTACCGAGCGCCGAACCCAGCGCGCAGCGCACGGGCCGCACGGTCGCGCGGATCGTCGACTCCGCCCATCGCCTGGTCGTGACCGCGACCTGGAACCGGGACGCGGCCGTGATCCGCAAAGCGCTGTCGGTGCGGTCGCTGCGCGCGGTCGGCGCCCACTTCACGGTCCGTCGCACCGCCGCAGCAAGCGCCGCGGCTCGAACCGCCAGGGCGTCGCGCGCGACGGTGCATACCGCCGCCGCCGCCGGCACGCGGAGCGCGCCCGGTGGCACCTACACGGGTCTCGGCTTCGACGCCTGCCAGACACCGTCGCAGAGCCAGATGTCCGCGTGGTTGAAGTCGCCGTTCCGCGCCGCGGGCATCTACATCGGCGGCACCAACATGGCCTGCTCGCAGCCGAACCTGACGAGCGCATGGGTCGGCAACGTGAGCGCCAGCGGCTGGCACATCATCCCAATCTACGTCGGGCTGCAGGCGCCGGTCAACTCGTGCGGCTGCTCACCGATCTCCCCCGGTGCCGCCGCCTCCCAGGGAGCCGCCGCAGCGGCCGACGCCGTCACTCGCGCGCAGGCGGTAGGGATCGGGCCCGGCAACCCGATCTACGACGACATGGAGGCCTACGACCGCACGACCACGAACACCTCGGCGGTGCTCGCGTTCCTCGGCGGATGGACCTCGCGGCTGCACGCGGACGGCTACGTGTCGGGCGTCTACTCCAGCGACAGCTCGGGGATCAAGGACCTCGCAGCACGCTACGGGACGTCGTTCGCCGAGCCCGACGACCTGTGGATCGCCAACTGGAACGGCCAGCAGTCGACGGCGGACGCCAACGTGCCGGCGAGCGCGTGGGCCGATCATCAGCGCCTGCACCAATATCGCGGCTCGCACACCGACAACTACGGCGGCGCCTCGATCAACATCGACTCCGACTACGTCGACGCCGCGACCGCGGCCGCAGGCACCGGCTCGCCGGTCGCCGCCGAGCCGAGCGCGGCCCCGACGCTTCGCGTCACGCCGATGCCGAACGGCACGCTGCAGGCCAGCCCGAGCTGGCGCGGCGAGGCCGGGATCGCGTCCTGGCAGCTCGAGGGCGGCAGCTCACCGACCTCGCTGACGCCGGTCGGCAAGCACATCAACGCCGCTCGCGCCACGATCAAGGTCCGCAACTCCTACGCGTACTACGAGGTGCTGGCGCTCGACTCCCACGGCCAGACGCTCGGCACCTCGGCGCCGGTCGCGACCCCGGCGCACGTCGCGATGTTCGGCAAAAGCGCCTACGTGCCGCGCCGCGGGCAGGGCGGCGTACCGGTCGCGTGCTTTGAGCTGACGTCGTGCCGGATAGTGCTGAAGATCCACTACGGCAAGCGCACCGTCCGCAACGTCAAGCCGCAACGGATCGCGCCCGGTGGCGGCATCGCCCATTTCAAGCTGTCGGGCTACTGGCACAGGTTGGTCGCGGCGCATCGGTCGCTGCCCGTGACGATCACCGTCAAGTCGGCCGGCGCCAAGCGCATCTCGCAGTTGATGCGCCTGGTCCCGTACACGACCAGCGGCCGGCGCCCGCACCAGAGCTCGACCCCGAGCGCGCAGATCAGGCTCATCGGCGGCATGGAGTTCGTCTCGCACCGCGGCTCCGGAGGCGTGCTCGCCGCGTGCGTCGCGACCGCTCCGTGCCAGACCTCGATGACGCTCAGCGCCCGCGGCATGGTGATCGGCCGCACCGGCCAGCAGACCCTCGGCGCCGGGATGGTCGGCTACCTGCACTTCTCGCTGACCCGGCGGGGCCGCACGCTGCTGGCGCACACGAAGTCCAATCAGCTGGCGGTGGAAGTGCAGATCTCCAGCGAGGGCGCCACCGGCGGCGGCGCCAGCGCATCGGCGGTCTCGGTCGCGTCCGGCCAGGTCACGCTCGCGGCGTTCTAACCGACGCCGGGCACGGGCTCCAGCTCCGCTTCGACTCCGCCGCGCGGCACCAGCACCCGGTCGCGTGAGGCCGCGAGGCCAAGCACGAGCTGGGGCGCGACGATCGCCAGCAGCAAGATCAGCGACGGCGTCCAGCTGCCGGTGGCGCCGTGGATCGCGCCGACGGCCAGCGGCCCGAGCGCGCCGAGCACGTAGCCGATCGACTGCGTCATCGTCGACAGCGCCTCGGTATGGGGGACGTCGCCGGCGCGGCCGACGATCAGCATCAGCGCCAGCGGGAAGGCCGCGTTCTGACCGAGGCCGAGCAGCACCGTCCACAGGTACGGCACCGACATCGGCGCAAGCAGCACGCCCGCGAGGCCGGCGGCGGTCAGCACGCAGGAGGCGGCCATCAGCGGGCGCTGATCGGCAAAGCGGTGCGCGAGCCCCGGCACGGTGACCGCGGTCACGAGCCCGACGACCATCGTCAGGCTCAGCAGCAGCCCGGCGTGCGCCTGGCCGGCGCCGTGGCTCTCGTAGATGCTCGGCAGCCACGCCAGCGTCGCGTAGAACCCGCCGGACTGCAGCGCGAAGAACAGCGTCACCTGCCATGCCAGCGGGCGGGCGAGCAGCGCGCGCACCGGGACCCGCTCCCGCGCCACCGGGTTCTCCGGGGCCGGCGCCGAAGCGCTGCCGTGGTCGCGGCGCCACAGCCACGGCGACCACGCCAGCGCCCCGACCGCCGCCGGCACCGCCCAGATCCCCAGCCCGCCCTTCCAGCCGCCGCCGAGCGCGTCGGCGAGCGGCACCGTGACCCCGGCCGCAAGCGCCGCGAACCCGATCAGCGCCGTCGAGTAGAACGCCATCGCGGTCGCGGTCTGACCGTGCAGGTCGCGGCGCACGAGCACCGGCAAAAGCACGTTGCCGGTGGCAATCGCCGAGCCCGCGATCGCGGTGCCTAAAAACAGGAACGCGACCCCCGGCAACAGCCGCATCGCGATCCCCGCCAGCAGCGCGACCATCGCGGCCGCGATCGAGCTGCGTACCCCGAAGCGCTTGGCGAACACGGGCGCCAGCGGCGCCAGCAACCCGAAGCACAGCACCGGCAGCGTCGTCAGCGCCGAGGCCCACCCGGAGGTCAGGCCGGTGTCGTGCTCGATGCGCACGATCAGCGGGCCGATGCTGGCAGCCGCCGGGCGCAGGTTGATCGCGACGAGTACGACCCCCGCCAGCACGAGCGCGTCGGACCGGAAGGGACGCGTGCGGTTCACCCCTCCACCGTAGGACGGCCCGCGATTGGAGCAGCGCGGCCGCGTGCGGCGCCTGCCCCTCGGTCACAGCCGCTGGCTGCGCAGCCGGTCGCGGACGAGCGTCGCCGCGCGCTCCCCGGAGCTGAGCGCGCCGGCCATCCAGCCCGGCCACGACGGGGCGAAGTCCGAGCTCGCGTACGCGAGCCGACCGTGGAGGCCATTGAGCGCGGTCAACGTGCCATCGGTCGCCCAGCCGGGTCGCCACATGCCCCACCCGCCGGCGGAGAACTCGTCGGCGTTCCAGTCGTGGCCGTCGACGGCAAGCACGCGCGCCCCGGGCGCAAACGCGCGCAGCGCCTCCTCGACGCTGTCGGTGCTGTCCGGGTCAAGGCAATCGCGGTCGTACCCGAATCCCACCAGCAGCTGCGCGCCATCAAGCTCGCCGACAGCGCTGATCCACTGAAGCGGCGCGCCCCACCCCGCGGCCAGCACCCCCGCCGGGACGCCCTGGGTGAGCGCATGGACCTTCAGCGAGCGACACGGCTGGCCGCGGCGTGCCGCCGCCGCGATCAGCGGATGCGCGGGCGGCGTCACGTCGATCGCCGCCAGAGCGTTGATCGGCACCGCGAGTACTGCGGCACCGGCCTCGAACTCGCGCTCATAGGTCAACCTCAGTGGTGCGGCCGATGTAGGGTCGCGCAGCCGACCGCCGTCGGGAGAAGGCCTTTCGCGCTTGCCCCGGTGAGGGCCACGATGAGACGTGCCTCTCCCGACGGTCGGGGCTGCCGCAAGCG